>NZ_CACVAD010000012.1 GCF_902726545.1 Yersinia artesiana | reverse complement strand
CCCTAAATAATTCGAGTTGCAGGAAGGCGGCCAACGCACATGCAGCTTGAAGTATGACGGGTATACACGCAATGCTGTGTGTAGTCTTTGCCTGTCACCTAAGACGGGCCTTTTTTTTATTATATTCTGTGTAATTAGAATAGCGTCTGTATTAGCCATGTCCATTTCCCTGAATCACCTCAATGACCAGCATAGCCACCAGAAAGAACAAAAAAAATCCGCAACCTAAGCTGCGGATAATAAATATATTGGCGAAAGTGCTATCTATCAGTGTTTGGTCTGTTGTGCCAGGCTCAACCAGGTTTGCACCACGGTATCTGGATTAAGAGACAAACTGTCAATCCCTTGTTCCATCAGCCATAACGCAAAATCCTCATGATCTGAAGGGCCTTGCCCGCAAATCCCGACATATTTCCCCTGACGTTTAGCGGCCTGAATAGCCATTGATAGCAATGCTTTAACGGCGTCATTACGCTCATCAAACAACTCAGACACCACACCAGAGTCCCGGTCCAGCCCCAGTGTTAGCTGAGTCATATCATTAGAACCGATGGAGAAACCGTCGAAATGCTCAAGGAATTGATCAGCTAATAAAGCATTAGATGGGATTTCGCACATCATAATGATTTTCAGGCCATTTTCGCCACGTTTAAGCCCCTGCCGAGCGAGTTCAGCCACGACCGCTTCAGCCTGCTCCACTGTCCGCACGAAAGGCACCATCACCTCAACGTTGGTCAGACCCATCACATTGCGGACCCGCTTAACCGCCTCACACTCCAATGCAAAGCAGTCACGGAAGCTGTCTGCGACATAACGCCCCGCCCCACGGAAGCCCAGCATCGGGTTCTCTTCATGGGGTTCATAGGCTTCTCCGCCGACCAAATTGGCATACTCATTAGATTTAAAATCTGACAAGCGCACAATCACACGCTTAGGCCAAAATGCCGCACCCAGAGTAGAAATTCCTTCGGTCAAACGGCCGACATAAAACTCAACCGGGTCGTCATAACCATTCATTAACGCTTTGATCTCTGCTTGAATCGCAGGCGGCTGAGTATCAAGCTCCAACAGTGCTTTAGGATGCACCCCAATCATGCGGTTGATGATAAATTCTAACCGCGCCAACCCAACACCTTCATTCGGCAAGCGGGCAAAATCAAAAGCCCGATCCGGATTGCCGACATTCATCATAATTTTCAAAGGCAAATCAGGTAATTCTGTCACCTGTGAGCTTTGAATAGAGAAGTCGAGCAACTCATGATAAACATAGCCGGTATCCCCTTCAGCACAGGAAACCGTCACATTCTGCCCTTCTTTCAGAATATCAGTGGCATTACCACACCCCACTACCGCCGGAATGCCCAACTCACGCGCAATAATGGCGGCATGACAGGTTCGCCCACCACGGTTAGTGACGATAGCCGATGCCTTTTTCATGATAGGTTCCCAATCAGGGTCAGTCATGTCTGTTACCAGCACATCACCGGCCTGAATTCTATCCATCTCGCTAATATCATGAATGACCTTGACTGGCCCTGCGCCAATGCGATGCCCGATAGCACGGCCTTCCACCAGCACATTACTTTGATTATTGAGCTGATAGCGTTCCATCACCTGTTCGTTGGAACGCACGGTTTCCGGACGTGCCTGCACGATAAACAGCTTACCGGTATGGCCGTCTTTCGCCCATTCGATATCCATCGGGCGGCCATAGTGTTCTTCAATCAATAAAGCCTGATGGGCCAGAGCTTCAACTTCATCATCACTGAGGGCGAAACGATTGCGTTGTGCTTCTGGCACATCTTCAATTCGGACTTGTTTACCGTGGTCCTGGTTTTCGGCATAGACCATACGAATTTTTTTCGACCCCATATTGCGGCGGACTATCGCGGGTTTTCCCTTACGCAGCGTGGGTTTATGTACATAAAATTCGTCAGGATTTACCGCGCCCTGCACCACCATTTCACCCAAACCATGGGCCGCAGTGATAAAGACCACTTGATCAAAACCCGATTCGGTATCGATGGTGAACATGACACCCGATGCGGCGAGATCTGAGCGCACCATGCGCTGAACCCCCGCAGACAGCGCTACGCCGCGATGGTCGTACCCCTGATGCACACGATAAGAAATGGCTCGATCATTAAACAGTGAGGCGAAGACATGCTTGATGGCAATCATCACCGCATCAATGCCTTGCACATTGAGGAAGGTTTCCTGCTGCCCGGCAAAAGAGGCATCCGGCATATCTTCGGCAGTCGCTGAAGAACGCACGGCAAATGACGCTTGTGGATCATCCGCTAACTGCTGATAAGCATCGTGAATTGATTGTTCGAACTCGGGATGGAATGGCGTTTCAATCACCCATTGACGAATCTGCGCGCCGGCTTTAGCTAACGCCGCAATATCATCAACATCGGTTTGATCCAACAGTTGATAAATGCGGTTATTAACGCCGCTTTGCTCCAGAAAATCGTTAAACGCCTGAGCGGTGGTGGCAAAACCATTGGGCACCGAAACACCCAGTTCAGAAAGATGGGTTATCATTTCACCCAGGGAGGCATTTTTGCCGCCAACCCTTTCAACATCGTGCATGCCAAGCTGGTTGTACCAAAGCACATTACACAGATTTAGGCCATTGTTGGACATCGAAACAATCCTTTTTACATTGTCATTAATTACGGACGATCAGTAGGGTACATCTAGCCAAAGTCATCGACGTCGCTGCTGAGTTAGCTGCGGTGTCAATGACGAAAGGTACATTTCAGACTAGCACAATCATCCATAGCCCATAGACAGGTGAATCGATCAACCCAACAAGAAAAATGTTTTTCAGGCTATTCTGACAGCAAACCCTTTACCGATAAGCCGAATAAGGCACACTGATGGGGTTAAGCAGTGGTATAAATCGGCCAGAAAATGACTCAGGAGTCAGCGTGGAAAGAAGCGTTTTTTATATTTCAGATGGGACGGCCATCACGGCCGAAGTGCTCGGTCATGCCGTTTTATCTCAGTTTCCAGTTAAAGCGACGACTTTCACGCTGCCGTTTGTCGAAAGTGCGGCGCGTGCTCAAGAAGTGTGTGAAAAGATTAATACAATATACCGCGAAACCGGTGTCAGGCCGTTGGTTTTCTATTCAATAATCAGCCCTGAAGTTCGGGAACTCATTCAGCATAGTGAAGGATTCTGTCAGGATATCGTGCAAGCACTGGTGGCCCCACTTCAGGGTGAACTGGGCGTCTCCCCACAACCGGTACTCAATCGCACCCACGGTTTAACCGAAAGCAATCTGGGTAAATATGACGCGCGCATCGCCGCCATTGATTATGCATTAGCGCATGATGACGGTATTTCTCTGCGTAACCTCGACCAGGCTCAGGTGATTTTATTGGGCGTTTCCCGCTGCGGCAAAACCCCAACCAGCCTGTATCTGGCTATGCAATTTGGTATTCGTGCGGCCAATTACCCTTTTATCGCCGATGACATGGATAACCTGCAACTTCCTGCTGCGCTGAAGCCCTTTCAGCATAAGTTGTTTGGCTTAACAATTAATCCTGAGCGACTGGCGGCTATTCGAGAAGAGCGCCGTGAAAATAGTCGCTACGCGTCGCTGCGCCAATGCCGCATGGAAGTCGGCGAAGTAGAAGCCCTGTTTCGTAAGCACCAGATTCGCTATCTGAATTCTACCAACTACTCCGTTGAAGAGATCTCGACCAAAATTCTCGATATTTTGGGCATGAGTCGGCGGATGTTCTGATTATCCCTTTCGTCCTTGAGTCGCAGGGGTTGGCTTGCTGCCTACCTGCGACTCTGATTACTTGGGTATAAACATTTCCAAGAGTGATAATTAAGGCTTATTTCATCAAAATTTCTATGAATCATGACGCGAGCAGTTGAATTCATCTATTTTTGGTTTATTGTGATCGCCATCACTTCCCGGTATTCCTGCCGCAGAGAAGAACAGATTTAGAGAATTTTCATGCACAAAACTGATGAACTGCGGACCGCGCGCATCGATAGCTTAGTGACGCCACAACAATTGGCAGAAAAGTTACCGATTTCCGAGGCTGTCGCTGATAACGTGACAGCGTCACGTAAACGAATTGAAAAAATACTCACCGGTGAAGATTCGCGCCTGCTGGTGGTCGTCGGCCCTTGTTCGATTCACGACCTGGATGCTGCAATCGATTATGCAAAGCGATTGAATGTATTACGTATTCGCTACCAGGATCGTCTTGAAATCGTCATGCGCACCTATTTCGAAAAGCCGCGTACCGTGGTGGGCTGGAAAGGGTTGATTTCAGATCCCGCGCTTGATGGCTCATGTCAGGTCAATTTGGGGATTGAAATGGCGCGCCGGTTGCTATTGGCGGTTAATGAGTTAGGTCTGCCTACCGCTACCGAATTCCTCGATATGGTGACCGGCCAATATATTGCCGACCTGATTAGTTGGGGCGCGATTGGCGCGCGGACGACTGAAAGCCAGATCCATCGTGAAATGGCCTCAGCCCTCTCCTGCCCGGTTGGTTTCAAAAATGGCACCGACGGTAATACCCGCATTGCTATTGATGCTATCCGTGCGGCACAAGCCAGTCATATGTTTTTATCACCGGACAAAACCGGTCAAATGACGATTTATCAAACCAGTGGCAATCCACATGGGCATATCATTATGCGCGGCGGAAAGACACCAAATTATGGTGCATCTGACATCGCCGCAGCTTGTGATAGCTTGCGTGAATTTGATTTACCCGAACATCTGGTGGTAGATTTCAGCCACGGCAATTGCCAGAAGATGCATCGTCGTCAGTTAGAGGTCGCCGCTGACATCGGTCAGCAGATCCGCGCGGGATCCACCGCTATCGTCGGGGTGATGGCAGAAAGTTTCCTGGTTGAAGGCACACAGAAAATTGTTGCGGGTCAGCCACTAACCTATGGGCAATCCATTACTGATCCTTGCCTGAATTGGGCGGATACTGAACAGTTGCTCAGTTTACTGGCGGATGCTGTCAGCAGCCGGTTTAACTAGTATTAACTTCATTTAAAATCAGTGATGGCGTGGCTTTTCGCTAACGGCCTATTCCATCACTGAGCTAAATGCATCAAACCACTTCCATTCACACCTCCTCGCCTTATTCCTGCCCAAATGATTCAGCATACAAATGACTAATGAAAAACAAGAGATTGGAATAACAACTAATTGAGTTGAGGGTTGAAATCAATTCCATATGGGGATGATAATCATTATCAACTTGATCATGATATCAACTCAAAGAAAGTATCTTATGTATAAAGCAACAGATCGAACTCAACACGCAATCGACCAGACACTTTCCTCTTTGCCACTTTCCTGTATTAACAGCCAACAATTGCTTGGACAACATGAAGTTGTCGTCATCAATCACCAGGGCCAACTTTATTACTTACGCCAGACCAAAGCAGGGAAACTGATACTGACTAAATAATCGGAATCAGCCCCTGATTAAAAACCATTGCCCCGACGCCAGCCACCTAACGCTCACTACTCAGGCAGCCAGCAATCCATTGATTATATTAAACAATATATGGAGAGCTGTTTATGCCTCGTTTTTTTCGTTTATCTTCATGCAGTCTGGCTATGACTTTGGCGCTGCCGTCGATAGCCATCGCCAGTTCCCCTTCGCAGGATCATCATGACACACTAAAGGTAACTGGCACTCGTACTGCATCCGACAGTTTCAAACACCCCGGAGTTCTGACCGTCATTGATGCTTCGATGCCACAAAAGCAAACCGCCACCACTGCCGGTGAAATGCTACAACACATACCAGGGGTCACGGTTACCGGGGCCGGCCGTACCAATGGGCAGAACGTCAATATCAGAGGTTATGATCAATATGGCGTACTGATACTCATTGATGGTATTCGTCAGGGAATTAAAGGCGTGCATTTTAATGGTACCTTCCTTGATCCCGCGTTAATAAAAAAAGTCAGTGTTATTCGCAGCCCATCAACCTCACTATTTGGTAGCGGAGCCTTGGGGGGCGTTATTGCCTACCAGACCGTTGATGCTGCTGATTTACTGGCAAAAGATCAAAATTTCGGATTTCGTGTCAGTGGCTTCGGTGCTACGGGTTATCACAGCACTGGCTTGGGGATGTCAGTGTTTGGCCGCACAGAGGATTTGGATGGCATCTTTGCATTCAGTAAACGAAAGGTTGGCAATATTTATCACGGCAATGGCTCTGAGGCACCGAACGCTGAAGCTATCAACAACCTGATGCTTAAGACCACCGCCTACCTTTCTGACAGCCAATCGTTAACTACTGCCCTGCGCTATTTTAATAACCGCGCCCTGGAACCCCGCATGGCCAATCAGAGTGCGCCGAATCCAAAGATGAATATCAACCCGATGATGAATCGTTCCACCATGCAACGTGATGCTGAGCTGACCTATCGCCTGCAACCGCAACACCTTGATTGGCTGGATGCCACCGCCCAGCTTTACTACACCGAAATTAATGTCAGCGATGATGTGCGTAGTGAAGGTTACGGTAGCCGCAAACAGGTTACCCGTGGGATAAAACTGGAAAATCGCAGCCAACTGCTTACCCATAGCCCGGCGGCTCATCTATTAACTTACGGTGTTGAAAGCTACCAGCAACAGCAAATTCCCAAAGGCGTTATTCGCAGTTTTCCACCTGCTGAAATCAGTTTCTCCGCCGGTTGGCTGCAAAATGAGCTGACCTTACGTGACCTGCCAGTCACTTTGCTAGCGGGTACGCGTTTTGACCGCTATAAAAACAGCCGTGAGGGCTTTGCAGATAGAGAGGCTAAAAATTGGTCATCGCGCGGTGCGGTCACCGTCAATCCCACTGATTGGCTGATGTTATTTGGTGCCTACAGTCAGGCATTCCGCACCCCGACATTGGCGGAGCTTTATAACAATTCAAACCATTTTGCATTTAATTATTGGAGGCCAAACCCAAATTTAAAGCCAGAACATAACGTCACTCGTGAAGCCGGTTTTGGTTTTCAATTCGATGATCTGTTGGCAGACAGCGATTCAATGAAATTGAAAGCCAGTTATTTTCATATTGATGCCAAAGATCGTATTACCACTGAAGTTACCTCCAGCTTCATCGGCTACTCAACTTATATCAATATCCCGCGCAGCAAAAGTTGGGGCTGGGATGCCTCACTGGAATACCAAAACAATTGGTTTGACTGGAGTCTGGTCTATAACCGCACCCGTGGCATCAACCTTGATACCCGCAAATTTATCAACAGCATCAACCCCGACACGGTCACCAGCAGGCTGAATGTGCCTGTTGCTAACAGTGGGTTGAGCACCGGCTGGATAGTCACCATGGCAGAAAATACTAAATTCATGAAAGATAACGATGCCCAAAACTCATCACGCCAACCCAATAAACCGCAAGCCGGTTATACCGTGCATGATTTTTATCTCAGCTATCGCGGGCAAGGTAGGTTCAAAAGCGTCACCACCACCGCGGTACTGGGTAACGCCTTTAATAAAGCCTATTACTCACCACAAGCAATCCCACAAGACGGACGTAATGCCAAGTTACTGATCAGCTACCAGTGGTGATATTTCATCTGCCTGATTGTGGTGATAGGTTAAAAAATAATCATAATTAAATGGCTCTATGGAACCCTGCCATCGCACACCCGCTATGGCACTACATGATAAAGGAATAAATAAATGGAAATGACACTGCCTCAACAATACATCAACACGAAGCAAGCTCATCCAGAATTGACCTCGCGGGATTTCGCACAAAGGCTCAATATCAGTGAGGCGGAATTGGCCTATGCCCGTGTGGGGGAAGATGCCGAGCGGCTGGATATCAGTGCCCCCCTGTTGTTGACTGAGTTGGCAACTGTTGGCGTCACTTGCTCGGTGACCTCCAACCCACATGCAGTACACCAGCAGATGGGCGAGTATCGAAACCTACGGCAGCATGGTCATCTGGGGTTACTCCTTAACCCGCGCGCACTGGATTTAAGACTGTTTTTCCGCCACTGGAGCTCTGTTTTCAGCCTGCGCGAAACCACAGCACAGGGTGAACAATTAAGCATTCAATGTTTTGATTTTCAAGGCAATGCCATTCATCAAATCTATTGCACAACAGAGACAAATCAGGTTGCCTGGCAGGCATTGGTCGCAAAATATCGCATGAGCGATAATCCTGCGCTGGAATTAACGCCTGTCGGGGAACAGCCCAACAACGAGTCAGCTATCGACGGTTCCATCATTGATACCGAATGGCGCAAAATGAATGATATTCATCAATTTTTTATGTTACTAAAACGCCATAACATTAGCCGTCAACAAGCCTTTCGCGCGGTTGACGATGACCTGGCGTATCAAGTCGATAATCAAGCTGTAATACACATACTCAAGGCAGCACAAGCCGGTCAGAATGAAATTATGCTGTTCGTGGGTAACAATGGCTGTATGCAGATATTCACCGGTACTATTGAACAATTTGCAACCTCAGCGGAGCAGCAATCCTCGGAAAGTCAGTGGGTTAACGTAAGTCACCCGCGCTTTAATTTGCAGCTAAACCAGCAGGCCATCGCAGAAAGTTGGGTAACACGCAAACCAACCAAGGACGGTTTTGTCTCAAGCCTGGAACTACTTGATGAGCACGGGAAGCATATCTTGCAAATCTTTGGTCAGCGCAGCGAAGGCCAGCCGGAGCAAACTCAATGGCATCAGCAACTGGCTGAGTTGCCCCCCATAGAGCGCGCGGTATGAATAAATGGGGCGCGGCATTGAGATTTGTCATTTCACTTGCATTTGTTATTTCAATGAATGGTATTGCTACACCGCGCATTGTGACCATTGGCGGCGATGTCTCTGGAATCACCTATGCACTCGGTGTCGGTGACCTTATCGTGGGGCGGGATAGCACCAGCCTGAACCCTGAGGCATTGAAAGCGCTACCTGATGTGGGCTATATGCGCCTGCTCAATGCTGAAGGTATCCTGGCTTTAAAACCTACCTTGATTTTAAGCAGTAAACGCGCCGAGCCATCAAGGGTACTGAGACAAGTGACGGCGTACGGGGCCAAGCTTATCTATGTACCCGCCGATAAATCGCCGCAAGCCGTAATCGATAAGATACGGTTGATTGCCACCACAGTCAGTCAGGAAGAAAAAGGCCAGCAGTTGATACAGCATTATCAACAACAGTTGGCTACGGTGGTATCAAGCCCGCTACCGGTGAAAGCATTGTTTGTCATGATTCATGCTGGGATTCCCCCGTTGGCTGCGGGTTTAGATACCGCTGCTGATAGCATGTTCAAGGCGGCAGGGCTTAAAAATGCAATTGAGGAATTCAGTGGATATCGCCCGCTATCACAAGAAGGGATTATCGACAGTGCCCCTGATTTACTCATCGTGACCACCCATGGTGTGACATCACTCCAGGGGGTAGAGAATGTCTGGCGGTTGCCGGGACTGGCTCTCACACCGGCGGGTAAGCAAAAACGGCTGCTGGTGCTGGATGATATTGCCTTGCTGGGGTTTGGCTTACAGACCCCAGATGTTCTTAAGCAACTGCGTGCGGCGGCTGAATCAAACTGATGTGAAGACGCGCTGAAGAGTGATGGCGGCGGGGACACAAATCCCGCCCCTCATACCGATTAACTGGAGCAAGAAATTTCCAGATGTTTCCCCCAATCCGGTGGCAATGCCGCTAAGTCATTGAATTCAGGTTGATCGGCAAAAGGTTGCTGCAAAGCCTGATGTAAACGCTGTAACGGCTGAATATCATCTTTTTCTGCATGGTCAATGGCAAGCTGCGCCAAGTAATTGCGTAATATATATTTAGGATTCGCCGCTTTCATAGCTTGCTGACGCTGCGCATCATCAATTTGCTCTTGCTGCAAACGTGCCCGATAACGGCGATACCAACTGTCAAAAGACGCTCTGTCGATAAAATCATCTCGCAACGGCGATGACGCGGAGTGTATCTCCACTTCACTTAACCAGCGGAAGGTTCGGGTATAATCTCGCCCTTCTTTGATCATCAAACTCAATAACCCGGTCAATAAATCATTATCCTGACTATCACGCTCGGAAAATCCTAATTTAGCGCGCATTTGCTGACCGTAAGCCACCATTAACTCTGGTTCATAAGCTTCCAGCGCCTGTTGTAATTGCGCCGTTGAGAGTAAACCGGACAGGGCTTGCCCCAGCCGATGCAGATTCCATAGCGCAACCGCAGGCTGATTATCGAAAGCATAACGCCCTTGGTGGTCGGAGTGATTGCAGATATAACCGGGCACATAATCATCCAGAAAACCGAATGGGCCATAATCCATGGTAATGCCAAGTATCGACATATTGTCGGTATTCATCACACCATGCGCAAAACCGATGGTTTGCCAATGCGCCATTAACCGCGCCGTGCGCTTAACCACATCAGTAAACCATAGCAAGTAACACTCCTCTTGCCCGACCCACTGCGGCCAGTGCCGTGCGATAATATAATCAGCGAGTTGTTTGACTTGGGCCGGTTGCTGTCGGTAGTAAAAATGCTCGAAATGACCAAAACGCACATGGCTTTCAGCCACACGCAAAAGCATAGCCCCCCTCTCTGCTTGTTCGCGATAAACCGGATGGTCGCTGGTCACTATCGTCAACGCACGGCTGGTAGGAACCCCTAAATGGTGCAGTGCTTCAGAGGCCAAAAATTCGCGCACCACGGAGCGCAATACCGCACGCCCATCCCCCATACGGGAATAAGGTGTTAAACCGGCACCTTTCAAATGCCAGTCCATATGGCGACCATCACTGAGTTTTTGTTCCCCCAGTAAAATGCCGCGCCCATCGCCAAGTTGCCCAGCCCACTGACCAAACTGGTGCCCGCTATACACTTGTGCCAAAGGTTCCATACCCGGCAACAGCATTTCACCTGCCCATACTGCGGCTTTCGGGCCACTGAACCAACTGCTATCAAGTTCCAGTTCCCTGGCAAGCGGCTCGCTGTGATAGAGCAGGCGCGCCCCTTTTAGCGGTGTCGGCTGCAAATGCGTATAAAAACCACTCAATTGCTGCCCATAGCTGTGACTAAATTGTGGTGAGTTATCATTCATACCCATTAGCGCATGACCTCCGCCAACCAATGGCGAACTTGCAACAATTCAGCTTGTGATTCAGGAAAATCACCGCTTAATTGCAAACAAACCGCATCAATAGCAGCAGGACGATATTCCACCCCTTGTAATCGTTCAGCAAGTGCTTCCAGCGGAGCTGGATTTAAGCTGTCAGTAAATATTTGGCAGCGGTCAATGGCACCGTGCAACACATCAAAATGTAGTTCAATGCCGCCCCAGACAAAGCGAGTATCGACAAGATGGCTAAACGCAGGCGCCTGACCAAAGTTCCACTCCCAACTACTTTGCTTAGCGAATTGTTCGGCGAAACCGGGTAAGTCTGGCAATGCTTGTGGCGAGATGATTTCAGCGGGAACTTTTTCATCGTAATAATTGAAGAACGCCTGCTCAACAGCAGCACAGATTTTTTCGTGGTTAATTCCCGGTAACAGTTCAACCAGGTTAGTCACACGCGACCGTACTGACGTGATGCCTTTGGCTTGCAGCTTTTTCGGGTCGGGATTGAGGTAATCCGCAAGGCGATTGAGGTCAGCATTGAGCAATAACGTCCCATGATGAAAACCACGATCTTTGGTTTCTTTATAAGCGGAGCCGGAAACTTTGCGCTCACCATCATCCTTCACCACCACCAAGTCATTCCGACCCGATGCCGTCGCCTGAATACCAAGCGATGCCAAAGCATTCAGAATAATTTGAGTTGATACCGTTTTATCGTACTCTGGTTTACCGGCCATAAAGGTAAAACAGGTATTGCCTAGATCATGGAATACCGCCCCGCCGCCACTACTACGCCGAGCCAACTTCACGCCATCTTGCTCCATACGCCGGGTATTACACTCTTTCCAAGGATTCTGAGCGCGGCCGATCACCACGGTATTTGCATTACGCCATAGAAACAGAACCCGTTGATCCGGCGACATTTGGCGGAAAATACACTCTTCCACCGCCAGATTGAACCAGGGATCATAAGAATCAGAAATGAATAACCGAAGGGATGACATAAACGCGGCTCCGAACCAAAATAAGCAGTCACTAAGATAACATAACCAGCATAGATATCTTTAGGTTCGGCCTATTGATTCAATTCCATGTTCACATTCGCCGTGCTTGCCAATACACCCGTTTCCAGTAAACATTGTCGAGTGATGAGCGAATCACACCTTTACTCGTTGAGGCATGAATGAATTCATCATTGGTATCGTAAATGCCAACGTGCAGCCCATTCTGGCCACTGCCGGTTTTGAAGAAGACAAGATCACCCGGCATGAGTTCATCACGGGAGACTTTTGTGCCTAAAGTGGTTTGCGCGACAGTAGTACGGGGTAATTGCATATCAAAACGATCGCGGAATGTGCGATATACAAAACCAGAACAATCTACACCGCGTTGATCCAGCCCACCATTCCGATAGGGTGTGCCTTCCCATTGACGCAATTGTTCATTCAGTTTTGCCACTACCACAATAGAATCAGACAGGTGACCACTTGGTGTCGGGGCATGGCTGCTACACCCCGCGAGGATCATGCTGATTAGAAAGATCCAGAAACGTATCCGCATCGATAATTCACCAAAGGTAAGGCTTTGCCAATTCACCAAACAATTAGCTATGCGCTAATGAACGACATCTGTATGGCTAATTTAGCTATCGAGTTTGGAAAAGACAAGTTATATGAATGAGATAATAGATTTGATTCAGGCGGATAATAGCTATTAATGGCTCAATGAGTAAAGGGCTTATCGTGCCTAAGGGCTTTCTTATGGATAGTGCCACCGTAACCCCAACGGCACTATCCCCCTTAATTTGGAGATCTCAGCAACCAGACTAATCTCTTTCGATTGGTTTGGTATTAATCAACCATATTCCCAACAGAATAAAGCCAGCCCCTAATGTTTTCAGTAAAGTTGCTGACTCGCTGAACCACGGCAAAGAAACCGCGCCCAGATAGACCAACGCATAGCTGAGGCTTAATAGTGGATATGCACGATTAAGCGGCAAATATCTTAGAGCAAAAAACCAGCACAACATTGATAAGGCATATCCTGCCAATCCACAAATAACAGCAATAAATTGTGGCAGATGATTGATAAAGAATGGCCCATTAATATCGCCCAATGACATTAATGGCGTATTCATCATGCCCCACTTGAGTATTAATTGGGCAACGGTCACCAGCACGACACTTCCTATTCCCCAGCAATACCCTTTCATAGATGCCAACTAATCAAAAGAATGCCAAACATAATGGAAGCAATTCCTATCCAATGGCGGGAAGTCGCTTTCTCACCATAAAAAAATTGGGCCGCCAAGGTCACCAGCACGAAATTAAAACTGAGGATTGGATAAGCGACACTCAAAGGTAAATGTTGCAGTAAACCTAGCCACAACAACATCCCCAAACCGAGTAATAAAGCGGCACTAATAAGCCAGCGCAATGTTGGAGCCAATCGTTCTTCTTGAGGCAGCGTCCAACATTGCACGGCTTGCTTCTGACATAACTGCCCCGCACAAGTCAATAAACTCACCATTATCAATAGCAGGTAGTTTGTCATGGTGTTTTCTTGTACCACAACAGTGCCAGACGATTCATCAGGTTAACCTTATCCGCGGCTGGCAGACTATCCGGTATTTTTTCATTACGGGATAATTGAATTACCAGCGATACATTCCCTTGTTGCCTTGCATGTGCCAGCCAGTCGCTAAAATCTTGTGCACTTATGTAGTGATCTCCACTGTCGGCATAACTCAGCCCGTAAAATAACTCACCCTTCTCGCTGAACATCAAAATATCGCTACGTTTCAACTCCCACGCTAATCCAGCTGCGACACC
Source organism: Yersinia artesiana (assembly GCF_902726545.1). Taxonomy (GTDB): domain Bacteria; phylum Pseudomonadota; class Gammaproteobacteria; order Enterobacterales; family Enterobacteriaceae; genus Yersinia; species Yersinia artesiana. The sequence goes on along the minus strand of NZ_CACVAD010000012.1, from coordinate 88,846 downwards.
TACACTGTCTGTCGCCACATAACGGCTGCTATTGAGTTCATCAAAATTACGCTGAATAAAATTTTGTGGCTGTTTGGAGTCGATGACTTGTTGTGGAATCAAATAGCCAACGAGCAATATAAATAACAACGGACATGCAGCAGCCCAACGCCAATGACGAGCATTATTCCGCACTGTCGCAAAACCGACTATGCCCCACCCAGCAAAAGCAAGTACCGCAAGAATAACTTTTTGATGCTCTTGTGGCCCATAAGCCACAAAATGCCCGACCCACCCCATACCAATAACTAAAATAGCCAGCGCACAAATAAATCCAAAAATAAGGTTAATCGCACCATTAATTTTCAGTGCGCGCATGTGCATATTATAAGCACAATCGGTGGCGTATGCTGCCATTAATAAAGATAACGGTGCCATACAGGGTAGGATATATGTCGGAAGCTTGCCTTTGGCGACGCTGAAGAAAATCAGCGGCATTAATACCCAACTGAGTAAAAAAAATAACTCCGGCCTGGCAATCCGTTCACGCCATCCTTTAAGTAAGGCCCCTGGTAATAGTCCCAACCACGGCAAGACACCAAGGCATAAAATAGGCAAGTAATACCAACCAGGAGCTTTATGTTGAGCATCTTTCTCGGCAAAACGCTGAATATGTTCAACCCAGAAAAAATAATGCCAAAAGTCAGGTTCGCGCTGAGCAATCGCTAATGCCCAAGGCAAGCTCAATATCACGGCCCCTACAATGGCTATTGGGCCAAAAATAATGAGATCTTTTACTCTTTTTTGCTGAATGACAATCGGCAATACCGAAATAACCGGTACCGCTAAGGCCAAAAAACCCTTGGTCATAAAACCCATACCGCAAGCTAAACCGAGCAGAAGATAGGCCCCTGCTTTTTGTTTTGCCGTTTCTGCTCGCAGCGTGAGATAAAAACAGACCATTGAAGCGGTTAGCCACAATGAAATCATCGGATCCAGTACGGCATAAGTGCCAATACTGAATACCAGCAGCATAGAGAGGTAAATTAATGCTGCTAAAAATGAGGTGGAACGATTACGCCATAATAACATTGCCAGCCAATAAACTAATACTGCACTCAGGGCGGTGCTAAATATTGAACCGAATCTTACGGCGAAATTAGTATCACCAAAGATCCACTGGCTAATATTATTAAACCAATAGCCCGCGATAGGCTTTTCAAAATAACGAATCCCCAGCAAATGCGGGACTACCCAGTCACCGCGCTGTAACATTTCCCGGCTTATTTCAGCGTATCGTGTTTCGTCCGGTTGCCATAATAAACGACTATTAATAGGTAACAGATAAACCAAAGCAAAAAACAGCGCCAACAGCACTGCGTAACTGCCTTTTAATAGCCTCATTGTGCATCCTTTAATTCTACCTGACACCCTAACCAACCTTCCCTTCCAGGAAAGGCTGCACGCACGACTTTACCCATAGGGAGTGAATCTAAATTTTCGGGCAATAACGAGCCAAGAGCACAAAATTGAATACCGCGCTCTTTCGCCATGACTAATAATTGTTCGAACATTAATGCCTGCGACATTCCTTCGACTTCTGCATGAATGGTATAAACCGGCACACCATGGTCATGGGAGATGGCGTTCAAAATAAAATTATTAAAATCTTCGGCTCGAACTTCGCTACCAACAACTTCGTCGTAAGTCGGTAACGTAACGGGAATTTGCACGCTACCAAGACGGCCATCAGGCAATAGTGGGCGAAAAGGATGGGTTCCGCGACAATCACTGTTATAGCTGAATGAGAACAACTGCTTAACCGCCAGAACACGTTCATCAGCACGCCAGCCCGCCGCCGCAGAACAGGTCACTGGTTGCTGAATGCTATTTTGTAATGCATCAATGCCCAATTGTACCTGCTCGGTTAATTGCTGTTCTGACCAGGTTGCGACTTTAGCTTGCCAGCCCTGATGGTCCCAGGCATGTAACCCCACTTCATGACCGGCCTGCAATGTTGCCTTCATCAGTGGGCCAAAGTCTTTGGCAATTTGCTTACCTGGCCAGGCGGTACCGGCTAGCAATATATCCCAACCATAAAGCGAGGCAGCATTAGAACGCAGCATTTTCCACAAAAAACGAGGACGGAAAAGGCGCCATAAATGCCGCCCCATATTATCCGGCCCGACACTGAAAAAAAAACTGGCACTAATATCATATTTTTCCAGTACAGCAAGCAATGATGGCACACCTTCCTTTGTTCCTCGGTAGGTATCTACATCAATCCTCAGGCCAACTTGCTTCATAGGTGATGCTCATCCTTCGCGGTTTTATTTTGCTCAAGTACAACGCCACGTAGGAAGAAATCTAAAGTTTCCGTGACTGTTTGCTCCAAAGCAATTTCCGGCTGCCACTGTAGAATGCGGCGCGCATTGCGGATACTGGGTGTGCGGTATTCTACATCCTGATAGCCTTTACCATAATATGCACTGCTTTCAATATCCTTAAATCCAGCAAACGGCGGGAAGTTATGGCGTAATTCATGTTTTTCAAAACACCGTAATAGCATTTCTGCCAATTCGCGAATGCTGGCTTCATTCGTCGGGTTACCAATATTAATTATCTGACCATCACAAGCGCCATCACGGTTTTCAATAATACGGAACAGTGCTTCGATACCATCATGAATATCTGTAAAGCAGCGTTTTTGCTCCCCACCATCGACAAGTTTAATTGGCGAACCTTCGACCAGATTTAAAATGAGCTGTGTAATGGCACGGGAACTCCCAATACGAGCGGCATCAAGGTTATCCAACCGTGGCCCCATCCAATTGAATGGACGGAACAATGTAAATTTCAGGTTTTCTTTCGCGCCATAAGCCCAAATAACACGATCCAACAATTGTTTGGAGACCGAGTAAATCCAACGCTGTTTATTGATTGGCCCAACAATAAGCCGCGAACTATCCTCATCGAACTCTTTATCGTCACACATACCATACACTTCGGACGTAGATGGGAAGATAATACGCTTATTGTATTTAACACAATCACGAACAATTTTTAGGTTTTCTTCAAAATCCAATTCGAAAACACGCAGTGGATTTCGGGTGTATTCGATGGGGGTCGCAATAGCCACCAAGGGCAAGATAACGTCACATTTTTTAATGTGGTATTCAATCCATTCGGAATGAATACTGATGTCACCCTCAACAAAATGGAAATTAGGGTTATCCAGAAAACGGCAGATGGCATCAGAACCGATGTCTAAACCATAAACTTCATAGCGATCATCCTGTAACAAGCGCTCAGTTAAATGGTTACCAATGAAACCGTTTACGCCTAAGATCAATACACGTGTGCGCCTTTTCAGTTTCTGGCTTGGTTTATTGCCCAGACGGATATCAGTGACAATTCCCATTTCCTGTGCCAGACGGTTACCCTGGACATATAGCCCCCCTTCGTCTTGCCCAGTAACAATCTCCAATGCACCTTCGCCACAAGCCACCACTAATGGCGCTGTGGATAATACCGTACCCGGTAGCTTGCCATGGGCAATAGTGAGTGGCCGTGAACGCCAGATGATCAATTTGCGTTGCCCAAGGTAACTGAATGCACCGGGATAAGGTTCAGTCACTGCTCGTACCAGATTGTTGATTGCCGAGGCTGATTTGTGCCAATGAATCGCACCATCATCCGCCGTGCGACGACCAAAATAGCTTGCTTCCGCTTCTTTTTGCGGCATTAGAGGCAATGAGGTATTTTTCATTTTAGGCAGTAAGTCACACAGCAACTCTTGAGCCGCATCGCGCATTTTTGTATGCAGTGTTAACGCGGTATCTTCTGCACAAATCATGACCTTATGCTGCCCGACAATCGGCCCGGCATCGGCTTTTTTCACCATTTGGTGCAAGGTCACACCAGTTTGCGTCTCACCATTAACCAAAACCCAGTTAATCGGCGCTCTCCCGCGGTATTTTGGTAATAAGGACCCATGTAAATTGAACCCTCCACGCGGAGCCGAGGACAAAATGTCATCACACAGCATATGGCGATAATAGAAAGAGAAAATAATATCGGGCTGTAACTGCTGAATGCGCTCAATCCACAGCGGATGGTTAACATCTTCTGGCGCAAATACCGGAAGCTCTAGCTCCGCAGCCACTCTGGCCACAGAAGAGAAAAAGCGATTCTCGTTGGGAGAGTCAGTATGGGTAAATACCGCCTGAATATCATAACCAGCATCAGCAAGGGCTTTCAGACCGACACAACCAATATCGTGATAGGCAAATACAATCGCTTTCATTTTTCTACTTCCTGATTATTTTCGGTCTGCTCAGCGCTGACCACTTTCTGTATGAAATAACGCGGACGCGCACGGACATCGTTATAGATACGACCGATATATTCACCGAGTAACCCCATACCAACAAACTGGGCACCAATGAACATAAATAACACGGCAAATAGCGTAAAGACGCCGCCGCCGGCCCATTCAGGGCCAAATACTAAGCGTAAAGCCACTAACAACACGGCAAGAGTGAAACCAGAAAGCGCAATGACACTGCCAACCAGACTTAATAAACGTAATGGTGTTGTTGTTAGGCAAGTAATCAAGTCATACATCAGATTGATGAGTTTCATCAGGCTGTATTTTGAATCACCAAACTCACGTTCTGCGTGATGAACGGTAATCTCTGTCGTGCGGCGGGCAAATGTATTTGCCAGAATAGGAATAAAGGTACTGCGTTCGTGACAGTGTAACATTGCTTCAACAATATGGCGGCGATAGGCGCGTAGCATGCAACCATAATCGCCCATTGATTTCCCCGTAGCACGTTGAATCATCATATTGATCATGCGGGAAGCTGTTTTGCGGAATAACGAATCTTGACGATTCGCGCGCACAGTGCCCACCACGTCATAGCCCTCTTCAGCGACACTCACCAGCCGTGGGATCTCCTCCGGTGGGTTTTGCAAGTCAGCATCAAGTGTAATGATCAAATCGCCACTGACCTGATTGAACCCGGCCATAATGGCTGAATGCTGGCCATAATTACGATTGAGTAAAACCGCAATGATATGACTCTCTGGCTCATTCGCTGCCACCGTTAAAAGCTCGGCTGAAGTGTCACTGCTACCATCATCAACCAGAATAATCTCATAGGGTTGAGTCAGTAATTTACAGGCCGCCGACGTTCTCTCTATTAATGCGGGCAAACTTTCTTGCTCGTTATAAACAGGGATAACAATTGAGACTTTCTTTATTTTTTCACTTTCAGACACGGTGCGGCCCTATAATTGTTGCCAATGCATCCACTACCCGATCAACATCACTGTCCAGCATGTCGGGGAAAAGAGGCAATGTGCATAATCTGGCGGAATTCCACTCGGTATTGGGTAAATGCAAAGAGGGGTAGCGCTCGCGATAATATTTCTGGGTATGTGCTGCGCGAAAATGCAGGCCACTACCTATGCCTACGTCTTTCAATCGTGCCATCAGTGAATCGCGGTCAATACCACAACGCTCTTCATCAACCCGCACCATAAAAAGATGCCAGGCATGTTGATGGGCATAATCAGGAACCGCTAACGGTTGCAAGGGCGAATCGGCTAATGCTTGATGATAACGAGCGACCAGGGCCTGACGCCGAGCATTGATTTCAGCTAAGCGTTGGAGTTGAACAACAGCAATAGCGGCGTGAATATCCGATAAGTTGTATTTATACCCCGGCTCGACGACTTCAGCCTGTGGGCTACGTCCTTGAATTTGGCGATCGAAAGCATCCACCCCCAAACCATGAAATTTGAGCCGACGCACTCTGGCAGCCAGTTCATCATCATCGGTGGCAATTAAACCACCTTCAGCGCAGGTAATGTTCTTGATAGCGTGGAAAGAGAAAATGGCAGTACCTTTCTCGCCAACCCACTGCTCTCCGTAACCTGTACCAACGGCATGAGCCGCATCTTCAATCAGTGGGATGTTGTGTTGCTGAGCAATATGGCGCAAGGCATCAAGATCGCAAGGTGCTCCTGCATAATGCACCGGAATAATGGCTTTGGTTTTGGCGGTGATGGCTGCTTCGATATCAGCCGCATTCACCATTAATGTGTCGCGGTCTATATCTACCATGACGGGTTCAGCACCGAGCAACACAATCATATTAATGGTTGAAACCCACGTCTGAGACGGCGTAATCACCTCATCACCAGGGCCAATCCCTAACGCCATCAGCGTAATATGCATACCCGCCGTGGCAGAGCAGACGGCAATCGCATGTTTGCAGCCAAATGCTGCACAAAAATCGGTTTCCAACTGTTGATTCTGAGGGCCTGTGGTGATCCAACCTGAGCCTAGTACATTCACTACCGCATTAATTTCGTCCTGACCAATAGCTGGACGAGAGAAAGGCAAAAAATTCTGCATTGAAAAATTCCCAGGATACTTGGCTCTTCGGGAAACTATATTCCCCTGTAAGTTAACGGAAACTAAACGCTACTCAGATAAACTCACTCTTGGCTGAATATGAAGTCTAGTTCACTAACCTTAAATAAACCTTAAGATAGGATTTTATCTGCAGTAATATTAGGTGTAAGTATTTAAGGCTGAAGTTATATTTTTATCATTAAAATCAATAAAGTAACAATCCTAACGCCACTAATATCAGGCCTGATTGTCTTTATCAGAGATAAAAATATAAGGATAGAAACTATATATGAATAAATATAGTTAGAAAGGGAAGTTACAAATAAGCACAAATGTTACTGTTAAAAATCTTTTGTAATAATCCAATTCTGCCGATTAAAATTGTGTATTTGAAAATCAACTTCAAACACTTCGGAGAGTATATTGGCTCGCATCACCTTATTGGTATTCCCTTGAGCAAGCACATTTCCACCCGCCATTAGCCACACCTGATCAGCTTGTTGCAAGGTGTGGTTCAGGTCATGAGCACTGATGATTGCACTGCGACCAGCAGAGCAAAACTCACGCAATAAGCTGTCCAATGCTACTTTTTGCGCAACATCAAGGCCAGTGTATGGCTCATCAAGTAGCAGCAATTTGCTGTCAGGATTAATATCTGGCCAAACTTGTAAAAAAACAGCGGCCAAACGAACCCGTTGCCACTCGCCACCGGAAAGTTGTGACAACATGCGAGGTAACTTATCGGTTAAGCGTAATCTCTCACAGAGGTAGCCAATGGTAGTCGCAATGGCGTCCAAGGAAGCACCTGTGGGTTGATAAAGCGAGAGATATTGGAAGACCGGCATCATGGTCAGAGGCGATTGCTGTTGACATAAATAGGCCCGCAGACGCGCTAGATCAGCCCCCGAATAGAGAGGTAATGCCTTCCCGGCAAGTGAGATGTTTCCCCCCGAAGGCAATAACCCCGCCAAAGCCGCCAGCACAGTGCTCTTCCCTGCACCATTCGGGCCTATCACATGAATTTGCAACCCAGGAGTTACCTGCGTAGAAAATGGTGCCAGACGGGTATCTACAGTGACATTGCTAAGTTGCAATAGCATTCAAATAACTCTTTTATCCGTAAATTAGTGAGCAGCCAATGCACGAGTAATAGCATTGACTAAAATCGGGTCTTCTGGCGTTATATCGGGAGCAAAACGTTCAAGAACCGTACCGTCTCGACCAATCAAGAATTTTTCAAAGTTCCACAAAATGTCACCGGCATGTTTTGGTTCACGTCCTTTGCTTGCTAAGCGCTGATAGAATTCACTTCCTTCCGGTTTTACCGCCACAGGTTTGGCCGCGATTAAATGTTGGTATAAGGGGTGCCGTTGTGGGCCATTGACTTCTATTTTGCTAAACATCGGGAAATCGACACCAAAAGTTCCGCGACAGAATGCCTGAATTTCCTCATTGCTGCCAGGCTCTTGCCCGGCAAACTCATTGCTTGGAAAACCCAATACTTCAAAACCCTGCTGCTGATAAGTTTTGTATAGATTTTCCAACCCTTCATACTGCTTGGTTAAGCCACACTGGGAAGCCACATTGACCACCAGCAAAACCGATCCTTGATACTTTTCCAGGTTAATGGATTGGCTTTCAATCGTTTTTACTGGGATGGAATAAATTGAATGACTCATCAGGGGTATCCTTATTTCAGCAATAATAAACAGGTGAACTTACAGGAACACAAGTCAGTGTAAGGAAAATCACTTTACACCTTTAATACGTGTCAGCAACCAGATAAATAGAGGCGCGCCTAAGGTTGCTGTCACCACACCAATCGGTAATTCTGCTGAGAATAAGGCGATACGCGCAACAATATCAGCTAATAACAATATCCCCCCTCCGGCTAATGCGCACCCTACCAGTAGCCGGCGCTGATCGGTTAACCCCGTTAGTCGCAAAATATGCGGGATAACCAACCCAATGAAGCTTATTACTCCGGCCAGGGCAACACTAATCCCCACTAATAAGCCAATAGCGAGTACCAATAAGTTTCGCCATAGATGAAGTGAAACCCCTAATTGCTGAGCTTGTTGCTCACCCAGTGACATAAAATTAAGTACATGCCCTTGGCAGCAGAGCCAAAGGACGATCGGCAGTAGTGCGAACACCAACCCCTGATGTCGCCAGTCAATGCCACTAAATCCGCCCATCATCCAATACATTAATTGGCGTAGGTCGAGACTGGTACTGAAATAGACCGCCCAAGTCATGATGGCGCTGCAAACGATACCTAATGCCACCCCAACCAGTAATAAACGGGCATTGGTTAATAAGCGTCGGCGGGCGAATCCCAGCAAAAGCATCGTCATCAATAACGCCCCTGCGATTGCGCAAGCACTTAAAAACCAAATAGGGAGCAATCCATGCCCGAGCAACACGGCCATCACTAGTGCAACGCCCGCGCCATTTGCCACGCCGAGCAAACCAGGTTCGGCTAATGGATTTTCAAACAACGCCTGCATGACAGCCCCTGATACAGCAAGGCTGGCCCCCACCATCATCACTGCCAAGGCTCGTGGCAAACGCAACTGCCAAACGAACAATTGCCCGGTTTCACTAAACCACTGAGTGGGCCAAAGCCAAATGTCACCGGCACATAAGCTCATGAACAACGCAAAAAACAATATCACAACCAACCCTTTGATATAGCGGTGATCACGCTGCTGTTGCCGTTGTTGAAGTACGGTAAATAACTGACTGGTCTGCATGACATCCTCGGTCGTTGCATCAGGATTTACCTGAAAATATCTGATAAATATCAGAGTGTAATATTGATTGCTATGACTGATAGTAAGAGGTTCGGAGGATGAGGGGAAGTTTTTGCATAAAGAAGATGATGTTTTATTGGGAGAATAACGCTAACACAGCCACTGTTTTCAGGGGCAAGGCTAGCGTTATCGCTTATTTATTATCCACGGTAACCATTATTTTTCGGTGGATAGATCTGCTGGTTTCCATGGCCTGCGTTATTATTTGGGCCACCTTGGTTATTTTGGCCCCCCGGCTTGCCACTGTTACCCGGCCCATTATTCTGGCCCTGCTGACCATGCCCATTATTTTCTTTGTGTTGTGGCGGATTATCATGAGAGCCACCGTTATTATGCCCCGAGTTCCCATGTTCCGGCCCTCGGAATGGATTATGACCGTCTTGTGCCGGTGGGCGCTGCCAGCGGCCGCCATCCCAGTAATAACCATGCTCATTGCGATCACCAATATGACCACCTCGGTGCTCGTGCCACCATTGCGGTGGACGCCAGTCGTAGCCATCCCAGTAATAACCACGCTTATCTTGATCACCTAAATGTAAACTGACACCGGGTACATTGATGTCAAGAGACACATCTGCCTGCGCAATCATTGGCATTAATGACAGGACGCCCAGTAATAGCATAATCTTTTTCATATCAATCCGAATATATTATTTAACAGTTGCTAAATTTATATCAGCGCAAATAAAGTCCATCTATCGGATAACTGCTTATTTTCAATTTCATTGCAGGCTGTTTACGTAATCCATACAGTCATTTTAGAGCGTTTATTATTTAGCACTATTGCTAACATATCTTAACGCACAACTGACAATGGTTACTTTGATAGTGAATTATCATCACCACTCTAGTTTAAGTAGCATAATTAAATTGCGAGATAAATATAATGCGTCGTACAACATACATATTGGCTGTACTTTTATTAAGTTCTGCACTATCGGCTTGCTGTATCTTCCCTCCGCATGGTGGCGGACATGGCGGCGGCCCGCATATGCATTACAGTAATCACTAGTCGCCAAAAGTCTCGTTGACGTATTCGCCAATTTCAGCAGAATAAAAACCGTCAATACCTTAGATAATTACCACCAGTGGCAAAACCTGCTTTGCAACTGTACCTTCAGCACGCTGCAATCAGCCGATAAAATCCTGTCCCACCCCAGCCGTAATAACACCGCAACCCTACCCCGCAGTCTGTTTCAGTCGGGGTATCTGGGTGATGACCAATTTGATTTAGCATTTTGATACTTAAGCGTTTTCAAACAGCCTGCCGCCTGTGGGCCTTTTTGTTTGACTCAGTATCACTTCTGATGGATTGCTACCCTTTTAATCATTACAATCAGTTAAGTGTTAAAACCACTGAGCTGAAGTTAGCATATTAAAAACGAAATGAAATCAGCACGACTTGTGAGGCCACATCGATGATGTGCCTTGCTGAAACCTCTCAGCCAATTCAGTGCCCTGATTATAATTGTCTTTGAAATTTAGAAGGATTACACATTATGTCAAACATGGTTTTTTGCCGTGGGTGCGGTAAAGAAATACATGAATCAGCAAGAGCTTGCCCAAGTTGCGGTGCAACTCAAAAAGTCACGGGTGAGAGAAATCGTGTGGTTGCGGCCCTTCTGGCGTTTTTTCTTGGCGGATTCGGCGCGCACAAGTTTTATCTAGGTAAGATTGGACAGGGATTTTTATATCTCATTTTTTGCTGGACATTCATTCCATCAATTATCGCCTTCATTGAATTTATTATTTATCTTTGCAATTCAGATGAAGAATTTGCCCGAAAATACGGTTAACAGAAAGTGGGTAATGAAATCTAGCCACGCGTATGGAACCCCGCAATGCGGGGTTTGAGGTTAATGACAAAGTACCCGTAACGGTGAAAACAGGCAGATCGTAAAGACGCCGTAAACCCTTCCCTGGGGGCTCGACCCGCGCCATCCTTGGCGCGGACGCTTTACTCTTCTACCTGTCCTCACCTTGCAAGATCGAGTCGTTAGGGTTTGTCAGCAGTCTGGAACCCCGCAATGCGGGGTTGTTCTTGTCTGGCTTAATACACACTCACAATTAGAGCATAGTAAAAAGCAGCAAGACCTCAGGTGGCGGTCAGAACGTGGGCACCAGGAAAATAAAACCATTTTAAATCAATGGATTGCAGACAAGAAAAAGGCCGCTTGCGCGGCCTTTTGTTTTTGCAAGAATTCACTCTTTCGGAGTGGCACTCTCTACCCGGCTTTTTAGCTTTTGTCCTGGACGGAAAGTCACCACACGGCGCGCCGTAATAGGGATGTCCTCACCCGTCTTCGGATTACGGCCCGGACGTTGGTTCTTGTCTCGCAGATCAAAATTGCCAAAGCCAGACAGTTTGACCTGTTCGCCATTCTCAAGAGCACGACGAACCTCTTCAAAGAATAACTCAACTAGATCTTTTGCATCTCTTTTGCTAAGCCCAAGCTTTTCAAATAGATGTTCTGACATTTCAGCTTTAGTAAGCGCCATAGGTTCAATCCCTCAAGGATGCTTGGAATCGCTGTTTTAACGCCTCTACACATCTTGCGACGGTCGCGGCGATCTCCTCTTCTTCCAGTGTACGGGCGGTATCCTGCAACACCAGACTAATAGCCAGACTCTTATAACCTTCTGCTACGCCCTTGCCACGGTACACATCAAACAAGTTTACGCCAACTACCTGATTTGCGCCAACTTTCTTACACTCTGCCAAAATATCTTCTGCGGGAACGTTTTCAGCCACCACAACAGCAATATCACGACGGTTTGCCGGGAAGCGCGAAATTTCGCTCGCTTGAGGCACGGCGCGGTCTGCCAGCTTGTTCCACTGCACTTCGAACACCACAGTGCGACCATTTAGGTCCAACTTACGTTCCAGTTCAGGATGAACTACACCAATGAAACCAATGTGTTCGCCTGATAAATAAATTGCAGCACTCTGCCCTGGATGCAGTGCAGGATGAGCTTCTGCACGGAACTGAACATCAGATAATTTGCCGGTAAGTTCCAGAATTGCTTCTAAATCGCCCTTCAAATCATAGAAGTCGATTGGCTGGCGCGCCAGATCCCAATGTTCGTCATAACGGTGGCCAGTAATAACAGCAGCTAGCATTACATCCTGTCGAACACCCAAATCTGCTTTACTATCAGGTACAAAACGCAAGCCACTCTCAAATAGTCGTAAACGAGATTGTTGGCGATTCTGGTTATAAACCACTGCCGACAGCAAGCCCGTCAATAATGACAGCCGCATGGCAGACATCTCAACAGAGATTGGGCTTGGCAGGATCAGTGCGTCTTGTTGTGGATGCAGCAATGCCTGTACTTTAGGGTCAACAAAACTGTAAGTAATTGCTTCTTGATAGCCGCGATCGACTAAAGCGGTTTTAACACGTTTGAGCGACAAGTTTGCTTCGCGATGTTTGGTCATCACCAAATCGGCCTTGATAGGCACGTCAGGGATATTGTTATAGCCGTAAATACGCGCAACTTCTTCTACCAAATCTTCTTCGATTTCCATATCGAAACGCCAGCTTGGTGCAACAGCTTGCCAATCAGAACCCTGCTCTGTGACCTGACAACCGAGACGGCGTAGAATGTCGCTAACCTGCTCAGAAGGCACCGAATGACCAATCAAGCGATCCAGCTTCTCGCGGCGCAATGTAATTGTGGCGCGTTTTGGCAAGTTTTCCACAGATGTGACATCAATAACCGGACCAGCTTCACCGCCACAGATATCAATCAACAAGCGCGTCGCACGTTCTATCGCTTTGTGTTGTAGCGCAGGATCTACCCCACGTTCATAGCGATGAGAGGCATCGGTGTGCAGACCATGACGACGTGCACGGCCAGCAATGGAAAGTGGGTTGAAAAATGCGGACTCCAACAGTACGTTGCGGGTGTTTTCATTAACACCTGAATGTTCACCACCAAAAATCCCGGCCATTGCCAGAGGTTTTTGCTGATCGGCAATAACCAGAGTGTCTGCATTCAACTTGGCTTTTGTGCCATCCAATAGGGTTAATTCTTCGCCTTCAGTCGCCAGACGAACAATAATCCCACCGTCGATGCGGTCCAGGTCAAACGCATGCATCGGTTGACCCAATTCCAATAAGACGAAGTTAGTGATATCAACCACCGGGTCAATGGAACGAATACCACAGCGACGCAATTTCTCGCGCATCCACAATGGGGTGGCGGCCTTAACATTAATCCCCTTCACCACGCGGCCCAAATAACGTGGACAAGCATGTGGGGCATCAACACGGATCGGGAAACTGTCATTGATAGACGGTGCCACCGGGCTCATATCTGGCTCAGTCAGTGGCAGTTGATTTAACACGGCCACATCACGCGCGACACCGATAATACCCAGACAATCTGCACGGTTTGGTGTGACACTGATTTCGATGGTTTTGTCGTCCAGATTCAGATATTCACGCAGATTAACACCAATCGGCGCATCCGCAGGTAGTTCAATAATACCATCGTGATCTTCTGAAATTGCTAACTCAGAGAACGAACACAGCATCCCCTCAGATGGCTCACCGCGTAATTTAGCCGCTTTAATCTTAAAATCACCCGGCAACACCGCGCCCACAGTGGCAACCGCAACTTTCAAACCCTGACGGCAGTTCGGCGCACCACAAACGATATCTAACAGACGGTCACCGCCAACGTTGACTTTTGTCACACGTAATTTATCGGCATTTGGATGCTGGCCGCACTCCACCACTTCGCCCACGACCACGCCATTAAATTCACCGGCGACCGCTTCTACGCCATCAACTTCCAAGCCGGCCATGGTAATTTGATGCGCCAAATCATCACTGCTAATGGCTGGGTTTACCCATTCGCGTAACCAAAGTTCACTGAATTTCATGAGATATTCCCGCCTTACTTAAACTGTTTGAGGAAACGCAAATCGTTTTCGAAGAATGCACGCAGATCGGTGACACCGTAACGCAGCATAGTCAAGCGCTCCATTCCCATCCCGAATGCAAAACCTGAATAAACCTCAGGGTCAATACCTACGTTGCGCAATACATTTGGGTGTACCATGCCGCAGCCCAGCACTTCCAGCCACTTACCATTTTTGCCCATTACATCCACTTCAGCAGATGGCTCGGTAAACGGGAAATAGGATGGGCGGAAGCGGATTTGCAAATCTTCTTCGAAGAAATTACGCAGGAAATCGTGCAAGGTTCCTTTCAAATTGGTAAAGCTGATATCTTTGTCGACAATCAGCCCCTCCATTTGATGGAACATTGGCGTGTGAGTTTGGTCGTAATCATTACGATAAACGCGCCCCGGCACGATAATCCGAATCGGTGGCTGCTGGCCTTGCATGGTGCGAATCTGTACACCTGATGTCTGGGTACGCAACAGTCGGGTAGCATCAAACCAGAACGTATCATGGTCAGCACGAGCAGGGTGATGAGCCGGAATATTCAATGCATCGAAGTTATGGTAGTCATCTTCAATTTCTGGGCCGGACTCTACTGAGAAGCCCAACTCACCAAAGAAAGTTTCAATGCGATCAATCGTACGAGTGACCGGATGCAACCCACCATTTTCCATACGACGCCCCGGTAAAGAGACATCAATGGTTTCGGCTGCCAATCTGGCATTCAGAACCGCTGATTCCAGTTTTTCCTTGCGTGCATTGAGTGCTTCTTGAACTTCCTGTTTAGCCTGATTAATGACAGCGCCTGCTGCCGGGCGTTCTTCCGCTGGCAGTTCACGCAGCGATGTCATTTGAAGGGTCAAATGGCCTTTTTTGCCTAGATATTCGACGCGTACCAAATCCAACGCGGCAACATCCTGGGCATCTTCTACGGCTGCTTTAGCTTTGGCAACCAGCTCTGCGAGATGTGGCATTGTTTTCTCTTCCTCTGGCCGGTATGGCCCGCTTATAGTTATATCCGTCATACTTCAAGCTGCATGTGCGTTGGCTGCTTTCGTTCACCCCAGTCACTTACCTGAGTAAGCTCCTGGGGATTCGCTCAATGGCCGCCTTCCTGCAACTCGAATTATTTAGGATATATGGAATTAGTTAAAATTCGATAATTGAAATAAATTTTTCTTACAAAATCAATAAGATATCACATCCTTGATACCCATACTCTAGTCACCATAAGTGCTGTAGAGCAAAAACAAAAAAGCCTCCGCGATGGGAGGCTTAGGCGCTATTTTTCGTTTCTATTCTTACGCGCAAGCCTCCTGAAATCAGGCGCTAAAGTAAAAAAAGAAGCGAAAAGTAACTACATGCATCATGACGATGACCTTTTTACTAGTAAGCTAAAGATTAAAAGAGGGAGACAAGCTCCCTCTTCAATTCTGACTTACGCCAGAGCTGCTTTCGCTTTTTCGACCAGTGCAGAGAATGCCACTTTATCGAATACTGCGATGTCAGCCAAAATCTTACGGTCAATTTCAATAGAAGCCTTTTTCAGACCATTAATGAATTTGCTGTAAGACATGTCATTCTGACGAGCAGCTGCGTTGATACGTGCAATCCACAATTGGCGGAATTGACGCTTCCGTTGACGGCGGTCACGGTAGGCGTATTGGCCTGCCTTGATTACTGCCTGGAAAGCAACACGATAAACGCGCGAACGGGCACCGTAGTAACCTTTCGCCTGCTTTAAGATTTTTTTGTGACGTGCACGAGCTACCACACCACGTTTTACGCGAGCCATTTACTTCTCCTATCGTCTTAATTCAAACCAAAATTACTTATGCGTATGGCAGACATGCTACGACCAAACCTAGATCGTTCTTAGATACCATGCCTTTTGGACGTAAATGACGTTTACGCTTAGTAGCTTTTTTGGTCAAAATATGACGCAGGTTGGCATGCTTACGCTTAAAACCACCGGCACCGGTTTTTTTAAAGCGCTTAGCGGCGCCGCGTACTGTCTTAATTTTTGGCATTGAATATATCCACTTCGCATTGTTAATTACAACGAGCTAGCTAGGCGAATAGACCTCCTCCTTTGCAAGCAAAGAGAGGCCTATTACTTGAGTGCCTTACTGTCTCTTCTTAGGTGCGAGCACCATGATCATCTGACGGCCTTCGATACGAGTCGGGAAAGACTCCACGACAGCCAAATCAGAATCTTCAGTCAGATCTTTTTTGACACGGTTAAGGACTTCCATGCCGATCTGTTGGTGCGCCATCTCACGTCCACGGAATCGCAGAGTGATTTTGGCTTTATCGCCATCTTCCAGAAAGCGAATCAGGTTGCGTAGTTTGACCTGATAGTCGCCATCATCGGTACCAGGACGGAATTTGATTTCCTTGACCTGAATGACTTTTTGCTTCTTCTTCTGTTCTTTTGTCGACTTGCTCTTCTCATAGAGGAATTTGCCGTAATCCATGATTCGGCAAACCGGCGGCTCGGCATTCGGACTGATTTCTACTAAATCAACACCAGCTTCCTCAGCTTTTTCAAGAGCTTCATTCAGACTGACAATGCCAATCTGCTCACCATCGACGCCTGTTAAGCGAACTTCTGTGGCGCGAATCTCTTTGTTGATGCGATTAGGACGCGCCGGTTGAACTCGTTTTCCGCCTTTAATACTTTATTCCTCCAGTTGATGAAGACTACGGCTGCGAATTTCTGCTAGCAGCTGGTCTACGACCACGTTGACGTCCAAGCTTCCTAAGTCTTTACCGCGGCGGGTACGAACGGCAATCTTGCCTGATTCGACCTCTTTATCACCACAGACCAACATATATGGAACCCGACGCAACGTATGTTCACGAATTTTAAAGCCAATCTTCTCATTTCTCAAGTCCGCTTTTGCCCTAATCCCTGCATCTTGCAGTTTTTTGGTCACTTGTTGGACATAATCAGACTGGCTATCGGTGATATTCATCACCACGACTTGTACCGGAGCTAACCAAGTTGGGAAGAAGCCTGCATATTCTTCGGTGAGAATACCGATGAAGCGCTCCATTGACCCCAAAATAGCCCGGTGAATCATTACTGGCACCTGGCGATCGTTGTTTTCGCCGATGTAAGACGCACTTAAGCGGCCCGGTAATGAGAAATCGAGCTGTACGGTACCACACTGCCACGCACGATCCAAACAATCATGCAAGGTAAATTCAATTTTCGGACCGTAGAAGGCACCTTCACCCGGCTGATAATCAAATGGAATGCCATTTTCAGTCAGCGCAGCCGCTAAATCGTCTTCAGCGCGAGTCCATAGGTCATCGCTACCGATACGTTTTTCAGGACGGGTGGACAGCTTGACCACAATCTTCTCGAAGCCAAAGGTGCTGTACATGTCGTACACCATCTTGATGCAGCTGTTCACTTCATCGCGTACCTGCTCTTCAGTACAGAAGATATGTGCATCATCCTGAGTAAAGCCACGCACGCGCATTAAACCGTGCAGCGCGCCTGATGGCTCATTACGATGGCAGCTACCGAACTCAGCCATACGCAGTGGCAGGTCACGGTATGACTTCAACCCTTGGTTGAAGATCTGCACATGCCCTGGGCAGTTCATTGGCTTGATGCAGTACTCGCGGTTTTCCGACGAGGTGGTAAACATATGCTCAGCATAGTTTTCCCAATGCCCGGTTTTTTCCCACAGTACACGGTCCATCATGAATGGCCCTTTAACTTCCTGATACTGGTACTCTTTGAGCTTCATGCGCACAAAAGTTTCCAGCTCGCGGAAGATAGTCCAGCCGTCATTGTGCCAGAACACCATACCAGGCGCTTCTTCCTGCATGTGGTAAAGGTCCAGTTGCTTACCAATCTTACGATGGTCGCGTTTGGCCGCTTCTTCCAGACGTTGCAGATAAGCATTCAGTTGCTTCTTATCACTCCAGGCCGTGCCGTAAATACGTTGCAGCATTTTATTCTTGCTGTCGCCACGCCAATAGGCCCCAGATGTTTTCTGCAATTTAAAGTGATGACAGAAACGCATATTGGGTACGTGCGGGCCACGGCACATATCAACGTATTCTTCATGGTGATATAAACCAGGATGATCATCGCGGCTGATATTCTCATCAAGAATAGCCACTTTATAATCTTCACCACGAGCAGCAAAAGTGTCACGAGCTTCTTGCCAACTGACCTTTTTCTTAATTACGTCATAATCTTTATCGGCAAGCTCATGCATCCGCTTTTCCAGCAGTTCCAGATCTTCCTGCGTCAGAGTGCGGTCGATATCAACATCGTAATAGAAACCGTTGTCGATAACTGGGCCGATTGCCATTTTGGTATCTGGCCAAAGTTGCTTGATAGCGTGCCCCAATAAGTGTGCACAGGAATGGCGCAGAATCTCTAAACCTTCAGCATCTTTGGCGGTAATTATGGCTAGTTGCGCATCAGATTCGATAAGATCACTGGCATCGACCAGTTCGCCATTGACTCGGCCAGCAATACAGGCTTTTGCCAGACCGGGGCCGATGTCTAAAGCAACATCAAGCACAGAAACGGCGTGATCATATTGGCGCTGACTGCCGTCAGGAAGGGTAATAACAGGCATTCTAATTCCTTATCTACAGTGGTGACCCACACGACAGATCACATGCAAGACGTAATTATTGTTTAACTTCAAAGAGTTGCGACATCAATTTAACCCACGTTTGTTATATTGGTACGCAACTGTGTACACAGTTTACTTTGTGACCCAGATCATGTCATAAAGTGGAGCCATATTATCATCACTTAAAGCAATGACAATAATACCTGGCGAATAATCTATTAATGCTGCAACCAAACAGTGATAATGATCGTCGACATAGTTATCATGCTTAAACTGCTCTACGATCAGCATAATATCAACACCGTATAACTGAGGGTCAACTATTGCAGCGACAACCTGTTACATCCTCCAGAATTTTGTCGATTGGTTATGATCCTGAAAATCGCATGCTGGAGATACAGTTCCGTGAACAAGGGATTTATCAGTATCTAGGTGTCCCGGAGCGTGTTCATCAGAATTTTATGTCTGTGGTTTCGAAAGGTCGTTTTTTTGATGGCGTAATAAAAGGCAAGTTTTTGTGCCGAAAGATTGGCTAGACAGAAAATAATCAAATAAAAACATAATATTACACTACTCTGAAACGGTCGCTTCTATGATTAGCATTGGCAAAGAGGCCTACCGTTTCGGAAAGTTAATTGCTTATCTCCGCAAATTCTTATGCCATGAAGTGACGCCATAAATAGGAAATTGGCACGACAAACAATAATGCAGGTAGAAAATTCACCACTGCAAATATTTTAATTTGCGCAATTCGTAATCCTACCGCGATCATAATAATCCCACCACAGGCAGAAAAATCGGCAAAGGCAATATCATCCATATAAGGCATAATCAGTTTGGCCAGGAAAACCAATGCGATTTGAATGAGCAGTTGAGGAATAGCAATGGCCACCAGCGCAATACCTAGTGAAATGGAAAATATCAGCGCGGTGAAAAAATCCATCAGCGCTTTGACGAATAGCAGTTGAAAATCACCGGTAATACCTTCAGTTAGAGAACCCACAACCCCCAATCCACTGGCACAAAACAAAACAATCATGGCGCTAAAACTTTGCGCAAACTCCTGGGGTGGCAAAGTACTGCGAGAAGGAATGATACGTTCTAACAGTGTGCGGGTTTTATTGGCCCCCCACTTCACACCTTGTTCCAGTGCTAGTAATTCCCCCACCGCGGTCCCAATAATCAATGCCAAAATAACCGCAGGCATAAAGTGCACTTTTACCACCATCACAATACCAATGGATATGGATGCCAGGGCAAATGTTGCTGGTAATCCCTCTTGTAACCGTTTGGGGATATGGCGGGCAAGTAAGACGCCGACGATCCCCCCCAGGATTATCCCCGCACTGTTAATAAACGGGCCAACCATAGCATACTCCCAATCGCTAAAATGCGTTCTGATGAGTTAAAATATGTCTGTTTTAGAATTAGGTATTTCCGATAATAGCTAAAGACAAACGATTGAATCGCCTGAGCAATTTTTTGAAATGTTACGTTTGGCGAAGGAAAGCGATTTTATCACACATACAACCGGCGTTAGTTGTGTAAAGGTGTTTATTCTCACCAACAATGATTTACATTATGATCTATTGCTTTTGAGTAGCACTGGGTGTATTGCTATTTCTACAGGAAGTGCCCATAATAAATTTCCGTTTCCGTGTAGCAATGGTTACTGGAACGCCGCCCTGATTGTTTACGCAATCGGGGCGTTTTATTTTTAACATCTATCGCCTCGACATCGAAAACAACTCTCTTTCGCAGTAAATTCCATCACATCATACAACTATGGATTATCACCTCTAAATACTGAACAATAAAATAGATTCCATCCGTTTTTCTTCCTTATTTTGTTGCCTATGATTTGCTCACTGGTCGCTAAGAAGGAGAAATAGGATGAAACAGATTAATGACGTTCTGTCAGGTCTCGAACTTTATTTTCGCCGAACAGATCAACAGTGCACAGAGAAGACACCTTGGTTTACGCGTTGGTTATATATTCCGGTAGAGGAAAGGATGCAGATATTGGATGATTTACTGATGCCATACCCCACCACCGCGCCAAAAAAGAAATAGGCTGTGCGAGTTGGGGGATTGAATAACAGGAAACAAGGCAAATAATGGCCGGGATACACTCACTATCATGAATGCATTTTGGCCAACTCAATCGCAGCTTGAATTGCCGAACGCGCTTGTGGGCTATTTTTCCAACAGGTAGACCCGACCATTGCTGCAGCAGTGCTAACAATTTCATTCATATCGGCCTGGCCCAATTGCGCCAGCGAAGTAAAACCAAGTTGTTCCAGTCGCGTAACAACTGTCGGCCCTACCCCCTTGACGGCCAACAGCGCGCTACGTTCATTATCAGTAAAACCCATGCCAGCCCCCGCTCAGAATGATAAAACCGGGTTTATTGTCAAACTAAACCAGTAATAGGCACTGATAACAGCCATCAAAGCCGCTTCCGGGCAGCGTTTTCCGCACTGAAAAACCACAGTTCTGGCAAACGGTGAGGATAAAAGCGAATTTCGTAAGTATCTTTGAGTGGTGCCAGACGCCAGCGCGGACGCGCCTCACGTTTAGGTTTTAAGAAGCGTAAACGGCCGCGGGTTCGTGCGGCTTGTGTGTCTAACACCCACGCAACAGAAGCCGATAATGGCTGACGAATATATTCATCTTCAACACTGATATCACAAATACACACAACCGGATTCCTTGCAAAAATTGATGCTGCCATGATGTTACTTTAAATAATTCGAACTGCAGAAAGGCGGCAAGGGAGTAAATCCCGATAAATTGACGCCAGGCAATGATTCGGGTGCGAGACAGCAGCCAACACACATGCAGCTTGAAGTATGACGAGTATATTCTGGATCTACGGTATGGAACCAACTGTTGCCCGCCAGAGATTTGATCCGCATCACAAATCCCCTTTGTAGCCCATCCGCTGTAGTACCCGTGTCGAGCTATTAACACCAATAACTTGGCGAAACAAAAGCGAGATAGCCTTTTACACAGTGTATCGCGTAGAGTGGCAAGGTAAGTAATAATGACGTGTGCGGGTATATTTGCCCGATATACGGCTAATTGCCTGATATGTTTTACTTTCATCGGGTAAGTTTGATGTCATTTTCGGAGCAAGATTGATGCAAAGTATCCTCGAATTATTTAAAGCCATTGGCCTGGGCTTAGTGCTCCTGCTGCCATTGGCAAATCCATTAACGACAGTGGCTCTATTACTCGGCTTATCCGGCAATATGACCAGCGAAGAAAGGAATCATCAGTCGAAGATGGCGTCAATCTACGTCTTCTTTATTATGACGATTGCATTTTACGCCGGTCAGGTGGTGATGAATACCTTTGGTATTTCTATTCCAGGCTTGCGTATCGCAGGTGGTTTGATTGTGGCATTTATTGGTTTTCGTATGCTCTTCCCGCAGCAATCAGCGGAAGATACTCAATTAGAAGCAAAATCACAGGATTTAAAGCAACGTAAATCCATCAATATCGCCTTTGTGCCTTTAGCCATGCCCAGCACTGCGGGGCCAGGTACCATCGCCATGATAATCAGTTCCGCCGCCTCGATAAAAGGCCATGATATGTTCAGCCCATGGGTTGTCACCGTGGCTCCGGTACTGATTTTCCTCAGTGTATCACTGATTTTATGGGGTTCATTGCTCAGCTCAGGTGCAATTATGCGTTGGGTCGGCAAGAGTGGTATTGAGGCAATTTCACGACTGATGGGGTTCTTGCTGGTGTGTATGGGCGTGCAATTTATTATTAATGGCGTGCTGGATATTATTGCCAACTACCACCCGGTGGTTGCATAACGCGATAATAGCTTAAAAGAAACGCTAACCGATGTTGATACTGATACGACACCGGTTAGCGTTTTAATATTATTCCGACATCGCCCGATAGGCGGTATCGACTTTCCACAAATAACGTGGCGCTTGTGCGGCCGGATGTTTCTTTTGTATATGCTGATAAAATTCGTTCGGGCTAAGACTATTAATTTTATTCACGGCCAGACGTTTATCCGATGAGAATGTCCGTAACATCGCCCCCGCCCCATTAGCATAAGAAACAATGGTTGCATAACGCAACGTTTGCGGATCATTAATTCCCGCTAACTGCTGATTTTGCAAAATATTGATATAAGCCGTCCCAATATCAATATTCTTCACCGGATCTTTTAATTCGCCAGAACTTGGTTGACCATTGCGCCCTTTCATGCGGTACGCATCACGCCCCGCAGTAGAGGCTTTAATTTGCATCAACCCCACGGCATTTGAGGTACTCACTACATCAGGATTATAACCAGACTCCACTTGGATAATGGCTTTAATCAAAGTTTCATCAACACCATAATGGCTGGCTGCTTGTTTAATTACATCGCTATACGCAACTGTACTTGAACCTGCGCTGCTTTTCGGTGCATTAAGGAAACCACCTGCAGGTGGTTTTTTCAGCCACCCGTTATTTGCTTGCGGTGGAGGGGTTTGTTTAGCACACCCCGCCAGCAATAAAATTGCCATTAGGCAACCGACTTTTGGATTCACAGTATTCCCCGTGCTGATAAGCCGTTTGGTAGCATATACAAGTTGTCACCTCGTCCAAATAGATTTTTTGGCCTAGTTTGACCATTATCAACATAATGATCAGGCTATATTCGGTAACTATCGGTAAGTTTTAGTTTATTGTATGGCGAGGCTTGACTTCACCACAAATGATATTGATAATCATTTTCATTTAAAGAAAGGGAACATCGCCATGTTTATTAAGCAAAAAATACCCTACCTGCACGCTATTAGCGGCTTTACGCCTCATTTTTTACCTGCCATAACCTGGTTTACAGTCGTTGCAATTTCATTGCTGATGAACGCCTCTGCATGGGCAGACAATCAGCCAAACGATTCAGATAAAAAATTCAAAATTGTGACGACATTCACAATTATTCAGGATATTGCGCAAAATGTCGCCGGTGATGCGGCCATTGTTGAATCAATCACTAAACCCGGTGCTGAAATTCATGACTATCAACCGACCCCGCGCGACATCGTGAAGGCACAGTCAGCAGACCTGATTTTATGGAATGGCATGAATCTGGAGCGCTGGTTTGAGCGTTTTTTTGAGAATATTAAAGATGTTCCTTCGGCGGTGGTAACTGATGGCATCACGCCACTCCCCATTCGTGAAGGGCCTTATAAAGGCATCCCTAATCCTCATGCCTGGATGTCACCGTCAAACGCATTGATCTATATTGAAAATATTCGCAAAGCACTGGTCGAACACGATCCTGCTCATGCTGAGACTTACAATCGCAATGCTAAAGCCTACGCAGAAAAAATTGCGGCGTTGGATGCCCCGCTGCGCGAGCGTTTATCCCGAATTCCGCAAGAACAGCGTTGGCTGGTCACCAGTGAAGGCGCTTTTAGCTATCTGGCGAAAGATTATGGTTTCAAAGAGGTGTATCTATGGCCAATCAACGCCGAGGAGCAAGGTTCACCGCAGCAGGTGCGTCGTGTCATTGACACCATGCGCGCCAATAAAATCCCGGTAATATTTAGCGAAAGCACTATTTCTGATAAACCTGCCAAACAGGTCAGCAAAGAAACCGGTGCGCAATACGGTGGGGTGTTATATGTTGATTCTCTATCGAATGCGAAAGGGCCTGTTCCGACGTATATCGATTTGATTAACACCACAGTGCAAACTATCGCGAAAGGATTTGGTCAATGAGTCATGCTGTTTTTGTCCGCCCGGAGCTGATAGTGGATAACGTCACTGTCACCTATAACAATGGGCATACTGCCATTTACGACGCCAGTTTCTCTCTCTCTGGCGGTACCATCTGCGCATTAGTCGGCGTTAATGGAAGCGGTAAATCTACCCTGTTTAAAAGCATCATGGGGCAAGTAAAGCCCAGTGTGGGCAAAGTAGAGCTGAGCAATAAGCCGATTAGCCATGCATTAAAGCAAAATACCATCGCCTACGTTCCGCAGACGGAAGATGTGGACTGGAATTTTCCAGTATTAGTCGAAGATGTCGTCATGATGGGGCGCTACGGAAAAATGAATTTTTTGCGCATTCCGAGTCGCGCAGACAAAGCCATAGTCGATAAGGCCATTGAGCGGGTCGGATTAACCGCATTGCGTTCACGTCAGATAGGCGAACTTTCCGGCGGGCAGAAAAAACGCGTGTTTCTGGCGCGAGCACTGGCCCAGCAAGGTACTGTATTGCTGCTGGATGAGCCGTTTACCGGTGTCGATGTCAAAACAGAAAATGCCATCATAGATTTGTTGCGAGCGTTGCGCGACGAAGGTCACCTGATTTTGGTTTCCACTCATAACCTCGGCAGCGTGCCAGAGTTTTGTGATCATGTGATTCTGATTAATCAAACGGTACTGGCCGCAGGCCCGACAGAAACGACTTTCACTCAAAAGAACCTGGAAATGACCTTTGGTGGCGTACTGCGCCATATCAATCTGTCGGGGAACACGCTGCACGACGATAATGATCCACGCACCGTGACTGTTATCACCGATGACGAGCGCCCAGCAGTATTTTATGGTCATACCAAAAATGATCCCCCGGCACAAAGCCAGTCGAAGGAGAGCAATCCCTGATGCTGGAAATCTTACTGCAACCCTTTAACTACAATTACATGGTCAAGGCCATTTGGGTCAGCGCGATTGTTGGTGCCGTCTGCGCTTTCTTATCCGCTTATTTGATGCTGAAAGGCTGGTCGCTGATGGGGGATGCGCTCTCTCACTCCGTGGTACCCGGCGTCGCTGGCGCGTATGCCCTCGGCCTGCCCTATGCCGCCGGGGCATTCTTTACCGGTATGCTCGCCGCATTGGCAATGACCTTAGTGCGCCATATCACCCGCTTGCGTGAAGATGCCATTATCGGCTTTATCTTCTCCACCTTCTTTGCCGTCGGGCTGCTCATTGTTTCGCTCAATCCCACCTCGGTTAATGTGCAGTCGATTATTTTCGGCAATATTTTGGGCATCGCCGATGAAGATGTGCTGCAGGTAGAAATCATTATTTTGATCTCTTTTGTGATTTTGTGCCTGATTTGGAAAGATTTGCTGGCGGTGTTTTTCGATGAAAGTCATGCCATGTCAATTGGCTTGTCACCACTGCGCTTAAAGATTTTATTCTTCACCTTATTAAGTGCTTGTACAGTGGCGGCGTTGCAAACTGTCGGGGCGATTCTGGTGATTGCAATGGTCGTGACCCCCGGTGCCACCGCCTACTTGCTGACTGACCGTTTCAGCCGTTTGCTGGTGATAGCGATTGCCATCGGCGCATTTACCAGTGCCTTTGGTGCCTACCTCAGTTTCTACCTTGATGGCGCAACCGGTGGGGTTATCGTCACCTTACAAACCGTCGTGTTCCTACTGGCCTTTTTCTTCGCCCCCAAACACGGTTTATTGGCGACGCGCTATCAATCGCGTCAGAAGCGCCGCCACCCTGCGGCCTCTCACCCGGAGGATCATGCATGAACACCTTGTTCAGTCTGGTGAGCGAACCTTTCGCCTACCCTTTTATGCAGCGGGCGATAGTGGCCGCGATTATCACCGGTGTGGTGTGCGCGGTGTTATCTTGCTATCTGGTATTAAAAGGTTGGTCATTAATGGGAGATGCTATCTCTCACGCGGTGTTACCGGGCATAGTGTTGGCCTTTTGGCTCGGTATCCCATTGGTTATCGGCGCTTTTGTTTCAGGGATCTTTTGTGCGGTCGCCACGGGCTATTTAAAAGAAAACAGCCGGGTTAAAGAAGATACCGTTATGGGGATTGTCTTCTCTGGCATGTTCGCTTTCGGTCTGGTGCTGTTTTCTCGCATGGATACCGATCAACACCTGAGCCATATTTTGTTCGGTAATATGTTGGGTATTTCGCTAGCGGAATTGAAGCAAACCCTCTGGATCGCCGGCTTCACATTGTTAGTTGTGCTATTAAAACGTAAAGACTTCATGCTGTACTGTTTTGACCCAAACCATGCCCGCGTCATTGGTCTACCGGTTAAGTTATTACATTATGGTTTACTCTGTTTGCTGGCATTAACTATTGTGGCTTCATTACAGGCGGTGGGGGTTATTTTAGTGATTGCCATGCTGATAGCACCCGGCATTATCGCCTTTATGGTTTGTCGCAGTTTTGATCAAATGTTGGTTGTGGCTACTGTGGTTTCAGTGGTGGCGTGCGTATTAGGTACCTTGATAAGCTTCCATATTGATGGGGCAACGGGGCCATGTATTGTTATTATTCAGGCACTGTTTTTTGTTATTGCGCTTATTTATAACCTCATCAAACCAACCAAAGGCCACCCAATAGAGTTGAAGGTTAAAGATGAACCTGCTGAAAACGCGCCAAAAGGTAACCTGCTATAATAAATTGAGCTTTACGCTATATCCTAAATAATGAGCACAATCCGTCTTTTATTTGATCCGGCATGGGTATCCTCTGTGCATAGGCTCTTGTTCTATGCACTATAAAAAAGCTAACCTAATATTCTGTATTCAGGGCATTGGATTACAGGTCAGCAGCAAGCGAACCACTCTTTAATAAGATGAAGGGTATAACTGGCAGCTAATAGGGGGTATATCATGTGGCAAGCAGTGAATCGTCTGTTAAGTGAATATCTTGGGCCGGCTGAAATTCGGGAAAGAACCGAACTGCCCGGCGGAGATATTCATCAAGCCTGGCGCCTCAGCTATGGCGAAACTGAGGTTTTTGTCAAATGTGATACCCGTGAAATGCTACCGATATTTACCGCCGAGGCAGACCAACTCTCGCTATTAGCTCGCAGCAAAACTGTCCGGGTACCTGAAGTTTATGGTGTGGGCAGTGATCGTGAATACAGTTTCTTGCTACTCGAATATCTTCCGCTTAAACCATTAGATGCTCACAGTGCTTATTGTTTGGGGCAACAATTAGCCCATTTACATCAATGGAGTGAACAACTGCAATTTGGGCTGGATTTTGATAATGATTTAGCCACCACGCCACAACCTAATAGTTGGCAACGTCGCTGGGCGCAATTTTTCGCGGAACAACGTATCGGCTGGCAATTGCAATTAGCCGCCGAGAAAGGCATGTCGTTTGGCGATATCGATCATATAACCCATCTGGTTCAAGAACGTTTACAGGGCCACCAGCCGCAACCTTCGTTGTTACATGGCGATTTGTGGCCGGCAAACTGCGCCGCCAGTATCAATGGCCCGGTTATTTTTGATCCCGCCTGTTATTGGGGTGATCGCGAGTGTGACCTTGCCATGTTGCCGCTCTACCCTGCACTTCCGGCACAGATTTATGATGGTTATCAGAGTATCTGGCCACTCCCTGCCGGTTTTATTGAACGCCAACCTATTTATCAACTTTATTACCTACTGAACCGCAGTAACTTATTCGGTGGACAACATTGGATTAATGCGCAGAAAGCGGTGGAGCAACTGCTGCATCCCGAAAAATTTTAGTCTGCCCGTTGCCCGTCAATAGCACCCTAATAGTTGGCTATCCAACTCGCAGGGTGTTTTTTATGCTGCCAACATTCCGCAATATATGACTTTTCCTAAAAAAGTATGAACCAAACCACATATTAGCTGCATTCCTGCCGTCTAATAATGACCGTAAACCCTGTTCTTTTTTGCCAGCGACAATCCCCATTAAAAAGCGCTTACTTAAATAAAATCAAGAGTCTTCATTAAGGGAATATCACTCTCCTTAATAGGGACTCTATTGCCAATAATTGGGAGCCATATAATGGTAGATATCCGCGAATGGGAAAACCTTGCTAATAAAGAACTCAACCGGCGAGGAAAAAATATCGAAGACCTGATCACTAACACAGCGGAAGGTATTGCGGTCAAACCGCTGTATACCGCCAGTGACCTTGCTGGGTTAGAAGTCACTGGCTCTCTGCCCGGCATGGCACCTTATGTCAGAGGGCCAAGGGCCACAATGTATGCAGCGCAACCCTGGACCATTCGCCAATATGCTGGTTTTTCAACCGCTAAAGAGTCAAATGCCTTTTATCGCAGAAATCTGGCGGCGGGGCAAAAAGGGCTGTCAGTTGCCTTTGACCTGGCTACCCACCGCGGTTACGACTCCGACAACCCACGCGTTGCGGGTGATGTCGGGAAAGCAGGAGTAGCAATTGATAGCGTCGAAGATATGAAAGTCTTATTCGACCAAATCCCACTGGATAAAATGTCGGTCTCAATGACCATGAATGGCGCAGTGCTGCCCATTATGGCGTTTTACATTGTCGCCGCTGAAGAACAAGGCGTGGCTCCGGCGCTACTGACCGGTACTATTCAAAACGATATTCTGAAAGAGTATTTGTGCCGCAATACCTATATTTACCCGCCCAAACCCTCCATGCGCATTATTTCAGACATTATTGCCTGGAGTTCGCACAATATGCCGCGCTTTAACACCATTAGTATCAGTGGCTACCACATGGGGGAAGCCGGGGCTAACTGTGTACAGCAAGTGGCTTTTACTATCGCCGATGGCATTGAATACATCAAAGCCGCGCTGAAAGCCGGTTTAAATATTGATGACTTTGCCCCGCGCCTCTCCTTCTTCTTCGGCATCGGCATGGATTTGTTTATGAATATTGCCATGTTGCGGGCGGCTCGCTACCTCTGGAGTGAAGCTGTGAGCCAATTTGGTGCCACTGACCCTAAATCTTTGGCGCTACGCACCCATTGCCAGACATCAGGCTGGAGTCTGACCGAGCAAGACCCTTACAACAATATCATTCGCACCACCATTGAAGCGTTGGGAGCAACCCTCGGCGGCACCCAATCTTTGCATACCAACGCTTTTGATGAAGCCCTCGGCTTACCCACTGATTTCTCAGCGCGAATTGCGCGTAACACGCAAATTATCATTCAAGAAGAGTCAGAAATTTGCCGCACCATTGACCCATTAGCAGGCTCATATTTTGTCGAGTCACTGACTGATCAAATGGTCAAACAAGCGCGCAAAATCATTCAACAAATTGATGATGTGGGTGGAATGGCCAAAGCCATTGAGGTCGGGCTGCCCAAACGCATGATTGAAGAAGCCTCCGCCGGAGAGCAATCACTGATTGATCAAGGCAAGCGCGTTATTGTCGGGGTGAATAAATACAAGCTAGAGCAAGAAGCGGAAACGCCGGTGTTGGAAATCGACAACGTCAAAGTGCGCAATGAACAAATTGCTCAGTTGAAAGATATCCGCGCCCGTCGTGACAATGCGGCGGTACAGCAGGCATTAGCACAATTGCGCCATGCCGCCGGGCATAATGAAAACCTGTTGGAAGCGGCGGTGCAAGCTGCACGATTACGGGCAACATTAGGGGAAATTTCAGATGCCATGGAAACTGAGTTTGACCGCTATCTGGTGCCAAGCGAATGCGTAACTGGGGTGATTGCCCACAGTTATCATCAAAATGAAAACGATGCACAAGAGTTTGATCAAATTCTCGCACAAACTCAGCACTTCCTTGAACAAAATGGCCGGCATCCAAGAATTCTGATTGCCAAGATGGGTCAGGATGGTCACGACCGTGGCGCGAAAGTGATTGCCAGTGCCTATTCTGATCTTGGCTTTGATGTCGACCTTAGCCCTATGTTCTCCACACCGGAAGAGATCGCCCGGCTGGCCGTTGAAAATGATGTCCATGTCATCGGTGCGTCATCACTGGCAGCCGGTCATAAAACCTTGATCCCTGAATTGGTCGAGGCATTACGCCAATACAATCGTCAGGATATCTGTGTGGTCGCCGGCGGTGTTATTCCCCCACAAGACTACGCCTTTTTACGTGAGCGCGGTGTTGCCGCTATTTATGGGCCGGGCACCCCGATGTTAGCCAGCGTGCGTGATGTCTTGCAACTGATCAGTGCCCATCATGATTAACGCTGACAATCTGGATGATTACATCCAGCGTTTACGCCGAGGGGAGCGGGCTGCACTGGCGCAAGCCATGACACTGGCAGAAAGCACCCTGTCCCAACATCAAGTATTAAGCGCCCGGTTACTGGACAGCATTATGCCCTACACCGGGCAAGCCAAACGGCTTGGCGTCACCGGCACTCCGGGAGCGGGCAAAAGCACCTTTCTTGAAGCGTTAGGGGAAGAGTTGTTAGCACAAGGCCACAAAGTGGCGGTGATTGCGGTCGACCCCAGCAGCCCGGTCAGCGGCGGCAGCATTTTGGGGGACAAAACCCGCATGCTGAATTTATCACGCGCCGAGCATGCGTTTGTCCGGCCTGTCCCCTCCAGGGGGCATCTTGGCGGTATCAGTCAGAGTACCCGCGAACTGATTTTACTTTGTGAAGCAGCGGGTTATGACATCGTTATTGTTGAAACCGTCGGGGTTGGGCAATCAGAAACTGAAGTCGCCGCGATGGTGGACTGCTTTCTCTCACTGCAAATTGCCGGAGCCGGTGATGACCTGCAAGGTATCAAGAAAGGCATTATGGAAATGGCTGATTTTATCGTCATCAATAAAGATGATGGCGAGAATCATATCAATGTCGATATTGCCCGCCATATGTATCAGCGCGCACTGAATATCATCCGCCGAAAATACCCGGCATGGCAACCCCGCGTGCTGAGCTGTAGCGCGCTGGAAAAACGGGGAATTCGCGAGGTTTGGCAAGCAATTCAGACCTTTTGGCCGGTGATGACCCAAAGCGGGCAGTTGGCAACCTTACGTCAGCAACAGAATGTCGATTGGGTTCGCCACCAAATCGAAGTAAATGCGCTGGCCGCGCTGTTTTCCCGCCCCGATATCCACCAGCACTATCAGCAAATGGAAGCCCTGCTGCAACACAATCAAATTTCGCCTCGGGCCGGCATTAGCGCTGTCACGCATTTTATTACGCAAACAATTTTCAATTAAAGGGATAACCATTATGTCTTATCAGTATGTCAAAGTGTTGATTGCCAATCGGGTTGGCATTATTGAATTCAACCACGCCCGCAAGTTGAACGCATTAAGTAAAGTGTTTATGGATGATTTGATGCTAGCGCTGCATGACCTGAATAATACCGATATTCGCTGCATTATTTTGCGCGCCGCCGAAGGCTCAAAAGTGTTCTCTGCCGGCCATGATATCCACGAACTCCCCACCGGCCGACGTGACCCGCTGTCCTATGACGACCCGCTACGCCAAATCACCCGCGCCATTCAAAAATATCCTAAACCGATCATCTCAATGGTTGAAGGCAGTGTCTGGGGCGGCGCATTCGAGATGATCATGAGTTCAGATATCATTGTTGCCTGTAATAATTCGACCTTTTCCATGACGCCCGTCAACCTGGGGGTTCCCTATAATCTGGTGGGTATTCATAACCTTATCCGTGATGCCGGTTTTCACATTGTCAAAGAGCTGATTTTTACCGCCGCACCTATCACTGCCGAACGCGCCTTGTCCGTGGGTATTCTCAATCATGTGGTTGAACCCAGCGAACTGGAAGATTTCACCCTGAAACTGGCACACGTTATTTCGGAAAAAGCCCCACTGGCAATTGCCGTGATCAAAGAGGAACTGCGTGTTTTAGGGGAAGCCCATACCATGAATTCCGATGAGTTTGAGCGCATTCAAGGCATGCGGCGCGCGGTCTACGACAGCGAAGACTACCAGGAGGGCATGAGCGCCTTTATGGAGAAACGTAAACCTAACTTTCTTGGGCGTTAACCCTATACAGCTAAAGGATTTCTCTATGAAACGGCCATATTGCAGATTGACGGCTGATGAGGCCGCCGAGTGCATTGAGCATGGAAATATGGTGGTGTTCAGTGGTTTTACCCCGGCGGGCGCGCCCAAAGTGCTGCCTGCGGCCATTGCCAAACGCGCTATGGCGCAGCATCAGCAGCAAAAAGAGTTTCAAATCCGCTTACTGACCGGCGCATCAATCAGTGCTCAGGCGGATGATGAATTAGCCGCTGCCGAGGCTATTGTCTGGCGTGCGCCTTATCAAACCGCCTCACTATTACGTGAGAAGATCAATCAAGGTGCGGTTAGCTTTGTTGATTTGCACCTGAGTGAAGTGGCGCAAATGGTTAACTATGGTTTCTTTGGTGATATTGACGTGGCAGTGATTGAGGCCTCAGCTATCACCGCCGATGGGAAGGTTTATCTCACCAGCGGCATTGGCAACTCACCGGTGTTTTTGCATAAAGCCAAGAAAATCATCATCGAATTAAATCATTATCACAGCCCTCGGGTCGCCGAATTGGCCGATATTGTTATGCTGGGTGCTCCGCCCCGGCGCAATACTCTGCCGATATTCCATACTCTGGATAAGGTGGGCCAACCTTATGTACAGGTTGATCCAGCCAGGATTGTCGGCATTGTCGAAACTGAGCTGCCGGATGCCAGTAATAGCCTTGATCGCGAAAATCCATTATGTGAGAAAATTGCCGACAATGTGGTGAGTTTCTTGCTGAATGAACTGAAATTAGGCCGTATTCCGCCCGAGTTTCTGCCACTGCAAAGCGGGGTCGGTAACATCAATAATGCAGTGATGAAACGCCTTGGGGAAAATCCCGACATTCCGCCGTTTATGATGTATTCAGAGGTGTTACAGGAATCGGTGGCGCAGTTGTTAGAGACGGAAAAAGTACTGGGTGTCAGTGCCTCGAGCTTAACAATTTCACCTGCCACACTGAAAAAAATCTATGACAATATGGACTTCTTTGCCAGCCGGATTGTTTTGCGCCCACAAGAGATTTCTAATCATCCGGAAATCATTCGCCGGTTAGGGGTGATTGCCCTCAATGTGGGATTGGAGTTTGATATTTATGGTCACGCCAATTCCACCCATGTGGCGGGTACCGAATTGGTCAATGGCATTGGCGGCAGCGCCGATTTTGAGCGCAATGCTTATCTCTCCATCTTTATGGCCCCCTCTATTGTCAAAGGCGGCAAAGTCTCCACCATTGTGCCAATGTGTACTCATGTTGATCACAGTGAACACAGTGTCAAAGTTATTGTTACAGAACAAGGTGTTGCGGATTTACGCGGTTTGTCGCCGACACAACGCGCCGTGGCGATTATCAATAACTGCGCCCATCCGCTGTATCGCGACTACCTGCATCAATACCTGGCACAGGCTAAAGGGGGGCATTTACATCACGACCTGGCCCAGGCATTTCGGCTACATCAAAACTTATTTGAATATGGTTCCATGCTGGCACCTTAATCACCATTACGATCCGAATGGATATAGCCCATGACTTGTTCTATATGGTGATTATTCTTGAGTGAATAGAGATACTCGCGCATATACATGGGCTGATTCGGCGCATCGAAATATTTAAGTTTGGCCGGATTCACTAGCCGATAAGCAAACTGTGGCACGACGGTCAGAAATTGCCCCTGCTCGACTGCACTGATTTTTGCCATAAAACTGTACGGGCGATAAATAATGGTCGGGTTAATCCCAATGGAACGGAAATGTGCATCTAATAAGGATTCAAAATTAGCCCGATTCTGAAAGCGCATTTGCAGCCACGGCAGCGTATTCAATAGTTCCAATGATTGGCAATTTTCAAAACGACGCGAAACCAAAAAGCCAAGTCGCAGTAATGGCAGCTCCGTGGTTTGCAAACTATCAATATGGGTTACCCGGGGAGAAGCTTGTTGCGGGGAAATAATAAAATCCACCCGCCGGTCGAGTAAATCATCTATCACACTGTTTTCACTGAACTCAAAAGGCTGAGCTGTTACCCCATCATATTTATCACTGAGGCTGAATAACTGATCAAAAATGATGGTGGGATAGGTGTTATCAATGCCAATAACGATATTTTTTTGCCGCTGAGACATTGAGATAATGGTGTTATCAATGGCCGATAGCCGTTGATAAATAGGGAATAATTCCTGATAAAGTTCCTGACCCGCTTTATTTAAACTGATGCTCTTTTCATTACGGGTAAACAACGCATATCCCACCAATTCTTCCAGGGCCGCAATACTCTTACCAAAAGGTGAAGCGGTCATATGTAATTTTTCTGCCGCTTTGGCCATGCTGTTGGTTTGGGCCAAAATAATAAAATTACGCATTTTCTTTGAAATAAAAACGTTCATGACTTGACTGATGTAACAGAGGAAATAGTGCTACAGCATAAGGGAATCACTGACTCAATAGTGTGAGGGCAAGACGAGTATGAGAGGTCACTGACCAGAAAATTCTTTCAATAGATTAATTTGTTTCAATTTCAGATAAATAGACAGCAAAAAGGCCCTGAGTGATGGGCCTTTTCATCATGATACGCCAGTGCTATTGGGTAATATTATTACCCCTGAGCCATCAATCCTAATAGTTTAATAACAAAATAGAACACCACACCGATGACTAATGGCAGGATATATAAGGTAAAGAACTGCAAAAAGATAGTGTGATGCGGTAAGACTATTTTCTCTTCTAATTGCTCACGGGTGCGCCCTTCACTGCCCTTCGCCTGCTCCAAAATCATCTGGTCTTCAATGCCTTCGCGAATATGCCGTACTTGTCGTGACATGCGCGCACCCGATGCCTGTAATGACAAGCCCACGAAAATCAGCATATAAATAATGAAGAACATGATATTCGATGCTGAAAATCCTTGTTCGAAATCAGGCACGGGCGAGTTGTACCAGAAGATATCCAGAAAAGTCGTGTTAAAGCGGATCATATCGGTCATAACGTGGATAAAATCCAGCATAACCGCATTAATTCCGGTGCTTTTTTGACTATATTGATAGGCAAAATTGATAATTGAAATCAATGTTGACAGCAGCGCTGGAATAAATACGAGCCACCCGGCTATCCGTTTGATAATAGCGACACGCCCAGCCTGTTGATAGGTCATGACTTCTCCTTGTAAATACCACCACTTATGTGGCCTTAGTTTACCTGCTGCATCCCGGTCTTGTGCAGAAATTTGCGCAACTTCTTACGATTAACGTAAATTCAAGCCTAGCTCATCCAGCGCAATATCATTAAGTTAATAAATTATACTGTAAGAAAGACAGAGAATTGTGTTCTGCCGGTTCAATCACCATGAACCAATGATAGAGTGTTCAATCAGTAGCTAGAAACCAAACAGGAGAAATAATAAATGGCGACCCCTCACGCAATTAAGGCCGCAATTTTCGATATGGACGGCTTGCTAATTGATTCGGAGCCGTTATGGCTACAGGCTGAACTTGATATTTTCACCGAGCTGGGGCTGGATACCTCGTCGAGAGACTCCCTACCCGATACCCTTGGATTGCGCATCGATTTAGTGGTGAAACTTTGGTTCCAGTCCATGCCATGGCAAGGGCCAAGTCAGGCAGAAGTGTGCAAACGTATTATTGCCCGCGCAATAGATTTAGTGGAAGAGACCAAACCGGTGCTGCCCGGAGTGGAATATGCGCTGGAGCTGTGCCGCGCACAAGGGTTGAAAATTGGTCTGGCATCGGCTTCGCCGCTGCATATGCAAAAGCGCGTTCTGGCAATGTTAAATATTGAAAAATACTTCGACCGCCTGGTGTCAGCAGAATACCTGCCCTACAGTAAACCGCACCCAGAAGTGTATTTGAATGCGGCATCTGATCTGGGTGTCGACCCTCTGGAATGTGTCACGCTGGAGGATTCAGTCAATGGGATGATTGCCACTAAAGCCGCACGTATGCGCTCTATTGTCATCCCTACAGTTGAATACCGGGCCGACCCTCGTTGGGTCTTAGCAGATATACAGTTGGAGTCGCTGGAACAGTTACGTAAAGAAGATATTTCGTGATAAACGGTTTTGCCACGACTGATTTAGGTGACGATAACTTTATCAGCGGCTAATGCTGTGGCGTTAATCAAGGCGGCTGAAGTGAATACCCAGCCGCCTGAATACGTTTTACAGGAAATCATCCCGCTTAGGATTAAAGGTATCGATCAAAATACTGTTGTCTTCCAGTGATACTGCACCATGCATCTCGTTTTTAACCGCACGATAGGCATCACCCGCTTTCAAAATACGTTTTTGCCCTTCGATTTCCACTTCAAAACTACCGGCCGCTACATAAGCAATCTGGTCATGAATATCATGCTTGTGCGCCACACCAATAGCGCCCTTATCAAAGTGAACGCAGACCATCATCAGATCGTCGCTCCAGGTCATAACTTTGCGTTTAATGCCATTGCCTAACTCTTCCCAAGGCGTTTCATCATTAATAAAGAACATCTTCATTGTTTCTCCTCATTATTATGCAAAATGGTTTCTGCTGTAGCCTAGTCACAGTTTTACGCTGAATTCGGCCCATTCTACGGCCAAAATCTGCAGTTCAAGCATAATTAATCCAAAAATCATGACGTCCCTCAAAAAATAATAAAACATCATTTCATTTTTATTGAATTAACTTCCCGCAAATACTATCATCACCACATCAAAAGAAACACCGGTCCGAACCGAAAGAGAGGCACCGACATGCAAATTCGTCAAAGCATTCATAGTGACCACGCAAAGCAACTCGATACCGCAGGTCTGCGTCGTGAATTTCTGATTGAAAATATTTTCGTCGCAGATGAATACACCATGACCTATAGCCACATCGACCGAATCATTGTGGGCGGTATTTTGCCAGTCGAGAAAACGGTCAGCATTGGTGATGAAGTGGGCAAGCAATTAGGTGTGAGTTATTTTCTAGAGCGCCGCGAATTGGGTGTTATCAATATTGGCGGGCCGGGCCTTATCTCGGTTGATGGGCAGGTTTACGAAATTGGTAATGAAGAAGCGCTGTATGTAGGCAAAGGCGCTATAGATGTTGCGTTTAGTAGCCTCGATGCTACCAGGCCTGCCAAGTTCTATTACAACAGCGCACCAGCACATACCACTTATCCCAATAAGAAAATCACACTGGCAGAGGCCGCACCGCAAACATTGGGTGATGACGCGACCAGTAATCGCCGCACTATCAATAAATACATCGTGCCCGATGTGTTGCCAACCTGCCAACTGACCATGGGGTTGACCAAGCTGGCACCCGGCAATCTCTGGAACACAATGCCCTGTCATACCCACGACCGGCGCATGGAAGTGTATTTCTACTTTGATATGGACGAAGAAACAGCCGTCTTCCACATGATGGGCCAGGCGCAGGAAACTCGCCATTTGCTGGTTCATAACGAGCAGGCAGTTATTTCACCAAGTTGGTCTATCCATTCAGGTGTGGGTACTAAACGTTACACCTTCATCTGGGGCATGGTCGGTGAAAACCAGGTCTTCGGTGATATGGACCATATTGCCGTTAGCGAACTGCGCTAAATGTTTGCCAACGGCGTTAAGCATCACCCTACCAAAGCCGTCCTTTGGGCGGTTTTCTCCCTAATATTATAATCGCGGTACTCTTTGGCCGCCTTGAGAGAGATGTTAGCTATGATCTTAGATTCCTTTGAGTTAAAGGGTAAAATTGCTCTGGTTACCGGCTGTGACACAGGTTTGGGCCAAGGCATGGCGATTGGTTTAGCCGAAGCAGGTTGCGATATCGTTGGTGTGAATATTGTTGAGCCAAAAGAGACTATCGAGAAAGTGACGGCTTTAGGTCGCCGCTTCTTAAGCCTGACGGCTGATCTGAGCAAAATCGATGGCATCCCTGCCCTGTTGGAACGCGCCATTGCTGAATTTGGCCAAATCGATATCCTGGTCAATAACGCCGGTATTATCCGCCGCGAAGATGCGATCAACTTCAGCGAAAAGGACTGGGATGATGTGATGAACGTGAACATCAAAACGGTGTTCTTTATGTCTCAGGCGGTTGCCAAGCAATTTATCAAGCAAGGCACTGGCGGCAAAATCATCAACGTGGCTTCGATGCTGTCTTACCAGGGCGGTATCCGTGTTCCTTCTTATACAGCCTCGAAAAGTGCGGTAATGGGCGTGACTCGCCTGTTAGCCAACGAATGGGCTAAACACGGTATCAATGTGAACGCTGTAGCACCGGGTTACATGGCAACCAACAACACTCAGCAGTTGCGTAAAGATGAAGAGCGCAGCAAAGAGATCCTTGATCGCATCCCGGCTGGCCGTTGGGGCTTGCCTGATGACCTGAAAGGCCCAGTGGTCTTCCTGGCTTCCAAAGCATCTGACTATATCAGTGGTTACACTATCGCTGTTGATGGCGGCTGGTTGGCTCGCTAAACCAATAAATATTACTAATTTGAGTTAAGGATTATTTCCTACGGTTATTCGCCATATTCCAGCTCAAAACTCTATTGAGGCACAACAGCAGTTGTGCCTTTTTTATTACTTATTTATCAAATGGTTAACAAACACAGCGCTGCCAAAAACCTTGCCATTACTGCAAAAATAAAAAATTCAAAACAACGTTCCGACTCCGATCACACTTTTGTCATTCGCCCAATGACTCGCCAGTAAATACAAATATAATAGATTGAAACGATGTTTCTATTTATAAGGAACCATAAACCGGTTCCGACCTAACATTTCTATGATGGGGTTACGGTAATGGATTTTGTCGGCAACATTAAAGGCAGCGACGCAGTGATGATTAACTGGCTCAGTGCTATCCGAAGCTATGTTGATTTAGTCCAGTCTGTTAGCCATAGCAATCAGAACCCTACCCCGTTGATGGCCGATGGTTTTGATGTCCTGACTCACCAACCTGTGGTCTGGCAATTTCCAGATGGTCGTCATGTTCCGATATCTAACTTTGCCAGTCAACAGAACTGGTTGCGTACATTGGATGCACTCAGTCTGGTGACGCAAGACCCGCAATATCATCAACAAGCGCGGGTACAAAGCAGCTATTTCATGCAACACGGTGTTCATGAGCAAAGCGGGCTGTTTTATTGGGGCGGTCACCGCTTCTTGAATCTGGACACATTAAAAACTGAAGGCCCAGAGTCGAAAGCGCAAGTGCATGAACTTAAACACCACCTACCCTATTACGACTTGCTGCTCAATGTCGATCGGGAAAAAACACTTAATTTCCTACAGGGTTTCTGGCATGCCCACGTCGAAGACTGGCAAACGCTGGATCTGGGCCGCCATGGTAGTTATGACAAGCAACGTGACCCACATGTTTTCACCCATGCACGTCATGACGTGGTGAATCCGCAAGTCTGGCCACAGCTACCCGAAACTAAAGGCCTGACCTTTGTTAACGCAGGTACTGATCTCATTTACGCTGCATATAAATATGCTGAGTATACCGGCGACATCGCAGCGGCTGCCTGGGGCAAACATTTATACCGTCAATACGTCTTGGCCCGCAATCCTGAAACAGGACTGCCGGTTTATCAATTCAGTTCGCCACAACAGCGCCGGCCGATACCGGAAGATGATAACCAAACCCAATCCTGGTATGGCGACCGTGCCAAGCGCCAGTTCGGCCCTGAGTTTGGTGAGATTGCCCGTGAAGCCAATGTCTTATTCCGTGACATGCGGCCATTATTGATTGATAACCCATTGGCAATGCTGGATATCTTGCGCCAACAGCCGGATGCAGAAGTTCTGCAATGGGTGATTGACGGGTTAAAAAATTACTATCGTTTCGCCTATGACGTCGAGAGTAATACATTGCGCCCGTTATGGAACGATGGGCAGGATATGAGCGGCTATGTCTTACAGCGCGATGGCTATTATGGCGCTAAAGGTAAGGTTATCTCGCCATTCCCATTAGAAGTAGATTACCTGCTGCCACTGGTTAGAGCCTGGCGAGCCAGTGAAGATGACGAGCTGCTGGATTTGATTGCGGTCTTACTGCACCGCTGGCAGTTAGCTGAATTAAACAAACAACAACGTCGTGCGGCACTGATGGACGACAAAAAACCAGCCGCCTCCCCTTATCTGCTACTGGCCTTAGTTGAACTGGCTGAGCATTGCCAATGCAGCCAATTATTCGCATTGGCCTGGCAAATAGGGAATGACTTATTTCAACAACATTACCATCGCGGCCTGTTTGTCGAATCGGCGGAACACCGTTATTTCCGTATCGACAATCCGATTGCATTAGCTTTATTAACCTTGATTGCCGCGAAACAGAATAAGTTGGCAGCAATACCTCAATTTATTACCAATGGTGGTTACATCCATGGAGATTATCGGGTGAACGGCGAAAGCCGCACTCTGTATGACATCGATTTTATTTATCCGACGCTTTTGAATCAGTAGTTTTATTTATCTTTCATGTTATTAAAAATAGGTAAGCATTATGAATGAAAACAGAATGCTGGGGTTAGCCTATATATCACCTTATATAATAGGGTTGATAATATTCACGGCTTTCCCCTTTGTATCATCTTTCTTTCTCAGTTTTACTGAGTATGACTTAATGAACCCTCCCGTTTATAACGGGATCGAGAATTATCGTCATATGTTCCTTGAAGATGATTTATTCTGGAAATCCATGGGCGTCACTTTCGCTTATGTGTTTCTGACTATTCCATTAAAATTAGCATTTGCTCTGGGGATCGCTTTTGTACTGAACTTTAAATTACGTGGTATTGGCTTCTTCCGTACCGCATTCTATATTCCATCAATTCTCGGCAGCAGCGTAGCTATTGCAGTGTTATGGCGCGCACTATTTGCCATTGATGGTCTACTTAATGGCTTTATCGGTGTGCTCGGGTTTGACCCGATCAACTGGCTGGGAGAGCCAGCGCTGGCGCTGACATCAGTGACATTACTGCGTGTTTGGCAGTTTGGTTCTGCCATGGTTATCTTCCTGGCCGCATTGCAGAACGTACCGCAGTCACAATATGAAGCTGCCATGATAGATGGTGCCTCTAAATGGCAAATGTTTATGAAAGTTACCGTGCCGTTAATTACGCCGGTTATTTTCTTCAACTTTATTATGCAAACCACACAGGCATTCCAGGAATTTACCGCGCCTTATGTCATAACCGGTGGTGGGCCAACCCATTACACCTACTTATTCTCGCTCTATATATATGACACGGCGTTTAAATACTTTGATATGGGATATGGTGCAGCACTGGCCTGGATATTATTCCTGGTAGTCGCTCTCTTTGCCTCAATTGCATTTAAATCATCTAAATATTGGGTCTTCTACTCCGCCGATAAAGGAGGAAAAAATGACTGACGTACAAAACTCCCACCAGAAGAAATTAGATCTGGCGCAGGATATTGCTGATGCGGAAGTTAGCCGCACATTACGTAAAGCAAAAGTCAGTGCCATTTTCCGCTACGTTATTTTGATTATTGTCGGACTGATGATGCTCTACCCACTGTTGTGGATGTTCTCAGCAGCCTTTAAGCCTAATAATGAAATTTTCACCACATTAGGATTATGGCCAGAACACCCAACGCGGGATGGTTTCGTTAACGGTTGGAAAACCGGTACGGAATATAATTTCGGTCACTACATGCTTAACACCTTTAAGTTTGTTATCCCGAAAGTCATCCTGACCATTATCTCTTCCACCATCGTGGCGTATGGTTTTGCGCGCTTTGAAATTCCATGGAAGAAATTCTGGTTCGCAACATTGATCACCACCATGTTGCTGCCAAGTACCGTGTTATTGATTCCTCAATACATTATGTTCCGTGAAATGGGCATGCTGAATAGCTACATGCCGCTGTATCTGCCATTGGCGTTTGCGACACAAGGATTCTTCGTCTTCATGCTTATTCAGTTCCTGCGCGGTGTTCCTCGCGATATGG
This sequence comes from Yersinia artesiana, assembly GCF_902726545.1. GTDB lineage: Bacteria > Pseudomonadota > Gammaproteobacteria > Enterobacterales > Enterobacteriaceae > Yersinia > Yersinia artesiana. The sequence goes on along the minus strand of NZ_CACVAD010000012.1, from coordinate 46,427 downwards.
AAGAAGCAGCACAAATCGACGGATGTAACTCCTTCCAGGTGTTGTGGTACGTGGTAGTGCCAATCTTGAAGCCAGCCATTATCTCCGTGGCATTGTTCCAGTTCATGTGGTCAATGAACGACTTTATCGGCCCACTGATTTACGTCTACAGCGTAGATAAGTACCCGATAGCGCTGGCTCTTAAGATGTCAATTGACGTGACCGAAGGCGCACCTTGGAACGAAATTCTGGCAATGGCGAGCATCTCCATTCTGCCGTCCATCATTGTTTTCTTCCTGGCTCAACGCTACTTCGTGCAAGGCGTAACCAGCAGCGGAATTAAAGGTTAATAGAGGATTTATCATGGCTGAAGTCATTTTCAACAAATTAGGCAAAGTTTACTCCAACGGTTTCCGCGCAGTTCATGGCATTGATCTGAAGATCCATGATGGCGAATTTATGGTGATTGTTGGCCCATCTGGCTGTGCTAAATCCACTACCCTGCGTATGTTGGCTGGGCTGGAAACCATCAGTGATGGTGAAGTACGAATTGGTGATCGGGTGGTCAATAATCTGGCACCAAAATCCCGTGGTATTGCCATGGTGTTCCAGAACTATGCGCTGTATCCGCACATGACCGTAAAAGAAAACCTGGCTTTTGGCTTGAAGTTGAGCAAATTGCCAAAAGACCAAATTGAAACACAAGTTGCTGAAGCAGCTAAAATTTTGGAACTTGAAGACCTGCTTGACCGCTTGCCGCGTCAGTTGTCTGGTGGTCAGGCACAGCGTGTGGCTGTTGGTCGCGCCATTGTTAAAAAGCCCGATGTGTTTTTGTTCGACGAGCCGTTATCAAACCTGGATGCCAAACTGCGCGCCTCCATGCGTATCCGTATCTCCGATTTACATAAGCAGTTGAAGAAAAGCGGTAAAGCAGCAACCACAGTTTACGTTACCCACGACCAGACTGAAGCAATGACCATGGGTGACCGAATCTGTGTGATGAAACTGGGTCATATTATGCAAGTCGATACCCCAGATAATCTCTATCACTACCCTACCAATATGTTTGTTGCCGGTTTTATCGGCGCGCCGGAAATGAATATCAAACCGAGCACGCTGGTAGAAAAAGATGGGAAAGTTGGCCTGACAGTCGGTCAATACACCCTGGTATTGAATGAAAGACAGCAAGCCAAAGTCGCTGCCCACGCCGGGGAAAAAGTGTTCTTTGGTGTACGTCCTGAGTTCGTCAGCATGTCTATGAATCCATTTAGTGATAATCACTCACAAGGTGAATTAGTCCGTGTGGAAAACATGGGTCACGAATTCTTTATGTATATCAAAGTTGATGACTTTGAGCTGACCTGTCGTCTGCCGTCTGACGAAGCACGACCTATTATCGAAAATGGTCTGCATCGCACCGTGTACTTCCAGTTTGATATGGATAAATGCCATATCTTTGATGCAAAAACAGAAAAAAATATCTCTCTTTAACAGGAGCAGTACCCAATGAAAAAAGCGATCCTACACACGCTGATAGCATCCACTCTGGCACTATTATCACATCAAGCCTTTGCAGCACAGGATGAAGTTAATTTACGTATGTCATGGTGGGGCGGGAATGGTCGTCACCAGGTAACGTTGAAAGCATTAGAAGAATTCCATAAACAGCATCCGAATATTAATGTTAAAGCAGAATACACCGGTTGGGATGGTCACTTATCTCGCCTGACAACTCAGATTGCCGGTGGTACTGAACCCGATGTTATGCAAACTAACTGGAACTGGTTGCCTATTTTCTCTAAAGACGGCACTGGCTTCTATAATTTGTTTAATGTAAAAGAGCAATTAGATTTAGCACAATTCGACCCGAAAGAACTGCAACAAACCACCGTTAATGGCAAGTTGAATGGTATTCCAATTTCAGTAACAGCCCGTATCTTCTATTTCAACGATGCGACCTGGTCTAAAGCTGGCTTAGAATATCCAAAAACATGGGATGAATTACTGGCTGCCGGTAAAGTATTTAAAGAAAAACTGGGTGATCAATATTATCCAGTGGTATTAGAGCATCAGGATACTTTAGCGTTAATCCGCTCTTATATGACACAGAAATACAACATTCCTACTATTGATGAAGCTAATAAGAAATTTGCTTATTCGCCTGAGCAGTGGGTTGAATTCTTTACCATGTATAAAACCATGGTAGATAGCCATGTTATGCCATCCACCAAATACTATGCTTCATTCGGCAAGAGCAATATGTATGAAATGAAGCCATGGATTAATGGAGAGTGGGCGGGTACTTATATGTGGAACTCCACCATAACCAAGTATTCCGATAACCTGACCAAACCGGCTAAATTGGTGCTTGGTCCATATCCAATGTTGCCAGGAGCAAAAGATGCCGGTTTATTCTTTAAACCAGCACAGATGCTGTCAATTGGTAAATCAACCAAGCATCCACAAGAAAGTGCGATGTTAATCAACTTCTTACTTAACAGTAAAGAAGGGGTTGAAGCATTAGGTCTGGAGCGTGGCGTGCCATTGAGTGCTACGGCGGTAACGCAATTGCGTGCCAGTGGTGTCATTAAAGATGAAGATCCTTCTGTTGCCGGTTTAAATATGGCGTTGGAATTGCCACATAAAATGACCACTTCACCATACTTTGATGACCCGCAAATTGTTTCACTGTTCGGTGATGCAATTCAATATATCGATTATGGCCAGAAGACCGTACAAGAAACTGCAGAATACTTTAACAAACAAGGTGATCGTATTCTGAAACGTGCTATGCGTTAATAAAGTTATTTAATTTAACTTAAGTATCTATTAAACCCTGCCATTAATTTGGCGGGGTTCTTTTGTTTTATAACCATAAAATAATAGCCAATTAGACCGACATCACAATTTAATATCTGTTTAAAAAAATAATCATCAACACAGATCTGGATCACATAAATATTTAATAATATAAATAGAATGTGCATTCACAATAAATGAAACATTGTTTCTTTGTTCGTGAAATTGTTTTCCAACCGTATGTTGATTTTTTATAAATTTGTTAATGACTTTTTATTTAAATAACCATAACCCTGGGATTATATAAAAATGAAATTTAAATTACTGACTCTGGCAGTGGCATCCGTAATCAGCTTTAGTTCTGTTGCAACAACAATTGACTACCGGCATGAAATGAAAGATACAAGTAAATCTGATCATAAAGATCGTTTACTGATTTCCAACCGTTTTGCTAATGGCTTTGGTCTGTCTTTGGAAGGGAAATGGGGCCAGCACAGCTCCGATACCACACCGAATAAACCATTTAATGAGCAAGTGAGTAATGGCACCGAAGTGGTTGCCAGTTATGTTTACCAATTCAATAAAACATTCCAATTGGAGCCTGGTTTCTCATTAGAATCTTCTTCTGATTCTAATAACTACCGCCCTTACCTGCGCGGTAAAGTGTCCTTTACTGATGACTTCTCAACATCACTGCGTTATCGCCCATATTACAAGCGTAACCAGCCTGCTCAGACTAAAGCAACCGAGAAAGGCCATGAGTTCACTATGCTGTTTGCCTACAACTTCTTGAAAAACTATTCAGCAGAATATGAATTGAACTACAAGAAATCCGAAGACGAAATTCTCGCTAATAAAGAGAAAGAAGAGTGGAGTCATGACCTGAAAGTCGCTTACAAATGGGATAAAAACTGGAAGCCATATGTTGCCATCGGCAACGTTGCTGGCAGCAAAACCACTGATGAGCGCCAAACTCGTTACCGTGTCGGTGTGCAGTACAGCTTCTAAATTCTGACCTTGTAATTGATGTGTTGTCGTTCGTAACCTGTAGTTATTAGTACCCTCATCATTATTTGTTAATTATGCCCATACCCGTATTACTTTGGGGAAAAGCTGACTCCCGGTCACTTTTCCCCTTTTTTTATCTCTCCACATACATTACAAAGCTTTAGGTTAAATTACCCTTTCTTAACTCACCTAAAATGAGACATTTAGTTACAGCGTAACGGCTATTCATGACATTAAAAATCTCATATACTGGATAAATCAACAGCTACAGATTCGGAATTCAAGTATGACAGGGGAAGGACACCTTATTTTTTCTGTCGCCTGCGTTATTTTTGCCAAAAAAGTCGGTCTTACACCCGAACTGGCAAATGGCGATTGGTGGCATATTATACCCGGCGCCCTGTTAACTTCCTTGCTGCCAGATATCGATCACCCCAAATCAATCCTCGGGCAGCGGCTAAAGTGGATATCAACCCCTATTGCTCGGGCATTTGGTCATCGCGGATTCACTCATAGTCTGTTGGCCGTCATTGGCGGTATCGCACTATTTCAAATGGATATCTCCCGCGATGGGATCATTCCCGCGGATGCATTCCACGCGATGATTGTTGGCTATTTCAGTCATCTGTTAGCCGATATGATTACACCTGCGGGAGTTCCACTTTTATGGCCATGCCGTTGGCGTTTTACTATTCCACTATTACGTCCGCAAAAAGGGAATCAATTAGAACGCGTATTATGTGTTCTATTAGTTTGTTTTTCCGTCTATTGGCAAACTGATACCACGATCCCCCTGCTATCCTATATGGAGCAATTGAAAAATTTTCGATTATGATCACATTTTAATGGGTAAATAATCACCAATTTGTATGGGATTCATACAAATCATTGCAAAAGTTTATATACCATTCCTTTTGGATATAAGTAGGCCTTCTTAGGAACTGCTACCATACGCGGCTAATTGCACAGTTGACTGTGCCTGGCTCTATTCTGGACATAAATAGCAACTGAATATGCAGTCAGTATTTAAAATAATAATTTGGAGATTTGGGGATGAACCTACCGCTTGTGATTAATGTGCTGTTATTCGTAGCACTGCTATTACTATTGGCACAAACCCGGCATAAGCAATGGAGTCTGTCCAAGAAAGTCTTGGTAGGTCTGGGGTTGGGCGTACTCTTTGGTCTGGGCCTGCAATGGGTCTATGGTGCAGACAATCCAGTGCTGAAAGAGTCTATCACTTGGTTTAATATCGTCGGTAATGGCTATGTGCAATTACTGCAAATGATTGTTATGCCACTGGTATTTGCCTCTATCTTGAGCGCTGTCGCCAAACTGCATAATGCCGCATCTCTGGGTAAAATCAGTGTATTAACCATTGGCACATTGCTCTTCACCACGTTAATCGCAGCACTGGTAGGCGTATTGGTTACCAACCTGTTTGGCTTAACTGCCGATGGCCTTGTGCAAGGAACACAAGAATCAGCGCGTTTGACTGCTATCGAAAGCAATTACCTTGGAAAAGTCACTGACCTGACCGTTCCTCAGCTAGTGCTGTCCTTTATCCCGAAAAACCCGTTTGCCGATTTGACCGGCGCTAGCCCAACCTCAATCATCAGTGTGGTTATCTTTGCCACATTCCTGGGAATAGCTTCCCTGCAATTACTGAAAGATGATGTGGAGAAAGGTCAACGTGTGCTGGTGGTTATCGACACGCTGCAAGCCTGGGTGATGAAACTCGTTCGTCTGGTGATGAAACTGACTCCTTACGGCGTATTGGCATTGATGACTAAAGTGGTTGCGGGTTCTAATATCCAAGACATCATCAAGCTGGGCAGCTTTGTTGTTGCTTCTTATCTGGGCCTGGCAATTATGTTTGTGGTGCATGCGGTGCTGTTGTCTTTCACTGGTATCAATCCGCTGAAATTCTTCCGCAAAGTATGGCCGGTGCTGACCTTTGCCTTTACCAGCCGTTCCAGTGCTGCCAGCATCCCACTGAATGTTGAAGCGCAAACGCGCCGTTTAGGGGTTCCTGAATCTATCGCCAGCTTCTCAGCCTCCTTCGGGGCGACTATCGGCCAAAATGGTTGTGCGGGGCTTTATCCTGCAATGCTCGCCGTGATGGTGGCCCCCACTGTTGGGATTAATCCATTAGATCCAGTATGGATTGCGACACTGGTCGGCATTGTCACCATCAGCTCAGCCGGTGTTGCAGGCGTTGGCGGTGGTGCGACCTTCGCAGCACTTATCGTATTACCGGCTCTGGGCTTGCCGGTCACTCTGGTGGCTCTACTTATCTCTGTTGAACCATTGATTGATATGGGCCGTACAGCATTGAACGTCAGCGGTTCAATGACCGCCGGTACCATTACCAGTCAATTGATGAAACAAACAGATAAAGACATTCTGAACAGTGATGATGATGGCGATTTAGCCCATCAGTAAATACCACTCTTTAGCGTGACAATGTGAAAAGCCAGTCATTTATGACTGGCTTTTTGTTTTTAACAAATGTATCACTGAGATACAGCTAACACCCAATGACTTTAAGGATGAAAGGGACGATATTTTTCGACCAATGCCAATGCAATAGCTTCCGTTTCTACATCCGGTATACCGCTGAAATCTTGCGCCCTAAAGTGCATCTGAAATGCTTTGATAACTTGTCGGGTTTCATCATCCAACTCGCCGCTTTGCGGGATCTGATAACCATAGCGCGCCAGCGCTTGCTGAATAATACTGACAGATGCCATGTCGTGCTTATTGCGCCCAGCAATATACTTTGTGACCGTCGCGTCATCTGGCCAAGCCCCTATGCCCTGATCTGCCAGGCGTTTCCAGGGAAATAACGGGCCGGGATCAGATTTTCTCAATGGTGCTATATCGCTATGAGCAACAACATTCGCTGGTTCAATATTATAACGCTCAACAATGTCCTTGGTTAGCCGCTCAATCAATTCAATCTGCGATTCATTGTAAGGATACCACTCTCTACGTAACATCCTCTCAGTGAAGCCCCTATTGACGATTTCAATACCTATAGAGGTATCATTGAGACTATTCCGCCCCTGCCAATAACTGACACCCGCATGCCATGCGCGCTGTGATTCGGGAACCAGTTGTAAAACAATAGGTTTGCCATCAAGACTTTCAGGGTGCGTTTTTACCAGATAATGAGCGCTAACATCCCCTTGAGTCAGCAGTCTCAGTGATTCAGCATCATCTGTTGCCGTGTAGTGAAGCACCAAAAATCTCACCCGCTCATTTTTAGCTACGGAGGGAATACTGGTATCGACTTTATATTCACCGCGGTCAATCAATTGATGCGGATTATCACGATGGGGGCTACTACAACCCGCCAACAACAGCAATAATCCTGTGCTTAATAACTTCCTCATTCCTTTTCTCCCTATAATTATGCTTAAGCACGGTTATAGTGAACCTACAGAATTAAATGAGCCATCAACAGTATATTTAAATAATAACTAATATCATCGGATAATACTCAAACGCCTCGATCTATTCATATGAATGTTGAGTAACTTATCTATCAATAAAAAAACGGCTCCTGGTAAGAGGAGCCGTTTGGGATGGGAAGGAATAAATAGTTATAATTAACAGCTGATTAAAAATATCCAATAATTATACAGTATTTACTCTAGTGGAAAGATCCCTCAGAAAGGATAATCGCGATAACCCATCTGCTCTGAAATATTGCGCGCTGCACGATGTAAAGACTTCACAATATCGCTTTTGCTATCTTCAGAGAAACGCAATGTCGGATATGAAATACTTAAACCGGCAATGACGACACCAAAACGATCGAAAACAGGCACAGCGATACAGCGTAAACCTTCTTCTTGTTCTTCAACATCTTCGCCGAAGCCTTGCTCACGCACCTGGTCCAACACCGGCAACAGTGCTGCCGCGCTATCCAGCGTATGCTTAGTGCTACGGGTAAATTCGATATGAGACAAGATCTCTTCTACTTCACCACGGTCACGCCATGCCAACAGCACTTTACCAATGGCGGTGCTGTGCAGAGGATTACGACGGCCAATACGGGAATGCATCCGTAGGTTATACATAGAATCGATTTTATGGATATAAACAATGCTATCTTCATCCAACGCACCCAAGTGAATAGTTTCACGAGTTTCATTGGATAACTCACGCATTTGTATATCAGCGCTACGGATCAAATCGACGTTTTGTAATGCTTTCGCCCCTAACTCAAATAACTTCAGAGTGAGGGAGTATTTCTCTGATTCGCCTTCCTGTGCAACATAGCCCAAGGATTTCATGGTCTGTAGGAAGCGGTACACTGTACTCTTAGGCATCATTACACGTTGAGAAAGTTCGGTAATACCTATTTCCCGTTCTTCACCCAATGCTTGTAAGATGCCAAAAACTTTCAGAACCGACGAAACAGAGTCGGGCTGTTTATCTAAATCTGCAATAGCCATTTTTTGGTTACCCTACTCAGTTTTCTGTGTTTTATAAAACAATTTGTTTTAAAAAAAATAGAACAGTGGTTTTATTATAAAGGGAAGTCGCGAGACTGTGCAATAAACCAATGTGAATAATCGGATAAAAGCCTTGCAGACAGCAAATTAGCCTCTTTCCAAGAAAGAGGCTAGTGCAAAATTCAACTATTTCCAAACTGATTCAGGCAATGTGGCTAAATATAGTGCGGGTTTACCGTGAACATCAGAGGTAAAGAGGATTTGCTTATCATCGGGTGTAAAGGATGGATGTGGATGTGTTACCTGGCGGTCACCTTCAAACACCTTCCATGAAGTGTCGTGGCGTGCAACGCGATGCTGAGTGCCATTCTTCATATTGAAAACATACAGGAAAGGATCATTTTCAATCTTATAACCGCTATCGTCTTGTACATCTACCGGCGCATCAGAACCATCACCCACCATCAACGAACCATCATAGTTGCTCATCAGATGCGAACATGCTGGCATTGAGGTCAGTTGACGATTTTCCAATGTCTCTGGATCAGCACTGTAGATAAAGCGGTCTGGGCTACCTTTTAAGTAGGAAACATACACCAGAGCCGAACCATCTGGCACCCAGAACTCATGGGTACAGCTTTCGCCTTCAGCATGGGTTTTCACCTTACGCATATTCGTGCCATCTTCATTGATTAGCCACATGCGAGCATCAACCAGATCGTGTGGCCCTTCATGGCAGAACGCGACAGTGCTGTCATCGTAAGGACGGTAAATTGGGTGACCGAGCCATTGATTTTCTTGCAGAATGACCGTCGATTCGCCGGTTTTAAGATCAACACGCATCAAGCGGCAGCAGGGTTTGGTGAAATAGAACTCATGGAATTTCTTCCAATCGGTCAGTGGCTGCCAATCTTCACGTTTAATCTCGATACCGACCAGCTTAGTGCAATCTGAATTAGCCACCCAAGTGCCGTAACCGACCCACTCTTCTGGCACCTGATAAACCACATTTTCTTCCAATGTAGCAAGGTCAACGCGCATCAAATTGCGGCCATCTTTAACATAGAACAACGCATCGTCATCCGGTGATAAGAAACCACCAAAGGTATTGTCGCCGCGCCCTTCTGTCAGTTGGGTTGCCACCTGAGTGTTAAGATCCAGCAAGTAGTAGTTCCACGGGCCATCAAAAGCACCGCCGAACAACAACTTACTACCATCACGGGTGAAACACTTTTGATAGAAATAGTTACGGTGGCAAGTCACATCAGGAGGCGTTAGCCGTGTCACTTGTGCACCGGTAGAGGCATCCTGATAAGTATCAAATGTCAGGGGGATTTGTTTACCTTTAGCCATCCGGAAAGTCCTTAAAATCATCAGAGAATTAAAATTTGCCCGCAGGAGAACCTGTTCGGCTAATACTATCTCACATTATAGAAACGATGTTTCATTTTTCCGTGATCGCGGTTCTGTTTTTACTGATTCTCACAAATTACTGGCTTTATCAGGCTGTTAATCTGCCTTGCAAAGGAAATTTCTGACTAATTTTTAATCCCCTCTCGATTTTAACCATTGCATTGCGGTAAAAGTGGCCTTTTACAAATAACCCTGTTGCCGATGATGCATTCAAGCACAATAGTCGTTAGCATAGAAAGATTCACCTACCTTATTATTTCTACAGATAAAACCTATGACCCCAGCCGCCACCGATGGAATGCCGGTTCCACAGCGCTATGCCGCAGTTGTCGTTATTGCTTTAGGTATTATGATAGCGGTGCTGGATGGCACTATCGCCAACGTCGCATTACCGACCATTGCCCGTGACCTGAATGCCAGCCCAGCCACTTCCATTTGGGTAGTCAATGCTTATCAGTTGGCCATTACCGTGTCTTTGCTTTCGATGGCGTCACTGGGTGACATCATTGGCTATCGACGGGTTTATCAGGCCGGTTTGCTGGTCTTTAGTGTGACATCGCTGTTTTGCGCCCTGTCCGATTCCTTATGGACACTGACTTTTGCGCGCGTGCTGCAAGGGTTAGGTGCCGCCGCCTTGATGAGTGTCAATACCGCCCTGATTCGAATTATTTACCCCAAAGCACAGTTAGGTCGCGGTATCGGGATTAATGCATTGATTGTGGCCGTCTCTGCCGCCGCCGGGCCAACCATAGCAGCAGCAGTATTGTCAGTGGCATCCTGGCAGTGGCTCTTTGCCATTAACGTGCCGATAGGCCTGGTTGCCTGGGGGCTGGGCATGAAGTTCTTGCCAGCCAACAATATGAAGAGCAACGGTAACCGTTTCGATATCACCAGTTGCATTATGAATGCACTGACATTTGGTTTACTGATAACCGCCATCAGTGGTTTTGCTCAAGAGCAAAGCCCAACACTGATTGCCGCTGAAGTGATAGCATTGCTGGTCATCGGCTTTTTCTTTGTGCGTCGCCAACTTAGCCAGCCTTTCCCACTACTGCCAGTCGATTTACTGCGTATTCCTATTTTTGCCTTGTCGATCGGAACATCAATCTGTTCCTTTGCCGCCCAAATGCTGGCAATGGTTTCACTGCCCTTCTTCCTACAGACAGTTTTGGGCCGTGATGAGGTAGCTACCGGGTTGCTTTTAACCCCATGGCCACTCGCCACCATGGTGGTAGCACCTATCGCTGGCCGATTGGTTGAGCGCTACCATGCCGGATTACTGGGAGGGATAGGTTTAGCGGTGTTTGCCAGTGGGCTATTCCTGTTAGCCACATTACCTGCCAACCCCACTGATTTAGATATTATCTGGCGCATGGTGCTGTGTGGTGCGGGTTTCGGCCTATTTCAAGCGCCGAATAACCATACGATTATTTCTGCCGCTCCAGCGCAACGCAGCGGCGGTGCCAGCGGTATGCTGGGCACTGCGCGGCTATTGGGGCAAACCTCAGGCGCAGCATTGGTTTCCCTAATGTTTAATCTGTTTGCCACCAATGGAACGCATGCATCGCTGATACTTGCGGGCTGTTTCGCCAGCATCGCGGCGCTGGTCAGCTTACTGCGCGTCAGTCAAAAGCGCAGTTAACTTGAATAATTGATGGCCCTATTATCATTTAGGGTCATCAATTCGCCCTTCATCTTTGGCAATGCGCAGAATGGATTCCAGTAATGCCGAGTCACTAATAAAATCGATCAGGGTTGTCTCATCCCCACCTCTTTTAGCCCGGCCTTTCATGTAACTGGTAATAACTTCCCACTCTTGATAAAGGCGCTTATCTCTTATCTGCAGATATCTTAGCAAAGCGGCGAGAGTCACCGCTGAGGCGGGCACAGAGACTTTATCGTTAAGATACTTATTGATGGTTGAGCGATTAGCGGCCATCAAATCAGCCAGCTCAGTTTCTTTTTGCAAACCAAGAGACTGGTAAGCTTGAACAAACGGTTTTACCCCATTATTTTCAGTCTTACCTAACCTGAGTTTTTTCAGTTTATCTCTTAATCCGTCACTCATAGAAACACAATTCCGCAACAAAGAATGGTCCTTATTGTACCTTCCGGAACGGGAACAGCGCAAACTGTTGCTGATGGAAACCGAAATATCCTCATACAATTCAAATGGAAACGACTTAAATAACTATAGATCGCATTTGTGAGTTCTATATATTAATTTTAATGATTCTGATAGAAACCAATTTTCGCCGTGAACATATTGTTAATCGTGAAATAAGTCACATATTTTTATTGCAAATCTACTTTTTAGTACGTATTTTTTATTAAAGGCAACATTTTTTGTGTCCAATAGAATCAAAAATAGATTCTTAATTTTAGAGAAAAACTTAACGATATGAAGCGTTCTAAATTAGCGGTGATTATTGCTCTTGGTTCAATATTCAGCACTACTGTTGATGCCACACTACCCGCCCCCCGAAGATGTACCTGGCTATAATCATGAATGGGGGGTAAGTGTCGTTGGTAACATTAAAGAGGTTCTGGAGCTGGCAGACAAAACCAATACTCTGGCCAATGATAATGCAGGACGTATTCAACTGCTGGAAGATGAACCCAAGCCAATAGATGGGAAAGATGGCACAAATGGTAAAGACGGCGCTGATGGCAAAGATGGACAGAATGGAGCCAACGGTAAAGACGGGGCTGTAGGCGCTACAGGGGCTGCGGGTTTAAATGGCACTGACCATCACAATGACGTTGCCGTACAAAAGAATACCACCGCAGTATCTCAGAATACTCAACGCCTAAGCACTCAAGATGCGCGTATTAGCACTTTGGCAAGTCAGGGCAACCAGGAATTTGCCAATCTGAAATCCGAAGTCGATAACAATCAATCACGCTCAGATGCAGGTATTGCTGGGGTAGCAGCGATGGCGAATATCCCACAAGTACAGGAATCTCAGCAATTCGCGCTGGGCGCAGGGATTGGAGGTTATGGCTCAGAAAATGCACTAGCGGTAGGCGCATCTTTCCACGCCACTCAAAATACTATAGTCAAACTCACGGTAAGTAATGACACACAGCATAACTTTGGCTGGGGTGCAGGTACCTCTTATGGCTGGTAATGAAATGAAACTGAATATTATTATTTTCCTGCAAGCGTGTTTGCTGGCAGCAGCAATATTTGTCGCTGCCTCGATAAATCAATTTTCTGACGTTATGAAAGTCGTCGGCTCATCCGTCGCCGTATTAAGTCACAATTGGGAAGCCCAAAAATGATGTATAAAACCCTACTCGCTGGTGTTATCGCTATCCTGTTGGCAGGTTGCAGCTCACAGGCCGAGAGAATTGCCGCCTGTGAAGCGCAAGGTGTGTCTCGGGATGCTTGCTATATTAGCGAACAAAACCGCACCAACACCATCAATGCCGCGGCTGAAACCCAGGCATTACAGAATGCGGCGCATGCTGTACAGTTCGCTCAAGCAGCCAAAAAGGCGAACCAACATTACAGCGGTTATGGCGTCGATGTTAAGCGCGATTCTTTAGGTATTGTCACTGTCGCTGGGAAACCTGCGGCTTTGATTGAAGATGAACCCAAGGCCAAGGTCTATTCACAAGGTTTATTGACCGTTATCTTCTATACATCTGGTAAGGTGGCGTTGCTGCGTGAAAACCAATTTGTTGGCTATTTAACGAAGGTTTAGCACAAAGCAAAACCCCGCCAGATAGCGGGGTTTTTATTTAATATCAATAGCGGTTATTTCAGGTATTCACCAGAACGCAAAGCTTCAATACGTTTGTCCAGCGGCGGGTGGGACATAAACAGCTCGCTGAATGATTTAGATTTACCGTTAATGCAGAAAGCCATCATGCTACCGGCTTCCTGTGGTTCATAGCTGGTTTTCAGCCGCTGCAATGCAGCAATCATCTTCTCACGCCCAACCAATCTTGCTGAACCGGCATCGGCATGGAATTCACGATGACGCGAGAACCACATGGTAATAATGCTCGCAAGAATACCGAACACCAGCTCCAATACCATTGAAACCGCAAAGTAAACCATTGGGTTACCTGAACTGCTCCCTTCATTATCACGATCACCCGACAAGAAGCCGGCGGCAACCTGAGCAATCAAACGTGAAATGAAGATAACGAAGGTATTCACGATACCTTGAATCAAAGTCATGGTGACCATATCACCATTCGCCACATGGCTAATTTCATGGGCAATAACTGCCTCTGCTTCATCACGGCTCATGTTCTGCAACAAACCGGTACTGACAGCGACCAATGAAGCATCACGACGAGCACCGGTCGCGAAAGCATTTATATCTGGAGCCTGATAGATAGCCACTTGCGGCATAGCAATGCCTGCCTGCTGAGACTGACGACGTACTGTTTCCAATAACCAGCGCTCAGTTTCGTTGCGCGGCTGCTCAATAACTTCACCACCCACGGAACGAAGAGCCATCCATTTGGACATCAGCAACGAAACGAATGCGCCGCCGAAACCAAACAGACCGGCCATAATCATCAGCCCCTGCACACTGCTGGACTGAATACCTGTCAGGCTAAGCACCAACCCGAACACCAACATGACCGCCAGGTTGGTGAGTAGGAATAGAGCGATACGCATCATAAAAATTTATTTCCTTATTCTGTTAATTGACGACAGTATTAAATCGACATCGTATTAAGCCAAAATTGACATGATGACTTAGCCAAATAACTACTGAGATATGCTGATCGTATGGGCATCTGATAAATTTTCAAGGCTTGTTAAGTTCTAAGAGAGGAAATCAACATAACTTTACAAATTTGGATACTTTTTATTACATATTAAGCTGTTTTTTCGCCAATCGAACAGTAGTGGCATGAAAAAAAAGTAAAAAAAATCCGGGCTCTAAGAACCCGGATTAGGTCTATATCCGCAGATTATTTTGCGGCTGTTGCTGGCGCAGCAGACGCTGCCGGTTGAGAGTCAACCTGTGGTTGCGCTTTTTCTTTATGAGCTAAATCCAATGCAATATGCACGGTTTCATCCAGATATGGGTCCGGCTCCTGATAGTCTTTTGGCAAATCTTCCAATGACTTCAGTAGCTTCTTACCTTCACGTTTAAAGCGCTCATTTAAGCGATTCAGACGTGTGGCATCATCATCATGGTTCTCTTTTTCACGCTGAGCGTAATTAAGAGAGACAATGTTCTTCTTATCTTTCAGAGCTTTATAACGCTCAATATCTTGCTGAATATGCTGGAATTCCGGATCAGCGGCGATACGGGCGGCATGTGTTTTGAGTAACTCAGGCTCCAGCGGTTTCAAATCGCCCACTTTGGTATAACTGGCAGCATTGATACTGTCCCAAGGTAAGGCATTATCTTCGAAACTTTCACCGGTTTCTGCCGGATCAACACCGGTCGGCATCACAATATCTGGGGTAACCCCTTTACGCTGAGTACTGCCACCATCTACCCGATAGAATTTCTGGATAGTGTATTGCAATGAACCCAATGCCGGCCATTCAGGACGCAACATCTGATCGTAGATACGATTCAGTGAACGGTACTGCTGCACCGTACCTTTACCGAAGGTTGGCTCACCGACAATTAAAGCCCGGCCATAATCTTGCATTGCCGCAGCGAAAATCTCGGATGCAGAGGCGCTGTAGCGGTCAACTAAGACCACCAGCGGGCCTTTGTAATACACCACACCGTCAGTATCACTGTCTTCGCGCACTTTACCGTTGTTATCTCGCACCTGAACCACTGGGCCACTTGGGATAAACAAACCAGACAAGGAGACGGCTTCGGTCAGCGCCCCACCACCATTGCTACGTAAATCAATGATAATGCTGCTAACATTCTGTTTTTCCAGTTTCTGTAATTGCGCCTTAACATCTTCGGTCAGGCCAACATAGAACCCCGGAATATCCAGTACGCCAACACGTTCTTTGCCGATGGTTTTCACCGACATTTTCACCGCGCGGTCTTCCAGACGAATACGCTCCCGCGTCAAGGTCACGGTGCGAGGTTTCGTCCCTTTACCGGCTGGTAAAATTTCCAAGCGCACTTTACTGCCCTTTGGCCCTTTAATCAGCGCGACCACATCGTCAAGACGCCAGCCGATAACATCCACCATCGGTTTGCCCGTTTGACCAACACCGATCACCCGATCACCCACCGCGATAGTTTTACTTTTCGCGGCCGGGCCACCTGGAACCATGGAGTTGATTAATGTGTAATCATCATCCATTTGCAGAACGGCACCGATACCTTCCAGAGACAAGCTCATTTCGGTATTGAACTGTTCGGTATTACGTGGGGACAGGTAATTGGTATGAGGGTCAATTTCGTGGGCAAACGCATTCATAATCAGTTGGAAGACGTCTTCGCTATTACTTTGCGTCAAACGTTTGATGGCTGCCTGATAGCGCTTCGTCAGCGTCTCTTTGATCTCTTTGTCCGTTTTACCGGTTAGTTTCAAATTGAGCTGATCGTATTTAACTTTTGCGTCCCAAAGCTTGTTCAGCTCGGCTTCGCTAGTCGGCCAAGGCGCTTTGCTGCGATCAATATCAATGGTGTCATTACCGGTAAAATCCATGGGACGGTTCAACACGGACAGTGCATATTGATAGCGCTCAAAACGGCGTTTTTGCGCCAAATTGAATAACGCATACGGCGTATCTAATTGACCTGACTTTAACTCATCGTCCAGCGAATGTTTTTTATCCGCGAACTTGGCCACATCTGATGCCAACAACACATTGTGGTTGTAATCCAACATGTTGAGGTAGCGATCAAATATTTTGGCGGAAAACTGATCGTCCAATGCAAATTGGCGATAGTGAGAGCGAGTGAAGCGCGATGTTACGCGCTCACTCACGGTTGCATGCTCTGGTTCCTGGTGTAATTGAGGAAGTTGGTCGATGCGATACGTTGTGGTATCAGCAGCGTAACTTGCCCCCGCCAGTAACAAGCCTGCGATTGCTGTTAGTCTGACAAATTTGTTCATGCCTAGGTTGGCCTCCGTATCAGAACTGCAAGTGTTCTGCGCGCACAATCATCGCCAGACCGGAAGATAGCTGCACCCGTACGCCATCTTTAGCGATTTCTAATACGGTTGCGTCCATCGCGCTCTTGCCTGCTCTGACTTTGATTTCTTGACCAATTTGCAGTTTAGAGATATCTGTGACCGGCACAGGGCGTGGCTGGTTTTCCTCGGCCTGTGGACGAGGTGGCCGAGCTTGTTTTTGATTAGCCTGTTGCGGGCGAGGTGACTGACGAGGCTTGCGGTTTTCCACCGGAGCACCCGCTTCACGACGCGGCGCAGGTTTTTTACCTGCCGGACGTGGGCGACGTGGCTCTGGGGTTTCACCCGCAGCAATGGCAGCTTCGCGCTTTTTAGCTTGTTGTTCAGCACGTTGTGCTTGAACACGGGCTTTCGCCTCTTCCAGCTGTTTGCGGGCATGTTCGACATGTTGCTCTTCCAGCACACCACAAGGGTTGCCGTCCAAATCAACACGTTCAGCACCGACTTTGACCCCATAAAGATAACGCCAGCTTGAGGTGTAGAGACGCAGCGCAGAACGCAATTGCGTTTTGCTTAAATTCTCTTCCCCCTGAACACGTTCGACCAGATCTTGAAAAATACCGATCTTCAGTGGACGTGCTTCGCCCTCGGCGGTGAAACAAAGCGGGAACCGCTCAGCCAAAAAGGCTATGACTTCTTTACTACTGTTCAACTTAGGTTGATTTTCCATGAAATTTCCTGATTACAACGGGTTTGCCAACCAGCGCAGGCATGAACAGGCGTCATTATAATGACGCCATCAGCAATTGCCACGTTATCCGTATATCAACTTGCAGCCTGTGTGACATATTTTGCACTGTCACAAAGCTCCAGATGCTCGCAAAGCCCCGCCACAACTGAGATTAAGCCTAATTCATCGTCTTTATCGAAGCGATCATAAACAATGCTGTCGATATCCAAAACGCCGATAACTTTTCCCTGAATTGTGATTGGTAGCACAATTTCTGCATTGCTGGCGGCATCACAAGCGATATGACCGGGGAATGCATGCACATCACCGACCCGCTGAACGCGATTTTCTGCCACCGCAGTTCCACACACCCCCTTCCCGACAGGAATGCGCACACAGGCGATTTTTCCCTGGAAAGGACCTAACACCAATTGATTGCCATCGAGCAAATAAAAACCCGCCCAATTCAAACCATCAAGGCGCTCATAAATTAAAGCGCTGGCATTGGCTAATGTGGCGATGAAATTGGTTTCACCGGCAATCAGGGCACTCAAGTCACGTTTTAATTCCGCGTAGAATTCTGCTTTTTTCATGTAATGACCGTTAGAAACCTAAGGATAGCCAGAGGCTATTGTTGCGCGTAGCTTATATAAAATAATCATTAATTGCGTGTTGCGACAAGGTTATTCGGCGCTTACCCTGCAAAAGAGTTGCCGACATCGTAGGTTTGACCCTTTTTGCCCCTTGTTTTGAGTGATTGCTCTGCTACCATCCGCACTATTATTTACTGTTTACTGTTTACTATTTACAGACCGATGTCGGTGTCAGGGTGCTTAATAGATGAAAATACATGCCATTCAGCGCCCATTGTCCACGGCCCGATTTCAGCGGTGCTGTCAATGTGATGCGCTGTTTACCTTGCCGCCACTCAATGGCAGGCAAACCGCCTATTGCCCGCGTTGCAGCGCAAAAATTGCCAGTGGGCGAGATTGGTCACTGACTCGTCTGACCGCCATTGCTGTCGCCATGCTGATGCTGATGCCCTTTGCGTTTACCGAACCGCTGATTACTATCCGCCTGCTCGGCACCCGAATTGATGCCAGTTTGCTGGAAGGGATCTGGCAAATGAGTCGTCAGGGCCACCCTATCACCGCCAGTATGGTGGCGTTTTGCATTCTGGGTGCGCCGATTACCCTGACCGTTTCAATACTCTATCTACGAATTGGCAGTCGAATTGGCATGAACCTGCGGCCAATCTTATTGATGCTGGAGCGATTGAAAGAGTGGGTGATGCTGGATATCTATCTTATCGGCATGGCGGTGGCCTGTATTAAAGTCAAAGAATACGCCGATGTCATGGCCGGCCCCGGATTAATAGCTTATCTAACCTTAACATTACTGAGTATTCTGGCGCTGGTACATCTGAATCTGGAACAATTGTGGGAGCGTTTTTACCCGCAAGAGCAGCCCCCCGGCCCCAGAGAAACGCTGCGCGTCTGTTTATCCTGTCATTATACCGGGCACCCAGATGCCCTTGGCCGCTGCCCGCGTTGTCACATCCCATTACGCCATCGCCGCCGTCACAGCATCCAAAAAACCTGGGCGGCGTTAATTGCTTCTATCGTGTTGCTGCTGCCCGCCAATTTATTACCGATATCAATTGTTTATGCCAACGGCACGCGCATGGAGGATACTATTTTCTCCGGTGTGGTTTCGCTCGCTTCATCTGGTAATCTGCCGATAGCCGCCGTGGTGTTTATCGCCAGTGTGCTGGTGCCCTTTACCAAAATCATTGTCTTAATAACATTACTGATGAGTATTCATCTAAAGACACAGCACAGCTTGAAAACCCGGATGCGGTTGCTGCGCCTGATTACCTGGATTGGCCGCTGGTCAATGCTGGATCTCTTTGTTATTGCACTAATGATGTCGCTGATTAATCGCGATCAGCTCCTTTCCTTTACTATGGGGCCAGCAGCCTTCTATTTTGGGTCTGCGGTCATTTTGACTATCCTTGCTGTTGAGTGGCTCGATAGCCGATTGATTTGGGATGCACATGCAACAGGAAACGCCGAGTACACCGACTGAGGCACAGATTAAACATAAACGCCGGATATCACCTTTCTGGTTACTGCCTTTTATTGCCCTGCTGATTGCGGGGTGGCTGGTTTATAACAACTGGCAAGAACGTGGCACCGAAGTCACTATCGATTTCCAGTCTGCGGCCGGGATTGTGGCGGGGCGTACCCCGATCCGCTACCAAGGTGTCGAAGTCGGAATGGTGCAATCCATCAGTCTGGATGATGACCTGCGTAATATTAAAGTTACTGCCAGTATCAAAAGTGACATGGAAGACTCGCTGCGTGAAGGCACTCAATTCTGGCTGGTGACGCCAAAAGCATCATTGGCCGGGGTTTCGGGGCTGGATGCCTTGGTCGGTGGTAACTATATCGGCATGATGCCCGGTGAAGGCAAACCGCAAAGTCACTTCACCGCGCTGGATACCCAACCTAAATTCCGCCTCAATACCGGTGAGTTAATGGTGCATCTCCATGCGCCAGATCTGGGTTCGCTGAATAATGGCTCACTGGTGTATTACCGTAAAATTCCGGTGGGGAAAGTTTACGATTACAATATTGCGCCTGATAATAACGGTGTCGTCATTGATGTGCTGATTGACCGGCGCTTTGCCAAACTGGTCAAAAATGACACTCGCTTCTGGAATGTATCTGGTTTTAAAGGCGATTTCAGTCTCAATGGCGCGTCCGTGCAGATGGAGAGTCTGGCCGCGTTGGTCAATGGTGCCATTGCTTTTGACTCCCCGCCCAATAGCCAGCCCGCCAAGCCTGATCAGCCTTTCCAGCTCTATTCTGATTTGGCACACAGTCAGCGCGGTGTCGCCATTACACTGGATTTACCCAGCGGCAGCAGCTTGAGTGAAGGGCGTACCCCGCTGATCTATCAGGGGTTACAAGTTGGTACGCTGACAAAAATGACACTCCAGCCAGAGGGTAAAGTCACCGGCGAGCTGACCATTGACCCGTCCGTAGTCAATTTAATGCGTACCGGTACACGCATTGAAATGAACAGCCCACGTATCAGCCTGAGTGATACCAAACTGAGTGAGCTGCTAACCGGTAATACACTGGAACTCATTCCCGGCGAGGGTGAGCCGCAACAGCGCTTTACCGTGTTGCCCAGCAGTAAGAGCTTGTTACAGCAACCCAATGTGCTTGAATTGCAACTCACCGCACCGGAAAGCTACGGCATTGATGTGGGCCAGCCTATCTCCCTACATGGCATTAAAATTGGTCAGGTATTAACGCGCGAACTGTCAGCCAATGGCGTCAGTTTTACCGCAGCAATTGAAGCGAAATACCGTCATTTAGTGCATAAAGACAGCAAATTCGTGGTCAACAGCCGCCTTGATGTGAAACTTGGCATCGATGGCATTGATATACAAGGTGCCAGTGCACAGGAGTGGATTGATGGCGGTATTGTGATTCTGCCGGGCAGCAAAGGTGAACCACTCGGTAAGTATCCGCTGTACAGCAGCATAGATAAAGCAACCGACGGCATTTTAGGCAATAGCCCGGCAACCACCCTCACCTTAACCGCCACCAGCCTGCCTGATGTGCAGACCGGTTCAGTGGTGTTGTATCGCAAATTCCAGGTGGGTGAAATTACTCAGATCAGGCCGAAAGCCAATGAATTCGAAGTGGATGTTTATATTCAACCGGAATACCGTAAGCTGCTCACTGATAAGAGTATCTTCTGGGCCGAAGGCGGAGCGAAAGTGCAATTGAACGGTAGCGGTTTGACTGTGCAAGCCTCCCCGCTGAATCGCGCATTAAAAGGCGCAATCAGCTTTGATAATCTTGAGGGCGTGACGCTGGATAAAGGCGCAAAACGCACCCTCTATGCCAACGAAACTGCGGCGCGCGCGGTGGGGAGCCAGATTATCTTGCGCACCTTTGATGCCAGTAAACTTGCCGCCGGCATGCCCATTCGTTATCTGGGTATCAATATCGGTCAGGTTGAATCGCTGAAACTCGCCCCAGAGCGCAATGAAGTGCTCGCCAAAGCCGTGCTTTACCCCGAATATGTGCAGAGTTTTGCTCGCGCCGGCACCCGTTTCTCGATTGTTTCACCGGAAATCTCTGCCGCCGGGGTGAATAACCTGGATACCCTGTTCCAGCCCTACATTAATGTCGAGCCAGGTAAAGGTGGTACCTTGCGCACTTTTGAGCTGCAAACCGCCACCATTACGGATTCGCGCTATCTTGATGGCCTGAGCATTATCCTCGATACCGCTGAGGCTGGGTCATTACAGGTGGGTACACCGGTTCTGTTCCGTGGGCTGGAAGTGGGCACGGTGACCGGATTTAATCTGGGGGCGATGTCTGATCGGGTACAGGTTTCCCTGCGCATCAGTCAGAAATATCAGCAATTAGTACGACAAAACAGCGTCTTCTGGCTGGCATCAGGCTATAACCTTGAATTTGGCCTGACCGGTGGAGTGGTGAAAAGTGGCACCTTCCAGCAGTTTATTCGCGGTGGCATTGCTTTCGCCACACCACCAACGACACCATTGGCACCGAAAGCCAGTGTGAATCAACACTTCCTACTTAACCCGCAAGAGCCTAAAGAGTGGCGCAACTGGGGAACGGCGATACCGCACTTCTAGTGCGGCGGCCTATCAGGGCGGTAAGGTTATGCCGCCCTGATGGTCATCACCACACACATCCAACACACATTGGCGCAACCAACGATGCGCCGGATCAGCCTCCATGCGCGGGTGCCAGAGCATCGAAACCATGATAACCGGTGAGGTTATCGGCAGAGAAAAGCTGAACATCCCGCTGCGTAGATTCTGGGTATGACGTTCGGGAACGGTGGCAACCAAGTCCGATCCTTTCGCTAATGCCAACGCGGTCGAGATGCCATCAACATAAGTCACTGCGTTTCGCTCCAAACCAACTAATTGCACAGCATCATCAACTGGCCCTTTATGGCCCTGACGCCGTGAAATCATAATATGCCCCTGGCTGGCATAGCGTTCGGGTGATATCTCCCCTTGGCACAATGAATGCCCCGCCCTGACAACACCAATAAAGCGATCGCGAAATAACCCGCGCGTGCGCAATTCAGGGCTGGCCGCAGACCCCACCACACCGGTTTCCAGATCGACAATGCCATCACGCAGTAATGTACTGTCTTTGTTCATTTTTTGCATAAAACGCAGCCGCACCCCCGCAGCATCTTGGTTAACTCGCGCTAACAGCGCCGCACCAAAATTTTCGACAAAACCGTCACTGGTACGCAATGTGAAAATACGCGCCAACTGCGCAAGATTTAGTTTCTCCGCCGGGCGCAGCACCGATGTTGCACCCTCGACTAACTGGCTGACCTGCTCACGCAGTTCAAGCGCCCTTGGCGTCGGAACCAATGCGCGCCCGGCCCTAACCAATAAAGGATCACCGGTGGTTTGGCGTAATCTTGCCAGTGCACGACTCATTGCCGATGGACTTAGCCCTAATCGCTGGGCGGCACGCACCACACTGCCTTCCGCCAGCAGAACATTGAGCGTGATGAGTAAATTGAGATCAGGTTTTGTCATGCAGTGACTCTAGCACAACCGGTGATGACATGGCGTTGAATGCAGTAATAAACTGCATTTCGTGCGTCTTCCGCCCTGTCATGTAATGGAATAGCCTCCTCAATACGTCTTATTTGGAGCGCCCCACACATGAAAGCCAATACCCACCACATCAACTCATTCAATGTCGAAAACACCAATCTGAGAAAAACAATACTCAGCCTCTCCCTGCCGATGCTGCTTTCATCATTAGCCACCAGCATTGCCAATGTAGGATTACCCACATTGACGCAGGCTTTAAATGCCTCATTCCAACAAGCGCAATGGGTGGTGCTGGCCTATTTACTGGCGATCACCACATCCGCCATCAGTATTGGGCGCATGGGCGATATCATTGACAAGCGCCTGTTGCTAAAAGCTGGGGTTGGATTATTCAGCGTCGCCTCTGTGGGTTGCGCACTCGCCCCCAACATGGAGGTATTAATAGCCGCACGCATCCTGCAAGGATTAGGTGCCGCCGCCATGATGACACTGACATTGGCATTGGTAGGTGAAACGGTTAGCCCAGAAAAAACCGGGCGAGTCATGGGGATGCTCGGCACTGTCTCAGCCATCGGTACCGCACTTGGCCCCTCTCTCGGTGGCATACTCATTGCCGGGTTCGGTTGGCCTGCCATGTTCTTAATTAATATCCCTTTTGGGCTACTGGCCCTGCTCCTGATATCGCGTTACTTGCCCTGTAATCGGACTACATTCTCTCAGCTGCAATCTGGTTTTGACCCCATTGGGATGCTGCTGTTGGGCCTGACTCTGGCGCTGTATGCGCTGTCGATGACATGGGGTCATGGCAGATTTGATACGCGTAATTTAGCGTTATTAGCAGCAGCAGCCATCGGTGTCGGGCTATTTAGCAAGGTAGAAAAAAGGGCGAAATTCCCCTTAATTCAAACTGCCATGATGCGCCATTCAGTGTTGCGCAGCAGTTTAATCATGAGCACGTTGGTCACTACCATCATGATGACCACATTGATTGTCGGGCCGTTTTATCTTTCACGGGTGCTGGGCCTGCCAGCGCAATGGGTTGGCTTAGCAATGTCTGCTGGCCCGATAGTCGCGGCGCTGAGCGGTATTCCGGCGGGCTATGGGGTGGATAAATTAGGCGCTCAAATAATGGTGACCAGCGGATTGGTCGGCGTCACTTTTGGAGCCACGATATTGGCGATAATCCCCACAGCTTGGGGTGTAGCTGGCTATGTCGTCCCGGTTTGCCTGATTACGGCAGGTTATGCCATTTTTCAGACCGCCAACAATACCCAAATGATTAAATCTGTTCGCGCCGATCAACGGGGTGTCGTTTCCGGCATGCTCAACCTGTCACGTAACCTTGGGCTGATCACCGGTGCCTCGGTTATGGGGGCTATTTTTGCCTTCGCGTCAGCCTCTCAAGATATTCAACTGGCAGCAGCGATGGATATTAGCCAGGGAATGCAATTGACTTACGGCGTCGCCGCTCTATTAGCCACGATCGCGTTGGGAATCTCTGTAATCCATTTAAGAAATAAATCTAATTAATAAATATTTCCCACTCGATGAGCATGGCGAGTTTGTGATGTTGCTGAAAGGATTCAAATTAAGAATTAAAACCACAAAACATAAATTTATCTTGAATGTAGGGATTAAACGATCCCTGCCATTTTTCAACCAAAAAATACAATAAATGATAAATATGAGATGGATGAGTAATTTTTCGATCAAAATCGAACACTTTCTGCATCTTGCTGCTATTAATTAATTATCTAGATTATTTAATGATTAGTGTCAAAAACATCAGTTGCGCTACGTTATTGGCGCAACTCAACTCTAGATTACCTGGCTGCAAATTTTATGATTAAGGAAGCAATAATGAAGAAACCCTTACTTATTCTAGGTGCAATGGTTTTATTACAATCAGCTTCGCCAGTAGAAAGTGCAGGTGCAGTAACCGGGACACTAGGCGCGACATTAACCATTATTACGGGATGTTATATCAACGACGGGACTACCCCCGGTGGGATAACCAATTTAGGCACCATAAGCTTCGGTACCGTCTCTACCTTAAATACCCGAATCAGACAGGCGTACAGCAGCACAGCCAATGGCGCACTGAATTTATACTGTAGTGCGGGCACTGCCTACAATATCGGAATAGACAATGGCGCACATGCTTCAACGACCCAGCGCCGTTTATCCGGCGGGTCTGAGTTTGTGAACTATAACTTGTTTAAAGACAGCAACTATAGTCAGGCGTGGGGAACAACGGGATCGGATCTGCTTACAGGCACGGCAGCGGCGATCGGCACTGCTATTCCTCTCACGATTTATAGCGAAGTTCCTGCACAGGCAACCCCAGGAGTCAATACCTATACCGACACGGTAAACGTGACCGTCAATTGGTAGTGGGCATGATATTGGAGAGAGAAGCGGATAATTCGCCGATAAACGACGAGAAAACCCTACTGTTATGGGTAATCGTCGGTCTGCTGTTACTGCAAACTTATCCAGTTTATGCCGTATCTAAAACCGCGAATATTACGGTCAACGCCACATTATTATCCACCTGCATTGCGGGTACGACTGTCAGTGGTACCACCAGCTTTGGCACCTTGAATTTTGGCACCGCGACTGTGCTGAGTACCCCAATCGCAGTGACCGGTCAGGCGAACGCTGGGGCAATTTCCGTGCAATGCAGCAAAAACACCAGCTTTACCGTGTTGCTCAGTGCCGGGCAAAGCGGAAGTGTCAGCAGCCGCTATTTAGTCGGAGGGCCGACAAATCAGCATGTCAATTACAACCTGTATACCGACTCCGCGCATAGCCATATTTGGGACAATATCGTCGGCATTTCTCAAGTTGCCAGTGGGCAGCCCGTTATCCTCCCCGTTTATGGTTTGATCCCAATACAAAGCACACCGGCGGCTGGTATTTATACCGACACGATTCAAGTCACGGTTAATTGGTAGGGGAAGCAAAATGGCGCATCACAGTTTCTATCCCACCGTCATTGCATTGCTGGTCTTTAGTCTGTTGGCTTTGCCCACGACAAACAGTTATGGGGAAACGCTAAATCGCGCCTTTACCGTTAACGCAACCATATTACCTGGCTGTATTTTAGGTAGTGGCAATAGCGATAGCAGCAGCTTTGGCGCGCTGAATTTTGGCAATGTCTCTTCGCTGTCAACGGCCATCAATATCGTCTCCAGTCAAAATGCCGGTTCAATCATTATTCAATGCAGTGGTACGCCAAGCATCACTCTGGCGTTGAGTAGTGGTGCAAATACCGCTGGGAATATTGCCACTGGCAGGCGATTACTCAACAGCGCGACCGGCGAATATCTGTTTTATCAAATATTTCAAGATAGCGCTCGCAGTGTTATTTGGGGCAATGGCAGTAACGGCGGCACAGTACAGGTCATTACGGCAAATAGCACGCTACAACAGATCGTTTTATATGCGCAATTGTTTGCCAGTAGCACATTTCCCACTGCGGGAAATTACAGCGACACGCTACTCGTGACCGTCACTTATTAAATTACTTTTTATTTAGTGTGGGTATTTTACCGACAAGGAGTTCACCATGATTAAATTAACATCGCTTACATCGTTGGTTTTATTTGCAACCGCATTTGCCAGCAGCCCACTTTATGCCGCCTCCTCGGTGCTTATTTGGCCCATCGACCCGGTGATAAACAGTCATGAGAAAGCCACTGCACTGTGGCTGGAAAATAAAGACAGCCAGCCCGTTTATATGCAAATTCGGGTTTTAGGGTGGCAGCAACAATCCGGACAGGAAGATTACAGCAATCAATCTGCGATCATCGCCAGCCCGCCAGTTGCCACTATCTTACCGGGCAAACGTCAGTTGATCCGGCTGATTAAAAATACGCAAGTGCCCGCGGGTCAGGAACAAGCATTCAGAGTGTTGATTGATGAGATCCCGCGTAAAGATCCCAACGAAGATGCCGCCACTCCCTCTTTAAATATGGGGCTGAAGTTTCAGATGCGTTATTCCGTCCCATTATTCATCTATGGTGATGGCCTGAAATCTGAAGATGCCAATAACCCGGCAACCTTTTTCCCTCTGAGCCTCAGCTACAAACTGGTGCAGGATAACGGTAAAACTTGGTTGGCTATTCGGAATCAAGGGCAAACCCATGCCCGAATATCTCGCGTCAACTTACAGAATACCAGCCTCAATAGTGGGTTAATGGGTTATGTTCTGCCGGGCAATGAAATGCGCTTTCAAGTTCCGGCGTCTGCCAACACCGGGCAATTAACCGCTTTGGTCAATAGTCGTCCAAAACCTATCGTCATCCCCCATCAATAGACGATTTATATGAAGAGTTTCTATTGATTGATACGCCGCTATGGCGTTGATAAACGGGAATAACTGCTAATACGTTAGGGTTTGGGATGATTATCAAATTCAGGCTGTCGCCATTTTTGACATTGATGTATGCCTCAATGATATCCCCTGTATTTATGCCACTAACGGTGAGGGGGGATGACTTGCCGCCTCCGCCATCTGCTGCGGTGATGCCTGACACCACCTTATATCTTGAACTGGTGGTTAACGGCCGTAACTTTGGCGAAGCCGTGCCCGTGATTTATCGCGATGGCCACTATTATTTGACATCCGAACAGTTAAAAGCGGTTGGTTTCCCCGCGCCAGCACCAAACACATCAGAAGTAGCCATTGATGCCATGGATAAAGCCCATGTCACCTATCAAGGTGACAGCCAGCGATTACTCATTGATGTTCCGAGCGAATGGCTGCCTCAGCAACGAGTGGATGCGGCGGCAACTGAGGATTACAATCTGGCGCAAAGCAGTCTCGGCCTACTGTTTAACTACGATATCTATGCCAGCCAGGGAAATAGCAGCGGCCAACCCAGCAATGCGTCGGCCTGGACAGAACAACGCCTGTTTGACCACTTCGGATTAATCAGTAACACCGGAATTTATCGCACAAACCTGACAGACACCGATAATATTACGGTTGAAAAGGGGTATGTGCGTTACGATACTCAGTGGCGATTAAATGATGAAAATCATTTGCTGAGCTACAGTGCGGGCGACCTGATAACCGGCTCGCTAGCGTGGAGTAGCTCAGTGCGTTTGGGTGGACTTCAAGTGTCACGCAACTTTGCTATTCGCCCAGATTTAGTGACTTACCCACTGCCACAGTTTGCCGGTCAGGCGGCCATTCCCAGCACAGTTGATCTCTATATTGATAACTTTAGAACCCAATCGGCATCCGTTAACCCCGGCCCTTTTGTGATTGATAATGGGCCAAGAATCAATGGCGCAGGGCAAGCAACTGTGGTCACCACCGATGCATTAGGCCGCCAGGTCAGCACCTCAATCCCCTTCTATGTGGCCAGTGATTTGCTCAAACCCGGCTTATGGGATTTTAGTGTTTCAAGTGGCATGTTGCGCCAAAACTATGGCATTCGATCCGCTGACTATGGTGAGCCGGTTGCCAGCGGAGTGCTCCGTTATGGCACCACCCCTTGGCTAACCCTGGAAGGGCGAGCCGATATTGCCAAACAGTTGAATGTGGTGGGCAGCGGGGTTAGTTTGCGGGTTGGAAATTATGGTGTTCTGAATAGCTCTTACACTATCAGTAACGCCGCTGATGACGTTTTAGGCAGTGGTATCGCCCCCACCGACACAGATACCAGCACCCCACCACCCTCATCATCTCTGCGCTATGGCGGGCACGGCAATCAATACTCGCTAGGCTACAGCTACAGCAATGCTTTTTTCAGCTTGAACGCGCAACGGATTAACCGCAGCCCACACTATGGCGACCTGGCAAATTATAAGAGTGAGTACCGGCCCAGTCGCCGTACTGACCAAATTACCGGCAGCCTGGGGCTAGGTGCTTATGGCTCAATCGGCGCAGGTTACTTTGACGTCCGTGATGCATTAGGGGAACGAACTCGCCTGGTAAATATTAGCTACAACACCACCCTATGGCGCGATACCAGTGTTTACTTCTCACTCAACCGCGAATTGGGCAGCAAGGGCTATAACGCACAGATGGTGTTAAGTATCCCTCTTGGCGACTGGGGGGCGGGCAGTATCAGCAGTGTGCGCGATACCAATAATAACTGGAGCCAACGCGTAAACTATAGCCGAGCGACCCCGACTAACGGCGGGTTTGGCTGGAATCTGGCTTATGCCAATGGTACGGGTGAAAATAGCAACTACCAGCAAGCTGACCTTATCTGGCGCACACGCGCACTGGAGAGTCGGGTTGGCGTGTATGGCAGTCAGGGTGATTATCAAAGCTGGGGCGAAGTCAGCGGATCACTGGTGGTAATGAATAACGGTGTTTACGCCAGTAACACCATTAATGATGCTTTCGCGCTGGTATCAACCCATGGTTTTGGTCAGATTCCTGTCAGTTATGAAAATCAGCTGATCGGCACAACTAACGATGACGGCTATTTATTAATTCCGAATGTCACTTCTTATTATCAGGCAAAATTCCAGATTGACCCAATGAGTTTACCGGCAGATGTAAACATGCCTGAAGTTGAACGTCGTTTGGCTATTAGCGAACGCAGTGGTTATTTAATTGACTTCCCATTAGAACAAATCACCTCCGCAACACTGCGTATTACCGATGAGTCAGGTAAAGATTTGCCTAAGGGCAGTCCGGTATTTACCTCTGAGACAAAACCCGTCAGTTATGTTGGCTGGGACGGTATTACTTATATTGAACAAGCTAAGCCACAAAATAAGCTGAAAATAATCCGGGCTGACAATGGTGCTCGTTGCTATTTGCAATTTGCTCTTAAGACCAGCACCGGCATTCAGGATATTGGCACAGTAACCTGCAAATAAGCCAATAATGGCGGCAATAATGGAGAGGATATGACCCAAAATAGCGTTAGAATCAGCTTTATAGCTAGCCACTCAGGTATTATCGTTTTGCTGATATTACTAATAGGGCTTATTGCTCCCCCCGCTCAAGCTGACTCCTGCACTTTCTCACCCGGCACGGTCACCCTGCCGCCCAGCTCATCGGTAACCGCGGGTAGCACCGCCGTTAATGCTCAGGGCGCAACGGCAATGACCTGCTCGGGGGCATTAATCTCAATTACGTTATTAGGGTCATTTACTTTGTCCGCAACAATATCCGGCACAACCAATAATCTGAACCTCAAAAATGAAGCTGGTGACCTGATCCCTTACTCGATTTATCGTACCGGTACCTTCAGCCCTGCGTTGCCTATCGGTGGTAAATTGGATTACGCAAGTTCAAGTTTGCTATCAATTAGCTTAGGTTCTCTGAACGCAAATTTACCCATCTACATTCGTACTGGAAATAATGGCGTCATAAGCACCAATATCAGTGCTGGAACCTATACAGATGTGATAAATCTGGCCTGGAATTACAACATTTGCAAAGTTCTGAACGTGCTGGGAGGGTGCATAGGCTCCTGGGTTGGTAATGGAACGGGTACCGATATATCCTCAGTAACCGTCACTTTGGTGGTCAGCAAAGATTGCGCCATTAATAGCGCCCCAAATGTCAATTTTGGTAGTTTTGCATTAGTCGGGCAATTTAATCCCATCAGCCAAAATATTACCCTCACCTGCACCAAAGGCTCCACCTTTAATACTTATGTCACGCCAGGGGATAACCCCGTAACAAATTGGCGACAAATGAAACTGAACGCCGCAAACACCACTGACTATCTGCAATATCAACTGTATCAGGGTTCCTCCGGCACCACACTGTGGGATGCGAGTTCAATGCAACCCGGCTCCGGTACTGGCGCTGCGCAACTCGTTCCTTTTCACGCTGTGATTAACCCTAATCAGAATCAAAGAACACCGGGTGATTATCAGGATAATGTTAGCCTGGTACTTGTCTATTAATTGTTAATTTGGGGAAGATAAGAAACCTATCAATACTTGCATTTAATATTGATACTTTCCTTTATTTCTCAGCGAGATAATCATAATAAAATAATTTGTGGATAAGAAAATTCCGAATGAGCTGTACTAAATCTGCCCCTGTTATACAATCTGCGGGCTTAAATAGTAGCCGACAGACTTCTTCCTAAGGAAAGCCGCGATTAAACAGGAGTGGGCATCATGACTGATTATGATAATCGGGAAAAATCAGCTGACATTGCTCTGTTAAAAGAAATGAACAGCTTACGGGATATCATCGAAAATAATTCAGACTGGATCTGGGAAGTTGATGTTGCCGGCCGTTATACCTTTTCATCGGCAAAATCTATCGAACTGTTAGGCCGCCTTCCTCATGAGGTGATCGGCAAAACCCCATTTGATTTTATGCCCAAAGATGAAGCCCATCGGGTAGGAAAATTATTCGCCGAAATTGCCGCTGAGCGCATTCCTTTTGCGGGATTACAAAACCGTAATATCCGCGCAGATGGCAGTGAAGTCTTGATAGAAAGCAGTGGTATTCCGCTGTTTGACGACCATGGCGAATTCAAAGGTTATCGGGGAATAGACCGTAATCTTAGCAACTTACCTTACAACGCCAGTCAACGCCTCTTCGAGTTGGAATCCATTTATTCCAGTGCCCCTGCTGGCCTGTGCTTTATTGATACCGCCTTGCACTACCTGACGGTAAATGACTATCTGGCAGAATTACTAGGTAAAAAAACCGTTGAAGTGAATGGTCATAAAGTGGCGGATTTCTTGCCGGGTATCATCCCTATACTGCAAAGCGCCCTGCTAAAAGCCTATTGTAACGATAGCATCCCAGATGCTGAGTTTCAGATGCCAGATAAGCAACGGGTATTTTTCATGCGAATCAACGCTGCCCGGTACCCAACTGGTCAGGTGAGTGGCCTGTCCGTCGCCATGATTGATATTTCTGCGCTGAAAAAGATGGAAGAGAAGTTGCGCAGCAGCAAGCAACATTACCGCAATATGGTAGAACTGAATCCACAGATCCCCTGGACGGCCTCCCCAGACGGCATGATCACCAATGTCAGCTCTCGCTTTGAAAAAATCACCGGGTTAACCCGTGAAGAGGCACTGGCAGACAGATGGCTGCGAACCATTCATGTTGATGACCGCCATCCCACATTAATAAGTTGGGAGCATTCTCTCCAAACACACGAACCTCTGGATGTCGAAATACGTTTTTGTCATGTGGAAAAAGGCTGGAACTGGATGCGTATTCGCGCTGTTCCCAGTGTAGATGATCACGGCAATGTGGAATGTTGGTACGGCACAGCAGAAGATATCCACGAACGTAAGCTGTTGGAACTTAAACTGATTAAGGCTAACCGGCGTCTCGAAATTCAAGCCAGAACCGACTCATTGACTAAATTACCCAATCGTCGAGAGTTCAAGAAAGTGCTAGCCCATGAATTTATGCGGGCAAGGCGTTCAGCTTCTCCATTGGCAGTTTTAATGATTGATATCGATTACTTTAAGAATTTCAATGATTGTTACGGCCATATCTCTGGTGATGCCTGCCTGCGACTGGTCGCCAGAGCATTGCGTAAGTCATTGAAACGCAGCACCGATATTGTGGCTCGTTATGGCGGAGAGGAATTTGCAGCTATTTTGCCGGATACAGACCAAAAAGGGGCCAGTCTGGTTGCTGAGCACATTTTACAATCTATCCGCGCGATGGGTATCAAACATAGTGAAAGTAAGTTTCGCAAAGTCACCATCAGTCTGGGTGTCACTGTCTATCAATCCCATCAGCACAGCAGCATTACTGATCAGTCCGATTTAATGCTGGCTGCTGACCAGGCGCTTTATTATTCTAAAAAAAATGGTCGTAATCAGTTTAATTTAGCCGAACTTCCCTGCTAGAAACGCTGCATTTTTCGCGACAACTTCTGGCACTTTTTTTAAGCTCGGCTATTCTCAATAAGGCGACCAATCTGGTCACACCTCATACCACCAGGTTAGGAAGGAGTCTTTATGGGAAATACTGTAGTAAAAATCAGAGATTTTGAAGTTGACGATGCAGTACTGTCCACACCAGCAGATAAAGGTGAAAACACGGTCAGTATCCCCTGTAAATCAGATCCTGAATTGTGTATGCAGCTCGATGGGTGGGACGAAAGTACCAGTATTCCCGCAACGCTAGATGGCCAAGATAAACTGCTCTACAAAAAGCACTATGACCGACATCAAGATGCCTGGGTAATGAGGGTGACTTGATGGTTCAAAGATCCGTCACCCATAGCTAAAATTTATGAGTGGCGGTTTCTTCTTGCATATTCGATAAAAAACGCTGACCAGAAACGAATCCGTTTCTTGCTGGGTAAATCGGCGATTAGAATATTTCCAGCAGTTTGAATTGCATACAAATCAGCATCATATTCGGGGAAAATAGGTCGTACTCTTCAAAAAAACGCTGATGTTCTTTACGCCAATAGGCCAGTGAACGATCGCCCTCACCTTCAGCGAAAGCATGCGCCTCATCAACCTGATCAAAGGTTTTCAGCTCAACATCTGTCAGCTCGACTGCACATACCGGTTCATTGCGACCATTGACCACAACAAATACATCACCCGCCTGCGGAACCCCCTCTTCATCTAATGCCGAGCAGGTTGCTGTTTTAGTGCCATTGAGAACCAGCGCCAATAACTCATCTGCAACTTGTTCAGTATCACCAAAAGCCCAACGCTCGGCGTTTTCATATTTTTGTGGAATTGCAGCCATAGTTTCATTATTCCTAATTGTAATATTATTGATGCAGCGCATATTATACCTTAACGCTATGAACTCACTCTCGCATCAACATAAATTTTCGCTACTATATCTAAGTTGCGGTGAACAAATAAATCCCGCAGAGCAACTTCTAAGTCAAACAAATCTAGCGAGGTAAAATAAAGGCCTATGGTGACCAAACGCTTGCGTACAAAACATTGGAAGATGTTTGTGGTATTACTTTGTATCTGCGGCGCATTAATGCTGCTGCGGTGGGCATCGATGATCTTTGGTTGATCACAAGTGTTTGTCTTTAGGTAAAAATAAGCAGCCGCACTTAGGGCATACTAGCGCCGTATTTTTATGCACTTTATCTGTGCTTTGCTCTGACGCTGCACCACAATCCGGACATTTAATTTTCACTTTGGCACTGCTAACCAGCCTTCTAACACTATCCAGAAATGACATATGCTCGCCCCTCAGTTGTACAACCTTATTAGATTACGTTAACCGACGACACTAAACCGTGGCGTAGTCAGCGTTACTCAGATTATCTGTACCGGATCAGCTTTCACTCAATGGAAAGAACCGGATTTGCAGGAGACAATGGAAAGAAACAAGCAGAAAATGGAAAGGTACGGGGAGGAACATTCACCACGCAGCATGGCTGGCATGCTTGGCGCAGTGAAATGGTAGGCAGGTTGTGGGAACCCCTTGGTCTGAGATCAGTGATTCCATAATTCTTGGATCAACCCTCTGACCCGAACCTTGGAAGCACCCGCCACCAGGCTGATAATACGGTTCGCACTCAACGTAGACACATCAGTATTCCATTCATCAAATGAATGATCGGCATAACTGTCGTTGAAAACCTTTTTTATCGAGGATTCAGCTTCGGACATCTCACTGAAACTCTTGGCGTTGATTAAGCACTGAGCGATGATTGAGACTTTTTTCATGTTTTATCCTTGATTATCGGTCGCATAGTGTAGCACAATTGCACCTTCTCTGCTCGTATGCTGCTTAAATTGTTTTCAATTGAAGCTAACCGATTGATAACATACTGAATTCAATCAACTCCATTCCCCATCTTATCTCTCTGCATTTTGCAGCGTTTATTCTTTTTTTGACACTTAAAAACCGCTTCATCACCGCAACATGGTCTAAAAAAACCACCCACGTCACAAATCAGCAACAATATATTCATTAATTATTCATTTGCTGTATGCTTTTTATTCAATCTGCGTGCTATATTGTAATTGCTCAGACATGACCAAAAGTTTAACCCGTGCAGGTAATCCGAGGTGTGAAATGATCAGCAACTTTTTTCTCTATTCACTTTTCATTATTTACATCACTGCTGCGGTTGTTGATGGCTCACTGCCGCTATTGGATCTAATGTCGTTATAGCCGTAGCCGCACCACTTAACTGAATCGAAAATTCCGCGCCTTAATATCAATATCTCCTCAAAACGTACTATCATCGACTCTGCAACTGATGAGATGTGATGTAATACCAACAATGCTGACTCAACGGGCTGTCGGGGCTGACATTAGGATGAGGAAAACTCTCCGGTGCTCGCACCATTCCTATTCGTTCCATCAATGCTTGTGAGCGCAGATTAATTAACGCAGTAAATGACACGATCTTAGTCAACTTTAATCTCTCAAAACCTACCTGCAAAGCAGCCAAAGCGGCTTCTGTCGCTAACCCCTGTCCCCAGAATGGATAAGCAAAACGCCAGGCTATTTCGACACAAGGTGAAAAAGGGAGTTTGGCTGCGGGAATATGCAGCCCCAAAGCCCCGATAAATTGCCCAGTGGCTTTAAACTCAACGGCCCACAATCCCCACCCCTGCTGTTCAATCAATAGCTGACAACGATCAGCCATCGCATCACTTTCCTCACGAGTCAAGGGGGCTGGGAAATACGCCATGACTCGCTTATCGGCATTAAATGCGGCAAAAGGGGCTTTGTCAGAAGGTATCCATTGCCGCAGCCGAAGCCGTTCAGTTTCAACTTCAATCAAGTTCTTCATTCTGCTCCACTCTTTTTACGCACGCCTGCATCCTGTGTGCAATGAGGAATGACTGGCTCTACTTCTGCGACAATACACGCCATTGCTGTACTGAAGGCCGCTGCCATTGATAACTTGCATATTTGCGCAGATATCCCGGCAGCGCATCCCCATTGAGCGCTAACCGGTTAAGCATCAACGCCAAGTCAGTATCAGCAATACACCATTCACTGAATAAATTCTTTCGTCCATCCGAAAGCAAGCGCTCCAACCCTGAAATCAGCTTATGAGCCGCTTGCTGCCCCTGGTCGGATAATGGTGGCATGTTCATTCCAGCAAAGACGACTTCGGTAGGCCGTTCAGCCCTAATTGGCATAAAATCACTGCGCAACCAGGCTTGAATTTCACGTGCTTTGGCGCGTTCTTGTCTATCTTGCGGGTAAATTCGCGCGTATTCCGGTGAAGGAAATCGCTCTTCTAAGTATTCAGAAATCGCTGAGGATTCAGATAATCGAAAATCATCGATAATCAGTGTGGGCACACGACGAGTCGCTGATAGTTTGCCAAACTCCCCACGTAGGTTCTCGCCAGCAGAGAGATCAATCGCGCTCAATGTAAAAGGAAGCGCTTTTTCTGTCAGTGCTACAAAGACCGACATGACATAAGGGCTGAAAAAATTCGCGTCGGTATATAACACAATAGTTTGCTGACTCATTGAGACTCCGGCTAATTATCACCAAATGATTACGTTAGTCGGTTTTAAGTGGCGTGAAAAGAGTCTGCTGTAAAAAGTTATTATCCGGAATAACGCTGCGTTGAATCGCCACTCTCCTATTGGGCATCTCCGATCCAAATAAAGATGCTCCCCGTAGGCGGTTGTCAGATATAAAGACAGAATTACTGCTCCGTCGAGGTGGCCGGTGGCTCAGTGCTATCTTCGACATAAAGCGTACGGCTGGGGAAAGCAAAGTCTGCACCGTGTGTATGGACGATATCGATAAACTTCAAATAGCAGGTCTGCTGGACGGCTAGCCACTCAGCCCACACCCTTGTCTTGGTAAAGCAATAAACCATAATATTAAGAGAGGAGTCGCCAAATCCATTGAAATAGACCAATAAGGTTTGTTGGTGATCGATATCATCATTATTGGCTAAAAATTTGTGCATCTCAGCCACAATTGCGCCAATTTTATCCGCATCCTCATAGCGCAGCGCCAGAGTGGTTTTTATTCTGCGGTTAGTCATGCGACCTGGGTTTTCAACACTAGTATCTGTGAATGCAGAATTAGGAACGTACAGTGGGCGATTTTCAAATGTCATTATTTTTGTCAGCCGCCAACCTATTTCAACAACAACACCTTCAATATGACGATCCGGCAAACGTATCCAGTCTCCGATATTAAAAGGGCGATCAAAATAAAGCATCACTCCAGAGAAAAAATTACTCAGAATATCTTTTCCAGCCATACCTACAGCAAGGCCACCAATACCACCAAAGGTAACCAGCCCGGAAAAACTCATGCCCAAATGCTCGCCATAGAGCAGAATAACGACCACTACGAGCGTAATTTTTAACATCCGCGCGATGATTTTAGCGCTGGTGATATCACTACCTTTTGCTACCTGCCGTTTTTCCAGCACATCAAATAATACAAACATCTTACGTATTAGCATCAATAAGATGACTGACATGCAGACGAAATTAACCGTCTTAGGTGTGATAAAGCTTATTTTTATATCAGCGAGTGCATTATTGATGATGTTCCCCACTACCATCACCATGACAGACCACAGGAGGAAACTGACAAACTGCAATATGAAACTGTAACGAGAATGGTGTCGCCGCATTCCCCACATAGAGACAATTAATAAGGCAATGACACAGCTGATGACCAAAACCAGCCCGACAATATTATCCATAGTAAACTGAGCAACCATATGCTTTATGTCCTCAAACATATCTCATCACATTCGTTACTCTGCCAATTCTATCGCAATTAAGTATGAGGACCTAGGATGTTGACGCTTTTACTTATAGCGCCCGGCAAGATAAGGGGGATTAATTTTTGGGGCCAGGCCACCCTGGCCCAAAAATCAAACTTATGACGGTCAATCTTCAGTGGGTTTATCATCTAAAATTGTCAGCAGAATATCTGCATCTGGGGTGGTGATATGTTTCCCCTCAAGAAAGCCAGCAAGTTTGGCTTCTGCATTATGTTCGTACACTTCATAACCCGCAATTCGATACCCTGGAATACCGTCCTGACCACGAATATATTCATCACCGTCAATGTAATACTCAACAACACCGCTGGCATCTTCAATCTCGTAACGTTTATCAAAAGGAAACTGTTTCATCATTCATCCTGGAAAAATATGCATAGCCATATGATGCCAAATTAGCGCTATTTAAGAAAGCCTTAGCCGTTACGCTATTAGATAGCACCTCTGAACATTATATTGAGGCCATTCGGTATATATAACCGATTAATGTAAAGTTTCCGACATTCTCATGGTTAATAATCTTATTTAATTCTCATGCCAAACAAGCTAATCCAAGGTAAACTAATGCGCCTAAATAAGGAGCAGGGATGAGCACTGAAATATTCATTGCAGTATTGGGCGCGGCACTGTTGCATGCTAGCTGGAATGCTTTAGTGAAATTTGGCACTGACCGATTAGTTGCTATTTCATTGATGGCAATTTTTTCCGGCGTCATCTCATTCTTTGGCATTTTTTTTGTGGGTTTGCCCTCTCTCGACGCGCTTCCTTGGTTGCTCCTGTCGGTCGCGTTTCACACGGGATATTGTCTCTTTCTCAGTAAAGCCTACGAACAAGCCGAGTTCGGGCAAATTTATCCTATCGCTCGCGGCGTAGCGCCCTTATTAAGTGCCCTGCTTTCGTGGTTAATTTTGTCGGAAATTCCACGCACAATAGCGTTATTCGGGGCCATCATTCTGGTTTCTGGGGTTATTATGATGACATTTGATGGCCGTCATGGCCCAAATAAACTCAACCTCCAAGCCATCATCTATGCATTAATTACGGCGACATTTACCGCCTGCTATACCTTATCCGATGGCGCAGGCAGTCGAGCCAGCATAGAACCTCTCAGTTATATTTTTTGGCTATTTATGTCCAATGGTATAGCTATGTTTGCGCTGCTTTGGGTAATGCACAGGAATAGGATTTTTCGTGAAATCAGGCAACACTGGCGTCACGGTATCATTGGTGGCGCTATGCAATTATTGGCTTATGGCATCGTCATTTGGGCCATGAAGAGTACACCAATCGCCTTGGTAGCAGCACTACGTGAGACCAGCGTACTCTTCGCCATGGTTATTTCTATCTGGATGTTAAAAGAAAAGCCCTCAGTATTACGCCTTATCGCAAGTGCCATTATTATGGCTGGCGTTGCCATTACCAAATTTGGTTAATCTTTCAGCACCCAAGGAAACATCTATTGCTTCAATAAAAAACCCGTGCACTATCTCTCCCGTAAACCGGCTATACTCATAGAAATCCTATAAAAAAGGAGAATATATGCTCATAGGATTTGTTTTACTGGTTAGCACCTGCGGAATGGATGCCTGCGAGGCTCTGCCTGTGACTGACGATGTTTATGCAACACGCCATGAATGCATGGCTGTCGCTGCCCGAATTCACCAAAGAAGGCCTGATGTAGTTTTGATCTGTGGTGAAGTTTATCGCAATTCTGATAGTGATAAATCGTAAAAAACCATCTGGAATCTATCCCTGCCAGCGGCATTACCGCCCTTTCTTCTTGCGTCCAGGCTGAGTAAAACGCTTACGACCCGCAGAGTTACCCTCTGACTTTTCAGCAGGTTTTGATCGGTTAATGGGCGGTTTTTTAGCTACAACAGATTTAGCTTTTGGTTTTTTTGCCGGTTTCTCATCAGACGATGAATTTTCAATCAGCTTAAATAACTCTATTAGCTCATCATCGCGCAAATCCCGCCACTCGCCAATGGGCAGACCTTTCAGATTGACGTTCATGATACGAGTGCGTTCAAGCTTAGTCACTTCATAACCAAAGTGCTTACACATGCGGCGAATTTGCCGATTAAGCCCCTGAACCAAAGTGATACTAAATACAAACGGAGCTTCTTTCTTTACTTTGCATTTTTTGGTCACAGTACCCAGCATAGGTACACCGGCACTCAAACCGACAATAAACTCATCGGTCACCGGCTTATTAACCGTTACCACATATTCTTTTTCGTGATCATTACCCGCGCGTAGGATCTTATTCACTAAATCGCCGTGATTGGTCAGGAAAATAAGACCTTGGGAATCTTTATCCAGGCGGCCAATGGGAAAAACGCGTTTGCTGTGGTTAACAAAATCAACGATATTATCGCCTTCACCCTCTTCCGTGGTGCAGATAATGCCAATCGGTTTATTTAGCGCAATTAGCACCAGATCATTTTCATCGCGTGGTTCGATAAGTTGACCATTTACTTTCACCACATCACCAACATATACCTGATCGCCTACTGCGGCCCGCTTGCCGTTAATAAAAACATTTCCTTGCTCTACATAACGGTCAGCATCGCGACGCGAACAGATGCCGCTTTCGCTAATATATTTGTTAAGACGAATGGATGAGTTGGTCAGCATAATTTTCCGTAAAAATTGCACTATAACACGTTAGCGGGTGAATTCTGCAAGACTGCTTCATAGAGAAGCTGGATCGGTGTTTCGCTTACCTATTAGTGACTTTGGTTGGATAGTTAACTATCAGAAACAATGCCATTTCGCGTAGGCGTTTTATCAAACAAAATATCAGTGCATCATCATAATGCACTGATATCCCGAAATCCTATTGTCCAGAATATTAGAAGTTGTATTTAACCCCTAGCATCACAGCGGTATCGCTGTAGCCTTTGTTGCCCACTTGCTGAGCAACATTACCCCACAGATTCACTTGTTTATTTATTTGCCCTTCTACACCCACTTTCAGCTCACCAATATTGGCTGCGCCACTTTGTTTCACTAAATGACCATCCATATTGGTAGCGAAATCTTTGCTGTTATGGATCCAATTCGCTTCAATATACGGCTGGAAGACGCGATCTTTTCCCTTATCCTGACGGCTGTAACCGTTCATGAAAGCTTTCACACCCAAGCGGGTTTGGATATTGCCATCACCTTCGCCGGACACTTCTGTGCCATTAGCTTCTTTGTGGTCATCAGCTTTAACCCCCATCCAGGTTACCTGTGCTTTCGGTTGGATAAAGTAAGTCGCATTCTTGGCTACATTCTCACCCATTTTAAAGGTATAACCGCTTTCTATAGATGCTGTCATCCCGTTGGATTTGTACTCTTCAGTGCGCAAATCCTGGCCGTCTACACGGTTGTTGAACCAGCTATATTGCGCCCAACTGTCCACATACCAACCCGACTTATCTGCTGCGTTAGCATACCAGGTGCCATATATCCCGGTACTGTAACCATCAACCGAGGCACGGGCGCTGTAACCGGACAAACGAGACTCGGTACGACTTTTACTGTTTGCATAACCGGCCATCACGCCGAGGTGGAAGCGCTCTTGTCCATCATGACTCCACTGTGCGATATCGCCCCCCAATTGCACGACATACCGGTTAGCCTGCGTATTTAATTGGTCATAAGTATCACGAGAACGGTTATGCCCACCAGCGTTGCGCAACCACATACTGGTCACTTTCCGTTCACCAGTCAGTGCGTCAATATATTGCGTT
The DNA here is from genome assembly GCF_902726545.1 of Yersinia artesiana. Taxonomy (GTDB): domain Bacteria; phylum Pseudomonadota; class Gammaproteobacteria; order Enterobacterales; family Enterobacteriaceae; genus Yersinia; species Yersinia artesiana. The sequence goes on along the minus strand of NZ_CACVAD010000012.1, from coordinate 4,929 downwards.
TCGCCTAAACGGTCATGCAGGCTTGTGACAAACATATTGTTGGCCGCTGCCAGGTTTGTGGCATACCCACTGGCTTCCGGACGCTCAATCATAGCTGCTGGATGAGTGCCACCAAGATCACCGCTGGCGGTTGTGCTGGTCAGATACCAGTGACGAGTATTAGCCCCTACGCCGCGCGCCAGAGAATAATCATACGCACCGGCGACAATACGCCCGCTTTGCACAAAGTCACCGTCTGACTGACCATTCACCTGAATCAGCTCAATGCCATTTAACGTCTGCGCACCCTGCCCACCTGCATTATCCACACTCACATGGGTCGTTCCGCTGCTGTTGCCGTTGACTATCATGCTGTCTGTTGCCGAGCTGTCATCCCCCAGCGCCGAGTTGAAATGCAGCAACCCGTTGTTACCAATATAGTTACCATTAACCACTAATTGATTACCGCTGATACCGCTGCCATCACTGGTTTTGTTACCAATAAAAACAGTGCCGCTGTTGGTTAAATTTGTCCCAATCGTCAAGAGATTGCTGGCAGGCGCCAGCCTGCTCAGTAGTGATGTCGCCGGTGCAACTGGATTGCCAACAAACAGCGTGCCGTTGTTATCCACCGCCCCTGCTACGCCACCAAAACCGCCCATAAAAGCACCGTTGGCAATGTTCACTTGCTGGCTGGCCAATGTTATTGGGTCCGCACTGCTGCCCAAAATAAGTCCGCCAGTATTGATATCTGTTTGACCGCTATAAGCCGTAGATTGTGTTAACGATAGAGTGCCAGCACCATTCTTGCTCAGACTGCCCGTGCCAGTAATTCCATTTTCTAGCACCCAGTCGCTGGCAGCATTCAACACCAACGCACCGTTGTTGGTCACCGATGCGCTACCCAGATGCTCTGCCTGAGAAACCGTTAACTGACTACCGGTGTTGATATCAAACTGGCCGCTGAACATGCTGTTATCACCACTGGCAATAATGTCACTGTTATCCTGTAACACCACGCTACCCGCATCACTGATGGCATTCGCCAACTGACCCGCCGCACCTTTCAGTGTCAGCAGCCCGGCGTTGACGATATCGCCATTCCCCAGACCCGCAGCATTGTTCAGTAATACTTGTGCGCCGTTGGCAATAGTGGTCACCGCACTCAGGCCACTGTTGGCACCATTAACGGTCAACACATCAGCCGCAATCGTCAGTGCACCGCTGCCGGTCAGCTCACCCTCCACCACACCGCCCTGTCTCAATGTCAGATTGCCACCATTGAGATGCAATAGTGACCCGGCAAGCCCCTTCAATTCGCCTATCGTCTGATTGTGACCATTCATATCAAAGGAAGTATCCGCCGCCAGTGATAACAGCGAGGTCTGCCCCAGCACATTATCATTGAGCATCTGCAAGGTGCCGCTGCGTAGGTCGGTAGAACCGGTGTAATCGTTGTCCAGATTAGATAATGTCACGGTGTTTCCTGCACCGGTATCAATCGCCAAATCGCCACTGCCCGTGATGTTGGCGCTCAAATCCGCCGCCGGTCCGGTTTTGTTGGTGGCATAGAGTGACAGCGCATCAGCGCCGCTGCCCAACAACTCAACCTGCGTCAGGCCGTAGCCCACATACAAACCGTCGTTATTGGCACCACTGGTCAGGCGATAGTCGTAAGTCCCTTTCGCCACGGTCATCCCGTTTTGAGTAATATCCGCGGAGGTTTCATCGGTAATGATATTGCCATGCTGATCTTTCAATACCAGATTGCCGCCATTGCCTTGCACCGCTACATCACTGGCTGCCAGTTGTAGCAAGGTGTTGATATCATCCTGCTCCATGATTGGCAGCACCTGATTGGCTGGCGCCGGGCTGTTATCGATACTGCCGATATTCACCTCAACCGTACCGCTACCCAGCAGGTTCATCTCATTGGTGGTATGGATGGTGCTTTTCGCGACGGTATCACCGGGGGTTCCGGTATCAAACTTCAGCGTACCGCCGTCGAAAGCCAGACCACCAAAAGTCTGCACGCCTGTGCCGACGGTAACAGTGCTACCCGACCCTGCTCGCAGCGTTGCATTGCTCAACTCGGTAGTATTAACGCCATCTAACCGGAACGTGCCATTACCCACCGCGAGCATGCCAGAAAATGCATTGCCGACCCCCGCAGCAAGATCGAAGGCCTGACCGGCGGTGTCGGTGGTGATTAGCCCTGAACCTGTGAGTCTATTGCCCAATAGCACCGCAGCATTGCGCCAGATAACCAGCGTGCCGTTCGCTTGAAGATCAACATTCCCGATAACACTTCCCGTACTGCCACCATCACCCAATTGCAAAGTACCCGCAGTGATCGTCGTTCCGCCGGTATAGGTATTATCATTGAGCAGGATCGTTGTACCGCTGCCCTTTTGTTGCAGCGCCCCTTTTCCCTCAATCCTATCGATGGTTACCCGATCAGCGCTAGCAAGAGCCAAAATACCGCTATTATCCACCTGATGGAGATAGGCATTGCCAGAGGCCGCGCCATTGCCTATCTGCAATGTGCCGTACGAAATTATGGTGTTACCGGTATAAGTTATTGCACTTTCCAGCGTCAGTTTACCTGTACCATCCTTCGTCAAATTTCCTGTACCGGTGATCGCATTTGCCGCCAGCAACGCGTCATAATCCTGAGTATCAAATTTAGCGCCAAGGTTACCTAAACTGACATCGCCACCGATATGCAGACTGCCAACCCCACTGTTTCTCATGGTGGCATTATTCAGTGAAAGCGAACCCAGAGATGAACTACCTGCGCCAACATTCCACGCAGATCGGGTGTTTAACGTTATTGACGAGTTACCGGCTTCAGTGCGCCCCGTGATAGTGGAAGCATCATTAGCTGTAATACTTATAATGCTGCCATTGTCTTGCATCAGTACAGGCCCGCTGATACCACTATCAGACAGCACAAGGTCAAGTGAGCCACTCTGACCGAGGATAGCTGGCCCCTGGGTACTGCTGAGCACACTGCTGGTAAAGGTAAGCTGATTAGCACCACTGCTTGATTGGATCACATTGCCATTACTGCCCGTTACCCTGCCGACCAGATTCTGAAATACTTGTGCAGCGCCATTGGCAACCTCTAGCGCTTTACCTGAGGCGGCGTAAACATAAACACTCAGAGTGGCAGAACTGTTGATGGCGGAACCTGCACCATCAATTATCAGCCCCGAGCTATTCTTACCATTTATATACAATATGCCACCGGCCAGATTGACGACACCGCCACTACTGACCTGAATACCATTGCCAGCAAAGGTAGCGTTGCTGCCCAGCAGTGCCGGTTTAATCAACTCAACCTGCCCACCGCTATCCGCAACGATACCCGCCATACCGGCAATCGCCGTCGTGGTTGCCAGAGAACCTGCATCCACCGTGACCGAGCCGCCATTAGTGGCATGCACTGCACGCTGAACCGCACTGATATTGCCAGAACTCAGCACCGAACTGCCCGTTCCACTGGCCTGTACGCCAGTATTACTTGCACTCATCGTGCCAGAGCCAAAAATATAGCTGCCGCCGTTGATGGCTTGAGCACCGATGCTGCTACCTGCAACACCGGTAACATTAGCTCCCTGATTGTAAACAACAGAATCAACGCCATCAGCCCGGATGGTGGTGTTGTTCCAGCCAGGGGCAGATATAGTGCCACTGTTGAGCTGAACGATTGCCCCCTCAGCGGCATAGACGGCGGTTGATCCCTGCATACCGCCTTGAATCAAATTTGCATGAGAAAATGTGATTGTTGAGTTTTTACCGATAGCCGCTAAAACAGAACTCGCGCCGGAGAGGGTGCCGCCGGTAATATTGATGGTGCTACCATTACGGGCAGTTACCGCAGATGCGTTGCTACCACTCACACTAATATCAGCGGATGTCGTTACATGACTGGCTACCGGGCCAGCGGCATAAACAGCACTCACCCCATAGCCACTGGCGCTAACCGAACCGCCAACAAGATTAAGAGAAGCACCATTAGTGGCGTGGGCTGTGCCAACTATCTCAGTGTCTGAGGTTGAAATTGAGCTGCCAGCACCGGTTGCGACCATCCCATTCGATAATACCTTGCCACCACTCAGAACAACTGCACCACCTAGCTCGGCCCGAACACCGGTTCCCACACCAGAACCCGATATATCTGCATTTCCGGTGATCAAACTGCCTGCACCGCTCGACACAATACCAAATAAGCCGGACAGCGCACCGCCCTGAAGATTGAGCACGCCGCCATTATAGACCCCCGCTCCGCCAGTGCTGCCAACGATGGTCGCTGCACTGTCAACCACACTGCCATTACCATCTACTACGATGCCGTAGGTGCAGCAAACGGTGGCCTGCGAACTGGAAGTATTCATGGTGATATTGCTGTCAGCATCAAGATAGGCTTTGCCACCAGTATTGACATAAAGAGCAGCGGTATTTCCACCTGATGCCGGGGCCTGCGAGGTCAGCGTGACCTTGGTACCGGTATACTCACCACCATTGGTCACGACCACAGCCGGGCCGGTAGCCGAATCTCGCTGCACATCACTTTCACTCTCAGTGCTGCTAATCACAATGGCCGGTAGTGGTTGGGCCAAAGCCGAACCTGCATTCAATGAACCAAACCCTAAAACAAGAGAAAATCCGGTGACTGTATTTATCGTTAACGAGCTGGATGCTTTACATTTCTTCCCAGCTTTAGCAAACTCGGATACGACATCGAAACGATTCAATGCAGCATTCCAAATAATCTTGAAGACTTTATTCATATTGTATTCTCAATAAAATCCTGGTTGGCATCAAAATATGATGTTTAATAAAAAATCAGGCCTGGTTTTTGTATGTAAATGTTTTTATAACTGGTTGAGTTATTTTATTAATAAGTAGGTGTGGGCAGATTAATACCACCACCTTATATATACC
>NZ_CACVAD010000011.1 GCF_902726545.1 Yersinia artesiana | reverse complement strand
GTTAATGACAAAGTGCCCGTAACGGTGAAAACAGGCAGATCGTAAAGACGCCGTAAACCCCTCCCTGGGGGCTCGACCCGCGCCATCCTTGGCGCGGACGCTTTACTCTTCTACCTGTCCTCACCTTACAAGATCGAGTCTTTGGAGTTTGTCAGCAGCAAGGCTTCAGCCTATCCAACTCATAAAATAAGTAGAATATCGCGCAAAATGACTTTATGGGGTTGTTGACTTAGCCGCTTTTAGGCTCTCAATATGGTCTGCCAATTGTTGAATATCATCATCGGTCAAATGTGCTTTTGCCTTATTACCTCTGCCGACAATCTTGCCATCACGCCGTGCGGTTAGCCCCTCAACGATTTCATTGCGAGATAGCGATATCAGTGGCGGTGCTTTATCCAGCCCTTTTTTATCAGCCAAACGCCCATGACAACTTGAACACGTTTGTTTATAGATGTGTTCGCCGTCAGCGGCGGCCTGAGCAGCGCCGCTAAACACGATTATGCACGCCGCCAGTAACAAGACTTTCATTATGCCCCCGCCGCCCATTGTTGGAACAATGTGGTCAGCGCTTTCTCATCCCGCGCACCTTGATGCAACTCCGTGACCTTACCGTTACGGTCAATCATAAAAGAGGTTGGTGTACCAATGACTTGATAGCGCTCCTGCGTGATACCCAGTTGATCGCGAATGACGGGATAACTGATATTACGCTGCGCCAGTACCGGGTTAATATCCACCTGTTCCGGATCAGTATTGATCGCCACCACCACAATATCCTGCTGATATTGCTGACTTAGTTTATCCAAAGCCGCCATCTCTGCCAGGCAGCCACCACAGCTTGCTGACCAGAAATTGAGGTAAACCTGTTTGCCTTTCCACTGTTCAAGTGCGACGGGCTTGCCTTGCAGGTCATAAGCCGCCAATTGGGGTGCAACTTCCCCCACGGCTACTTGTTCTTGCTTACAAGCGCTCAGCAATAACAGTAAAGCGCATAAACCGACCGTTTTACGCCACATGATGATTGCTCTCTTCATTAAGATATTTACCGTGCTGGAGGCGGATAATCCGGTCAGCAACACAGCCTAAATCCGGGTTGTGGGTCACCATCACAATGGTTCTACCTTGGCGATGGATATGGTTTAACAAATCCAATACCCGCTGCTCATTCTCTTCATCAAGGTTACCCGTTGGTTCATCAGCAAAAATAATGGGTGGCTGATTGACCAGCGCCCTCGCAATGCATACCCGCTGCTGCTCACCCCCCGAAAGTTGGCTAGGTAAATGGCTCATACGTGGCGTCATCCCCACCTGCTCCAAGACTTGTCGAGCCGCGTCTTCATCCACCACACTGTGATAATGCTGCGCCAACATAATATTCTCCAGCGCAGTCAAATAGGGAATAAGATGAAATTGCTGGAACACCAACCCAATCTTGTCTGCCCGGAATTTCCTGCGGCCTTCTTCATCCAAGCCAGCAGCATCAACCCCATCGAGCAATACTTGCCCTTCAGTGACGGTATCCAGGCAGGTCAGAATATTCATCAACGTGGTTTTACCTGAGCCAGATGCCCCCATAATTGCCACAAATTCACCACGATTAATGCGGATATTAATATCTTCCAGCGCCGTCACTTGCCCAAAGCGTTTGTATAAATGCCGAGTTTCAATAACCGCATCGGTGTCGTGTTCAGGTTGCACCCGTAATAGTGATGAGGTCATTTGCTACTCTCCTTTCAGGACTTTAGCGGGTTCAATATGAATTGCCCGACGGGTGGGAACAATTGCCGCCACTGCGGCCACTAACAATGACAACACCAGCGTCAGCGGCAATACCGGCGCACGCAAAGCAATTGCCGCGCTGAATACTGTTTGCCCCAACACTTGTGCCAATATATAACCTAACAACGCGCCGCAGACAGCGGCAGCCAGCGAGATAATCAAAGTTTCGGTTAACATCTGGCGGATAATGTCCCCACCACTGGCTCCCAGTGCTTTTTGCAGAGCAAACTCTTTTGAGCGCTCGCCCACTATCGCCATTAAGGTGGTGTTAACGCAAAGGGATGACAGAATGAGGATAACTACAGAGACCAACCCCATCAGCCCTTTTATTTTGTCGAGAACCTGTCCTTCGGAAGCTGAAACCTTACGAATCGGCCTAATCTCAAGATCCTGATATTGCTCACGAAGATGGCTGGCAAAGGTTTCAACCTGACCCACATCATTACTGACACTCAATAATGCATTACTGATATGCCCTGGTTGATTGAGCCATTTTTGTGCCAGCTCCAGATTGACGATCAACATGTTATCCGTGGCATCGCCAGCCTCAACAATACCTTTAACTTGCAAACGTTGGCGTTCACTACCATTGACCAAAGTGAGAGTGTCACCCACCTTGACATGCAAACGCTCGGCTAGTTTGACGCCAATCATGGCATTGCGATCATCAAAACTAACGCCAATCCAGTTACCGGTCACTTGCCAATAAGGGACTAACTGTTGCAATGACTCAAACCACACGCCCATCAGCACCACTTTTTCCAGCTCAGTGCGCGCCATCCCATAAATATAGGGGCTTGAAGCGTTGATCAGCCCTTTGGGCGCAGCATCAATAATTGGCTGGAAGCGCCCTTGTTCAAATGTGCTGCCATGCCCTGGGCCAATGTAAAAATTAGCGCCAAAAGTGCGTAATTCCTGACTCATTTTGGCATTAATATCGAAATACACCGCTGACATTGCCGTGACAATCGCCGCGCCAACTGTCAATGCCGCAAAGACAACACTGACCCGTTGCAAACGTAAGCGCAGTGCGCGCAGCACTAATCGCCAGAACATGCCATCCAACCCTTTGTGCTGAATTGCCCGATGATTAACGGCCATAAAGCACCTCCACCGGATACAGACGGGCGATGCGACGAGCGGGGAACCATGTTCCAATCACAGCAATTAAAACAGAAATCACCAACACACAAGGTACTACCATCCAGGCAAAGCTCAGCGGTGCACCAAACAACATCAGGCCGATGGTTTTTGCCAACCCCCAGCCCGCCAGGCAACCCGCCAACCCGCCGATCAAGCCGCTGATTGCCGCTTCAAGATAGAACAGCATCAGAATTTGCCACTGCCGAGCGCCCAAGGCTTTCATTAAACCAATCTCTTTCGCCCGCTCCATGATCGTGCTGGTCATCAGCGACGCTATCCCCATAGCTGCTGCAATCAATGCGGCCAATGTCACCACTGCCAACAATAGCTGTATCTTTTCAATCACTACCCCTTCGGATGCGGCGACTTGCCAGATAGGCCGTACCACTGAACCGGATATTGCCTCTTCTAATTGGTGAGCAATGGAAGAAACGTAAGCAGTGCAGTACCACAAGTCATATTCTTCGGCGTTGAGGGCTTCCAGATTTTCGCGCGCTTTACGCGATAGTTCATTCTCCGGCACCGTCAGCGCCGAGACGCGGATTGCCTGAACTTTCCCCGGAAGGCCAAGCAGCGATTGCACCGCGGCCAGTGGCAACACCAGGCGACTTTCCTCTTCACCACCACTGCTGAGCACGCCACTTATCTTCACTTTCAGCGGGCCAGAAGCTCCGTTAAGGTTCAGTTCATCACCGATTTTCCAACCGGTCTGTTGTGCCAGTTGCTTACCTAATAAAGCCTCTACCTCTGTGGCATCGGGTTTGACCGGCTCTTGCGGCCAATTGCCATCGACCTGCCAATAAGGACTAATAATTTGCTGACCGGTGTGATAATCCTCTTCATCAGGCACATCAACGGGCTGATTAAAATAGGTGCCTAATAGTGGGATATCCTGACCGTTAACCTCAGTTTCCCCACTCAACAATGGGGCAAAACCCACAATATTGTTACGCCAAAAAATATCTTTGATGTTGGGTAATTCAGCCTGATCCAGAAAATCCTGGCCCGTGAGGGGGTTACTTTTCTCACCAAACAGAGATGGCAATGCCACCTGCCCGGCTGGCTCTATCAGGATATTGGCACCATAAGACTTCAGTTCGCGAGACATTTTATCGCCAATATCTATCGACACTGCCAGTAGTGAAGAAATAAGTCCGGCGGCCAAAAATACCGTAAATACTGCCAGCGATTTACGACGGACATTTCGCAACCAAGACTGCTTGAGCATGCGCCACAACATAATTACGGGTTCCCCTGTGAGTCACTGTCTTCATCACTGATAACCGGGGTGACAAATTGCTCAGGATGTTCGCGGAAACGGTTGTAATTAGCTTCGGATGAGAAGAAGTAGGTTTTATCGCCATAACTATATTTATACTCAGCTTTTTGATTCGTCAGGTGAGTTTTATCAACTGGATCAATGACATCCAAGGTAACAACCGTCGTGAAGTAATTTACACCCGCCTCAAGAGAAGCTTTGGGAATAACCAACTCTTTATCATCACTTTTCCAATCGTCCAGCGGGATCGGGTTACATCCCCCTGCTTTGCCAATAGACGGAATGAAGATATGCACTGCGCAGGCAACACAGATAACCTGATTACCCTCCATCACATAGCCCTGATCACCGCACAATAGGCAAGCGTCAAAGACCACACTCAAGCGCAAGCGATCGGGATAGCGGTTGATAATAAAGAAGCGCACCGCTTTACCATCATCAGCCACCCAGACAAAACGGTGCAATTTACCATCCCGCACTTGCTCGACAGGAATATGAACTAAGCCATCGGCGGCTAGCGTGACAGGTAAAGCTTCAGATAATTGAGGGGGTTGCGAGGCGATTTTATCCCAGTAAAGTTGGGCACCAGCCACTACTATCCAAGCGAGTAAGGAGAAAATAAAGATTCTGCGTACGTTACGGTAATCGGCCAAAGATTTGCGGTGCGCAATCGGCTCCGAATGTTCAGCCACCACTACCTCACTGGCACGGCGCAGCGGCATTAAATAGCACAGAGTTGTTAGCGCCAACAGCAGCGCACAAATATAGCTCAACCAGGCATGCCCATTGGTCACTAAAGCGACATAACTGAGCAGTGATTTGGTTAACGGCAAAACCTGTAACTTCATCAATAATAGGATTGCATCGCCACTCAGCGGCAAAATCAGCAATAGTGTTAACAGTAACAATAATGGCCAGCGACCACGCGGTAATTGCCTCACCATCATCAGCAGTAATACCGCACTGAAGACGACCCAAGCGAATGCCAGCACAATGGCGGCCAGGTTAAGTAGTAAATCAGTATTGATCACATGAGTATTGGTAAAAGCACCCAGATTAGGGTTATTTCCCCAATTAAATGCAGCCCCCAACACCAGCAAAGCTTGCCAGCAATAGCCTAATCCGCGACCAAGGGTAAATTGACTGAATAAAAATAATATCAATGCAAGGAGTTGAATCCCCGCCAGAGCTAACTGCAATTGCTGCGATTTAGGATAATGGGCACCGGCCCATATCCCCACCACTACCATAAGTATTGTTATCCATACGACACGATTTAGTGCAGGCGCGGGCCTAACAGCCCAACTCAGCCCCAGCAATAACGCGACAGGTAAAAAGGCTTGTAGTACGGAAACAAAAAAGTAACTCATTAGCACACCTTGGAGGGATCACAACACCTGCCAGTTATCACTGCTGACCTTACAGGAAACTGATAACACCCATTATCTGACCATTTATCATCAAGAAAAGCCGCGACAACCATGCTGTCATCGCGGCCAGTGTTATCAATTCAGGCCGGTATATTTAAAGTCATAACTCACATCAAAGGGTTTCCACCAGCGACCAACACCGGTTTCGCTGTCGGTATGGCGATGCAAACCCGCTTTGGATGGCTCGCTGATATGATAGGTAACTTTATAATTACCTACGCCCATCATTTTGATGTTCGCGCCATAATGTGGGCCATCACTGGCAACCATTGGCATAAATGTGCCTTCTTGTTTAGCGCCAGTGTCTGTATTCACCAGGGTATACGCGATAGTCAGGTATGGCATCCATTCACCGGCACCGAAACCATTTTTATTACCTTCAGTGGCATGAATATCTGCTTCCAGATGAATATCGGCTTTCGCGGCAGGCAGGCCCATGCCACGAGGTTCCATATCAATCGGTTGCAAATAAACCGCAGCAATTTCCATATCATTAATTTTGATAGGTTCGCCCGCTGGATACTCTTTAAAGGCAAAAGCAGCAGGTGCTGCAAAAATACTGGCAATGATGCTGCTGGCAATAATCGTTTTCTTCATAGTCATGTAACACACCCTCAGGTATCAAATGATAAGTACAGTTTGTTATTCACACCGGCATCATGCCGGGCCATCATACTGAGATATTACTGAGCCGGAATAGCGCGCCCCCGCCGCTGCATTACCCACAAGGCAACCAGCGCAGCAATCAGCAATATTCCTTGAGGAATCAATGTCTCCAGATATGGATAGATTCCTAACCAACTAATTTCAGGTACGCCAGGCAGCAGTGTTGGCTCAAACAATTTGCCTTCAATCAATTCAAGAACACTCTTACCGGCAAAAACAAAGGCCATCAGGTACATAAAACCACCGGTAAACATAAAGAAGGGTTTGAGCGGTAATTTGACGACGGTAAAGCGCATGACCAGATAAGCCACCAGCAAAATGACACAACCGACACCAAAACCGGCCAAAATCGACAGGTGACCGCTCGTGGTACTGGCGTCGCCCATCAGTGCGAGATAGAACAGGACGGTTTCAGCCCCTTCTCGGTACACCGCCAGGAAACTGGTTAGCCATAGCCCTATCATTGAGCCACTGCTGAGTGACTTGGAGAATTTCCCCTCCAGATAGGCTTTCCAGTGGCGAGCTTCCGTTTTTGATAGCAACCAATAACTCATGGAGAACAGCATCACCACCGCAATCATCATGGTGAAACCTTCTAATAACTCTCGACTTTGGCCTGAATTTGCAAATAACCACTGGAAGACAAAGGCCGTTAACACACTGGCAATTAAGGCCACCACCACGGATTGGCGAATCAGTGGCAATTTGTCCTGATGGTTGTTTTTCACCAGATATGCGACGATAGCCGCCACAATCAGCAAGGCTTCCAACCCTTCGCGGACAATGATTAGCAAACTGTAGATGAACAGGCTCCAATCAGTTTCATCCCCACCACCGAGCATCTCAACCGCGCTAGCCAAATCTTTTTGCAACGCCGCGGCTTCCGTTTGTAGCTGTTCTACTGGCTGACCGGCTTTCATCAAACTGACTAAACGGGTGAAATGGCCCTCTAATGTTGATTTAAACGCAGCATCACGCGAGCCAACTTTATTCTCCATGCCGCTGGCTTCGAATAAATCAAAATAAGTATCCTGGACAGCCATCATGGCTGGCGTGGTTTGCCCGTTCTGGTACTGGCTGATAGCTGCGCTAATAGCCTGATTTATTTTGCTGGAAACAGCCGCCCAATCGGCATTAGCCTGCCCATCAGAATGGGTATTTGAGTCAGAAGGTTGCCCTGAGGCTGGTTGATCAGCAGTGACTTGCTGCTGTTCGCGGGTAGTCGGTAAGCCCGGCAATGTATCTTCGATGGTTTGAAGTAAGCCCGTGACACGATAAGCAACTTCGGTTAGTTGGTCAGGTTTGCTGGTTAAATCGATAAGAGCAGTAAATTGTTGGTTTATCGCCGCCGCTTGTTGTGCGGAGCGATTGCCACGCACCGACATCTCCATTTCAGAGTTTTTAAACCCCAGATAGTGCGCTTGTTGCACACTTTGGCTGGCGGCGGCGAATTTACCTTCTTGATATTCACTAATAGCCTGCGCTAATAAATCATCAATAATTTTAAAACTTTGCTGCCAGTAAACGGCAATGTCGCTATTTTCATAGGTTGCATGTTGCTGTTCAGCGGTAAGTTTATGGCCGTCAGTTAAAACGGGCAGTACGCCAGTCAACTCACCTTTAAGCCAATTAATTTTATTATCAACCTCAGCTTGGGGTTTCCCCTCACCGATCATGCGCCGGATTTCACCAAAGGCGGCTTCCATTTGATAACTTTTCTGCGCCGAAATATTGATACGAATCGGCCCTTCCAGATTCTCAAATACTTCAAAATAGGCCATTTGTACCGTGGTACGGGCTTCATCATTTTTCTGCTGTTGGTACAACTGAGAGGTTTTATCGAGACGGGATTGGATATCATTGACCCACTGCTGATAGTCTTGAGTCGCCCAGGCTAAAGAGCTGGATAGCCACCAACAGCAGCAAAGCAGGAAAAGTTTGTGCCAAATTCGCATAATGAGTGACGCACATGAAGTTGATAATGAGATTTATTAACATTAACACTAAACAACAGAAATGTGTCTTGATCCGTATCAAAATATATTTAGTCTTTTGAATTTTTGTTTAAAAATGCGGAATGCCTCGCAAGATTAGAGCGAGTAACAGCAATGAATAAGGCGGTTTGGTGATGAGTTACATTGAAACGGAATATGAACAGGTTCGCGCAATTATCGGTGATAATTCTATAATCACTCTGCTATCTATCGGCCATGAATCGACAACGGTGGTCACAGGCAGCTCTGGCAGGGTTTTCGCTGAACAGCATCTTACTGTTGGCTCTAATCATGTTGCTTTGCGTTATTTCAAACATAACCCCCCCACGCCAGATGAGATGGAAACCGCCATTATGGTGGTGGAAGATGAAGTTATTCGTATCAGCCCTGCGGTGAATAAAACCTCACAATTGATAACCACCGATGGTTATATTGCCGAGATTGCACATCTTGCGGGCTTATCCACGCAAGCGAAAACCGTTATGTCACTGGAGTCTGTTGAGCGAATGTTTGACCGGTTGGCTGCCGTCATGATGGGGAGACCGGCTGCATCGGAAGGAATACCCGCAGACAATGAATTTGCTGCACGTTTGCTGATTTTACGCGAATTTATGCATCATTTGCAGTTTTCTGCCATTACAGTGCTGAGATAAGAGCGCATGATTGAGTGAGTATTTTGGCTAAAAAAAACTGACAGGGCCGTATTCGCGGCGCACTGTCAGTTCATAATTAATGGTCAGTTCATAATAAATGGTTAGTTTCTTTTACTGCCAATAATAACTCGGCTTACTTACCGGTTTTTTTAACCAGATTATCCGCAGGTAATTCCCCTGGCAGATAATTAGGCAAACGCCCCGCCGGGAAGATAGCCAGTAGTGATAACAACGCCATAATCAATAAGCCAAATTTCAGTGAGCGAAGACGGGCTTCTTCATTGACTCGCACCGCTTCCGCGACCTGCTCAGGTGTTGCGGTGGTTTGCGCCAACACACCTTGCAGGCGGTCATTACTGACGAAGTTGATGCTATCCATATTCACTTGCGCCTGAATTTCAGCCGTCAGAATTGGCGTTTCAGCCACGCCACGGATCACGTTAGCGCTCAGCAAACCAACCAGTAACGCGCCGGCAACAGCAGTACCGATGGCGTTTGCCAGGTTATTCGTGGTACCACGTAATGAGCCGACATCACCGGCCAGTTCTTTCGGTGATGCACTAACCAACACGTTGAACAGCAAGGTGACCAATGCTCCTTGAGCCAGACCAAATACCACTAAACCAAACAGTACAGCGAATTCACTCCAGTTATTGCGCACCACAAATGCCAGCCACAACAGAGCAATGGTACAGGTGATGAAACCATAACGGCCAATTTTGCGTGGTGTCAGCTTCTTATAGAAACGGACAATCAACATCGCTGAGAAGAATACCGATAAGTTAAATGGCATCATGGCAATCGCCGTCGCCATCGGGGTACTGCCCTGCACTATCTGGATATACAGCGGAACCGAGAAGTTCAGCATAGCTTCCAGTGCAACCACCGCAAACATAGCAAATACAGCCGCTTTTTCAGTCGGTGAGCTAAGCACTTCTAATGCCAATAAAGGCGTTTTACCTTGCTCTTGACGACGGCGAGTCCAGACGACAAACGCCTGTCCCAACACGATACCCAATACAATCATGAAAGGTGCAGGAGAGAAGCCCAGCAGGTCGAACGGCGCACCATCACGAACCAGACCGAAGCCCCAGCGGTTCAAGTTGTTAAAACCAAATGACAGCAGGATAATCGCCGACGCCGCCAAAATGACACCAAACACATCAATGCCAACTTCCGGACGGCCCTGGTCAGACTTCAAACGGAAGCTCAACACAAAGATGATGGCAGATAACACAATCAAGATGCCGAACGCTGGACGCCAGCCGATGTATGTTCCCAGCACACCACCAATCAAGAATGCTGCCACACCGGCACCGGCACGCGCTGAGCCTAAAGCACCCAGTGCTGTAGCCTGTTGCGTACCGCGGTAGTTTTCAGCAATCAAGGCCACCAGAGCAGGCACCAACGCGGCACCCGCCAGACCACTTAACGCCTGAGCACTGATCATCACGGTCACATTCGGGCTGAATGTCATCATGACCTGCGCGACACCGAATAACAGCACGGTACTGCGGAATACCACCAGCGGCCCGAAACGTTGGTTGAGTTTGGCACCCAACATCACGAAACCAGCAACAGAGAGTGAGTACATCACGATCGCCGTTGCAATGGTCGTTGGTGGCACATTAAAGCTCTTGACCATCCCACCTAACGCTACCGGCAGGGAGGCCACGTTAAATGACATCAGAATCTGGGCCAATGCGATGGTGATCATCGGCACCCACGACTCTTTAACTTCCGCACCTGCGCGGTGAGTTGATTGATTCGCCATAAATATCTCTATCCTTTTGAAAAACAATATTGTTTTAAACTCAATCCGGTTGTACAAAGCGCATTTGACGCCACATGACCGGTTTTTTGAGCTTTACCTGACTCTCACGGCTCAACTCTTTTCGGTGTAAGGCTCAGAAACAAACATGTCCATCCCAAGACTACGTGATAAGAACCGGGCGGCCAGTTGACCTTTAACACTGTTACCTGCGCTATCCAGTAACGGGGCAAAAGTCCCCAAGCCACCTTTACCTGGTGACACTGTAACAATACCGCCACCAATACCGCTTTTCCCAGGAAGGCCGATATCATAAAGCCAGTCCCCGGATGTTTCGTACAACCCTGCCGTGACCATTACCGCCAATGCGTAATGGCAAACATCATTATCGACCACTCGCTCACGAGTCAGTGGATTGACACCGCCGTCTGCCAGTGTCGCGCCCATGACAGCTAAGTCCCGCGCACTGACATTCAACGAACATTGGCGCGTATAGAGATCGGTGGCGATAAGAGGATCGCACCCCAGACGGCCATAGCCTTCCAGCACGTTGGCAATGCCGCGGTTGCGGAAATTGGTTTCGCAGGCGGATTGATACACTTCTTCATTAAGGGTCAGTTCTCGGCCAGCAAAGCGGCACAAACCGTCATAAATGAATTTCCATTGCTCATCACTGCTCGCCCCCGGAACCAGACTGGTGGTAGCAATAGCGCCGGAGTTCACCATAGGGTTAGTGCGCCCATCAGGTGCGCGCTCAATGGCCGTCACTGAGTTAAAAGCCATACCTGTGCTATTCACACCCAATTTTTCACGGGCGACTTTCGCCCCGATGGCCTGACAGACCAGTGCAAAAACAAAAGGTTTGGAGACACTCATGATGGTAAATTCATAGTCTACATCGCCGGCTGAATGCACTTTACCGTTAGTGCCGACCATGCAGACGCCAAATAGATTGGGAGGAATGCGTTCCAATGCAGGATAAACCGTCGAAACGACACCTTCATTATCAGAGCTAAACCGTTTGTGGGCTTCTTGCACCAATTTAACTACGGTATCAGGATCCGGCAGATGCCCGGTAGATACGTAGTCGATAATTCTATTTTTGCTATCATCTGTTGGCATATAGTTATCTCTCGTTTAACTTCTGTTTATATTTCTGCCTTTCTTTTACCTGTAAGGCTTATTTTAATCGCCAGAAATACAGCTACGTTTTAATTTATATAAAACGATAATAGTAACTTTTAGTTTCTCTGAGCCATGTTTTATCAAAAGATCATAAAATTCTTATAGTAAGATATCTCAGGTTAAGAAAACTGTATATCAGTTGTTTTGAATAGTTTGGTTTTGTTTTTACAGGGAAAATTTATAAGAACTGTTGCAATATCATCGAAATAACGATAAAGCCGGAAGGTTTTTGCGGAGAGTAAGATAATGACAAACAGCAGATAAACGTGTTAGCTAGTATTAATCCGACATAATAGTATTTTATTATCGGTAAATAGCCCTTTAATAAACGCCAAACATTGAATTGCGATACTCAGGGCCGACCAGCATATTATTACTTATGATAAATAGGGTTGTATCCAATTTAGCCCAACCACAGTACCTGCCCGCGGATGATATTCACAACCAATCCACCCTTTGTAGTTAATCTCATCCAGTAGCCCAAATAAATAGGCGTAATTAATTTCACCTTCATCGGGTTCATGACGGCCCGGTACTGATGCAATCTGAATATGCCCATAGCGCCCCGCAAACGCGGTAATTAAATGGCTGAGATTACCGTCCACTATCTGCGCATGGAATAGATCCAACTGCGTAAATACATTAGGGCGGTTGATGAGATTAACCAGTTCCAATGTTTGGTATTGGCTGGAGAACAGGTAATTAGGTTTTATCTTCGGATTTAACGCTTCAATCATGGCATTAATATTATACTCGGCAAACCGGTCAGCGGCATAACGCACATTGTCGATAAAGACCTGTTGATAATTTTTTCGGTCGGCGTCTACAGGTACCACACCAGCCATGATATGAATAGATGGGCAGCCCAGTGCCAGCGCATATTCCAAAGCCAAATCAATATCACGGCGAGCCTCTTTTTCTCGCCCCGGCAGCGCTGCCAGCCCCCACTCACCTGCATGAATATCGCCGGGAGGAGTATTAAACAACACCTGTTGCAAACCTTGCTCTTTCAATTTCGCTGCCAATTGATCTGCTGGATATTCGTAGGGAAATAAAAACTCCACCCCCCTGAAACCCGCGTCTTTCGCTGCCTTGAAACGTTCAAGGAAAGGAACTTCTGTAAACATCATGGATAAATTAGCGGCAAACTTAAGCATATTTAACTCCTTAATTCGGCGATTTCGTCATCGGTCAGATAACGAATAGGTCGGTCACCCAGTGTAAATATCAGGCGCGCAGTTTCCTCTAACTCTTCCATATTGTCTGCCGCTTCCCGCAAACTTTTCCCCACCACCACCGGGCCATGATTTGCCAGTAAAAAAGCACGATAGTGCGGAGCCAACTTCGCCAACGCCTCCCCTAATCGACTGTCTCCCGGACGGTAATATGGCACCACAGGAACATCGCCGACCCGCATCACCACATAGGGTGTAAAGGGCTTAATGGCATTGTGGCAATCAAGACCTTGCAAGCAAGAAAGTGCTGTTAAATAAAGGCAATGCAAGTGAACGACGGCTTCACATTCAGGATTATTAAGATAGATTGCACGATGAAAACTTACCTCTTTTGAGGGTTTATCACCCGAGATCCATTCACCCTCTAAACTGACCTTAGATAGCCGTTCGGCATTTAACTCACCCAAGCAGGAGCCGGTAGGCGTCGCTAATAATGTGCCGTCCGCCAGTTTCAGTGACAGATTTCCAGCTGAACCGGTGGCATAACCTCGTTGGAAAAAGGAGGCTCCCAACTTGACCATATCTTCCCGCGCCTGCTGCTCATTCATACGGCAAACTCCGTTTGTGCTCTGGCAAAAAAGTTTTCATCACCAAAATTACCCGACTTCAACGCTAATGAAATGGGGTGGTCGGTCGATTTTACCCAAGGAACCCCAGGAGAGATGGCTGGCCCAATATGAAAAGCTTGAATACCTAATGATTGGGCGACAATACCGGAGGTTTCACCACCCGCCACGATGAAACGCTGAACACCTTGCTGCTGCAAACTGCGTGCTAAAGTTCCGAACAGATGTTCCACCGCCTCACTACTGGCAGTCGCGCCCCACTGCTGCTGAATACTCTGTAATACCTCGGGTGCCGATGTGGCGTACAGTAATGGAGCTAATGGCCCAGAGATATTCTCCATCACCCAAGTACAAAGCGCCTTAGCATAGGATTCAGGTTCATTGAGACAACGGGTTATATCAATTGACCGGGCTGGAGCCTGTTGAACATATCGAGCAACCTGCCGATTGGTCATCGCTGAGCAAGAACCGGATAGCACAACACATAACTTGCCTTGTGGAGCACCGGCTTGTGTCGCAGGCAAGTGGTGTGGAACACCGTTCATCCACTGCCGAGCCAGGCCGATTGCCAAGCCAGAACCGCCCGTCACCAACACCATATCGCGCACCGCTTCGGCCTGTGTCAGTAAGTGGCTCTCGTTTAAGGTGTCCAGCACCACATAGCGTATGCCTTCATCTTTCAGACTGTGCAAGTGTGATTTTACCGCGTCAGCGCCTTGATCCATCACGGAGCTATTGATCAAACCACTGCGCCCACGACTCTGCGTATCCATCAGGCGCAGGAGATTACTGTCAGTCATTGGGGTCACCGGATGATGGCGCATCCCTGATTCAGACAATAATTGCCCCATAACAAATAAATACCCCTGATATACTGTGCGCCCATTGATTGGCAGCGCGGGGCAGAGGATAGTTTGTTGCTGGCCAAGAGCATCCATTAACGCGTCGGTCACCGGACCAATGTTACCTTGCGCGGTGCTATCAAACGTCGAACAGTATTTAAAATAGAATTGTGTGCAGCCCTGATTTTGTAACCATGTCAAAGCCGCTAACGAATCTGCCACGGCCTTCCCGGCTGAACAAGAGCGCGATTTCAAACTGACCACAACCGCATCTGCCTGCACCTGATAATCCGTTTTAGGTATGCCAGTGACTTGCACCGTAGACATGCCATTTTCCACCAAAAAACTGGCAATATCCGTAGCACCGGTGAAATCATCTGCAATAACGCCTAGCCGCATCAGATACTCTCCTGTTCTTTTATCAAGCCAGATTCCATGACACATACTGATAGCATTTTTGTGTGAGTCATAACCCCTCCGTGTTAATTTTGGTGATAATTTGATTTATTATGTTAATGGTAGCCAGAGTGGTCAGGTATTATTGTGAGTTTACTCACAATAATTAACACAATGTAATCATAAATCACATGAATTAACATCAAAAACAGGGCTTGCGTTCACATCATAAGAAATAAAATGGATAAGTGAGTGATTCTTAGCGTTAAAAAATGAGAAATATTTCCTAACTGCTGACGTATAATCACATTAATTACCATTGCCATGTAATGAGCAAACTGAATAAGGAGCGAACGTGATACCCGTTGAACGCCATCAACAGATACTGGCACTGGTTGCCGAACGCGGCGTCGTCAGCATTGCTGAACTGACCGAACGTTTAGGTGTATCGCATATGACCATACGTCGTGACGTGCAAAAATTGGAAGAGCAAGGTGCCGTTTTATCCGTTTCGGGCGGCGTACGTTCAACTGAGCGACTGGCGACCGAGCCCTCTCATCAAGACAAAACACTCATGTACAGCAGTCAGAAAAACGCCATTGGTATGGCGGCAGCGCTGCATATTCCACGGAATAGCTGTATTTATCTTGATGCAGGAACCACCACATTGGCGTTGGCACGGCAGTTGGAAGCCAGGGATGATTTATTGGTGGTCACCAATGACTTTGTTATCGCGAATTTTTTGATTGAATCCTGCCAATGTAAAATGATCCACTCCGGTGGCACATTATGCCGCGAAAACCGTTCTTGTGTCGGGGATGCCGCCGCCCGCACGCTACGAAATTTATCCATTGATATCGCCTTTATTTCAGCATCCTGCTGGGGGCCCCGTGGCATATCAACACCGGACGAAGACAAAGTTGTGGTAAAACGGGCGGTTAGTGAGGTTAGTAGCAAGCGCGTGCTACTGGCTGATGCATCAAAATACGGCAAAGTTGCCACTTATTTAGCCTTACCTCTTACTGACTTTGATGCAGTGATTACTGACACCGGTTTGACACCTATAGCCCATGAAGAACTGACCACTAAAGAGATCGAACTGATTATCGCCCCAGCCGTGCGTCAAGCTGATTGATCGATAAATAGCCTGCCCTCCTCTTGTCAT
Organism: Yersinia artesiana; assembly: GCF_902726545.1. GTDB lineage: Bacteria > Pseudomonadota > Gammaproteobacteria > Enterobacterales > Enterobacteriaceae > Yersinia > Yersinia artesiana. The sequence goes on along the minus strand of NZ_CACVAD010000011.1, from coordinate 87,188 downwards.
GCATACCGCCCCGACAAAGGAGGGAAATTTGACAACTATATACCTCGCGATGTAGTTAAAGTCGCCCCAAGTCTTAGCGCCCTAATAAATAAACGGCGTAAACTACAGGGTAATTTCGTTTGCATCATTTTTATTTGCAACTTTTGATACAGCACCCATCTCATCAATCTGGATGTCTGAAGATCACGCAGGCCGCTGTTTCTGGAGCATGACATGAACAATGCAACAACGGCTGGAAAGCAAAAAGTGCCGTTACGACTCAGTACGTCTATCACCCTCATGGTTGCAGCAGTGATTATTTCCGTGTTATTGGTGGTTCACACGCTGTTCTTCGTTCAACTCAGCAAGATGGCGCAAGAGGGTTTGCAAGACAAAGCGGTTGCCGTCGCCCGGGCTCTCTCTTTTTCCCCCACCATCATTCACGGATTAACTGACCCTGAAGCCGGGAAACACATTCAGGCTTATACCAGTCAAGTTCAGCAAGCGAATAACCTGCTATTCATTGTTGTTACTGATATGAACGGCATTCGTTATTCACATCCTAATACTGAGATGATCGGACAGCATTTTATCGGCGATGATTTAGAACCAGCGCTACTAGGCAAAGAAAACAGCGCGATAAATCAAGGTGTACTGGAAAGAGCATTGCGTATTTTTATTCCTGTTTATGAACCTCACGGCAAACAAATAGGCGTCGTTGCGATAGGGATTTCGCTTACCAACATTGACTCGGTGGTCAGTGAAACCCGCTGGACTATCCCCTGGACCATATTATTTGGGGCACTGATTGGCTCACTCGGCACCTGGTTTTTAGTCAAGGTACTGAAAAGAATTATGTTGGGTTTTGAACCCTACGAGATCTCCAACTTATTTGAACAGCGTAACGCCATGCTGCAATCGATTAAAGAAGGCGTCATCGCAGTCGATGCCAATTCGCGCATTACCGTGGTAAATCATGAGGCGAAACGCTTATTTAAACAAAGTGGGCCGATGGAAAATTTATTACTCAGTAGCGCCAGCAAGTATTGGCCAGTGCGTTTGTACTTAGAGCAGGTTTTGGAAACCGGGATTGCCCGACGTGATGAAGAAATAAACTTTAATGGCAGCATATTACTGACCAATACTGTTCCTGTGATGGTAAAAGGCGATATTATCGGCGCAATCGCCACTTTCCGTGATAAAACCGAAGTGAGTCAATTGATGCAACGCCTCACCGGCATGGTGCATTATGCTGATGCCTTACGAGCACAGTCGCACGAATTTATGAATAAACTCCATGTGATTTTGGGTTTATTACATATGAAGTATTATCAGCAACTTGAAGATTATATTGTTAAAACATCGAATAATTATCAGGCGGAGATTGGCTCTCTACTGCGCAAAATAAAATCCCCAGTCATTGCCGGTTTCCTGCTGGGGAAAATCAATCGGGCACGCGATTTGGGCATCACATTATCCATCAGTGATGATAGCCTATTACCCGACACCGATAATGAGCAAATAACGACCACCTTAATTACAGTTTTGGGCAATCTGCTTGAGAACGCCATGGAAGCCATTGGCAACCTGTCTCAACGAGAAATTAACGTCAGCTTCCATTATCAAAATGGCCGAGTACATTGCGTTGTCAGTGATGATGGGCCGGGTATTGCCACCGAGTTGCAAGACAGTATTTTTGATAATGGTTTTTCCACAAAAGGAAATGAACACGGCATCGGTTTGAGCCTGGTTCGTCAGAGCCTGGAAAGTATTGGCGGCAATATTGAGTTCGATTCCGAAGCGGGTGTTTTTACCCAATTCTTTATCAACCTTCCCTACGATGTAACCTCAAATAATATGACCTCCAGTGACAATTATTCCAACAACATCAGCGCGGTAAATCATGATTAATGTATTAATAGTAGATGATGATGCAATGGTAGCTGAGCTGAACAAGTGTTATTTGAGCCAGGTAGCGGGCTTCAACTGCTGCGGTTCGGTCTCCAGTTTGCAGCAGGCTCGGGATCATGTGATAGCAGCGGAACAGCCTATTCACCTGGTCCTGTTGGATGTTTTCATGCGTCAGGACAATGGATTAGACTTGCTGCCAGTTCTACGTGAATTCAGTGAGCATACTGATGTTATTGTTATTTCATCTGCGACTGATGTGAATACCATCAAAAGAGCGCTGCAATACGGAGTAGTGGATTACTTAATTAAGCCGTTCCAATTCTCACGCTTTGAAGAAGCACTGTCGACTTATCGTGAAAAACAGAGTTTGCTGGGACAGCGTGAATATTGCGCACAAGAAGATGTCGATTCCTTATTACGGCGCAGTAATGCCGCTCCGATCGAGCGGAAGAAACTACCCAAAGGGCTAACAGCGCAAACACTGCGCACTGTGTGTGAATGGATTCTGGAAGTACAAGATGGGGAATTCTCAACGGAGCAGATGGCAAATGCTATTGGTATTTCACGCGTTTCTTGCCGTAAATATTTAATTTACCTTTCCGATACTGAAGTTCTGAGCACTAAAGTTCTGTATGGTGCAACCGGGCGGCCGGTTTATCTCTATAAACTCTTGCCCAATCAACAGGAGGTATTAAAGCAGTATTGCCAATAGCATTAGCGCCAAACAGAACTCAATTATCAAAAACAACCGGTATCCAATAAAATATGCCGGTTGTAATGCCATTACTAAAAAAACATTTGAATACCTTATTGCTAATTAGGTTTATTGATCATAATTAATAACACCTATAGAACCGATGTCAAATCATAGACTTTGTGTAAAAAGATAAATCATGCATATAAAAAGAATATCTTTATAAAAAAATAGCGCCTACCTTAATTAATTAAGATCAACTGAAACTTAATGCAAAGTGATAGTAATAAAAGATAAAGTCAGGCTAAAAACAGTATCGATAGGAAATATATAGAATAGATTTATAGTAAAAAACGCGCCCCCCACATTCATTTACATAACAACCAGTTACAAATTTCTCTAAAACCAATCAATAGTTACAATAAATGTTTTAATATGAAAGCATGTGGTGTGATTATAAATTAACCTTAGCTTTTCAATTAGTGACTTCGTTAATACCGCAAAAAAAATAATTTATAAGTTAATATTTTTTTGCCTCATCACGATAGAAACGATAGCATGCCCTCCCATAATTCAAGAGTAATGTTCAAAGCCATAACAAGTGAAGGCGCTAAGACGCTATTTATGCATTAACCTTTAGCAATCAGTTGCAGTAATACATTCACGATGATTGCACAACAGACAGGAAAATAGGGAATGTCTATGATGTCAGGAAAGCACTCTGCAAAAACCCATCACGACGCGAAAAAACGCTGGTTAGATTCTCATGATACTGGCTATCACAAAAGTATGGGCCGACGTCATATACAGATGATAGCGATCGGCGGTTCTATTGGTACCGGCCTATTTTTAGGCACAGGTGCTCGTTTGCAAATGGCAGGCCCAGCATTAGCATTAGTTTATTTGGTCTGCGGGGTTTTCTCATTTTTTATTCTCCGGGCCCTCGGCGAACTGATTTTACACCGCCCCTCCAGTGGTAGTTTTGTTTCTTATGCTCGCGAGTTTCTCGGCGAAAAAGCATCCTATGTTGCTGGATGGATGTATTTTCTCAACTGGGCAATGACTGGGATTGTTGATATTACCGCTGTTGCACTCTACATGCATTACTGGGGCACCTTCTCTGATGTCCCTCAATGGCTGTTTGCGTTAGGCGCACTTTCAATTGTCGCCACCATGAATATGATTGGTGTTAAATGGTTTGCAGAGATGGAATTCTGGTTCGCACTGATCAAAGTCGCCGCCATCTCCCTATTTCTGATCGTCGGGGTTATCTTTCTTGGGACTGGCCAAAGTGTTGGTGAGCACTCGTCCGGTATGCATCTGATAACTGATAATGGCGGATTTTTCCCCCACGGATTACTGCCCGCACTGGTATTAGTCCAGGGAGTCATATTTGCTTTTGCTGGTATCGAGTTAATTGGCACCGCAGCCGGGGAGTGCAAAGACCCAGAGAAAATGCTGCCCAAAGCGATCAACAGTGTGATTTTACGTATTGGCCTGTTTTATGTCGGCTCAGTGGTTCTGCTGGTATGCTTATTACCTTGGAATGCCTATCAGGCAGGTCAAAGCCCTTTTGTGACATTCTTCAGTAACTTAGGCGTTCCTTATATTGGGACAATCATGAATATAGTGGTGCTATCCGCCGCTCTTTCCAGCCTGAACTCTGGGCTATATTCTACAGGTCGCATTCTGCGCTCATTATCGATGGGCGGTTCAGCCCCCAAGTTCATGTCAAAAATGAGCCCCCAATCAGTTCCTTATGCCGGAATACTGGTGACTGTCGGTATCTATGTTTTTGGTGTTGTACTCAACTTTCTCGTCCCATCACAGGTATTTGAGATTGTTTTGAATATTGCATCACTTGGGATTATTAGCTCATGGGCATTCATTATTGTGTGTCAGATGAAGTTACGTCAGGCAATAAAGAACGGTACAGCCAAACCGGTTGCCTTCAAGATGCCTGGCGCCCCCGTGACATCCTGGCTAACCCTGCTTTTCCTGGCCAGTGTATTAGTCATGATGGCATTAGACTATCCGAATGGTACCTGGACCGTTGCAACTTTACCTGTCATCGCCGTATTGCTCGTCATTGGCTGGTTTAGCTTACGTAAACGCGCTCGAGAGGTTGCCGCTGAACATAGAGATATGCCAGTTAAAGAAAGCGGAGCTAAAACAGTGCAACCTGCTGAGTTGTACGGACAAAAGTCAGCGGGCTAAATAAAATATTCAGCCCGTAGGTTGATAAACAAACCTACGGACTGAGTTTCCCCAGCAGAAAATCACGCAAAACTACTGCCTGATTATTTTGCGCATCACGACTGCCATATAACAACGTGATCGGATGCTGTTGCAACACCGCCAACAAAGGTTCCCAAGCGGTAGAGTTATTGAGCTGATCCTGATAGCGTCTAACAAATTCCGGCCAATCCAAATGTTGATGAAACCATTGCCGCAAAGCGTTATCCGGCGCAACCTCTTTTAACCATACGCCCCCCTCCAGGCGTGCTTTACTGATTCCACGCGGCCATAAGCGGTCAACCAAGAAAGTATGGGCCTGATAAGGTGGTTCAGCATCATAGACCCGCTGCAATGTAACCTTATTTATACTCACAGCAATCCCCTTTCGCTCTTTTCAGTCTCCAATTAAACCAGTGACTGGTGTTACAACTCGCCTAATGTGGGTTTTACTTTCTGATCCGCAATGTGAGTTCTATTTTTGGTAGAGATCCCAGCGGTTGCCGTAGATATCTTCAAATACCACGACCATACCATAGGCTTCTTTACGCGGTTCCTCGCAAAACGTCACCCCTTTCGACTTCATTAATTGGTAATCACGCCAGAAGTCTTCAGTCTCAAGAAAAAGAAATACTCGTCCGCCACATTGATTGCCAATAAATACTGCTTGATTATCATTAGATGCACGAGCCAGCAATAAACGACACTCACTATCTTCTGTAGGTGAAACCGATACCCATCGCTTCCCAGGCTGCGGCTCATCTTCCCTCAAAAAGAAACCCAATTTCTCAGTGTAATATTCAATCGCTTTATCGTAATCATCAACCACGATGGCGATGTAACCTATCCCTCTTTTTTTACTCGTCATATATTATTCTCATCCATCACAGTTAACTTAACTCTAATGCTATCAATATCTCTCGACAAGCATAAGAAGCTTATCACTCATGTTAAACACTGTAACATCCGGCGAAGACCATGATAATTATTTATTCATAAATACGAACATGCTATATTTCTTCCAGCTAAATTTTTGGTAAAAAAAATGACTACAGTGCTGATTAATACCACCAAACAGATGAAGAAAAAAAATATCATGCTGGTGACGGGTACATTAAAATCACTGGTGTCCGCAACTAAAGGTGATATATCTGCTCAAACGGGCTTAAGCTTAGCAACCTGTGGCACGATACTGAATGAATTGTGTTCTGAGGGAGAAGTTATCGAGGAATCTCTCGATGAATCACGCGGTGGTCGACCAGCCAAACGTTATATCTATAACCCAAATTACTTCAGTATATTAAGTGTCTATGCCGAAGGTACAAATGACAGCGGCGTTATTTCGTCTTATCTCACCTCGGCCGATGGCAAAAAAATTCAAGAATATAATGAAGTCTATAATAGACTGACTGTAGAAACATTAATTAACCATATTAAAGAGATAATAGATAAACATCCTAATATCAAGGCATTAGGCCTTGGCCTCCCCGGCGTTGTGGTCGATGGGAAAGTCCTGACTTGCGATATTACTCACTTAGAAGGACTGGATATCGCTGAACGGTTAAATAGTCAATTAGGTATTTTTGTCCAAGTGGGTAATGATATGAATTACACTGCATTTGGCTTTTATCGAAATGATTGTCGCGATATAACTGACCCTATTGCTTACATTTTCATGCCTCCAAGACATTGCGCAGGTTGTGGCATCGTTATTTCTGGAAAAATGCTACGTGGGGCAAGCCAATTTGCTGGAGAAGTATCAAAACTGCCCTTCTATGATAATTTAACCACCGGAATGAATACTAATTCTGGTCAGAGTCCCGAATTTGAAAGACTTCTCCATATCACTTCATCTTTAATTGTTATAATTAATCCGGTCACCATAGCAATATCAGGGAATAACATAAATCAGGCATGTATTGATGCGTTAACTATTGAGTTATTAAAAAAATTCGACAGCAAACACATTCCTCATTTTGTTTATCGCGATTGTATAAAATCTGATTATCATAAAGGTATATCTGAATATACCCTTGATGCCTACAATAATTTTAGAGTCTTTGACAGTTAACCCTGACCTACATCCAATGATGCTGGAAACCCAGGCTTAACACTAAAAATCTCATATCTGTGCTCGTATTCTATCCCTACTTAATTCCCTCGAACAAACATCTTCCACGGCGAGAATGTTCTTGACTTCCTGAATGTCATCATTATATTTTATGACTTAATATAAGTCTTTTAGTAAGTGTTTCTACATAGCTAACAGGCTCGATTCTTCAACCATTAACCAGAGAAAGGTAACTACTGAATGTCTGGATCTACACTCGATACCACTCTGGATACTTATGCTAAACGCTCCGCTACTCGGGCAATATTCTTTGTCGCCGGGTTTGCAATGGGCCTTTGGGCTTCACTGGTACCCTATGCACAAAATCGTCTGCATTTTGATGCCGGCTCATTAGGATTACTGCTGCTTTGCCTGGGGACTGGCTCACTACTTGCTATGCTTTTCTCCGGGAGACTCATCGGCCATTTTGGTTGTAAAAATATCATGCTATTAGGTATCGCCCTAACCTGTATATTCCTGCCGACCCTGGCAATCATTGATCAATTCCCTTTAATGGCTTTATGCCTATTTTTCTTTGGTGCCGGAATTGGCTTGGCTGATGTTGCGGTTAATGTCCAAGGCTCACTGGTTGAGCAATCATCTGATAAACCACTCATGTCAGGTTTTCATTGTTTGTTCAGTGTTGGCTCAATTGCGGGGGCTGGTGGTGGAGCAATATTATTTACGCTTGGTTTGATGCCTCTCTCCGTGACATTCATTGCCATAGCAGTCATAGCGATTATTACCGCGACGGCTTTCAATGAATTAATCCCCTTTGGTGATCATAAAGAACCTACTGAGCAAGCAATAACAAAACCGAAGCCCAATTTCCGGCTCATGCTAATGGCATTGATGTGCATGATTTGTTTCATGGCGGAAGGTGCGGTATTAGATTGGAGCGGCGTTTTTCTCACTAATGATCGGGGCCTTGATATAACACATGCAGGTTGGGGATTCGCAATTTTCGGTGGAACGATGTCAATTATGCGTTTCACTGGTGATAAAGTTGTTAGCCTTTTGGGGCGTAAACGCGTGCTGGTTTTCAGCAGTATCATCGCCATGATCGGGTATGCGGTTGCGGTCATTATCCCCGACTGGAAATTCACATTGCTTGGTTTCGCGCTCGTCGGAATTGGGGCCGCAAATATTGTCCCGGTACTGATAACCCTGGCTGGTCAGGAAAAAGTCATGCCGGTCAATATGTCCGTTGCCATGGTTGCAACACTGGGTTACTTCGGTGTTCTGGGTGGGCCGGCACTGATTGGTTTTATTGCCCACTTAACTGATCTCTACACCGCATTCACCATTATGGCACTGACATTCCTTGTTATTACGGTCGGAGCATTTAAGCTGAAATATATCAACGAGGAATAGCCACATCAAAAATTAATACAGCATGAACATATTTTTAAAGATTTATCTAAAGAGAAAAATTGTGACTGAGTATGGTAACTTTACCAGCTAGCAAAATTTTGCTAGCTTTTTTTTAGATAAATAAAGTTAAGATATTTTCTATCAAACTACTATCTTCAATATGTTAAAGAGGGAAGCAAAATGAGTATTAAAATCGTTGCCGTTGATATGGATGGAACCTTTCTTAACGATCAGATGAGTTTTGATCGGAAACGGTTTAGTGCTCAATATGCACAATTAAAAGATAATGGAATAAAATTTGTTGTTGCCAGTGGTAACCAATATTACCAGCTCATCTCATTCTTTCCCGATATCGCTGATGAAATTGCATTTGTCGCTGAAAATGGTGCTTACGTGAGCAATAAGAATACAGAGGTTTTTTGCGGCGTAATATCAGATGAGAATTGTGATATAGTTCTAAAAACACTATTACCAATAGCCTATCTTGACGTTATTGTTTGCGGAAAGAGCGGAGCCTATATGCTCGATTCATCAGATAATGCGTTTTTTACCACCATGAGTAAATATTATCACCGCCTTAAAATAATCGACAGCTTCAATCAAGTGGATGAACCTGCTTTCAAGTTTGCCATCAGTTTACCCGATGAAAAATTGGCTGACTTTATGACGTTCATTGAAACTGAATTAGCCGGTATTGTCACACCGGTGTCCAGTGGTCATGGTTCCGTTGACCTGATCATTCCCGGTGTACATAAGGCTAATGGTATTAAATTACTCCAGAATATATGGGGGGTGAAAGATGAAGAAGTGGTGACTTTTGGTGATGGTGGCAATGATGTTGAGATGTTGCAATATGCCGGTTTTGGATTTGCTATGGCGAATGCGCCAGATCGTATTAAAAAAATAGCGAAATACCAGGCCGATTCGAATAATGACTCAGGTGTATTAAATATCATTGATAAAATCTTAAGAAAAGAGCCTCCATTTGCATAACTATAATCACTCGCATAAATTATAAGAAATTTTAGCCGTTATTTTCTTCTCATTGTGAATAATCATAAAGACAAAATGGGGGCCAGATGATTGCCCCCGTAATGATTTTACAAATGCTACTTAAATCTTTTTTATCAGTGATTATTCAAAAATTTATCAAGGAATTGGCGAGTGCGTTCATGCCGCGGATGAGCAAACAGTTCTTTCGCCGGGCCTTGTTCCACAATCCTACCGTGGTCCATAAAAATAGCCCGGTCTGCCACATCTCGGGCAAAACTCATTTCATGAGTGACGATAACCATCGTCCGTTTTTCCTCAGCCAGTGCGCGGATGGTATTTAATACCTCACCCACCAGCTCTGGGTCTAATGCAGATGTCGGCTCATCAAATAGAATGACCTGAGGCTGCATAGCGAGTGCACGCGCGATAGCCACACGCTGTTGTTGCCCACCGGATAAACGACGAGGATAAGCATCTTCCTTGCCACTTAATCCAACTTTCGCCAACAGCTCACGCGCACGTTTAACAGCCTCTGACCGTTTTTCGCCCTTCACAATCACCGGCCCTTCAATGATATTTTCCAACACCGAGCGATGAGGAAATAAATTGAAGCTCTGGAACACAAATCCGACCTTTTGTCGTAATGCGCGAACTTGCCGTTGTTGCTTATTAATGGGGATGCTGCCATCAATCTCTATATCACCGACCCGAATAATCCCAGAGTCAGGCGTCTCAAGCAGATTGATGCTGCGTAATAGCGTTGTTTTACCTGAACCACTTGGCCCGATTATCGCCACCACTTCGCCACTGTTCACTTCAAGCGAGATACCGTGCAGTACCTGTTGACCTTTAAACTGTTTGGTCAGCTCTTTAATGTCGATGGTACTCATGGCTACTCCTGATCCTGACGATTAACATGGGCTTCCAGACGATTTTGTAATGCTGATAACAGGGTCGCCATGATCCAATAAATCAGTGAGGCCGCCAGATACATAGTGAAAACTTCCAAGGTACGAGAAGTCACCAATTGCGCCTGGCGGAAAAGTTCGGGGACCTGAATGGTCGCGGCCAGCGAGGTGTCTTTGACCAAACCGATAAAACTGTTACCCAGCGGAGGGAGTGCGGTACGACCTGCTTGCGGCAATATAACGCGGTAGAGGGTTTGCCAACGCGTCATCCCGATACTGGCGGCGGCTTCCCACTGCCCTTTCTCGATCGATGAAATCGCAGCACGTAATGTTTCTGAGGTATAAGCCGCCGTATTCAGTGATAAGCCAATTAAGGCTGCTGGCATAGGGTCCAGCTCAATGCCAAATTGCGGCAAACCGTAATAAATCATAAACAGTTGAGCAATTAACGGAGTACCCCGGAAAATAGAAACGTAAAAACGAGAGAGAAGTGAAAAAGGCAAGAAGCGGGATAACCGCATCATGGCTAACATAAAACCTAATGCCAGACCAAAAAACATTCCCCCTAAGCTCAGTTGGAGAGTAAGCCAGGCACCTTTCAATAAAAATGGTGCTGAATCCAGCACCAGTTGAATACTTTCTTGCATTATTTAGTTACGTCCGCGCCAAAATATTTTTCTGAAATTTTGGCCAATGTGCCATCTTTTTGCATTTCAGCGATAGCTTGATTGATCGCTGCCAACAGCTCAGGGTTATTTTTACGCAATGCCACACCTGACTCCTGACGGGCAAACGCTGGGCCAGCCGCGGCAAGAGTATTGTTGGTTTTCTTCACCAAGTCCAATGCAGCTAAACGGTCAACCAGAATGGCATCTGTACGGCCAACACGAAGATCTTGATACTTAGTTGGGTCATCATCATAGGTGCGAATATCAACATCTTTCAGGTTTTCGCGTAACCATTGCTCATAGTTACTGCCCAAACCCACGCCCACTTTCTTACCCACCAAATCTTCAGGTTTGGTGAACTTGCCTTCATTGCCTTTCTTGGTCAAAACCTGAATACCTGAAATAGTATAAGGCGTTGAGAAATCATATTTTTTCTTGCGTTCATCTGAAATGGTGACCTGATTAATCGCCACATCGATACGCTTAGATTCCAGTGAGGCCAGCATACCATCCCATTTAGTCGGGGTGATTTTTGCTTTAACGCCCATATGCTCTGCCAATGCATTGGCAAAATCCACTTCGAACCCAGTGAGCTTGCCATCTTCACCCTGGAAGCTGAACGGTGGATAAGTTCCTTCCAACCCGACAATCAGGGTTCCTCGCTCTTTAACCTTATCTAACAGGTCTCCCGCAGCATATGACTTCACATTCAGGCCTGTTGCCAGTGCAACCGCCACCATGCCCAGAACTACCCGACGACGTACAATTGAAAAGCCCATAAATACCCCAGCTGTGATGTTTACTTTTGATATTCAAAACTTTATCAGTGTTGTTAATAGAATAAAGAAATATAAACTAATAACGATAGCTATAAATGGAATAAGCAATAACCAAAGATTACACCTGCGGATGATAAGCAAATAATGCAGGTGCACCGCCAGTATGGATAAACAAAATGGGGCCATCATCGCGAAACTTTTTCTGCTCCAGGCCATCAAGTAAACCAGCCATCGCCTTACCGGTATAAACCGGGTCCAGCAATATCCCCTCCAGCCTTGCCAAAAGCGAGATTGCCGCCAGCCCTTCTTCGTTCGGCATACCATATTGCGGCGCGAAATAATCATCCCACAGCGTAATGTTCTCCAGCTGATTAATGCCCAGCGATGTCGCTAATTCTTGCTGAATCTGAGTGACTTTAGGGAGTTGCTCTTCTGCTTTACGCGATACCGTGACACCAATCAGTTCCACTTGTGGTAGCAGCTGCTGCATCCCAACAGCCAGCCCCGCATGGGTGCCCGCACTGCCCGAAGCCACAACCACCGAGCTAAAAGCGACCTTCCCAGCCGATTGATCTGCAATTTCCAATGCACACTGCACATATCCCAGAGCGCCCAAGGCATTAGATCCCCCAACCGGCACCATATACGGGCGAAAACCTTGTGCCTCGAGGCGGGTTGCCAACTCAGCCAATTGCTGGTTTGGGTCATATAGACCGTCACACATCACCACTTCAACATTAAACAAATCCAACAGCAATCGATTGCCATTGGTCAGATAGTTTTCCTGTGAGGTACCGATAGGATTCTCAAGTAACGCGACACAATGTAGCCCCAATTTTGCAGCAACAGCCGCTGTTTGGCGCACATGGTTAGATTGGATAGCCCCCGCAGTCACTAATGTATCCGCTCCCTGCCTCAACGCATCGGCGGCCAAAAACTCCAGCTTACGTAGTTTATTGCCGCCAAGGGCCAGCGGTGTGACATCATCACGTTTAATATAGATCTCACGCCCTACATAGTCAGAAAGACGAGATAGCTTTTCTAATGGCGTAGCATTACCGACTAAATCCAGGCGCGGAAAACTTTTCAAGTTTTGTTCAAGCGTCACAGGCCCTCCAGGACATTAATGATATGACTGCCACGATTACCTTAAGTAATTCGAGTTGCAGACAGGCAGAAGCAAACCAATCCCCGACTGACTGACTCAAGTCAGCGGCTCGGGTCAGTAAACGTCGCTAGCACCCCTGCTCAAGTGCGGAGGGAAAACATAGATTTATCAGAAGTGGCATCAATAATCACTGATTTTATTATAGATGTAGGTAAGCAATCACGCAGGTGAATATAGGAGATAATAAAAAGCCCGGCTAAGGTGAGCCTTGCCGGGCGCGGAACCACTGAAGATAATGACGTAATCGTTTTGCTTTATATTAGAGGCGCTTTCAATGAAAAACACAGAGTTTTCTCAAGTGAGAACACGCCGTCATTAACCTTAGTAGCTCTTTTGCCATGCCAAATATTGATCATACTTACGCAAAGCAATGCGGTAATTGTTATGTGCTGCATTGGGCAATTCATCAATAATACGTTGATGCATGGTTTCGCTGGCGAATTTATCTGCTGGATAATTGGTTGCAACCAGCATTTCATCTAACCGGCGTAACCGCACAACATATTCGCGCACGGTACTATGACTCATCTCAGTTTGTTCAAATAAATACTGTTTGAACGCCATAATATCGAAATAACCCGGTGCGCTATTGCAATATATTTCACTACAAAAACGGCACAATGCGGTTAATTCATGCTGAAGTTTCAACCAGACTTGATCATCAATGGGCTGATCCATACCGGCAATTGCTTCTTTATTGATAATTTGTCCGCGGAAAACCAACGCCATACGATCAAGTTGTTTATGACAATGTGAACAATGAGTTTGTCCGTGCTTATAATCTTTTAAATAACGGCTCAGCGGCCGCTTTTTTAGCTGAAGTCCTGGCATAAGAAGACCTGCATTAATAAAGTTAAACACTGTGATATCACTGAGCGAAAATGAATTATGAGTCGTTATTCAGGCGGGCGCGTAAGCGTTTTATCGCCTGGCTATGAAGCTGGCTGACGCGGGATTCCCCCACTTCCAGCACGGCGCCGATTTCTTTCAGGTTCAGCTCTTCCTGGTAATACAGCGTCAACACCATTTTTTCACGTTCCGGCAAAGCCTCGATCGCTTCAATAACACGTTGGCGCAGATTTCCTTCCAATAAATGCTGTAACGGATTGGCATCTTCATGCCCTTCCAGCATGGGTTCGACGCTTTCGCCATGCTCTTCCCGCCATTCGTCATAGGAAAAAAGCTGGCTGTTGTTGGTGTCCAACAAGATCTGGCGGTACTCAGTCAGATCAATATCAAGATTTTGCGCGACTTCCTGCTCAGTCGCCGGACGTCCGAGCCGTTGTTCAACCTTTTGCATCGCACTGGCCACTTCGCGTGCATTGCGCCGTACACTACGTGGCGCCCAATCTCGGCTGCGCAGTTCATCCAACATCGCGCCACGTATACGCTGTACCGCATAAGTGGTAAATGCGGTTCCTTGTAAAGCGTCATAACGCTCAACAGCATTCAGCAGACCAATCCCCCCAGCCTGCAACAAATCATCCAATTCCACACTGGCCGGCAGGCGCACCTGCAAACGCAATGCCTCATGTCGCACCAGAGGAACATAGCGTTGCCAGAGGGAATTTTTGTCCATCACGCCTTCGGCGGTATACAGATCGCTCACTAGACAGGCACCTAAGGGTAAGAGAGTCGTACCATTATCCTGTCCGGTCAGTTAGACAATCGCCTGAATAGGCCTATAAAAAGGCGGCTATTTGACTTATGCCCATGGCTTTTACTGTTAACGTATTGCTGACATTGAAAAAATAGAGCGATAAATAGAGACCAAAACCACGAAAAATAGATTATTAGCGCCCAGTTTGAACTTATTCTCTTTGGAAATAATATTGCCGATTATTTCCAAAGAGAATGGTGTCAATATCAATATAAAAACCCCGCCGAAAAAGGCGGGGTTGAATAATGCTGTGTTTGGGAATAATTAACGCAGCAGAGACAATACAGTTTGTGGAACCTGATTTGCCTGGGCCAGTACAGAAGTCCCTGCTTGTTGCAGAATCTGTGCACGGCTCATGTTAGATACTTCAGTAGAGTAATCAGCATCTTGGATGCGGCTACGTGCTGAAGTCAGGTTGTTAGTGGTGTTGTTCAGGTTAGTGATGGTAGATTCAAAACGGTTCTGAGAAGCACCCAGTGAGCTACGTTGAGTATCAACCGCTTTCAGTGCAGCATCGATGTCAGCCAGTGGGGTAGTACCAACAGCAGTACCGTCAACGTTGACTTTACCTTTCAAAACGTCAAAACCTTCAGCAGCGACTTTACGCAGATTGCCGTTAACCAATGCACCAGCATCAGTTGCTGCTTTAGTGGCTGGAGTTTTGATAGCAGAGCTAACAGAAGAAGTTAATGTAGAGTTAGCATTCGTCGTTGCAGTAGTCAGTGCTTTATCAGCAACAACTTTTGCAGCCGCGATAGCTTCAGGAGTAGCCAAGCCAGCAGCAGCGGTGTAAGCAGTGTCTTTAGCCGTCATAGCATTAGCAACAGCTGTATCACGAGCAGTTAATGCAGAATCAATCGCAGTTTTCAGTGTTGCATCACCGGCTGGATTCAGTGCATCAGAGAAAGTTTTATTCGCTGCAGTGGATGCAGTACTGAATACACCATCAGCCGCAGTTTTAGCAGCAGTAAGTGTTGTATCAGCGGTACCTTTAGCAGTAGCTAAAGCGGTATCAGCTGCGGCATCTTTTATACTTGCATCATAGGTTGCTTGAGCTGTTGCATAGGCAGCAGTTTTAGCCGTTTCTGCAGTTGCATAAGAAGCAACTTTAGTGGTTAAAGCAGCATCTACCGCGGTATTACGAGTATCAGCCAGAGCGCCAGTACTATCGGCCAGAGCAACTGCAGTATTGTAAGTGGCAGAAGCCGTTGCCAATGAACCATTGGTATTGATTTGAGCAGAAGAAGTGCCATCTGCGCCAGCGGTTGCCAGGTTCCAGCCTGAGCTTGCGCCGATGTTGATGCCGATGCTTTGGCCATCTTGTGCGCCAACCTGGAATGAATAAGTAGAATCAGCCGCTGTACGGTTATCCAGAACTTTGATACCGTTGAAGTCAGTTTGTTTAGTTACGCGGTCAATCTCTTCCATACGCTGGTTAACTTCAGACTGGATGGAGTCGATATCTGACGCAGAGTTAGAACTGTTTTGCGCCTGAACGGTCAGGTCACGTACACGCTGCAAGTTGTTGTTGATTTCGCCCAGTGCGCCTTCAGCGGTTTGTGCGATAGAGATACCGTCGTTCGCGTTACGTGCAGCAACAGTCAGACCGTTGATGTTAGAAGTGAAACGGTTAGCGATGGCTTGACCAGCAGCATCATCTTTCGCGCTGTTGATACGCAGACCAGAAGACAAACGCTCAATGGCGGTGCCTAAAGAAGACTGGGATTTGTTCAGGTTGTTCTGAGTCAGCAGAGACAAGCTGTTAGTGTTAATTACCGCCATAGTATTATTCCTTAAATGCTGTTGGGTTATGGTTTGGGCATACTGCCCACGGCTTCATCACCGTCCTAACTTGTATCGGCGTACTTCAAGGAACCTTTAGCTATTCGACAAAATAATTTTAAAAATTTATATTATTGAACGGTAATCTTTCCTTTATTTACACACTTATTCAATGGCAGAAATAACACCCTGTTATCCCCTGTTATTCCGGCCATCATAATTTCTATTTTATGTGTAAACTTTCTTTATTCCTTGCCGATAACCATTGCAACGACACTTGAATATTAAGGATTAGACATGGCGAGTATCAGTGCATTAGGCACCGGTTCTGGAATGGATTTGAATACACTGCTGTCACAATTATCGGCTGCAGAGCAAACACGACTTACACCGTTAACGACGCAACAGACTAGCTATAAAGCTAAGCTGACCGCATTTAGTGTATTGCAAAGTGCGTTAGCCAAAGTTGAAACGGCATCGGCGGCCTTAAAAAAAGCAGATACGCTGACCAGCACCGCAGTCAGTGGTACCAATACTGCTTTCAGTGCAGTAACCGACAGTAATGCCAGCGCGGGTAACTACAGTATTGAAGTCACAAACCTGGCAAAATCACAGTCATTGCTGTCGACTGAGGTGGCGAATACCACGGATAAATTAGGTAACGATAATGCCACTCGCACTATCACCATTACCCAACCGGGTAAAACAACGCCAACAGAAATTAGCCTGACCAGTGATCAAACCTCTTTAGCTGGCATCCGCGATGCTATCAATAAACAGGAAACCGGTGTTAGTGCCAGTATTATGAAAGCCGATGATAATACTTATTATCTGGCATTAACGTCGAAAGACACGGGTACACAGTCAGAAATGACGGTCAGTGTCACTGGCGATGATACGCTGAATGACTTTCTGAACTATACGCCAGACAGCACTGGCGGCAGTGGTGCCATGACGCAAAAAGTGGCAGCTGAAGATGCAAAATTGACAGTAAATGGCGTGGATATTGTCCGTCAGAGCAACACCATTACCGATGCCCCCCAAGGTGTGACATTAACCTTGAAAGCCTTAACCAAAACGGATGAACCAGAGCAGCTGAACATTACCCGCGATGCAACTGCGACCAAAGCAGCGGTTCAAAGTTTTGTCGATGCTTATAACTCATTGCAAACGACTTTTGCCTCTTTAACTAAATATACTGCGGTTGAACAAGGGAAAGATCAGTCAACCAGTAACGGGGCACTGGTTGGTGACGGAACATTACGCAGCATCCAGACGCAATTAAAAAGTCAGTTAGCCTCCTCACAAGCAGGCGATGTTAAAACACTGGCCAGTATGGGGATTACACAAGACATTGATGGCAAATTAGTCATTGATTCCACCAAATTGGATGCGGCGCTGAAAGATAAGCCTAACGGCGTAACCAGCTTCTTTGTTGGTGATGGTAAAACTACCGGGTTTGCCACCCAAATGGACAATTTGCTCAATACGGCGCTCGATAGCAGTAAAGGCACGCTGAAAAGTGCTACTGACGGTATCAATAAGTCATTAAAAAATCTGGATACTCAAGTGATCGCCACCACGGCCAGCATCACCGCGACGATTGAGCGTTATAAAGCACAATTTACCCAATTAGATAAATTGATGACGTCATTAAACAGTACTGCTAGCTTCTTGACGCAGCAATTCAGTTCATAAGGATAGTCTATGTACAGCCAATCAGGAGCTCAGGCTTATCAAAAAGTGGGGTTGGAAAGTGGTGTCATGAATGCCAGCCCACACCAACTGATCATGATGCTGTTCGACGGGGCGCAAAGCGCCCTGATCCGCGCAAAAATTTTAATCAATCAGGGTGAAACTGCCGCCAAAGGTGCTGCGTTATCAAAAGCCATTAACATTATTAATAATGGGTTGAGTGCAGGACTGGATATGGAAAAAGGTGGCGAACTGGCAGATAACTTGTCAGCCTTATATGACTATATGTCACGACGCTTACTGCATGCTAATTTGCATAATGACGAACAGGCCATTGATGAAGTCATGGTTCTGCTTGAAAATATTGCGGATGCCTGGCGGCAGATCGGCCCCAATTATCAACCTGATTAGGACCCCATTTAATGGAACGTCACCAGCACCTTTTGTCTGAATATCAACAAATCCTGACCCTCAGCGAGCAAATGTTAGTGCTGGCGACCGAGGGCAATTGGGATGCGCTGGTTGATCTGGAAATGACTTACCTTAAAGCTGTTGAAAGCACCACTAATATCACTATTTTTTCATGCTCATCGCTAATGCTACAAGATTTATTACGGGAGAAGCTAAAAGCTATTTTGGATAATGAAATAGAGATTAAGCGTTTATTGCAACTGCGTCTGGATGCATTAAGTGAATTGGTTGGGCAATCAACAAAACAACAGGCGGTAAATAATACGTACGGCCAGTTTCCTGACCACGCGGTACTGTTAGGTGAGATACAGTAACCTACAGCTAGTATGGCCATAAAATAGTATTTGTAACTGAACTGTCGCTTGCAACTACAATTATTAAAATAGCAATCAATTTTAATTGTTATGGTTTTTAACAAATAAATTTATTGATGGTAACAACCTTTCATGTCTGATTGACTATTATTCTCACTCCACAGCTTTTCGCTAAAATAGTCAGTGATGGTGAATTTTCTATTAAAATAAGTTGCTAGTCTGCCATTCAAAGCGTAAAGATATTCTCAGGCCAAAATTGTGAAATGAATATCGATGGAACGTACAATTAAATTTTGTCCCGGGGTGGGTAGCTCGGCACATGTTATTCAACATACAGAGCTACTCCTTACATCAGTCTATATTGAGCATCCTTTGCTCATTATGGTTAACCGTGGGCATAAAGTCATTCGTTGGGCTAATCAAGAGTGTATTGTCCGAACGGGTGA
Organism: Yersinia artesiana; assembly: GCF_902726545.1. Lineage (GTDB taxonomy): Bacteria > Pseudomonadota > Gammaproteobacteria > Enterobacterales > Enterobacteriaceae > Yersinia > Yersinia artesiana. Next base: position 68,001 of record NZ_CACVAD010000011.1, on the reverse strand, counting down.
AATAGTTGCAGTCAGCAGCGGGCAAACAGTTGATGTAATTAATGGCTTATCTGATGATGGGTTATTTTTCAGCCATCAACTCCGTTGTGATCCTCGTTTGATAGCCACCTTCGCCAATCATCCTGCTTCTGCTGGCCTTGGGGTTATACCTGGGGTTATGCCAGTGCGTGATTTGGCACCTGAATTTATTAATACTTTCGGCAATACATTTAAAGCAATATCCGATGTGGGTGATATCCCCCCTACTATCGTCAGACATCGTATGCTTGAATTATTACTTTGGTTAGCTCAGCGTGGTGTTAAATTTAAACTAAACGATGGTCATTTATTAAGTGAAAAAGTGCGCCGTTGTCTGTCTACTGATCCACATAAAATATGGTCTGCTGCTGAAGTCGCCGACCATATGGCAATGAGTGAAGTGGTATTGCGGCGAAAATTAGCAGCCGAAAATATACTCTTACGTGATTTGATGATTGATGTCCGTATGACCAGCGCTTTACGTTTATTGCAAGGCACTGATTGGCCAATTTCACTCATTGCCAGTCAAGTCGGTTATGAAAGTGCATCACGTTTCGCAGAACGTTTTCGCAAACGTTTTGGGTTTGCCCCTACAGCCATACGCGGGCATCACCGATTACAGCCTCCCGATAATGATCCACCGCCGGTAAACTATCACAGTTATTTAAACCTGATATAGGGCCGGAATTACTCCGGTTAGTCTCTATTTTTGGTTATTCTTAATATGATTTACTTATTTCTGTCATTTCATACAATTGCATTCCTATGGAGTTATCTCACTCTTTTTATAGATAATCATCCGGACTGCTAAATACTGCTTTTAGATATTCTACACACGAAAACATTATTTTTTTAGGCCTCCTCCAGTTTTTTCCTCCAGCAATACAGTCTCAATATCGATAAAAGTCTTAATAATCATATAAATATATATAAGCCACTGAAAGAAAGAGGAATATGTCACTTTTGCATGGGCATCCTATGATTAAAATTGATTAAATAATATCCTCTCAGGATCGCAATGATGCCCAGTAACTTGCTCGGACTAAAAAGCCGCTATCCATTGCATATCCAGATTGCGGCTCTCTTCACGCTATTGATTGTCTCAATCGGTACCGTCATTATCATTTTCAGTCATAGCCAACTGACTAAATTGACTGAAATCAGCACCAATAGGCAGTATCAAAAAACGGGAGAGGCAATCGCGGCAGAATTGGATGCAGTAACACGGCCCATGATGATGTCTGTTAATATTCTTGCCAGTATGCAAATTACTGAGTTATCAACGCTTGAACAGCGCATGGGTTTTGTCGGTAAATTTATTGAAATACTGAAGCAGAATGATTACGCCAGTGCTGTATATAGTGCCTATCCTAATGGCGATTTATTTATGTTGCGCCGTCTGACCGAAGCTAACCGTAAATTATTTCACGCTCCAGAGAGTGCTGAGTGGATGATTCAAAGTAATCGTTTCCTCGATAGCTTGCCAGAAAAACGGTTTATTTATCTGAACGAAAAGCAGCAAGTCATTGCCGTTATGCCCAGAGATAATGATAGCTATGATCCCAGAAAGCGGGATTGGTTTATTTTAGCATCAGCCAGCCCAGGCCTTATTACATCCCCTATCTATATTTTCAAGGGAACCGGTGAAGCGGGTTTTACCTATAGTCGCCGTTCTGAAAATAATCAGTCTGTCATTGGGTTAGATGTTTCACTGGCCTCGTTATCTGAGTTTTTAATAAGACAGAATCTACCACCAGATAGTCAAGCCATCATTATCAACGCCCACGGTGAGGTTATCGCAAGCTTACCTAAATCTAAAGATTCCTCAGCAAATCCCACTAATGGGGATAAGCAAATTCCGGTATTACAAACATTACTAGATACCCAAGAAAATAGCCTTGTCAGCAATAACCAACCAGCTAATAACAATGACAACAGCATGATATTTGAAGCACAAGGTAAGCACTGGTACGGCTCCATTGTCGATATTGATAACAACGGAAATAAATATCAGCTCGTTATTGCGACGCCAGCCAGTTATTTGACTGCTGATGCAAACTCCATTCGGAATCACTCAACCCTTATCGCTTTTATCCTATTAATGCTCAGTTTACCGCTAGTGTGGTACTTCTCTCGGAAAATATCCAACCCACTGATTCGCCTCCGCCGGGATGCTGACTCTATCAGTAACTTGCATTTCGAAGAACGCGAGTCTGAACATTCTATGATTGAAGAAGTGGATGAGTTGCACAAATCAATGTCAAAAATGAAATCGACACTGAAACAGTTTATTTCAATGGGCAATATGCTGACGGCGGAAAATAACTTCTTCCGTCAGATGCAGGGATTATTAAGTGAAACAACTGAAATCGCCGCGATGACCGGCGGCATTATTTTCCTGGCAGATAAACAAGAAGGCCATTTCACACCGACAGCATTTCGTTGGAATGGTGAAAATATCCCAGTAGCTGAAATGTCCTCATTGAGTATAACAGAAGATAACTTCACCACTTTTCAACCCGTTCTTGAGGGAAAAACCATTGCCGGAACGCTAAATAAAGAGAATATATTCCGTCAATTACAAGACTTCTTGCAGCCTTATTTACCCTTGCGGTTTGTTGCTGTGCCCATGAAAACTCACGATAAACAACTGTTAGGCTTTTTGTTGCTATTTAACCCCTATCAATTAAATGCAGAACGTGAACGTTCAAAAATTCAATTAGTTAATGCACTGGTCGGTAGTTTATCTGTTTCCGTAGAAACGCAGCAATTATTGCAAGAACAAAAAAATCTGCTCAATGCATTTATTGAGCTTATTGCAGGAGCCATTGATGCCAAGAGCGCCTATACCGGCGGCCATTGCCAGCGAGTCCCTGAAATCACAAAAATGCTTGCCAGAGCCGCAGTCAATATCAAAGAAGGTCCTTTCGCCAACTTTAATTTATCTGAAAATGAGTGGGAAGAACTGCATACTGCTTGTTGGTTACATGACTGTGGCAAGATAACAACACCTGAATTTGTCGTGGATAAATCGACAAAACTGGAATTAATTTATGATCGCATTCATGAAATACGCATGAGATTTGAAGTGTTAAAACGCGAGAAAGAAATAGCCTTCTTGCGCCGTCATGCCACCGTTAGTGCTAATGAAACGGATCAACAAACGCTGGCAGCGGAATTGCGCCAATTGGATGATGATTTTTACTTTATTGCCCACTGTAATATTGGCGGAGAATTCATGTCCGATGAAGCAATAGCGCGTATTCAGCAAATTGCTCAATATAACTGGACCCGGACATTAGATGATAATGCCGGCATTGCTCAGGAAGAGCGGGTGCGCAAAGCCCGGCAACCGGCAGCTTCCCTGCCGGTACAAGAACCCATGCTGGCAGATAAAAAAGAACATCTCATTTACCGTGATAATAAAAACAAACGTCCAGAATATTATGATTTTAAATTACCAGAGCCGACTTTGCTTTATAACCGTGGTGAAATTTATAACCTCAGTATTCGGCGTGGCACATTGACCGAAGAGGATCGTTATAAAATAAATGAGCACATTATGCAGACCATTGTCATGCTCAAAAAACTCCCCTTCCCACGAACCATGGCGAATGTTCCCTCGATTGCAGGTGGCCACCATGAACGTATGGACGGCAAGGGATATCCCTATCAACTCACTTATAAACAGATGAGTATTCCTGTTCGAATGATGGCCATCGCCGATGTATTTGAAGCACTGACAGCCGCCGATCGCCCTTATAAACCAGGAAAATTATTATCTGAAGCGCTCAATATTATGTTGAATATGGTGAATGAAAATCACCTGGATAGAGAACTGTTTATTTTGTTCCTGGAATCAGGTATCTGGCATGAATATGCCATTGCTCACTTGCCGCCAGACAAAATCGATAATATTGATATTTCGGTAATACTGCAAAAAATTGGTCATCAGAATATAGTATTGGCACAAAGCGCTTAGTCAGCAAGAAACAGAGAGTCATCGACAGACGTTAAGGCTATGCTAAATTAAATCATTTTAGAGTTGGCAATGTTGGGAGCAAATGCGTGTTCTACAGTTACGGTGAAACAGAGATTAATCATCTTAAGCGGCGGGATAAAAAGATGGCAGCAGCTATCGAACGATTAGGAATGATTGCCCGTCCATTATCACCAGATTTATTTGCTGCACTCATCAGAAACATTGTTGATCAGCAAATTTCCGTTAAAGCGGCGCTCACCGTTAATGCACGGCTGATGGCATTAGTCGGCACGGTCACACCGATAACTATTGCCGCAGCCCCGATAGAAGCTATTCAGGGGTGCGGAATGACGATGCGTAAAGCCGGATACATTAAGGGTGCTGCCGATGCAGCACTCGATGGTTCACTGAATTTATCGGCTATTTCTCAGTTACCGGATAATGAGGTCATTACCCAGCTTTCAAGCCTGAATGGTGTCGGTATCTGGACGGCAGAAATGCTGCTTATTTCTTCACTTTCTCGCCCTGATGTGCTCAGTTGGGGTGATTTGGCCATTCGCCGCGGCATGATGAATTTATATCGCCACAAAACGCTACCGCGCGAACGTTTTGAACGCTATCGCCGCCGCTACACCCCTTATGGCACAACTGCATCACTTTATTTATGGGCGTTGTCCCATGAAGTTTAGACACCCATATTCATAACGTCTTGATAAGCCGCTACCAGCTTATTACGCACTTGAATACCTAGCTGTAAAGATACAGACGACTTCTGCATATTTACCATCACGTCATTGATACCTACGCCAGGCACACCTAATTCAAAATTCTGCGCCAACGTACGGGCTGTTTGCTGGTTTTCACTGATTTTGCCGATAGCCGCTTTTAATTCACTCGCAAAGCCGGCCTCAGCGGGCAGTGTTTTCGCTGAACCCGAGGCTTGCAATGCCGTGACTTGCAACTGCTGTAAAACCCCTTCGATACCTTGAACAGACATGTTCATCCTCAGAGTGCGTCAGTAGGTTAATAACTGCGTGACAAATTCGCGCGCAAAAGCGGTTGTTCACCATTCAAACAGCTATCACTTTTTTCAGGATGACACCCTAACACATCATTTTTGCGCTAAAGCGGCTAAATAGACGTAAAAATACCGGCTTATTGAGCCATCGAATTTCCACTTACAGCAAATAATGGCATGCCGATATAGTCCAAATAATTCGAGTTGCAGGAAGGCGGCAAGGGAGAGAGTCCCGATGAACTTACTGTAGTAAGTGATTCGGGTGATTGAACGCGGCCAACGCACATGCGGCTTGAAGTATGACGAGTATAAAAGGGGATATCAGCTATTGATGCGTTATCGCTCACAGCATTTGGGAGTCTGTTTTGTTCCAACACATTAGTTACATAAAAAATACTAACTCAAACGTTATTCAGCTTGGCCAAGGACGTGTATGAATGCCTCGATAACTGGCGGTGAAAATCGTGAAAACACCTTTACGACGACACTGGCACGCCTACGCGCGAATCCAAAAATCCCACTGCTGATTGCGGCTGCTGCGGCCGTCGCTATTATTGTCGCGCTGATGTTATGGGCTAAAAGCCCGGACTATCGCGTCCTTTATAGCAACCTAAATGATCGTGATGGTGGTGATATCGTCACGCAGTTGACGCAACTGAATATTCCCTATCGCTTCGCTGATAATGGCGGAGCATTGTTGATCCCGGCAGATAAAGTGCATGAAACCCGTCTGCGTCTGGCTCAACAAGGTTTACCTAAAGGTGGTGCAGTAGGCTTTGAGCTACTGGATCAGGAAAAATTTGGCATCAGCCAATTTAGCGAACAAGTCAACTATCAGCGTGCGTTGGAAGGCGAACTGGCACGAACGATTGGCACACTCGGCCCGGTATTAAATGTGCGGGTGCACTTAGCCATGCCGAAACCGTCACTGTTCGTCCGTGAGCAAAAATCACCAACGGCCTCTGTCACACTCGCCCTACAACCCGGTCGTGCTCTTGATGATGGTCAAATCAACGCCATTGTCTATATGGTTTCCAGCAGTGTGGCGGGTTTACCACCTGCTAACGTCACCGTCGTCGATCAGACCGGACGTCTGTTGACACAATCTGATAGCGCCGGCCGTGATTTAAATGCAGCGCAACTCAAATTTACCAATGAAGTTGAAAACCGCTTCCAGCGCCGCATTGAAACTATCCTCGCACCGATGGTGGGCAGCGGTAATGTTCATGCCCAAGTGACCGCACAAGTTGATTTTGCCAGCCGTGAGCAGACTGACGAAGAGTACAAACCGAATCAGGCTGCTAACCAAGGAGCGGTGCGCTCTCAGCAAGTCAGCACCAGCGAACAACTGGGTGGGACCAATGTCGGGGGCGTTCCAGGGGCATTATCCAACCAGCCTTCAGCCACACCGGTCGCACCGATTGAAGTGCCTCAGGCTACCCCTGCGGCAGGTGCTGGCGCGGCGGCAAATGCAGCCAATCGCCCGGCAACCGCAGCCAGACAAACCGCCACGTCCAGTAATAGTCGTCACGACCAAACCACCAACTTCGAAGTTGACCGTACTATCCGCCATACCCAGCAACAAGCCGGCATGGTGCAGCGCCTCTCCGTTGCCGTGGTGGTTAACTACGGCAGCGATAAAGCGGGTAAACCTATCGCGCTGAGCAAAGATCAATTAGCGCAAGTGGAATCGCTAACGCGCGAGGCCATGGGCTTCTCCACGGTACGCGGCGACACATTAAATGTGGTGAACACACCGTTTAATGCCACTGACGATGCTGGCGGCAGTAACTTGCCATTCTGGCAACAACAGTCGTTCTTTGATCAGTTGCTGAATATTGGTCGCTACTTGCTCATCTTACTGGTGGCGTGGATCTTGTGGCGCAAACTGGTGCGCCCACTGATAGCTAAGAAACAAGTGGCGGATAAAGCAGCGGCGTCGGTCAATAACATTGTTCAGGCTGCACAAACCACTGAAACAGCGAAACAAACTAAAGAAGAGCTGGCCCTGCGTAAGAAAAATCAGCAACGAGTCAGTGCTGAAGTTCAGGCCCAGCGTATACGCGAACTAGCGGATAAAGACCCACGTGTTGTCGCGCTGGTTATCCGTCAATGGATGAGTAATGACCAATGAGCCTGACCGGAACTGAAAAAAGCGCCATCATGCTGATGACTCTGGGTGAAGACCATGCCGCCGAGGTGTTTAAACACCTCTCCTCGCGCGAAGTCCAACAACTCAGTACCACCATGGCGAGTATGCGTCAGGTTTCTCACCAACAGTTGGTTGATGTATTGGCTGAGTTTGAAGACGATGCAGAGCAATATGCCGCACTGAGTGTGAATGCCAGCGATTATCTGCGCACCGTGCTGATAAAAGCATTGGGGGAAGAACGCGCCTCCAGTCTGTTGGAAGACATTCTGGAATCACGCGAAACCACCAGCGGCATGGAAACCCTCAACTTTATGGAACCGCAGATGGCGGCCGATCTGATCCGCGACGAGCATCCGCAGATTATCGCCACTATTTTGGTTCATCTGAAACGCGCTCAAGCGGCCGATATTCTGGCACTGTTCGACGAACGCCTGCGTAACGATGTCATGTTGCGTATCGCCACCTTCGGCGGCGTTCAACCGGCGGCATTGGCTGAATTGACCGAAGTGCTGAACAACCTGCTCGATGGTCAGAATCTCAAACGCAGCAAAATGGGCGGTATCCGCACCGCGGCTGAGATTATCAACCTGATGAAAAGCCAGCAGGAAGAGACGGTTATGGACGCGGTACGCGAATACGACGGCGAGCTGGCACAGAAGATCATCGACGAAATGTTCCTGTTCGAGAATCTGGTCAGTGTCGACGACCGCAGCATCCAGCGCTTACTGCAAGAGGTCGACAACGAGTCGCTACTGATTGCCTTGAAAGGTGCCGATCAGGCGCTGCGCGAGCGCTTCCTCAGCAACATGTCGCTGCGAGCAGCAGAAATCCTGCGCGACGATCTGGCCACCCGTGGGCCGGTACGTATGTCGCTGGTCGAAAACGAACAGAAAGCCATCTTGCTTATCGTCCGTCGTTTGGCGGAAAGCGGCGAGATAGTCATCGGCGGCGGCGAGGATATCTATGTCTGATAGGATTAATACCCTGCCCTGGCAACCCTGGTCACTAAATGACTTTGCCAGCCAACCTGAGCCTACTGCGGCGACTACGCCGCCGGACATCAGTATGCTGTTTACTGATGAGCCAAGAGAGGACGGCGAACCAACAGCAGGTGATGAACAGCAGATATTGATGAACCTGCAACTCGAAGCTGAGAAGCAGGGTCGCCAGCAAGGATTTGCCAAAGGGTTGCAGGAAGGTCTGGATAAAGGTTATCAAACCGGTCTGGAAGAGGGTCATCAGCAAGCGCTGGCCGATGCTGAGAAACAGTTGGCCCCTATCACCGCACACTGGCAAAACTTGGTCAGCGATTTCCAAAATACCCTTGATGCGCTGGACAGTGTGATTGCCTCACGGCTAATGCAAATGGCATTGGCGGCAGCCAAGCAGATTCTGGGTCAACCGGCAATTTGTGATGGCACCGCGTTGCTGGCACAAATTCAGCAAATGATTCAGCAAGAGCCGATGTTTGCCGGTAAACCGCAATTGCGTGTCAACCCTAATGATCTCGCCGTGGTTGAGCAGCGCTTAGGCTCGACTTTGAGTCTGCATGGCTGGCGTTTGTTGGGCGATAGCCAAATTCACCCAGGTGGCTGCAAAGTCAGCGCTGAAGAAGGTGATTTGGATGCCAGTCTGGCGACGCGCTGGCATGAATTATGCCGTCTGGCTGCGCCGGGAGAATTATGATGACTGCGCGCCTCGGTCGCTGGCTGGCTTCGATGGATAAATTCGAAGAACGTATTAGCCAATCAACTACCATTCGTCGTTACGGGCGATTAACGCGCGCCACCGGTCTGGTGCTGGAAGCCACTGGTTTGCAACTGCCACTGGGGGCCACCTGTCTGATTGAACGCCACGATAACGGCGAAGTACAAGAAGTTGAGAGCGAAGTGGTCGGCTTTAACGGTCAACACCTGTTCTTGATGCCATTGGAAGAAGTGGAAGGGATTGTGCCCGGCGCCCGCGTTTATGCGCGTATCACCACCGGTGGAGCCTCGGCCAGTAAACAGTTGCCACTCGGCCCAGAATTACTGGGGCGCGTATTAGATGGCAGCGCCAAACCACTTGATGGTTTACCCGCCCCTGAAACCGGCTATCGCGCCCCGCTCATCACTCCCCCGATCAACCCATTACAACGTACCGCGATTGAACAGGTCTTGGACGTTGGCGTGCGCACCATTAATGCTCTGCTAACCGTCGGTCGTGGGCAGCGTATGGGCCTGTTCGCCGGCTCCGGGGTGGGGAAAAGTGTGTTGTTAGGCATGATGGCTCGCTACACCCAGGCGGATGTGATTGTGGTTGGCTTGATCGGTGAACGTGGTCGTGAAGTAAAAGATTTTATTGAGAATATTTTAGGCCCCGAAGGGCGTGCGCGCTCAGTCGTCATCGCGGCACCGGCGGACGTATCGCCGTTACTGCGCATGCAAGGTGCGGCTTATGCCACTCGTATTGCAGAAGATTTTCGTGACCGTGGCCAGCATGTCCTGCTTATCATGGACTCTTTGACGCGCTATGCCATGGCGCAACGTGAAATCGCACTGGCTATCGGCGAGCCTCCAGCGACCAAAGGTTATCCGCCATCCGTATTCGCCAAATTACCGGCGCTGGTTGAGCGAGCCGGTAACGGGGTGTCTGGCGGCGGTTCGATCACTGCATTTTATACAGTATTGACCGAAGGCGATGATCAGCAAGACCCGATCGCCGACTCGGCGCGCGCCATTCTTGACGGGCATGTGGTGCTATCACGCCGCCTGGCAGAATCAGGCCACTACCCCGCTATTGATATTGAAGCCTCTATCAGTCGTGCCATGACATCACTGATAGATGAGAACCACTACCGCAAAGTTCGTCAATTTAAACAATTACTTGCAAGCTTCCAACGTAACCGTGATTTGGTCAGCGTTGGGGCCTATGCCGCCGGCAGTGACCCATTACTGGATAAGGCCATTGCCTTGTATCCACAAATGGAAATCTTCTTACAGCAAGGCATGTTTGAACGCAGCAGTTACGAAGATGCCTGCCAGCATCTGAAAAGTCTGTTTCCGGGTTGATAAAAGAAATTTCCGGGTTGATAGCCAATAACCCAGGCCACAGCCCCTGCCGTATACCCAAAGTAGTTGGCGTTGCAGGTAGGCAAGTGAATAAACCCCGATGAGCTGGTTCAAGTCAGTGATTCGGGTGCATGAACGTAGCTAACGACCCTGCGGCGTCAAATACGAAGGGTATTTGAGGAATACGATGAAAAGTCAGTCACCTCTCGTCACCCTGCGCGACCTGGCTCAAAAGGCGGTCGAACAGGCAAGCACCCAATTAGGGCAAGCACGCTTGTCCTACCAGAATGCTGAGCAGCAACTCAGTATGTTGCTGTCCTATCAGGATGAATATCGGGTGCGGTTGAATGACACGCTGAGTAACGGCATGGCCTCTTCCAGTTGGCAAAATTATCAGCAATTTATTCAAACATTGGAGCAAGCCATTGAGCAACATCGTCATCAATTGGCCCAGTGGAATACCAAAGTTGAACAGGCAGTCAAGCATTGGCAAGAAAAGCAACAGCGGTTAAATGCGTTTGAAACACTGAATGAGCGAGCCGAAACCAGCGCGCGCTTGCAAGAAAACCGATTGGATCAAAAATTGATGGATGAGTTCGCCCAGCGCGCCTCACAAAGGAGTCTAAATTCATGAATCTGTCTTTATTGCCTGCTGTTACAACCGCTGGTGAAGCCGAGGGGGCATCATCCTCGTCATCCATTGCAGCACTCTTTACCGACGCAGGGTTACCGGCTGATTTCGCCAAACTGTTAGGCGATCAATTGGGAAAAGAACTCACCGCTCTGGATGCTTCGACCTTGAAATCATCCCTGGCCGCCACAACTGATCTCACCGCCGATGTTGACAGTGGTAAGTCAGCCAGCGGCAACAGCAAATTGAACCAATTGTTGGCAGCATTAGGTGATATCAGCGCCACGCTGCCAGCGGGTTTGACCCATGCCGGGCAAACTGGCGACGCTGCGGGTAGCAAGAAAACCGTAGTCCATGATGACAGTAAGCTCGACAGTGCCAGTGATAAAACGGATCCCTCCGCATTGCAGACTTTGCTGGCAATGTTGCCGCATCAGGTCGCTAATACGTTGGGTACGGCGAACAATGGGCAAAAGGCCACACTGACTGATGGCAAAGGCTTGGCGGACAGCAAAACTACCGCCCAGCAAGATATTGCCACTTTGACCAGCCTGACATCGCAAGATAAAGGGTTAGCTGCGCTGATTGGCGGCACCGTAGGCAGTATAAAGAGTGATAAAGCCGCAAACAGTGGCGATACCCTGGCGGGTGCAACCACTAAAACCAAAACCAGCGCCGCACAAGATAAGCTGGCCCAGTTAAGTGCGAAAGATGCCGACACTCTTAATGCCAAAGTTGCACCGCTGGTCGCACAAGCGGATACCACAGCGACCGCCGCGGATAGAACGCTGATCAGCTCGGCTACCGTGACCCCATCTCTCCCTCCAGTGTCCAGCCCGGTGTTATCGACCACCGCCAGCGCCCACATCGCGGCTCCCGCCAGCGGTTATTTAAGTGCGCAGTTGGGTAGCCAGGAATGGCAACAATCGCTGGGACAACAAGTGATTATGTTCAGCCGCAATGGGCAACAAAATGCCGAGTTGCGCCTCAATCCGCAAGAGTTGGGTGCCTTACAAATTAGCCTCAAAATCGACGACAATCAGGCGCAGCTACACTTTGCTTCAGCGCACAGTCAGGTTCGGGCCGCCATTGAAGCTGCCATGCCAAGTTTGCGCACCGCTCTGGCTGAAAGTGGCATTCAGTTAGGTCAAAGCAGTGTCGGCAGCGAAGGCCAATGGCAACAAGCGCAGCAACAAAGCCAACAGAATCAGCAAGATTTTGCCTCACGCGGTCAACCTGGATACGGTGAAACCACCACGGGAGAGGCGCTGACCAGCACACCATTGGTGACGCCAGCCTCGCTGCAAGCGCTGGCAAACGGTAATGGCGGCGTTGATATTTTCGCCTAACGCGGATGTTAATTGCGCCAAAAGGTGACAAACGGGCAAGTTAGGCCGTTTTTCGCCACCTATTCTGCCTATTGGGATTAAAGATACGCGGGATAATCATTAGTAATAATTTGGATAGCCTGGTGTCAGTTGCTCCTGGCTATTACCGTGATCCACCGGTTTGATACCAAAACAGGAATTTGCCTTCTCCATGTCTCAAAATACCTTCCCGGCCAAGCGTAAGAGTTCGATCTGGGTGATCCTGCTGGTGCTGATTGCCGTAGCAGCCACTGCGGGTGGCGGTTATAGCTGGTGGATACTCAATCAGAGTAAAACCACCACAGCGAAAGTGGCCCCGGTAATCCCAGTATTCATGCCACTGGAAACCTTCACGGTCAATCTGATCACGCCAGATAATAATCTGGATCGTGTGCTTTATATCGGATTAACGTTAAGACTTCCCGACGATAGCACGCGCACAAGACTAAATGACTATCTGCCGGAAGTGCGCAGCCGTCTGCTGCTACTGCTCTCCCGTCAGTCCGCTGATAGCCTGGCGAATGAAGAAGGCAAACAGCGGTTAGTGGGTGAAATTAAAAACGTTCTTAGCCCGCCAATGGTTAAAGGTCAACCTAATCAGGTAGTCAGCGATGTGCTGTTTACCGCATTTATATTGCGATAATCATTATGGGCGATAGCATTCTTTCACAAGCAGAGATTGACGCACTGTTGAACGGTGACAGCGGAGGTGATGAACCCGAAGCTGCCACTGGCAACGAGACAGACGTCAAGCCTTATGACCCGACGACCCAGCGACGTGTGGTGCGTGAGCGCCTGCATGCGCTGGAGATAATCAATGAGCGGTTTGCCCGCCAGTTCCGTATGGGGCTGTTTAACCTGTTGCGCCGCAGCCCAGACATCACGGTTGGCCCGATAAAAATCCAGCCATATCATGATTTTGCCCGTAACTTGCCGGTGCCAACTAACCTCAACTTGATACATTTGAAACCGTTACGCGGAACAGCACTGTTTGTTTTCGCTCCGAGTTTGGTGTTTATTGCGGTTGATAACCTGTTTGGTGGCGATGGCCGTTTCCCGACTAAAGTGGAAGGCCGCGAGTTTACGCATACAGAACAACGCGTTATTAACCGGATGTTGCGCTTAGCGTTGGACGCTTATCGCGATGCCTGGGCTCCTATCTATAAAATAGATGTGGAATATGTCCGTTCTGAAATACAGGTGAAGTTTACCAATATCACCACCTCCCCCAACGATATCGTGGTCACGACCCCGTTCCAGGTGGAAATCGGGGCGTTGAGTGGTGAGTTTAATATCTGTATTCCCTTCGCCATGATTGAGCCGTTACGCGAACTACTGACCAATCCGCCACTGGAAAACTCCCGTCAGGAAGACAGTCATTGGCGTGAAACGCTGGTCAAGCAAGTTCAGCATTCCGAGCTGGAACTGGTGGCTAATTTTGTTGATATCCCGCTGAGATTGTCGCAGATACTCAAGCTACAACCGGGGGATGTATTACCGATAGATAAACCGGACCGACTGATTGCTCATGTCGACGGCGTACCTGTGCTGACCAGTCAGTACGGGACATTAAACGGGCAATATGCCCTACGTGTTGAACATTTGATTAACCCTATTTTGAATGCTCTGAATGAGGAACAGCCCAATGAGTGACCCTAAGCTTCCGTCTGACGATGGAAAGGAATCCGTGGACGATCTGTGGGCTGATGCGTTTAATGAGCAGCTGGCATCGGATAAGCCAGCGGCCACTACTGATGGTGTATTTAAATCACTGGAAGCGCCTGACGCACTGGGTAATCTACAGGATATCGATTTGATTCTTGATATTCCGGTGAAGCTGACCGTTGAGTTGGGTCGCACCAAAATGACTATCAAAGAGCTGCTGCGCCTGTCGCAAGGTTCAGTTGTTTCCCTTGATGGCCTGGCGGGTGAGCCTTTGGATATTCTGATCAACGGTTATCTGATTGCGCAGGGTGAAGTGGTGGTGGTCGCGGATAAATATGGCGTTCGCATCACTGACATTATTACCCCGTCAGAACGCATGCGTCGTCTGAGTCGCTAATGACCGCAGCGCAAACAGTGGCGACAACCACCACTGACTCAACATCTTCTGATTCCGCACCGGCTGCCAATATGCCGGTGTTAGGAAATACTCAGGTGACAACAGCCCAAACCCCTGTTACCGGGTTTGCGGCCAGTCACCCAGGTATCGCCTCGCAACAAGCTGCCCCGGCGATGCCCGCAGGCTCGGTGTTGACGCAAGTTGGCTCGGTGCTGGGCGGTATTTTACTGCTGATTTTATGTGCCGCCTGGCTGGTGCGCCGCTTAGGTTTTGCACCACAGGCCCGCAATAATAAGCTGTTAAATGTGCGAGCCAGTTGTCAGGTTGGTCAGCGCGAACGCGTTGTTATTGTCGAAGTAGATGACACCTGGCTGGTATTGGGTGTCACTGCCCAAAACGTAACGCAGCTCCATACACTGCCACGCCCAGCGGTTGACGAAACCGACACCGCGCTGTCGGCTGATAGTGGAAAACCGGCTGATTTTCGCCAGATACTGAACACCTATCTATTAAACAAAAAATCGCTGTTAAACAAGCATTCAAAACATCCGGAAAAATCGGCATGATGTCTCTGCGCCCGATCATGAATAAAGCCCCCCTACTGCTACTTGCTCTGCTGTGCTCTCCGGCGGCAATGGCGCAACTGCCGGGTATTATCAGCCAGCCGCTGGCCAATGGTGGTCAGAGCTGGTCTTTACCGGTACAGACGCTGGTCTTTATCACCACCCTGAGCTTCCTGCCCGCCGCATTACTGATGATGACCAGCTTTACCCGCATCATTATTGTGCTCGGTTTGCTGCGCAACGCATTAGGAACTCCTTCTGCGCCACCGAATCAGGTGATGCTGGGTTTGGCGCTGTTCCTGACTTTTTTCATCATGTCGCCGGTGTTTGACAAGGTCTATCAAGATGCTTATCTGCCCTTCAGTCAGGACAAAATAAGTATGGAAGTGGCGATGGATAAAGGCTCGCAACCGCTGCGTGAGTTTATGTTACGCCAGACCCGCGAATCTGACCTGGCACTGTATGCCCGCTTAGCCAATCTGCCGCCACTGGAAGGGCCAGAAGTGGTGCCTTTGCGCATTCTGTTACCGGCGTATGTGACCAGCGAGCTGAAAACCGCGTTCCAAATTGGTTTTACCGTATTTATTCCGTTTTTGATTATCGACCTGGTGGTTGCCAGTGTGTTGATGGCGCTCGGGATGATGATGGTTCCGCCCGCCAGTATCTCGCTGCCCTTCAAACTGATGCTGTTTGTGTTGGTTGATGGCTGGCAGTTGCTACTCGGCTCGTTAGCGCAGAGTTTTTATAGCTAAGGTAAATACGTCATGACACCTGAATCGGTAATGGCCCTCGGCGTTGAGGCAATGAAGATAGCCCTTGCACTGGCTGCACCATTATTGCTGGCGGCATTGATCAGCGGCTTGATTGTCAGCCTGCTGCAAGCCGCAACGCAGATCAACGAAATGACACTATCATTTATCCCCAAAATACTGGCGGTGTTCGCCACCATGGTCATTGCAGGCCCATGGATGCTCAGCCTGATCCTCGACTATATGCGTAATTTGTTCACCAGCCTGCCAACGTTGATTGGCTAAGCATGCTGTCTCTTGATACCACTCAACTTAGCATCTGGGTCAGCCAGTATTTCTGGCCTCTGATCCGCATTTTGGCGCTGATCACCACTGCACCGGTATTAAGTGAAAAGCAGATAAACCGTAAAGTTAAAGTCGGGCTGGCAGTATTAATTACGTTTTTGATTGCCCCCTCTCTGCCACCGGTGAATATTCCTTTAGTCTCCAGCGGCGCTTTCTGGGTCGCTGGCCAGCAAGTATTAATTGGCGTCGCCATCGGTTTAACCATGCAGTTTGCTTTTGCCGCTATCCGGCTGGCCGGTGAAGTGATTGGTTTGCAAATGGGGCTATCGTTCGCCACCTTTTTTGACCCTTCCGGCGGGCCGAATATGCCCGTCCTCGCCCGGTTGCTAAACTTGCTAGCGATGTTGTTATTTCTCTCGTTCGATGGTCATTTGTGGCTAATTTCTTTATTAGCTGACAGTTTTCATACCTTGCCTATCCAGTTTGAACCGCTTAATGGTAATGGTTTCCTGGCATTAACTCAGGCCGGTTCATTGATCTTTATGAATGGCTTAATGTTGGCATTGCCGCTCATCACCCTGCTGCTTACCCTAAATATGGCGTTAGGGATGCTTAACCGTATGACACCGCAACTTTCTGTTTTCGTTATCGGTTTCCCACTCACATTGACGGTTGGTATTATCTCGCTGGGATTAATCATGCCGTTATTGGCACCTTTTACCGAACATCTGTTTGGCGAGTTTTTTGACCGGCTGGCGGGTGTGTTAAGTGGTCTGGCAAAGTGATTCGGGTAAGCGAGCACAGCCAACACTGCTGCAACTTGAAAGATGACGGATAGAAAAGAAGGTATGTCACCCCAAACCTTAGTGGGAAAAGGTGACATACCAAAAAGTGTACCCGGTTTAAGCACACTTAAGAGGGAACCTGTGGGGCTGGCCCACAGGTAGAAGACGGATTATTTATTCAGTTGGAACAGAGACAAGCCCTGCATATTGGTGAATGTGGTGTAAGAAGCCTGTAACGCGGCTTGCTGCATGACATAGGACGAAATAGCAGCGTTCCAATCCACATCTTGCAAGTCACTCAAACGCTGCGTGTTGATCAACGTACGATCAGAACCCAGGCTGTCGAGGCTGTCTAATTCCTCCAATTGTGTACCAATTTCAGCTTGCACTGACAGCACGTTGTTCAGTGAGTTAGCCATGCCACGGATACCTTTATCCATCTCATCAGAAGCCTGCTGTTTCACATCATCCGTTGCGCCTTGCAGTGGGGTCTTCAATGATTTCAACACGGTGTCGATGGTATTAAAGATATTGCTTTCAGCAGCCACCGGATCACCATTCGCATCATTCGGCTCTGGTGTCGCATTGCTGGTTAATGCCATAAATATGCTGGAACCGGTATGACCCACCGTCATGGTACGGTTCGAATCTACCCGTTGTTGAATCGCAACATCCCCCCCAACGTAAGTCACTTCACCGGTAGTGCTCACCGCGAAAGGCGCTTTATCGCTTTTAAAACCACCAAACATATAGCGGCCATTACCGTCAGTTGAGTTGGCCTGATTCAACAACTGGTCTTTTAGACCCTGCAATTGTGTCGCCATTGACGCCCGGTCATCATCACTCAAAGAGTCTTTCGCCGCACCAATGATCAGGCTTTGAATCGACTGAATGGTGGAGGTCGCCTGTGATAATACCGTGGTTTCCAGCGAGGAACTTTGGCGAGCATAACTCCGCGCCAAGGTGTACTGGTTATTTTCCGATTGGGACTGTGACACCATAACCGCCTGCGATGCCGCCATCGGATCATCAGAGGGATTAACCACCCGCTTGCCCGTCGAGAGCTGTTGGCCCGACTGCATCCACAGGGATTGAGCATTGGTGATGCCCTGCATATTTTGCTGATACAGCATGCTGGTACTTAAGCGCACGATGTCAGTTCCTTTTTAGCAACAGCTTAGCCAGTTTTTCCGCGTTAAGCGCAATACTGACTAAACCTAAAATGAGATAAGTAGCGGCAGTAACGCCTTGCCGCTGACCCAAACTTAACCACGCAAGTCCAGCAACGCGTTGAACAAGGTTGAAGCGGTCTGAATCACCTGCGCATTCGCCAGATAATATTGCTGGAAACGCTGTAAATCGCCGTACTCTTCGTCCAGATTCACGCCAGAAATTGACTGCTGCTCTGCCGTCAACTGGGTAACGATGTTGGCCTGCGCCGTGCTGTTGGTTTTTGCCGTTGCCGTCTGGTTACCCACATTACTGACCAACCCGGCATAAGCACCTGACAGTGTTGCTTTACCATCAACCAATTTCTTGGTTTGCAAATCCAACAGCGCTTGTGCATTAACGTTGTCGCTCGCACCACCATCAGCAGTACCGGCTGCGGCAATCATGCTGGAGTCTGTAATGGCGACCTGTAAATTAGCCGCAACATTAGAAACAGTTTTAACTGTGAATTTATCTTTCGCTTGCGGGCCGGTTGTGCCGCTATCAATACTGACCGCCACACCGTCAAAATTCAGTGTCGGCTTACCGTCGGCATCCGTACCCGCCGTAGTAGGCACTTTGGTGTTATCCGACAAACGTGTGACCTGCCAGTTAGTCCCATCGAATTCCACGGTATAATCACTGGCTTTTACTTTAGAGGTATCGGTATAAGCCACGGTTAAACCAGCATCACCCTGATTTTTGCTATTTTTCACCACAGAAGGGTTGGCGAAGCTAAAGAAATCTGTGCCCGCATCACCATTAGCATCAAAGCCAGCTTTATGTTGGGTGTTAAAGCTATCAGCCATCACCAGCGCCAATTGCCCTAATTGGTTACGGGCACTATCCAGCGCTTCGCTGCGGAATTTCAGGGTTCCACCCAGTGACCCGGTAGTCAGACGACTTTCGTCGATCTCCATGGTCTCGCCAGAGCCACGGTTATAACCCAGGGTGAGGCGAGTCGCATCCGCGCTGGAAGGAATAGCTTCCACTTTATAAGCATTCGGCCCTTGCACCAGCGACAAACCACCGGCAAATGACACATTGTAAGTATCGCCATCTTGCTGGGTTACCGTCACGGCAACAATCTGGTTTAACTCGGTTACCAGTTGGTCACGTTGGTCGAGCAACGCATTTGGCTCGCTACCACTACTGCCCCGCAGGCGAGTAATCTGGTCATTTAGCTTGGCGATTTGCTCTGCATAGTTATTAATTTGCGTCGCACTGTCGCTTATCTTTTGATTAACGCCGGTATCCATATCACGCAGATATTTATCGGCATTTTGGAATTGGTTAACCAACCCTTCGGCTTTACCCAATACGGTTTTACGCGCAGCATCATCGCCCGCATTACTCACCAGATTTTGCAGGTTACTAAAGAAGTCCTGCATCGTGGTTGAGATGTTATTTGAAGTATTGGACAGTAAATTATCAATTTGCGAAATTTGTTGATAATAGGTTGTCAGCCCACTGCTTTGCGTTTGTGAGGCGCGCAATTGGTTGGTAATAAAGGCATTATATTCGCGGTTAACACCGGTTACGGACACGCCGTTACCAATAAAGCCCGCCGGGCTTAAGGTGCCACCATTTTGCGCAAAAATAGTGTTCTGACGGTTATAACCGGCCACCTGGAAATTGGTGATATTGTTACTGACGGTGCTCAGGGCATATTGTGCTGCGCTCAGACCACTCATCGCAGTATTCATTAAACTATTGGACATGAAGAGATCCTTTTACCGCAGGCGATTCACATCGCACACCTGCATTTATTAATATGGGGATACTGCCTGAGGAAACCTAAGCCCCCGCACAGCCTATTCAGAGTATCGGCCCGAGTTTGGAAAACTTGAGTGAAAATATGGGTGTTATTGCCAGTAAAACCAATGAATAAAGTCGCGCACGTTACAGTGAGGACAGGCAGATCATAAAGACGCCGTAAACCCTTCCCTGGGGGCTCGAGCCGCGCCCTCCCTGGCGCGGACGCTTTACTCTTCTGCCTATCCTCCCCTCACCAATAGATATTGGAGTCCAAACACTGCTCAACCCCAAAATGCCAAGTAAAATTGCCTATTAGAACAACTGGCTCAGATCGCTGCTGTAGGCTTTTACCGCCTGCTCACCGGCATTCCTCATTTGCTGAATGACACTCACTAATTTTTGGGCATATTGCGGGTCAGTCGCATAACCGGCACGTTGCAGAGCATGCGCGCCTTGTTCAGGGCTTTGGGCGGCAGCGACATTGGCGTAGCGCGGATTTTGAGTCAGCAATTTGACATAATCACTGACAGCCTCGACGTAGGAGCCATAAACCCGGAAGCGAGCTTTGGTTTTCTTCGCCACACCTTGCTCATATTCCGTGGTGGTGATTTCACTGACCGGGCCATCCCAGTTGCTGCCTGCTTTAATACCAAAGACGTTGTAGCTGCTCTTACCATCAGCCGTTGGGATCTCACGTTGCCCCCAACCAGATTCCAACGCGGCCTGCGCCATAATAAGCTGATGCGGAATACCACTCTGTTGGCTGGCAATTTGTGCCGGAATCGACATGCGCGCGACAAAATTACCGGTGCTTTGTGGCAATGACGCTGAATTGTTGGCCGGTGGTGTCGGCATTGCCCGACGCACCATTTGCTCCAATGCTTGCGCTGGCAGAGTTTGCAGAACTTCGTTATCCAGCATCATTGGCACTGTACCGGCAGTTTCACTCGGTGATGTTGTCCCTGAAAGCTGCTCCACCATCATATCCGCCAGCCCTAACCCCTTGACCGACATTTGCTGGGCAATCTGTTGGTCATACATTGAGGTATAGAGCCGGGTTTGATCACTGTTCATCACACCATCTTGCGGCAAGGCGGAGCGCATGCTTTTCAGCATCATCTGCACAAACATCCCCTCCACCTGCTGGGCAACCTGCTTCAGGTTGCCATCGGGATCTCTCGCCGCGTCACGTTTTAAGCTGTTCAGTGATTGGGTATCATAAGCCGCCCCGAACATTTCATTGGCGCTGCCGGGCATTGCCATTAAATCGCTCATTAGATAATTTCCAATTTAGCCCGTAAGCAGCCAGCACTTTGCATCGCCTGCAAGATAGACATCAAATCAATCGGTGTGGCCCCCAGTGAGTTCAAGGCGCGTACCACATTATTCAGATTCGGGCTGGCATTAACGCGCTGCAATACGCCGCCTTGTTGCTGCACGGAAATCTGAGTATTCGGAGTGACGACCGTCTGACCACCACCGAAAGGTGTATCAGGCTGACTAACAGTGTTTTGTTTATCCACCACCACCGACAAGTTCCCTTGGGCCACAGCACAGGAATCCAGCACCACATTACGGTTCATCACCACCGAACCAGTACGTGAGTTGATAATCACCTTGGCGTCGCCTGCATCAACATTGACCGGAATATTCTGGATATCGGCCAGGAAACGCACTTGCGAACTGTTACCGCGCGGGACTAAAACCTGAATAGTTCGGGCGTCGATGGCGGAGGCAGAACCGAAACCACGCTGGCGGTTGATAGCATCACTGACCTGTTGCGCCATGGTGAAATCTTCATTATTCAATTGCAGATTAATCACCCCATCGGTGCCAAAGGTGGTCGGCAGTTCGCGTTCAATAGTTGCACCATTGCTGATACGCCCACCCGTCAATTGGTTGACCTGAACACTGCTACCACCAGAAGAAGCACCCGCCCCGCCCACTAATACGTTACCTTGCGCCAGAGCATAAACCTGATTATCGACCCCTTTTAGTGGGGTCATCAGCAGCGTACCGCCACGAATACTTTTGGCATTCCCCATTGATGACACCACCACATCAATGGTTTGCCCGGCGCGGGAAAACGCCGGTAACTTAGCGGTAACCATCACTGCGGCCACGTTTTTGAGCTGCATATTGGTGCCCGGTGGCACGGTAATCCCCAATTGGGACAACATGTTACTCAGGCTTTGCGTGGTAAACGGTGTTTGCATGGTTTGGTCACCGGAACCATCTAAACCGACCACCAGACCATAACCAATTAATGCGTTATCGCGTACGCCCTGAACGGTCACCAAATCGCGGATACGCTCGGCTGACGCCGGTAATGACACCAGCGTGAACAGCACAACAAGCTGCATAATAAATTGAGTGATAAGTGACTGTTTACGCATCAATGGGCCTCTTAGTATGGCGAAACATTAAGGAAGAACCGCTGCAACCAGCCCATGGTTTGCGCTTCATTGATATAACCATTGCCCACATACTCAATGCGCGCATCAGCGACCTGAGTTGAGGTCACGGTATTGCTGCCACTGATGGTGCGTGGGTTGACGACCCCAGAGAAGCGAATGAATTCGGTGCCCTGATTAATGGCTATCTGCTTCTCGCCCACTACATGCAAGTTACCGTTAGCCAAAACTTGATCAACGGTCACCGTGATGGTGCCACTGAAGGTGTTATTCGCATTGGCCCCACCCTTGCCACCAAAGGTGCTATCACCAGAAATATCCATATCCGCACGCGCATTACCCAGTAAGCCGTCGAGATAACGCGGAGCAGTCGCGACGCCAAATTTGCTGGAACCATTACGGCTCGCATTCGCTGAGGAGCTTTTGCTGGCACTGACATTTTCCTGCAAAGTAATGGTCAGCGTGTCACCGACATTACGTGGGCGACGGTCTTCGAACAGTGGCTGATAGCCATAGTTCATCGGCTGGGCAGCCTGAAAAATAGAGCCATTCGGCAGTGGCGCACTGGCAGGTGCTGGCTGGGCAGACGTCGAGCCATCTACCAGTGATTTGTGCGGAATATACGCGCAGCCATTGAGTAGCAGCGTCGCCATCAACGGCGCACCCACCCATCTCAACTCAGCGAGTTTACGCAGCGGCTTTCTATCCATCTCTGATTATCTGTCCTGTAACCTGTTGGCGGCTGGCAAGATCAGCCATTCTGCGGCAATCAGGGGGCATCATTGCCCCCCGAGAGCGGATTTACAGCTGTGTCAGTTTTTGCAACATCTGATCTGACGTTGAAACCGCTTTACTGTTGATTTCATAGGCGCGTTGCGTCTGGATCATGTTGACCAACTCTTCCGCCACATTGACGTTAGACGTTTCAACATACCCCTGATACAACAAGCCGCCGCCGTTCAGACCCGGTGTAGTTTCATTCGGGGCACCGGAACTGGCGGTTTCCTGATACAGGTTCTCGCCGACACTTTCCAGGCCACTGTTATTGATGAAGGTCGTCAGTGTCAGTTGCCCAACTTGCTGAGTAGCAGTTTGCCCCGGCAAGGTGACGCTAACGATACCGTCGCGCCCAACCGTCATGCTTAGCGCATTAGCCGGAATGGTGATAGCCGGTTGCACCTGAAAACCACCCGATGTCACCAACTGACCATTTTGGTCAACCTGAAAAGACCCATCGCGGGTATAGGCATTGGTGCCATCAGGCATTTGCACCTGAAAGAACCCCTCACCTTTAATAGCGATATCTTTGCTGTTATCGGTTTTAGACAGGTTACCCTGACTGTGTAAACGCTCAGTGGCTACCGGACGAACACCGGTACCAATCTGCAAACCCGATGGCAAGGTGGTCTGCTCGGAAGATTGCGCTCCCGGTTGACGCATGGTTTGGTACAACAAATCTTCAAACACCGCCCGCTGGCGTTTAAAACCATTGGTGCTGACGTTCGCCAGGTTGTTGGCGATAACATCCATATTGGTCTGCTGTGCATCCAGGCCGGTTTTGGCAATCCAGAGTGATCGGATCATCAGTTTATTCCTCTGCGCCTAGGCGCTTAGCTCAGGGCTAATAGTTGATTAGCGCGCTGTTCGTTTTCATCCACGCTGTGGATGACTTTCATCTGCATTTCAAAACCACGGGCATTGGCAATCATGTCAGCCATGGCTTCAACCGCTTTCACGTTACTGCCCTCCAGCACGCCCGGCATAATCTTGATAAGCGGGTCATTCGCCAACTGAGCACCCCGCGCCTGTTGTGTTGCAGGAGTTAGATGAAATAACCCGTCATCACCGTGCATCACTTCACCTGCTGTTGCTCTGACCCGTTTAATCTGACCAAGCTGAGCAATGGTATTCGGCGAATCACCGGCATTCAGTGCCGAGATAGTGCCATCAGCCGCAATAGTGACCGCCGCCTGAGGAGGCACTTCGATCGGGCCGTTGTCACCCATTAGCGGGTAACCCTGCACCGTCATTTGCCCATCAGCCGAAACTTGAATATTCCCGTTACGGGTATAAGCCTCGGTGCCATCGGGCAGTCGAACCGCCAAATAACCATCTTGCTGCAAGGCCACATCCAACGGACGACCGCTGTAGTTCATCGTCCCCTGACTGATATCTACGCCGGGGGTCGATGCTGTGACCATGGTGCGAGTGGCCATACTTGGCCCATCAATAGGCACAGCCCGCATCGCCGCCAACTGCGCACGAAAACCCGGCGTTGAGGCATTCGCCAGGTTATTAGCGGTAACCGCTTGCAGTTCGAGTGACTGCCGGGCAGCCCCCATTGCGGTATATATTGCGTGATCCATGAGCGAGTCCCGTCAGTTCGATTAACGCAGGTTAACCAGAGTTTGTAAGATCTGATCCTGGGTTTTGATGGTTTGCGCGTTAGACTGATAGTTACGCTGCGCCACAATCATGTTCACCAGCTCTTTACTCAAATCCACGTTAGAGGATTCCAGTGCGCCGCTGGTCAAGGTTCCGAAACCGCCGCTGCCCGCTGTCCCAAGGATTGGGTTACCGGATGAAAGCGTTTCTTTCCATACGTTATCGCCTTCGGATGACAAACCTTCAGGGTTAGCGAAGTTGACCATCACGATTTGACCGAGCAATTGAGTCTGCGAGTTGGAATAAGTACCAACTACCGAGCCGTCGTTATTAATCTGGAAGCCGGTGAATTCACCCGCAGCGTAGCCAGTCTGGTTTTGGGTCACGATGCTATCTGTACCGGTATTTTGCTGCTTGCTGCCCGCCACACTCAGCGTGAAAGTCTGTTCTGGTGCACCGTTAACCACACCCATTGGGATAGTCAAGGTGAAGTCAGTGGTACTGGCAGCGTTCGTACCATTGGTAACACTTTGCAGTGCGCCGTTGGTATCAAACGTCATGGAACCGCGTTTCTCCGCAGTTTGTGCCGGGTTAGCGCTGCTATCGAGGGTGTACACATCCCAGGAGTTGCCCGCCGTGGTGCTTTCAGAACGTTTAACATAGAACACATTGATTTCATGGCGGTTACCCAAGCTATCGAAGGTGGTCATGTTATTGACGAAACTGTAGGTGTCAGGTTTGGTGGCATCAAAATTGGTGGTATCAGGAATAACATCATGGGTTGAGGTCAGGTTAGCCACCATGGTGCCTGAGGTTGTTGCCTTGGCCGGGATCATATCCTGCGGAACAGACAGCGCTACCGGGTTCGCCCCTTGCTGTACAGTCGGCGGGGTACCGGTCGCCGGGTAGCCGGTCAGGCTCAGGCCCTGCATATTGACGATATTGCGGTTCTCATCCAGTTTAAACTGACCGTTACGGGCATATAACACACCACCGCTGCTGTCTTGCATACGGAAGAAACCACTTTGACTGATAGCCAGATCCAGACGGCGGTTAGTGGTGGTGGTGGTACCGTCGTTAAAGTCCTGAGTAATCCCTGCGACTTTAACGCCCATCCCGGTCTGAGAGCCGGCAAACATATCGGCAAAAGAAACTGAGCCGGCTTTAAAACCTGACGTCGCCGAGTTGGCGATGTTGTTACCGATCACATCCAGGTTACTGGACGCTGCGTTCAAACCGCTGACTGCTTGAGAAAAGCCCATTTTCTTCTCCGTTAGATTCGGGGTCCGTGAAAGACCTTAAGCATTGATGACATATCAAACGCTACTTTTAAAAATGATGGTGAATCAGTTCGAATCATTGGTTCACCGTAATGTTTTTGGCTACTGCTTCGGTCAAATAAGTGCGTTATAGAATCTGACGAACCTTATCCATGGTGATAGTGCCTGCCAGACCGAGATCCAATTTAGAACCATCACTACCACGGGTGACACCGTTGACAATGGCATAGCTCAATGGTGTGGCAACCACTTGTGCCCCCCCATTGGTGGCACTGATAGTGACGGTATAAGCGCCATCCGGTGCATTGCCGCCCGCTTCCAGCGAACCATCCCAGGTAAAGGCATGTACGCCCGCCGTCAGGCCACCAATCTCAATGGTACGTACCGCCAAACCATTGCTATCGGTGATAGTGGCAGTCACTTTGTCTGCGGCACGCTCCAGCTCAACACCAAATGGTGTGGTCGTCACAACGCCATCTTTGCTGCCGGCCAACACATTGGTTCCCGGCACCATCACACCGCGACCAATCAGGCTGCTGGCTTGCAGGGATTGGCTGCTATCAATTTGGCCGGAAATAGAACCCAACGTGGTATTCAACTTTTCAATGCCGCTCACGGTGTTGATCTGCGCTAATTGCGTAGTCAACTCGTTGTTTTGCATTGGGTTGGTCGGGTCCTGATTTTTTAACTGCGCCACCAGTAAGGTCAGAAAGCTGTTTTGCAGATCCTGACTGGTGCTGCCGGTGGTCGAACTGGTACCGGTGGTGCTGGTGATACCGTAATCGCTATCGGTCAGGGAATTGGTAATGGCCATTTATGCGGGCTCCTGTTATTGACCCAGTGTCAGCGTTTTGAGCATCAAGGATTTGGTCGTATTCAATACTTCAACGTTGGCTTGATAGCTGCGTGAAGCTGAAATGGTGTTCACCATCTCGCCGGTCACATCAACGTTTGGCATACGAACATATCCCTTGGCATCAGCCAGCGGGTTGCCGGGTTGAAAAACCAAACGATCCGGTGCCGGATCATCGATTATCTGAGCCACACGCACGCCGCCCGTTTCTTGCCCCGGTTGAGCCGCTACCTGAAATACCACTTGCTTGGCGCGGTAAGGTTGACCATCCGGGCCGGTTACGCTGTCGGCGTTCGCCATGTTACTGGCGCTCACGTTCAGTCGCTGCGACTGGGCTGATAATGCTGAACCGGCAATATCAAAAATATTCAGTAAAGACATCCGTCTTATCCTTGTTGTAACACTGACATCATCCCTTTAATCTGACCGCCAAGAACGGTCAAATCGGTCTGATATTTCAGGCTATTATCGGCAAAATTGGTACGTTCACGGTCCATATCCACCGTGTTACCATCCATTGATGGCTGATCCGGGACACGGAATAATAAGTCCAGGTCAGGTGGCTGAACTGTACTTGCCGGGATATGACGGGCTGACGTCAAACTGAGCGACACCCCGGTACCGCTGGCACGTCCTTGCTCCATCACTTTTTTCAGTTGGCTGGAGAAATCAATATCACGCGCCTGAAAGCCGGGTGTATCCGCATTAGCAATATTGGACGACAGGATCTCCTGTCGTTGCGCACGCAAATTAAGCGCCTCTTGTTGAAAACGCAGAGCACCGTCCAGTTTGTCGAGCATAGTCCCCCCGCAAGGTTAGAATTTGGAGTCGACAGCATAAACGCCGTACAGGGAAGCCTATCGTCAGAATAAGGGCAAAATGCGTTGCTATTTGTTCCCTTAACCTCAGCGAGGTACAGGTACACTAGTGTGCAAGAGGGCAGCAGTGTGTGAAAAGACAGCCCCTGGCGTTACCGGGTTGTGTAAACGAAGAGAGGATTGATGGCAATGAACAGAAATGGCGTCATAACATGTGCATTGGGGGTGCTGTTGCTAAGTCAAGCCGCCACTCATCAGGCGATGGCGGCAGATTTATCAGCGCAGGTGAATCAATTCTTCCAACAGCACTATCCGGATAAAGAGAGCCAGGTTAACGTGGTGATTAAAACCCCGCAGAACCAGTGGCCACAATGTGATATGCCGGAAATCACGCTACCGGCTAATGCCCGCCCATGGGGCAATATCAGTCTGTCAGTACGTTGTGATGGCGTGCGGCGTTTTATTCAGACGCAAGTACAGGTCAGTGGTCATTATGCCGTGGCTGCCCGTCAACTGGCCGCAGGTGCAAAAATCACACCACAAGATATCGACATGAAAAAAGGTCGGCTCGATACCCTGCCTCCCGGCGCGTTATTGGAACCCAATTTTGCTCAAGGTGCAGTCAGTTTACGGCAAATCAATGCCGGCCAGCCGCTGACACGCAATATGTTGCGCCGCCTGTGGATAGTCAAAGCTGGGCAAGATGTGCAGGTCTTGGCACAAGGTGAAGGGTTTAATGTTAATAGTAACGGTAAAGCAATGAATAATGCGGCTATTCAAGATAATGTACGTGTGCGCATGGCATCAGGCCAAATCGTCAGTGGCACTGTGGCCGACGATGGCACCGTACGTATTCTGTTATAGTTATTAAAGTTTTTTTAACCTGTGCCGATAACTCTTATATGCAGTTATTTGCGGGTAAAAAGTGACAATCCCGCCATTCTTTTACTGAAAGATAAAAGTCTCGCGGGTCGATAAACGTCAATCCCGCTATAAAGGGAGCAACAGAACATGAGTATTGATCGCACTCAGCCGCTATTACCGGTTACACAAGTGCAGCCACGGGAAACCAGTGATATTGCGCAACAGACGCGTAAACCTTCCGCTCAATCAAAAACACCGGTAAGCGGTACTGAGGTTAAATTGAGTGATGCGCAGGCAAAACTGATGCAACCGGGCAGTCAGGACATCAATGTAGAACGTGTCGAAACATTAAAACAGGCGATCCGTTCAGGCCAACTGACCATGGACACCGGTAAAATTGCCGATGCCTTGCTCAAAAATGTCGCCGATGACCTGAAGAATAGCTAAACGTAAAAATCGTTAACTGTAAAATTATTAACCGTAAAAGGATAGGTGGTGGTGGAAAGATTACAAACCAATCTGGACCAGCAACTGGAACTGCTTGAATCCCTGAAAACCGTAGTAGCACAAGAGCAGCAACTGCTGTGCTCCGGCCGGATTCAAGGTATCGTGCTGCAAGGCGTCACTGAACAAAAAAGTTCAATTTTGGCGACCTTGGCTTATCTGGATCAGACCCGGCTCACCACCGAAAAAGCCACCAATATTCAAGCGCCCTACAGCAGCATCACTGCGCTGGCGGAGCGCTGGCAGCGTATTTTGGAACTGGCCGAAAGCCTGCGCTACGGCAACCTGCATAACGGGCTTTTGCTGCAACAGCATATCGAGCATAACACTCAAGCTCTGGCGGTTTTGAATACACGTCACGGCCAATCCCTCTACGGGCCAGATGGTCACTCCAAAGGAGCCAGTTTACTGGGCCGCAAGATTGGTATTTAGCACTATTGCGGCTGCGCACAGAGGGGATACGCCTGTGACACCGATGTCCCCTGCAATGCACCGCTAGCCATATTCATAGCGACAAATACTGTGCTGGTCTTTTTAGTCCAATAATTGCCTGCTGGCCAGTTAGCACTATCATAGTTAGTCAAATTCCCCCACTCTCCCCATAAAGTGCCGTCTGGCGATCGCGAGCCATTGGTGGCGCGCGACGACTCAATCAGCGTGACTAAATCACCAAGCTGCTGGCACTCTCTACTTGCCGCTAAACTTTCCATCGGTGAACTGCTCTCTAAGGAGACCCACAAATTAGGTTTGAATTGATAGGTTGCCGTATAAGTCGGGAATTTTTTACTTTTGGCGCTCACAGTGACGGTGTTGCCATAAGTTTTATAGGTAATCTTGACCTTACCCTGACTATCAACCGGCACATTGCCCGCAAAGGATGACGTCCATTCATACTGAGTATTATTCGTCACATTATTATTCATTACCAACTGGAACGTAGCATTACTAAAGATGGTTTTCGGGAAACTTGTATCTGTGGCGAATTGCTCACCGTTCACCTGAATACCGGTTATCTGCGGTACTGGATACAGAGTGATTTTTTCCTGTAACGAGCTAAATGGCACCCCACCCACCTGTGGCGTGATATCGACATCTCCAACATTATTCCCCACCACACTGGCGGTATAGTTATCAGTATTTTCAGTGAACGCACTGATAGTGACAGGCGTACCACTTTGCATAAATTCAAGATCTGTTAGCCCACTGATAAACTCATTATTTTTATTACGCGGAACAAACGTCAGTTGCGACTGCATGGAGCCATCGGCAACAATATCAGCTGTGGAAACGTTAAAACTGGATTTTGTGGCATCTGGCGGCAGCATGGCGAACTGCACATCAACGCCAGACTGTTGCCCTTCAGTGTCTAACGTGACCACTGACACACCAGCAGAGGTATTAGTTAATGCAATGCTTATCATACCTTGCGCATCGGTTTTTTCCGTGACTTTACTGGGAAGCGCACCATTACTGGTGGTTACCACCCCCTCTTGCCCGACAACCGGCGCACCATCACTATCCGTCACCGTAAATGCCACCGTGATGGCGGCGCTGCCATCAGCAAGCGCACCATCATTAGTCACCTTCGAGGTGATATTAAACTGAGGTTGCTGCACAATAACGGTCAATGTTGAGGGATTAGAGCTATTGCCGCGGTTATCGATGGCCGTGGCGCTGAGGGTATAGGTGTTGACCGCCGGTTCATTCACGTCGGTTGTCCCGACAGTCCGGCTCGCTGCCGCGATACGTCTATAAGGTGGCAATACCACATTGTACTGTGTGGCACTGACGGGTATTAATTTACCGCCGGCCGCAACCCATTGCGCATCATCCCAGAGAATGCGTTGCAGGGCAGATTTAGACTGTATTTGTGCACCAACGGAAAAGACCTGCCCCGGCAAACCGGAAAGCACCGCGGGGGAGAAGGCTAATTTGAACGTATTCTGTTTTTGGTATTCCAGAACAATATTCGGATTGCGTTCAACCAGATTATAACGGCTCTCGGCCAGTAACCGGGTTCCGGCCACCACTGCGGGGCTAAACTGCGAACGGAAACTTTCTCCCAGTCGATAATCCATTTGTAAGTTCCATTGTGTTTCATGTTTCCGACTTTTTCCCATTCGTTGATCAACGCCGAGGGTAATGAAAGGGATCGGCGTATAAATAAGCCCTGCGGTCACCGCATAAGGGTTATTTTGCAGGTTATCTTTGCCAAATAAAGCCACCCGCTCACCACGGTATTGCTCATATTTTAACTTCCCACCCAACTGAGGAAGTGTAGGTAGATACGCTTTGGCGTGAATATCACCTCCGCTTGCCGGGCGCTCATTATAGTCAACGAAATCACGAGATTGATGCCACCCATTGAGACGAAAATAACCATTAGCCGATAACTGTAAATAATCAGTCCAGGCTTCTGCACCCACGCCAAGACGATGATTGTGCCCGGTCATATCATTGTCATAGAAAGTGTTAAAACCATACATCCAATTTTGTTGGAAAGTACGCACCCCAGCACCGATATTAAGGGTATTGCGGCTGTCTTTATTTCTTATACCCAACTGACTAAAAAAGATATATGAAGCAGAGTCATACCAAGGCAACAGCCAGTCGAGAGAACTTTCTTTGAGGGAGAATTTTTTGTCAAAATTAACATTGACTTGCGTCGTCCCGAACCTATTTAACCAATGCTTTATTTCCTGATTTGCCGCGTCATTTACCATTGATCTGGTAATATTAGATGCATTACCCGACGCCGCCAGACTGGTTCCGGCATTGATCATCTTATTGATGGTTTCATTGTGGTCAGCAGGATTATCTAACTCGTCTGAATTAAAATAATGTTGCTGTGAGCCCCCAGAGGTAAATGTGCCCAATATTAAACCAGCCGATAATATTAACCTGGCAATAATTTTAGTCACAGTTAGCGTATTAAAAAATGAATACATTAATGCACTCCTTTGGCATGAGCTAACGCAGCAATATTTACTTAAAGAGTTACGATAATAAACAGTAATAAAAAAGAATCCACAGCCGATTTCACAAGCAGCAATAATAGAGTAGCAGAATTTACACAATGCAAATTAAAATATTAAAAAAATACCAATGGAATTATTGAAAGATAATTATAAGATGGCATGATAATATTCAATAATTAATTTAATCATTGAAGTATATTTATGCTAAATATATAGACCCTGAGTTTTATTATCAAAATAGCTTATCTTCGATTCATAAAATAGATTCTCTACATTTTTCACAATGCATTAATCTGATGCGACTAAGCAATCGTCGGCTTAGTTTAAAGGAGGCTATATGAAAAAACAGAGCGTACTTTTGAGTTTGATTTTTTGCGGTGTGATGGCGATGTCAGTACATTCAACGGCGCAGGCAAAAGAGCGAAGCAGCATGATGTTGCTTCCAGTGTGTTGCGCCTTCACTTATCCATTTTGGATTCAGCGATAATTGACGATGACCTGGTTATTAATCACTTGCAGTGGCGGATTGACCCGCCCTTTTCCTGCGATAAAGTAGATAAACGTCAGTTGAGTCGCAGCCGCCTCTCCGGCCAATCCGCGACTCAGGCCGCTCCCCCCCTCAAGGGGCATACAGCGGGTTGGCGTACATAATTTAACTTGTAAACCATCTGGTGCTGCCGACATTAATTGGTAGCGCCAACTTACCGAGACAATTCGCGCGTTCTCTTGCGCCAGTGCAACCGGTGATTGCAGCGGCTTGGCTGAGATTGCCACACCGCGCACACTTTGCGTAATGCCAATATCGTCTGCCACCCAAGAGCCTGAAGCCATGGCATTTAATGGCAATATTCCGATTGAAAATAAACCCACCAAAACTCTGCGGGAAAGACAAGTCAGCATCAGGCAGCTCCTATGGTTGAGGTCATACGGATTTGGCGATTGTCGCCAATCTCCAGATTAGACAGCACCACCATCTGCGGCAGGCTGCGGCGCAAGAAGCGGGCTAATAATGCCCGCAGTGCGTGGTTAACCAACAACACCGGCGGAGCGCCCAGCATCTCTTGGCGTTGCAGTGCTTGTTTGGATTGTTCCAACAGGCGGTCAGCCAGCCCCGGTTCCAGGCCGCTGCCACCTTGCAGTGCCTGTAATAACAAGCGCTCCAAGGCCGCATCCAGCCCAATAACTTGAATTTCGCCAGTACCGGGGAACCACTGTTGGGCAATTGAGCGACCCAGCGCAACACGTACCACTGCGGTTAACTCATATGGGTCGGTTTGATTGGGTGCATGTTCAGCAAGTGTTTCAATAATGGTGCGCATATCACGAATGGAGACTCGCTCCATTAACAGGTTTTGCAGCACCTTATGCAGCGTGGTTAAGGTCACTACACCGGGAATGAAGTCCTCGGTCAGCTTCGGCATTTCTTGTGAAACCCTATCCAACAGTTGTTGGGTTTCCTGACGGCCGAACAATTCACTCGCATATTGACTGATCAGATGATTTAAATGCGTGGCGACGACCGTACTGGCCTCAACCACGGTAAACCCTTGAATTTGTGCTTGTTCACGTAATGCACTTTCAATCCATACCGCAGCCAAACCAAAGGCTG
Organism: Yersinia artesiana; assembly: GCF_902726545.1. GTDB lineage: Bacteria > Pseudomonadota > Gammaproteobacteria > Enterobacterales > Enterobacteriaceae > Yersinia > Yersinia artesiana. Next base: position 34,667 of record NZ_CACVAD010000011.1, on the reverse strand, counting down.
GATCCTGTGTGGCTTCGCCGGGCAATGTCCCCACCGCGTTACCTGGATTGATCGCCAGCCAGCGGCCTGGATGGGCTTCGCCGCTGCCAATCTCGACCCCTTTCATCAAAATCCGATAACTCGCAGGCGGGAGTTCCAGATTATCCCTGATATGAACTACCGGCGGCAGATAGCCCATTTCCTGAGCAAACTTTTTGCGGATACTGCGAATACGCCCGAGCAACTCACCATTTTGCTGGAAATCGACCATCGGGATTAGGCGGTAACCGACTTCCATCCCCAGAGGATCTTCCAGTTGCACATCTGACCAGGTGGCTTCAGACGCTTGCTGCTGATCCTGTACAACCGGCGTTTCAGCCGCCGCAGGCTGCTGTGATTGCTTACCGCGCAAACGCCAGGCTAATGCCAGCAATGCTGCCGTAAATAATAGAAACACAAAGTTAGGCATACCGGGCACCATACCCAGTAAACCCAGCACGGCAGCACTCAACACCATCACCCGTGGGTTGTTGAACAACTGGGTGACCATTTGCTGGCCTACATCCTGATCCGTGCTCACTCGGGTAACAATAACACCCGCGGCGGTGGAGATAACCAATGCCGGGATTTGCGCAACCAAACCATCACCAATGGTCAACAGCGTATAGGTTTCGGCAGCATGACCCACGGCCATGTTGTGCTGAAGCACCCCCACTAACAGGCCGCCGACCACGTTAATGACCATGATCAGTAACCCGGCGACCGCATCACCCCGAACAAACTTACTGGCCCCGTCCATTGAACCGTAGAAGTCCGCTTCTTGTGTCACATCTGAGCGGCGCTTTTTCGCTTCGTCTTCACCAATCAAACCGGCGTTTAAGTCGGCGTCGATAGCCATCTGTTTACCGGGCATACCATCAAGAACAAAACGTGCGCCAACTTCGGCAATACGCCCTGCCCCTTTGGTGATGACCATAAAGTTGATGATAACCAAAATAACAAAGACCACGATACCGATGGCGAAGTTACCGCCCACCAGGAAATGACCAAATGCTTCAACCACTCGGCCCGCAGCTGCGGCACCGGTGTGTCCATCCATCAAAATGATACGGGTAGAAGCCACGTTTAGGGATAAACGCAATAAAGTGGAGAACAACAGAATGGTCGGGAATGCCGCAAAATCCAAAGTGCGCTGAGTAAACATCGCAACCAGCAATACCATGATGGACAGCGCGATGTTGAAGGTAAACAGCAAATCAAGGACGAAAGGCGGCAGTGGCAGCACCATCATCGACAAGATCATGAGGATTAAGATAGGGCCAGCCAGAATTTGCCACTGCGTATCTTTGAAATTGCCCGGTAAACGAAGCAGGGCGGCCAAATTAGCCATTAGTCAGTCTCACTCTCTTCTGTTGCAAAATCCAGCCCTTCCGGTACCGGCAGATGTTCAGGTTTTTTCGGGATTAGCCCACCTTCCCGCTTCCAACGTTTCAGCTGATACACCCAGGCAAGGACTTCCGCTACCGCCGCATAAAGGGTGGCAGGAATATGTTGCCCCACTTCGCTGTGCCGGAATAATGCCCTGGCCAACGGCGGAGCTTCTAATAAAGGAATGCGATGTTCAGCGCCCAATTCACGAATGCGCAGTGCCACGGCTCCCGCCCCTTTCGCCAATACTTTTGGCGCACTCATTTTGGCTTCGTTGTATTGCAACGCGACAGCATAGTGAGTCGGGTTAGTCACTATCACATCCGCTTTGTGCACATCAGCCATCATTCGTCGGCGGGCCATAGCCCGTTGCTGCTGGCGGATACGCCCTTTCACATGAGGATCACCTTCTTGATCCTTGAACTCATCACGTATTTCCTGTTTGGTCATACGTAACTTTTTAATATGGCTGGTTATTTGGAAAAACACATCGAACCCGACCATAGGGGTCAGGCCCAGAACCACCACAAGCCCACAGAAAATAATCAGGTGGAGCGCGTCACCTAAGGCGGCTACCGGCGGTGCGGCCATTAACCGCATCATATCGGGCCAGTTATGCCAGAGAAATATGCCGGTAACCCAACCCACCAGTGTCGCTTTCAAGATGGCTTTCAGCAGCTCCGCCAGCGCCTGTGAGGAAAACATCCGCTTTAAACCGGCAATCGGACTCATTCGCTTGAGGTCAAATTTGATCGATTCGCCGCTAAACAGTACGCCGCCCAGTAACATCGGTACCGCCATTGCTACGATGACCAATCCGGCAAAAATAGGTATCAGCGCTATCAGCGTTTGTCTAAGCAACATGCCAATTTGACGCAGCATTTGCTTATCATCACTGATAAGAGCGTGATCAAAATGTAACCCTTGGGAAATCATGGCGGCCAGTTGTCGCGCCATCGATTCCCCTGAAACCCAGAGAATAGCCAAACCAGCCCCGAGCATCAGCATCGAGGTCAGTTCGCGTGAACGCGGGATCTGGCCTTTTTCGCGAGCCTTCTCCAGCTTATGGGCTGTGGGTTCCTCGCTTTTGTCCGCATCGCTATCTTCAGCCACAGCAATGGCTTCCGTTAACGTAAATGTTCCTGTTCAGCGTAAGCGTTCCCATCCAAGAGAAAATTAATATGCGTAGCATGACAAACATTTAGTTAGCCTATGGCTGGAACAACGCTGCAATTAGGGGGTTATTTCTCGGATGAGTGCACTCCATTGGCATGGATTGAGCTGGAATGGATTGATGAGTAGAACAGACCTTGCACGTCAAATGCCCACATAGCCAAGGTCGTGATGAGATGAAAAAATGACTCTGCATCTGTTATTAAATTAATTGAGCGTTTAAAACGCACCTGTTGAGGAAATAGACAGATTGAGTGCTATATAAACAGTTTTGACTGCTGTTGTTCCTGCACCTCTGAATAGTATTTATCCAAATAAGAGTAAAATGACAACCATCATATTAAAGGGAAATTAAAATGAAACGATTTGACGTTACTTATGATACTTTGAACAATAAACGAAAAAACATCTCAATAATAAAATCTGCTCACATCCTTGTCATAAGAATGCATCCTGATACAGATTTTTCCAAAATGATGCTCAATGCTATCAATGATAGTGATATAAAATATAAGGTTATATTTAAGGTTATCAGTGCCAATACCTATGTCATCAGCATAGATGCCCCAGCAGATAGAGTAAGTGATCTCAAGAAAATCATCGCGGGTAATAAAGCAGTCAGGTTTGCCGGCTATGGATTTAAAACAGAAAAAAATAAAGAACCGATTATTTATACTGAGAATATATTTGTTCAATTCAATGATAATTTATCCGAATCTGAATGTGAAAAAATAATATGTGAATGCAATCTCACTATTAAGAATAAAATAGCATTTCTTAACAATGCTTACTTTACCTCAACACAAAAATATACCGGTGAAAATACTTTTGCTATTGCGGAAAATATTCTAAATCGAAAAGATATTAAGCATTGCTATCCTGAATTAATTTATCACAAAGAACACAAGACCATTCATCCTAATCAGTGGCATTTAAAGAAAACCATAGTGCGCCATGAAGTTGAGGTGGACGCCAGCGCCAACGTCGAAAACGCGCATAAAATTACCTTAGGAAAAGGCACGACTATCGCCGTCATTGATGACGGTTTCGATATGGGTCACCCGGAGTTTAGTCGTGAAGGAAAAATCGTTCATCCTTGTAACCTGTCTGGCGTAAACACCGATGATGATCCCACACCGGGAAAATATGATACTCACGGTACCCCCTGTGCAGGGGTGGCTTGTGCCGATGGTCGCTATGGTGCCTCTGGTGTAGCACCTGAAGCTAATCTTATGCCAATACGTCAGGCGGGGGGTTTAGGTTCATTAGACGAAGCTCTCGCCTTCGTGTGGGCGACAGATAATGGAGCCGATGTTATCTCTTGCAGTTGGGGGCCAAAAGGGAGTCTGTCGGCTAACTCAGATGATTCTCAACATGACGCTGTGGCCGCACTGCCAGCACTGACCCGCATGGCCATTGATTATGCGGTAAAGAAAGGACGCAAAGGTAAGGGGTGCGTGATCTTTTTTGCCGCCGGTAACAGCAATGAATCTGTCGAAAAGGATGGTTACGCCAGCTACGAACCGGTTATTGCTGTTGCTGCTTGTAATGACCGAAGTATCCGCTCCGTTTACAGCAATTATGGTAAATCACTTTGGTGTGCTTTCCCTAGTGATGACTCCGCAGACCCCCTGTTTAACCACCCTGCTCCTCTAACACCGGGTATCTGGACCACCGACCTGCGTCGTGAATATGGTGATAATCCGGGGAGCAGCACTGCTATAGGGGATATTTTTGGTAATTACATTAATAATTTTGGTGGGACGTCCAGCGCCTGTCCCGGTGCTGCCGGTGTTGCTGCATTGATTATTTCAGTCAACCCCTCTCTGAACTATCAGGAGGTCAAAGATATCATTCGTGACAGCTGTGACAAAATAGATGAAAAGAATGGAGACTATGATGAAAATGGTCACAGTGAATGGTATGGACACGGGCGAGTCAATGCGGGCAAAGCCGTGTCGTTAGCCCAAAAATTGTATCAGGAAATGGTGGAGGGCCATAAATAAAGGAGGCGCAGAGAAATACCGCTTAACCAGCGGTCATGCAGATGAGGAAACGGCCTCATCTGCACCCGAAACATTTTCTGCCGCTTAGAAGCCCAGGCTATCTAACAGATCATCAACCTGATCCTGGCTCGCAATGACGCCAGCGCCATTTTTATCCAATTGCGGCCCATTGAGTAAACTGTCAGTCGGTTTCTGCGGTTTTGACGGCATATCAGGAATGTTCTCCATCAATACCATTAATAACTGTTTCTCAATCTCTTGCACCACATCCATCATACGCTTGATGACCTGACCGGTCAGATCTTGGAAATCCTGTGCCATCATGATTTCCAATAATTGCGCATTGGTGAATGAGGTATGTTGTGGCACTACATCCAGATATTCACGGGTATCAGTGACCAGAGAACGGGCATCTGACAGTTCGATTGGGTTCTCAAACCATTCATCCCAACGAACTTTTAGCGCTTTTGCTGATGACTCAAGCTCATTCTGACGCGGCTGTGCTGCTTCAACACAGTTCAAGGCTCTTTCCGCCGCCTGCGCGGTCATATGAACCACATAGTCCAGCCGGTCGCGGGCATCAGGAATGGCTTCTGCCGCCTGAGCAATTGCCTGATCAAGACCCAACTCACGCAAACTGTCGCGTAACATCCGCGTCAGTTGACCAATACGACTGATTATATCACTGGCTGATGCCGCATCTGTTGCGGGCATTTGATGGTTACTCATCTCGCCTCCTTACATACCCAACTTTTCAAAAATCTTATTGAGCTTCTCTTCCAAGGTAGCGGCAGTGAAAGGCTTCACTACATAACCACTGGCACCGGCTTGCGCTGCTGCGATGATATTCTCTTTTTTAGCTTCAGCCGTTACCATCAGAACTGGCAGAGTACCAAGAGCACCATCAGCACGGATAGTTTTCAACAGGTCCAGGCCATCCATATTTGGCATGTTCCAGTCAGAAACCACAAAATCAAAACCACCCGTACGTAATTTATTCAATGCGTCTACGCCATCTTCGGCTTCTTCCACATTGTTAAAACCCAGCTCTTTCAGCAGGTTTCTGACAATACGACGCATGGTCGAAAAATCGTCTACCACCAAAAATCTGAGATTCTTATCCGCCATACCAACTCCTAAGGTTTGTTGCTCACCGCTGAGCGATTAAATACCAACGCCCGATTTCCACCGGAAAATTTCTACTAGATTCGCAGGGCTTGACCGCTGCTTATCTGTGCCAACATGCGCTGACTTACCTGGTTCAAATCCAGGATTTCATTAACGCCGCCCATCCCAATAGCTTCGCGCGGCATCCCGAAGACCACACAACTGGCTTCGTTTTGGGCAATGGTGTAAGCCCCTGCCCGATGCATCTCCAGTAAACCGGCAGCACCGTCATTACCCATTCCCGTCAGAATGACACCGACCGCATTGCGCCCGGCATACTGCGCCACTGAACGGAAAAGCACATCAACCGAGGGACGATGGCGATTAACCGCAGGCCCGTCATGAATACGCACCTGATAGTTTGCCCCACTGCGCGCCAATTCCATGTGCCGATCACCGGGTGCAATATAGGCGTGTCCGGGCAATACCCGCTCACCGTCTTCTGCTTCCTTCACGGTAATTTGGCACAATTTATTGAGCCGCTCCGCAAATGAGCGGGTAAAACCCGGTGGCATATGCTGTGTTATCAACAATGCCGGACTGGTCGGTGGCAAAGGTTGTAACACGGTACGGATGGCTTCAGTCCCCCCCGTCGATGCGCCGATCGCAATGAGTTTCTCACTACTGAGCAGCGGCGTATGGCTCAGCATCACCGGGGCATGTTCCGGACCGCGCTGTGGTAAGCGAGCTTTCGCGGCCGTGCGGATTTTCTCCGCAATCAACTCGCTGTAAGCCAGCATCCCTTCTCGGATACCCAACTGCGGTTTGGTGACAAAATCGATAGCCCCCAACTCCAGCGCGCGCATGGTTATCTCTGAGTTTTTCCCGGTTAGTGATGAAACCATCACCACCGGCATCGGCCGTAACCGCATCAATTTTTCAAGAAAATCCAAACCATCCATCCGTGGCATTTCAACATCAAGTGTTAATACCTGCGGATTGAATTTTTTAATCAAATCACGGGCAACTAATGGATCTGGTGCTGCTGCAACCATTTCCATATCTGGGTGACTGTTAATAATCTCTGTCATTAACTGGCGCATTAACGCGGAATCATCAACGCACAATACTCTGATTTTACTCATCACCTCTCCTTGGTCAGTCCATAAACGGTCTGCCCGCGCAAATAGAATTCCCGACTAATTTGACTGAAATTCTCCGAGTGGCCTGCAAACATCAAGCCGCCGGGTTTTAGCAAAGGAACAAAGCGACGCAAGATGCGCTCCTGCGTTTCTTTATCAAAATAAATCATCACATTACGACAAAAAATAGCGTCAAACTGCCCCGGTAATGCCCATTCGGGTGCTAACAGATTCAGTTGCTGAAAATGAATCATATTGGCCAGTTCCGGTCGCACTCTGACCATGCCCTGGTGGGGGCCGGTGCCACGCAAAAAATAGCGTTGCATTTGTTGCGCAGACAATGAGCGCAATTCATCTTGTCGATACACGCCACTGGTGGCTTTCTCCAGGACTTGCGTATCAATATCACTGGCCAATATCTGGCAAGATCCCGACCGATTTCCCAACACATCACACAATGTCATGGCGATGGAATAAGGCTCTTCTCCGGTCGATGCCGCCGTACTCCAAACCGAATAACTCCCCGGCCGCTGACGAGCATGCTCTGCCAGAATTGGGAAGTGGTGCGCCTCACGGAAAAATGCCGTCAGGTTAGTGGTCAAAGCATTAACAAACGCCTGCCACTCTGCACTGTTAGGATCGGTCTCCAGTAAAGCCAGGTATTGACCAAAATCGTTAATCCCCAGCAACCTCAACCGCCTCACCAGGCGGTTATAGACCATTTCCCGTTTGTGATCGGCCAGCACAATCCCAGCTCGTTGGTAAATAAGTTGGCAAATGCGTCGGAAGTGAACATCCGACAGCGGCAGCCGCTGAATCATCTGGGTCAGGGGAGACCCAAACTCTTGGGGTGATGGTTTCATCCGGTTTCACCCCACAATACAGTCTTCGTTACACCGTTTGACAATCTGGGGTTTCCTTAACAGCCGCTGTTTTCACAACAAATTGCTGACTACTGCGAACTGCTGCCTGCCCCTCCCCGCTGTCGCTATCCTGCTCCAAACGAAAAACAGACACTGCATCGGAGAGCATACCTGCTTGCTCCTCCAGTGCATTAGCCGCAGCCGCTGCCTCTTCCACTAATGCGGCGTTTTGCTGAGTGACCTGATCCATCTGTGTTACCGCGAGTGAAACCTGCTCAATACCCCGGCTTTGCTCATCCGAAGCGGAAGCGATTTCACCCATAATGTCGGTAACCCGAGTCACTGAGCGAACAATCTCTTCCATGGTGGTACCCGCATTTTCCACCAGGGTGGAGCCCTGGCGAACACGGCTAACCGATTCATCGATTAACCCTTTGATTTCTTTTGCTGCCTGCGCACTGCGCTGGGCTAAATTGCGCACCTCGCCCGCCACCACGGCAAAACCGCGCCCTTGCTCTCCGGCGCGAGCTGCTTCAACAGCGGCATTCAGAGCCAGGATATTGGTTTGGAAGGCGATGCCATCGATAACGCTGGTAATAGCACCGATCTTCTGCGAACTGGTGGCGATATCATGCATGGTTGTCACGACACTTCCGGTTAACTCACCGCCTTTAGCTGCGGTACCCGACGCATCTCGCGCCAGTTGTGTCGCCTGACGGGCATTATCGGCATTCTGTTTCACCGTCGCCGTCAGTTGTTCCATGCTAGCCGCTGTTTGCTCTAATGAAGCCGCCTGCTGCTCGGTTCTTGCCGACAAATCATTGTTACCGGCAGAGATTTCCTGAATACCGGTTAACATCGATTCTGTCCCATCGCGCACATGGCTAACGGTGGTGATGAGCGACTGTTGCATGGTGCGCAAACTGGCAAACATCTGACTGATTTCATTACTGCCCGTCACCGAAATCTGGGCGGATAAATCACCTTGGGCAATGCGGTCAAAATGGGCGCGCATGGTTTTTAATGGCGAGACAAACATAGTGCGCAGCCAGATCAGTGAAGAAATCGCCATAGCAATTACCATCAGAATTGCACCGGCAAAGATCCACATGGCGAGGTGGTAAGCCTGTTGGTTCTGAGTGCCGGCTTCTGCAATCACTTCATTGGCATACTGTAAATATTGCAAGAAATCAGCTTCAAACAGGTCTTGAGTTTTCTGGGTGGGTTGATCCATAAAACTCTGCAAATTACCGGCTTCCAGGAAATCGATTAACTCCCGGAGTGAACTGCGTAAGTTCTGATAACTGTTCTTGGTTGCATCTAACAACTCACCACCGGTATCACTCTCATCCAGACGAGGTACCGCCAGAAACTGATTAAAATAGAGATCGGCTTTCTGTAGTGAACTCCGCGCATTGCCCATTAGCGCGTTGACTTGCTCCTGAGGGACTTTGAGAGCCGAGCGAGTCGCCGCCCGGTTTAAGGTATTACGCGCCTGAAGTAAGGATACCCAACTGAGGCTTAATGCATCCCGTTGCTGGCTGCTGAGATCCACTCGGTTTAAATTTTGATAGTCTGAACGAAATGCAGTAAATGACAGACCACTTGAAATCAACTGTATCGAGCAAATCAACATCAATAACAGGAAAAAGCTGGTAGAAATCCGGATTCGGCCAAACATCGTAACCTCTTCTCAGCCGGCTCGTTGGCCGGCTTCTATTTTTATCTACCCAAGATAATTGGAGTTGCAGGTAGGCTGCCAGCAAACGAATCCCGATGAGCTTACTCCGGTAAGTGATTCGGGTTCGTGAGCGCAGCTAACACCCCTGCAATTTCAAGTATGAAGGGTTGTAGGGGACTAGAAAGTTTCCCAATTTTCTTGCAGGTCACTTCCCAGTGCTTTTTTAGCAGTACCGCTCTTATCCTGTGTCGGCTGCTTGGTTTTTCTCACATCTTTTTTGCTACTACTGCTATCCATACGCAGAACAAATACGGACATGGATTGGGTTAGCATACTGGCTTGCTCTTCCAGTGCTGCGGCGGCAGAGGCAGACTCTTCCACCAAAGAGGCGTTTTGTTGGGTCACACGATCCATTTCAGTCACCGCCTGACCGACCTGATCGATACCACGGCTTTGTTCATCAGAGGCGGAAGCGATTTCGCCCATGATGTCCGTTACGCGGGTCACCGCATTCACGATATCGCCCATGGTTTCGCCGGCACTTTCAACCAGTACAGAACCCATATCGACACGGTTGACTGAATCTTCGATCAAGCCTTTGATTTCTTTGGCTGCTTGCGCACTGCGCTGGGCCAGATTGCGCACTTCACCGGCGACAACGGCAAAACCACGGCCCTGCTCGCCGGCACGAGCGGCTTCAACCGCAGCATTCAATGCCAGAATATTGGTTTGGAAAGCGATGCCATCAATGACGCTGGTGATATCGGCAATTTTCTGCGAGCTACCGGCAATGTCATGCATGGTTTGCACCACGTTCGCGACGACTTTTCCACCTTTTTGCGCGGTTTCAGATGCACTTAATGCCAGTTGGCTAGCCTGACGGGCATTTTCAGCATTCTGTTTCACCGTAGCGGTTAACTGCTCCATGCTGGCAGCGGTTTCTTCCAAAGAGGCGGCTTGTTGCTCGGTACGTGCTGACAAATCATTGTTGCCCGCAGCAATTTCTGATGCACCACTATAAATAGCATCAGCGCCTAAACGGACATCACTGACGGTAGTCACCAATTCAGATTGCATGTGCTTCAGGCTAGCTGCCAGGGTGCCCATTTCGTTGCGACTGTGCACTTCAATATTCTGAGTCAAATCACCGTTAGCAATATGTTTGATATGCTCAATCAAGTGTTTGAGTGGGTTAATCAAGATGTGTTGCATACCCAGCCACACCACCACAATGGCGACGAATACGGCAATCAATACAAAGACAATCACGCTCATCGCATAAGTAAAGGAGCGGTTACTGTCTTCCACGGCACCGGAATACAGACGGTCGTTTTGTGTCAGGTAAGTGTTGTAGTCATGCTCAAAAGCATTTTGGAAACTGGAGGTTGGCTGGTCAAAGAATTCATTGATCTTACCCGCTTCCATCAATTGGATAAGCTCAGTTAACGCGCCAAAATATTGCTCATAAGTCTGTTTTAATTTTTTAGCCGATTCCGGGTCTTGCTGGCTATCCAGCGGAATTTGCTCGTAGCTTTTAAAACGTTCTGCCGCCACACCTAATGTTCCTTTGGCTGACGCCAAAAGATCATTTACAGTCGGGCCGCTGCCAGTGTGATTCACATCCATCATGTAGCGAATGCCCGCGCGGTTTAACGTATTGCGTGTTTGCAGTAGATTGACCCAGCTTTCATTCAATACCGACTGTTGTTGACGGATAACTTGTAAAACCGCGAAGTTTTCTTTGTCATTTTTCAGTGAGTTAAAGAAAAGCCCGCCGGAAACCAGCTGTAAGGCACCAAATAGCACTAACACCAACAGCAAGCTGGTGACCACTTTCATACGCTTAAACATGTTATCCCTTCATTATTACGATTACGTCAAAATACGGGTACGCCAAAACATAAGACGTTTAATTAACTGTGTTATCGGCACCACAGGGGGGAACTTTACCGGGGAGAAAGATTATTTTACCGGGGAGATACTGAGTATTAACAATTTGATCTTTGGCTTTAGACCAAATTTGAAGCAGAAGGGCTAACTTGCCCTCCTGCGCGTTGGAAAAGGTAATGATAGATTAGGCTTAATTAACCTTTCACCACTGAATCAAGCAATGACATCTCTTCACTGCTCAGCAACTTCTCAATATCAACCAAAATCAGCATCCGCTCACCCAGTGAACCTAAACCTGTCAGGTATTCGGTCGCCAAAGTCACAGCAAACTCAGGGGCTGGGCGGATTTGCTCAGCAGTCAATGACAGCACATCAGACACACCATCCACGACAATACCGACAACGCGCTGACCAAAATTCAGTACGATGACCACTGTATTTTCGTTATAGCTGACGCCCTGTTGGGCAAATTTAACCCGTAAATCGATAATAGGAACAATAACGCCGCGTAAGTTAGTAACACCTTTAATGAAAGCCGGGGTGTTAGCGATACGGGTCACTTGATCATAACCCCGGATCTCTTGAACTTTCAGAATATCAATGCCGTACTCTTCAGCACCCAGCGTAAAAATCAGGAATTCTTGTCCTACCGTTTCGCCAGCCAGCTTCGTGACGGTTGCTAGTCCTGCCATGTTTTTACCCTTCAATCAATAGGTTGAATTTATGTTTATTTTTCAAAGCTCTATGCCCTAAATAATTCGAGTTGCAGGAAGGCGGCAAGTGAATAAATCCCGATGAACTTACGATGTTGTAAGTGATTCGGGTGATTGAACGTAGCCAACACGCATGCAGCTTGAAGTATGACGGGCATATTACGCGACGACGACATCATCAGCCGTAACACGCTTTTCCCGGTTTAAGGCCTGCAACGCCGACACATCCACAATTAATGCCACACTGCCATCACCCAAAATGGTGGCGGCAGAAATACCTGGAACCTTGCGATAATTGCTTTCCAGGTTTTTCACCACCACCTGATGCTGACCAATCAATTGATCTACCAGCAGGGCATAACGACGACCAGCACTTTGTAGAATCACAACAATGCCTTGGGTGGCTTCAGTTTTCGCATTTTCAACATCAAATACCCGGAACAGCTCCACCAGAGGCAGATACTCACCACGCACTTGCAATACGCGTTCACCGCCAGCCAGTGGATGGAGATCCTCAGCCAATGGTTGCAGAGATTCCATTACGGCGTTCAATGGTAAAATGAACACTTCATTACTGACTTTAACGGACATGCCATCAAGAATAGCCAGCGTCAATGGTAGCAAGATCCGAATTGAGGTACCTTTACCGGCCTGGAAACTGACTTGTACATGGCCGCCCATTTCCTGAATATTTCGCTTAACCACATCCATGCCAACACCGCGACCAGAAACATCGGTCACCTGCTCGGCTGTAGAGAATCCAGGGGCGAAAATCAGCATGCCGACATCTTCATCACTCATATGCTCATTAACAGCCATACCCTGCGATTGTGCTTTCGCCAGAATTTTCTGCCGGTTTAGCCCTGCCCCATCATCGAGGACTTCAATACAAATATTGCCACCTTGATGTTCGGCCGACAGTGTCAGATTACCTACCGGTTGTTTACCGGCCGCGATGCGCGTTGCTGGATCTTCAATACCGTGGTCCAAGCTGTTACGCACCAGATGGGTTAATGGGTCGATAATGCGTTCAATCAGACTTTTATCCAGCTCAGTCGAACTGCCAAGCAGTGTCAGTTCAACCTGTTTATTCAACTTGCTGGCCAAATCACGCACCAAGCGCGGGAAGCGGCTGAATACATATTCCATCGGCATCATTCGAATCGACATCACCGACTCTTGCAAGTCGCGCGCGTTGCGCTCCAACTGCCCCATGCTATTGAGTAAATCGCCGTTAATCACCGGGTCTAAGGTGCTGGAACGCTGAGCCAACATTGATTGAGTGATAACCAATTCACCCACTAAATTAATCAGTTGGTCGACTTTCTCAACTGCCACGCGAATACTGGTGGATTCACTGGCTTTCGCTTTAGGTTTGACATGCTCTGCGCTGGTTGGCTGGGCAACGACGGCCTCAACCTTAGGTGGGTTCTTGATTTCAGCAACAGCGGTAACTTGAGGCACTTCAACCACCGGCGCGACAACAGCCACTTCAGCTTCTTGCGCCGACTCGGCTTGAACAAAGCTAATCTGCTCCGGCTCCAGCACAAAACAGAGCACCGCACTGATATCATCTTCGCTAACAGAGGTAATCAGGGTCGCTTCCAGGCTATCTGTACCTTGGTGCGGATCTTTGACTTCACCCAAATTGCCCAGTTCTTCCAGCATCAAAGGGATTTCTTGCTCTTTCAAACCCGACAGGCGGATGCGCATTCCCCCCTGAACTAAGGCAGGAGACTTGCTGCTGGCCTTGGCTTCAGCGGTCGGGGTGGTCGCTTTATCTGTGGTCGCCACATTATGGGGGGGTTGTTGTTCTAAAGCTTCGAGTGCCAGTTGGCGCAATGCATGGCAGATATACTCAAAACTTTCTGCATTAGGTTCTTGAGAGGTTTTGTAGGCGTCCAACTGTTCTTGCATAATATCTTTCGTTTCCAAAAACAGGTTGATGATATCAGTGCTCAAGCGCATCTCGTCGCGGCGGGCACCATCCAACAGGTTTTCCAACAGATGGGTTGTTTCTTGTAAGACAGTAAATCCAAATGTCGCAGCGCCGCCCTTAATTGAGTGAGCAGCGCGGAAAATGGCATTGAGTTGTTCATTATCAGGGGCCAGCGGATCCAGCAATAACAGGTGCTGTTCCATATCTGCCAGCAATTCATCTGCTTCATCAAAGAAAGTCTGATAAAACGCGGTAATATCCATGCTCACGGTGTCACCTCTACTGTGCGTCGCGGCTTGTCGGAGAGACCGGTGCATTACTTGCTGGTGCCGCTGGCAACGATGTCGTTGGTCCGCGGGCAGCTTGAGTAATGTTCTCCGTGCTCGATTGTTGTGTTTGTGGTGCTGTTACAGGCGGTGCCACCGCTTTCACCGACTCAGTTGCCGTCGCTGACGAGGCTGATGTTATCAAGGCTGATGTTGTCGAGGCTGATGTTGTCGAGACCGCCGCGGGTACAGGTGCTGATCCGCGAGTACCAGATTGTGCTGTCGGTATCGTCGCACCGCTGGTCACTGGCGGTGTCGCAACAGTAGCGGGTGATGCCACCGCAGGTGTCGTCCCGGTAGAATCAATCTGTTTTAAGCTCTCAGCTTTTTCGATATCCAGCGCTTTGTTATCTAAATTCTCGTGCTCAATATCATGTTGAGTCTGCTTATTCAGCACCAGAATACTGATACGGCGGTTAACCGGGTCATCTGATGCCTGCTCTTTTAAGCGCATCGTCGATGCCATGCCTACCACGCGTAATACTTTGCCTTCATCCAAACCACCGACCAGTAACTCACGCCGTGAAGCATTGGCACGATCTGCTGACAATTCCCAGTTGCTGTAACCCCGTTCACCCGAAGCATACGGCAAGTCATCGGTGTGGCCAGACAGGCTGATCTTATTGGGAATATCATTCAAAATAGGGGCAATGGCACGTAAAATATCGCGCATATACGGTTCAACCTGAGCACTCCCCATCTTGAACATTGGCCGGTTTTGGCTATCAATAATCTGAATTCTCAGCCCTTCATCCATCATGTTAATCAACAGATGTGGCCGCAAAGCTTTCAGTCTCGGGTCTGATTCAATTAATTGGTCCAGTTTTTCCCGTAATTTATTGAGTCGATATTCTTCTTTGCGGCGCTCTTCAGAATCAACCTGCTTGCGCACTTCACCGACTTGTTGGGTGGGATCATCACCACCGCCAGGAATTGGGCTGGTACTGTCGCTGCTTTTTTCACCGCTGGACAGAGCAACTTTCAATGGTGTGCGGAAATACTCAGCAATTTGCGTCAGCTCTTGCGGGCTGGAAACTGACAGCAACCACATCACCAGAAAGAAGGCCATCATTGCTGTCATAAAGTCAGCATAAGCAATTTTCCATGACCCGCCATGGTGGGCTTGGCCATGTTTGGCTTTGCGCTTTTTGACCAGAATAACGGGGTGGTTCTGATGCTTCATGCGTCCTCTTCTGTCGCTTGCGGTGCCGGCGCTTTCACTCTGCGCACATGCTCTTCCAGCTCAATGAACGAAGGACGTTCCGTGGTGTAGAGCGTTTTACGACCAAATTCCACGGCAATTTGCGGCGCATATCCGTTCAGACTGGAAAGCAGAGTCACCTTGATGCACTGCATCATTTTGGTGGTTTCCGCACTCTGTTGACGTAACAACGTCGCCAACGGTGAGATAAATCCATATGCCAACAAAATACCGAGGAATGTCCCTACCATCGCATGGGCAATTAACGCCCCAAGCTCTGCGGCGGGCCGGTCTGCGGATGCCAAGGCATGCACAACCCCCATCACGGCGGCAACAATACCGAATGCAGGTAAAGAATCGCCCACCATCGTCAGGCTACCGGCAGGCACTTCGCATTCTTGCTCGTGAGTTTCGATCTCTTCATCCATCAAGGCTTCGATTTCAAAAGCGTTCATATTCCCACTGACAATTAACCGCAAATAGTCGGTAATAAATTCCACTAATATCTTATCGGCCAAAATTCTCGGATAATTAGAGAAAATTTCACTTTCCAAGGGGCTTTCAATATCCCGCTCCAATGACAGCATTCCCTGTTGACGGGATTTTGCTAATAAGCGGTACAACAGCGCCATTAAGTCCATATAGAGGACTTTATTATATTTAGAACGACGCATCAGTTTTGGCATGGCTTTCATTGTGGCTTTTATCGCTTTGCCATTGTTGCCCACAATAAATGCGCCAATACCCGCACCACCGATAATTAAAAATTCAGCTGGTTGATATAATGCGCCCAGGTGACCACCGACAATGATGTAGCCGCCAAAAACCGCACCTAAGACCACGATATAACCCAAAATAACTAACACGCGATATCCTTAGCAAAGTGTGTGGGTGGAAGGTGAGGCGTTAGCACCCTTTGAGGGTCATGAGTTGCCATTGGCGGGTGACAGAAACGGTATCCATACCGCTGCTGCAACCCAAAATTCTGACAACTCAAAGAAACTCAAACTGCGCGTCTAACCTGCTCATCCAGCAGTTGTGAAGTTATATCGGCAGATTGCGGAGAAAGTTTACGTTTTTTTACTGCGCGGGAAGGTGGCTGGCAAAGACTGCAAACAAAGCTGTTGCGTGGTTGATGCGCATGAGTGATAAAAGTGCCACCACAGCAACTGCAACCAGAGAGCTGCAACATACCACTGTCAACGAACCTAACCAAGGTCCAGGCACGGGTTAACGCCAGTAATGGCGGTATTCCAGACTGATCCGGGCACTGTTCGAGATAAAGACGATAAGCCTTAATAACGGCCTCAACACCGGTGCATTGCCCACTTTTTAGCAAGAAACTATAGGCGTTATAAAACATCGATGAATGAATATTTTGTTCCCAAGTCATAAACCAATCGGTCGAAAACGGCAACATTCCTTTAGGAGGAGGACTGCCTCTCAGCTCTTTGTAGAGCTTAATTAAACGCCCCCGACTGAGTTGCGTCTCGCTTTCTAACATCTGCAAGCGCGCACCTAAAGTTATCAACTCCATTGCCAAATGAATATCTTTGGCTTCCTGAACAATACTTTTCTCAACCATCGGTCATGCTCTTTTCTTAGACGCACTACCGTCTTTTAACGATAGTTCGTGGAGTAAATGACTCGACAATAAAATTCCTGTGTGGATTTGCTGCAAATCATCCACACGAGATTCTTTCGTCAGATGATGAATTGTATTGTGATCACTGAAACGGAAATGACAGACCAATTGGTTAGTCTCCGCTAATTTAACCATCTGCGGTAATGTTAACTGCGATAATGCATCGGCCATGGTATCTGTAATACCGAGACGAAACATCGCTGAGGCTTTCTCATCGTTAATTAACCGTTGAGCTAAAAGCAAATATGACAAATTAATATCATAAATATGTTTGAGTAATTCAGACGTACTCATTTTATGCATCCCGACTGATTATGTTTTAAAACATAAGTTGGATGATAATATTCCTCACCCAAGACCTGGGATCCTTCCCGTTATACAG
Organism: Yersinia artesiana; assembly: GCF_902726545.1. Taxonomy (GTDB): domain Bacteria; phylum Pseudomonadota; class Gammaproteobacteria; order Enterobacterales; family Enterobacteriaceae; genus Yersinia; species Yersinia artesiana. Next base: position 17,192 of record NZ_CACVAD010000011.1, on the reverse strand, counting down.
TTAATTAAAACTTATAGAACTAAAAGTAATTGAAACCTGCTAGTGCAACATTGCAAAAATACCGCTTCGGTCTGAAATGACATGTCGTCTTTCTGGCAGTTTGATTTTATGCTGCTCTGATTCTGATCTTGCTTCTTCGACATGAAACTTTTCTTACAAAATATTAGGAATAATCCTAGAGAGGCCCAACTCTACTCCCGAATCGTTAGCACATACAATGTGACTAGTGATTCATTTTAAATGTAATGTGACATAGATCACAAAAATAAAATAAAAAACTGCTACCGCTCTCTTTTTTTGTTCGTTTTTTGACCACTAGAGTGTTCAAAAAATAACCATAAGTCAGAAAAGAGCTAAAAAACTAAGGATATAGGCCTAATTCTCAGTGTTTTTAGATCAATTCGAACAAAAGCATCCCTAAAGCAAAATAGCAGAATATAAATCTGTCATAACCGCAAATTATTAGCATTAAGGGCTAATTTGACACTTTATAACTCGGTAATCCTATAAGTAACTACTAGAAACTATTTTGTTTTAACGAATATTTATGCGGCATGAAAAAATGCTTTTCATCGTTTGTTTATTAACCTATTTGTCGTTTTTCGTTAAAAGGATCGATAACACGTATTAAAAAAGGCAGTAGAGGTAACCACATGTTTCACGCTTTTTTCTCTCCATATTTTTTTGCGTACATTTTCAACTTTGGTTGATATCCGTAGTTTTACAAGGGTTTTGTAAGTAAAATGTAAGATAAATTAATTAATAATGTTTGGAATATAAGTTCTGCATGTCTTTTTATATTATTACCTTCACTTAACTAGCTGCTGTAAATGGTTTTTTTCCTGGCCACAGTCAAATGTGATTAACATCTCATTTCTTAAAGATATGATCCTCTAACCTTTATGCTACAGCCGCGCTTATGGGAGCTTAATGATGGGATACAGGAATGTGCTGGTCGCAGTCGCACTTTCACCGGATAGCCAACAATTGGTGAATAAAGCAGTTTCTATCGTCCGGCCTTATGATGGTCGTGTCTCATTAATTACCCTGACAACAGAACCGGAAATGTACAGCAGCTACGCGGCCCCAATGTTGGGAGATTTGCGTTCGGTATTGCAAGAAGAGGCGCTGTTGTTTATGGAGGAACTGGCTAGCCATGCTGATTATCCCATTGAAAAGCGAACTGTTGTTCATGGCGAATTCGCCGAGAGCATGGCTTATTTCTGTCAGCAGCAACATATTGACCTGGTGATATGTGGCAACCACAGCACGAGGCTGCTCAATAAATTTTCCTGCTCAGCGGCTCGTCTGATTAATACCAGTACGGTGGATGTGCTGATCGTGCCTCTTTAAAACGAGCCCCCTTCTCATCTTTAAAGGCGTTCGCCTCCCGCAATGGCAACGCTTTTCTCACACTTGCGCACTATTAGCTGAACTCCTTATGAAGAGTTCTACTATGATTTTCAGCACTCACTCTTTTTACTCCCCGTATTGAATGATTCGAAATAAGGGAATCAGATGACTCAAGATAAAATAAAGAATCGCCGTATTCTATTGGCCTCACGCCCACGCGGTACACCGACCCAAGAAAATTTTATATTAGACACTCAACCCATCCCGCAACCGGCAGCGGGGCAAGTGTTACTACGTACTCGTTATTTATCTCTCGACCCCTATATGCGAGGCCGAATGAGCGATGCACCATCTTATGCCGCTCCAGTTGAGGTGGGTGATGTGATGGTGGGTGGTGCCGTCTCACGGGTTGAAGCCTCACAACATCCGGACTTTCAGGTTGGGGATTGGGTACTGGCTCCGAGCGGCTGGCAGGATTATGCATTATCGGATGGCTCTGATATTCGCAATTTAGGGCCACAACTCTCCCATCCGTCACGCGCACTCGGTGTGTTGGGGATGCCGGGCTTTACGGCTTACATGGGCTTATTGGATATTGGTCAGCCCCAAGCGGGTGAAACATTAGTCGTGGCGGCGGCCAGTGGAGCCGTAGGTTCCGTCGTCGGGCAAATAGGTAAATTGAAAGGATGCAAAGTTATCGGTATTGCTGGCGGAGCAGAAAAATGCCGCTATGTAGTTGAAGAATTGGGGTTCGATGCATGCATTGACCATAAGGCAACAGATTTTGCGCAACAACTAGAAAAAGCCTGTTCAGCGGGCATTGATATCTATTACGAAAATGTGGGCGGTGCGGTTTTCGACGCGGTATTACCCTTATTGAACCCCCGCGCTCGCATCCCGGTTTGCGGCTTGATTGCCCGCTATAATGACACCGAGTTGCCGGACGGCCCGGATCGTTTACCACTGTTGCAAAGCATCATTTTGCGCAAACGCATTCGGATGCAAGGATTTATCATTTTTGATGACTATGCCCCGCATTTCGATGACTTCTTACAGCAGATGACTCCTTGGGTGGAGCAAGGGAAAATCAAGTTCCGCGAAGATTTGGTTGATGGCCTGGAAAATGCACCACAAGCCTTTATCGGCCTATTGGAAGGTAAGAACTTTGGCAAGCTGGTTATTCGTGTCAGTAATGAATAATTATCATCGTTCCGGGGCCTATTGGCCCCGGATTTCTGGAGATAAATATGCGTTGTTAGAACCACTTGCCAAAGCGACGGATATAAAACTGCTTCATCAGTTGCGCAACAACACAGTAACTAATTAAAGTACCGGCTAACCATGGGAAATATTGCCATGGCAATGGTTGCAACCCAACCAATGTTCCTAATGGTGAGAACGGGATATAAATACCGATAGCCATAATGACACCGGTGGTTAATAACACTGGCAGTGCCGCAGTGCTTTGAATAAACGGAATTTTTTGTGTGCGCAACATATGAACGACCAATGTCTGTGACAATAGGCCCTCAATAAACCAACCTGATTGGAACAGAGCTTGATGCTCGACACTATTAGCTGCAAAGACAAACCACATCAATGCAAAGGTAGTGATATCAAAGATGGACGAAGTTGGCCCAATCCACAGCATAAAACGACCAATATTTTTAGCATCCCACTTGCGCGGTTTACGTAAAAACTCTTTGTCCATTTTATCCCACGGCAGAGAGAGCTGAGAGATGTCATACATCAGATTTTGTAGCAGCAAGTGAATGGCAAGCATGGGCAAGAATGGAATAAATGCACTAGCCACCAATACAGAGAAAACATTGCCGAAGTTCGAACTGGCGGTCATATTCAAGTATTTGATGATATTGCCAAAAGTCTCGCGTCCTTTAATTACACCCTCTTCCAACACCATCAAATTCTTTTCCAGCAAAATGATATCGGCGGACTCTTTGGCGATATCGGTGCCAGTATCAACAGAAATCCCCACATCTGCATCGCGCAATGCCGGAGCATCATTAATACCATCGCCAAGAAAACCGACAGTGTGCCCGTTACTTTGCAGCATTTTCAAAACACGTGATTTTTGTAGCGGCGTCAGCTTGGTGAACACCGTGCGCAACTCCACTTCTCGCGCCAGCGTTTCATCATCCATGTTTTCGATATCAAGGCCACTCAGCGGCTCGCCAGGATCCAGCCCCACATCACGACAGATTTTGGCTGTGATAATCGGGTTGTCACCGGTTAATACTTTTACCGCCACGCCATTTTCCCGCAATGCAGCAATCGCCGCCTCTGCACTCTCTTTTGGTGGGTCAAGGAACGTCAGTAACCCCTGCACCACCAACTCGCGCTCATCATCACTATTTAAAGGTAATTCATTGATTTTAGTACCTAATTCACGCGTAGCCAATAGCAAAACGCGAAAACCGTCTTCATTATATTGCGTAGCCAATGCCAACAATGAGGTGCGGCGAGTTTCATCCAGTGGATAAATATCACTCCCTTCGCGCACGTGAGTACAGATGCTCAGCATCTCCTCCACCGCACCTTTGCAGATCAATGTCTGATGCTGCTGTTCATCTTTCACCACAATCGACAAACGGCGGCGGATGAAATCAAAGGGTAACTCGTCCACTTTATTAAAACTGCGCAAAGCATCAATTTCTGGTTTACCACGGCTGAATTTGATAACCGCCTGATCCATCAGATTGCGCATGCCACTTTGATGGAAGCTGTTCAGCCATGCCAGTTGTAATATTTTGCTGTCATTGCTACCACGAGCATCTAAATGGTGTTCAAGAATGATCCGGTCTTGCGTCAATGTCCCCGTTTTATCGGTACATAACACATCCATTGCACCAAAATTTTGTATGGCATTCAGCCGCTTAACCACCACTTTGCGCCGCGACATCGCTATCGCGCCCTTAGCCAGGTTAGAGCTGACAATCATCGGCAACATTTCAGGTGTCAAACCAACGGCTACCGCTAACGCAAACAACGCCGCCTCGCTCCAATCGCCTTTTGTGAATCCGTTAATCAGCAATACAATCGGCACCATCACCAACATAAAGCGGATCAATAACCAGCTAACACTGTTAACTCCCCGGTCAAACGCGGTTTGTGCACGGTTGCCCACAATAGACTTGGCAAGCGACCCGAAATAAGTATGCCCGCCGGTGGCAACCACCACCGCCATTGCTGTTCCGCTGGCAACGTTGGTCCCCATCAAACAAATATTCGACAACTCCAGTAATTCGCTCTCGCTGCTGGCATCCACCTCGACCGATTTTGCTGCTATCGCTCCCATGGCATCATATTTCTCAATAGGAATAGCTTCTCCTGTCAGAATTGCCTGGCTGATAAACAAATCTCTGGATTTAATCAGTCGCAAATCAGCTGGGATCATATCCCCGGCAGATAATAAAATAATATCGCCCGGCACCAACTGCTTAATGGCAATTTCCTGTTTTGCCGGTTGAGCACTATGGTTGCTGCGGCGCAGAACCGTCGCCGTGGTGCGCACCATCGATTTCAGTGCTTCTGCCGCTTTGTTGGTACGGTATTCCTGCCAAAAACGTAATAACCCACTGATTAAGACCATTGTGACAATAATACCAACACCAACCAGATCGGTTTCCTCGCCACGTTGTAAAGGTAGCCAATAATCTGTCACAAAACTGATTGCTGCCAGGATCATTAAAACAAAAATAAAAGGGTTATTAAATGCGGCCAATAATTGAATTAATGCCGGCGGCGCTTTCTCATGCGCGACTTCATTAAGACCGTATAGTTCCAGCCGTTCTTTGGCGTCTTCTTCTGTTATCCCGTTCAAATTAGCATTCAGCCTGGATAATGTTTGATCCAGGCTATTTTTAGCCTCTAATGCAATAGTAAAATGTTTTTTATTATTGCTACGGCCTGTACCTGTCTTTTGAAATTTGGTCATAACGCTTCTCTTTTAATTCTAAACGCACAGGGTTTATCCGCTCAATTATTGAGAGACAAATGTGCTGAACTATTATTGCGCTGCCAATTTTATATTTAATTAACAGCAGCTAATTAAGTTAACTTCGGGGTGTTCGTCCATAACAACTCCTTACTACCACATGGGGCAGAATTATTTATTAACTGCTAATTTGGAAAATATATTAATTACCTGACTTATACTGGCAACTCTGAGGCAATACGCCAATGAATAGCACTGACACTACGTTCCAGACTGACGCGGCAAACAATACTTTCGATTTCTTTTTGTGCCGCAGGGGTCGCCATTATTTCAGCACAAACTTCCAATTGCCCCGGCTTGGCAATATCGGCACTGCATAATGATTGCAACCGTAATGCCACACCATTGAGGGCCTGTAAAATAAGGGTACGAACCAATACTTCGTCTTCCGCGCCACAAGTCACTTGAATGCGGTAACGAACTTCTAAATCAACGGCTTGTTGCTGAGGTTGCATATTAATACGTTGCGCAGCCTCGCGTAGCAATATATTGGCGCATAGAATAACCGCGGTTGCTGCGACGGCATTCCAATATAATCCCAGGCCACAAAGCACACCAATGCCGGCGGAACACCATAAAGTTGCTGCGGTGTTCAGGCCGCGAATATTCATACCTTCGCGCATGATGACACCTGCCCCAAGAAAACCAATTCCTGACACTACTTGAGCGGCAATACGGCCGGGGCTGTCTGGCGATGTGGCATAAGAACTGAGCATAAATACAGCTGCACCCGTTGCAACCAATGCGTTGGTTCGCAAACCGGCCATGCGTTGACGCCATTGTCTTTCGGCACCAATTAATGAACCCAGACACATTGCCAGTAATAAATTTACAACAAAAGGAGTTAAGGCCATGATTCTCTCCATGAATTAATCATTGGTAGAATGTACCCTAAATAATTCGAGTTGCAGGAAGGCGGCAAGTGAGATAATCCCGATGAGCTTACTGTAGTAAGTGATTCGGGTTATTGAACATAGCCAACGCATATGCAGCTTGAAGTATAACGGGTATAATCATGTGCTATTTAGCACACAGGCTATTGTGCTGATATATACCTAAAGGCAAATCAGCAATAACGGGTGTTAGCGCCTGGAGGGAAAAGTGCGTGGCTGTTAAATACCATAATAAAAACCCAAACTAATAAACTCAAAATATCATCATTGAGTTAGGAAATTATAGGGTCTGCACAGCTCAGGAAATACAGGAGAGTGCTGCCCGCCATGTTTCGGCAAGCAACAAATCGGTCGGGAGATGAGTTAGCTTGCCTTGCTTATTTGACTACTACTTTGCGTATCCATTAGTTTCTCCACCGAAATTTTCCAAGAGTATAGTTTCCGATGATAATCATGTAAAGACTATATTTCTAAACAAAACTTAAACCAATTAGAATTAATTAAATAATAGAAATAACAATGCATATATAAGCCCTAAATTAATAACATCTCACCATCCCGTATCATTTTGCTAAAAATAAGGCTTCTCCGGCAAAGCATCCACCTTGTTGCTACACTGCATGCATTGAAGTTATCACTGGGGCTTTCCATGACAATATCGCCAACAGCAACGATGACCCACCAATTGTGGAACAGCTTGGGTTATGCCGATTTACCTGATAACTCATTATTATTCAGCGGCGAAGGGCAACTACCGTCAGCATTCCCTGTCACCTCACTGGCTTGTGCATCCATTGCCACTGCCGGATTAGCGGTTGCTGCATTAATCGAAGCAAAACACGGTTTACACCCCCAAGTGACAGTTGATCAACGTTTGGCTGCCTTGTGGTTTGGCTGGTCACTGAAACCGATTAACTGGCAATTGCCTTCCGCATGGGATGCTATTGCTGGCGATTATCAAGCCAGTGATGGTTGGATTCGTTTGCACACTAATGCCCCACATCATCGTAGAGTTGTTGAGGGTATATTAGGGCCGCATGAACATAAAGCAGCCGTAGCAGATGCAGTTAGTCAGTGGAAAGTCAGTGAGTTAGAGCATGCAGTGATCACATCTGGTGGATGTGCAGCACAAATGTACTCCCTCCAACAGTGGCAACAACATATACAGGGAAAGAGTGTTGCGCAAGAGTCAATTTTTGCCGCCTTTGATCATCCACAGGTAACCGCCCCCACCTGGGGAATCCCACTGGCACAGCCATTGGCAGGTATTCGGGTACTCGATCTCACTCGTGTACTGGCCGGCCCCATCGCTACCCGCTTTCTGGCCGGATTAGGGGCCGATGTCTTACGCATCGATCCTTTTTCCTGGAATGAACCCGCGATTGAGCCAGAAGTTACCCCAGGCAAACGCTGTGCGCGATTGAATCTCACTAATCATCATGATCGTCATATCTTTGAAGCATTATTACGTCAGGCAGATATCATTATTCACGGCTACCGAGCAGGTGCATTAGATGAATTAGGCTATGGGTCACATCAGCGGCGGCAATTATCCCCCGGATTAGTTGATATTTGTCTGAATGCCTATGGCTGGAGTGGCCCTTGGCGTAGCAGACGTGGCTTTGACAGCCTGGTCCAGATGAGTTGTGGTATTGCTGAAGCGGGGATGAAATGGCAAAACACACTGCACCCGTTCCCCCTTCCTGTGCAAGCGTTAGATCATGCAACAGGTTATTTAATGGCGGCGGCAGCGATACAGGGTTTGATTCAGCGCCTGACACAAAATACCGGTTACAGTGCCCGCCTATCTTTAGCCCGTACCGCCAATATATTGATTGATACTTCTTATCAGCCAGATGACATCAATTTAAAAACCAGTAGTGCAACAACCGAAGATTATCAATTGCAACCCGAAATGACCTATTGGGGCCCAGCTCTACGTTTGCGCGCGCCACTATCCTTATCTACGACCCAATGGTCTTGGGAGCTTGCTGCATCTCCCCTTGGCAGCGCCACTGCACAATGGCTTCAATAGTGCCACTTCCCCTAACTGACGCAGGACAGTGCTGCGTCAGGAACACCTGTCAAGTCCTTGACGTAATTACAGAAATGTAATGACTCTTTAATTCAAACTGCGATCGCGATCTCATTTATAGTCCTAACTATTTTAGGGCTGTTGCCGATAGATTCTTAAAGGACTGTTGAGAAAATTTTAGATATAGGGGTGGATTAACTTTAAGTAGCGATGCCTTAACCCGAACTCATTGACGTTGCCAATTGGCTGCCAACCACAGGGTAACTTCATGTAAGGGCAGATAGGGCAAGGACCTTTCCTCGAGCGACTATAGAAACGGAACTAACAATGAAACGTGGAAGTACGCATAAGCCATTGGATATAAAAATAACGCCAGAACATAATAAAGATACGAAAGTATTTTTTATTAATAATATGCGTCTGGTCACTCTGTTTATCGCCATCTTGACGGGAATACTGCTGTTATTTGCTGCGGCAATTGGTACATCTGGTTACTTTTTAAAACAAAGTAATCAATCGCTGGAAGAAGCGACTCAAGAACTCGATATCCGTCTGGGCCTGTCTAACAGCTCAAACCATTTGCGTACAGCACGCCTTATCTTGATTCAGGCCGCGTCATCGGCACGTATTGGCGATGCGACGGGCTACCAACAGGGCTTGAAGAATGCTGAAAATCTGATTTCTCAGTCGCAGCAAATGTTTGACCTCTACTATAACCGCCCAATCAAATCTGAAACGGACACCGCTCTGGACGCCCCTCTCAAAAAGGCCTATGAACAGTATCGCGACGATGGCATGAAACTCATGCTAGAAGCGACTAAAGAGGGACATTTCGAAGAAGTTATCTCACTGGAGGCAGAAAAACTTAATCAGTTAGATGATGCCTATAACGAGCCGTTGCTAAAAGCCGTTAAATATCGCACCGAACGCGCCAACGAAATTAATCAGTCGGCTCAGCAAGAAGCACGCCTTGGGTACATGCTGATGGGTGGTGCCTTTATTCTGGCTATTTTGCTGACATTAATCGCTTTTTTAGTGATCAGCAAAGTCATTATCAAACCGATTAACCGGCTGGTAGAAAGAATTCAACGCATTGCTCAAGGGGATTTGACACAAAGTCCAGCCCCATTTGGCCGCAATGAAATCGGCGTATTAGGTCATAATATTCAGCAAATGCAGGATTCATTATCCTCCACGGTTGAAGCCGTCCGCAGCAGTGCAGAATCTATCTATCAAGGTTCCAGTGAAATCGCGCTGGGTAATACAGACCTCTCCGCACGAACCGAGCAACAAGCCGCCTCACTTGAACAGACCGCAGCCAGCATGGAGCAACTGACCGCAACCGTTAAACAAAATGCGGAAAATGCTCATCACGCCAGCCAATTGGCAGCGAATGCATCCGGTAAGGCAGCCCAAGGTGGTGACATCGTGAATGATGTTGTCAGCACGATGGATAAAATATCGCTTAGCTCAATGAAAATTGCTGAAATTACTAATGTCATTAACAGCATAGCTTTCCAAACCAACATTCTGGCATTGAATGCGGCGGTAGAAGCTGCCCGCGCCGGTGAGCAAGGCCGTGGATTTGCCGTGGTTGCCAGCGAGGTTCGTAATTTGGCACAGCGCAGTGCTGATGCGGCCAAAGAGATAGAATCACTGATCGAAGTCTCGGTTGATCTTATTGGCGATGGCTCGATTCTGGTTTCTGATGCCGGTAAAGCCATGGACGAGATTGTCACAGCCGTCACGCATGTGACTGATATTATGGGAGAGATTGCCTCTGCCTCTGATGAGCAAAGCCGTGGTATCAGTCAGGTTGCACAAGCCGTATCCGAGATGGATAACGTAACACAGCAAAATGCCTCTTTAGTGCAAGAAGCATCCGCCGCTGCCGCCTCTTTGGAACAACAGGCTGAAATACTGACTCAAGCGGTTGCGGTATTCCATTTAAATGGACGTAACCCTGCTCCGGCACTTAAAACACCCGCCCCAACCTCAGCAGGCCAGAATAAAACCGGTGGGAGCAAGAAACCAACAGATGATTCACTAAACTGGGAAACTTTCTAAGCGATCACCAGAAGCTATTCAGTTGAATGATAATTGCAAAGGCTGATAGCAAAACCGGAGACAAGGCACACACCTTCCTCCGGTTTTTTATTGTCGCTCAATGAACGTTCAGCAAATAAATGTATGAGTCACTCTACTTGTGAAGCGGCTCAACAAAGGTGCCATCATGGCTATCAATTTCATTAAAGAACCAGACGCCTGCCGGATAATCCTCCAGCGAAACCAAATACATGACGCCCTCGCTAAACTGTTCCACCTCTAACACAACCCCTTCGCGCCGAGGGCCACCATCGGTTTTTACCGTCACCCGATCATTCACTTTCATGATATTACCTTCGTTTAAATCAATGTTGCTAGTGTAGTACAGAATCAGGTGAGAATGATAAGGTTTACGCGCAATCAAGCCTATGCTTTTGATGAATATATTTAAGCGTCAGAAAAGAATGAATTCGCACTAAAAAGTTGTTGGGAAATGAGCAGATGGGGAGCAAAAGAAGAGTGGGTTAATTCGACAACTTAACGCCAGAAAGTAAAAAACCCGCCTTGGCGGGTTTTTTTATAATCAGCCAAAGGCCAATTAGATTGCAGTTACGTTTGCTGCAGACGGACCTTTAGCACCGTTCTCGATAGAGAACTGTACATTCTGGCCTTCAGCCAGGGTCTTGAAGCCTTGATCTTGGATTGCAGAGAAGTGAACGAACACGTCTTTGCTGCCATCAGCTGGAGTGATGAAACCGAAGCCTTTAGACTCGTTGAACCACTTTACTTGACCTTTCATCATGTTAGACATGTGTATTTCCTTTATTAAAAAATTTTGCCACCATGGGCGTGTTATAGCCGGTTATCAGTCGTTACTTATGGAGGCACTATGAAGGAAATTCGTCAGTGAAGAGCTATCAACGATAACGCTTTAAATATGAACCACTTTACTCAAGATGTCGTGCATAAATAGGTCTGTACCACAGGCCGAGACGCATTAACTCATGACCGGCTTTTAATAGCAACTCTTTTTAGCAAGCAAACTGAAGATTCTTGTTTGCATGACTAAAATAAGACCAAAAAAGCTATTTATTATACTCTTGCTACTCGGTATTACGCAGGATAATCAGTAAAAATATTGTAAACCCACCCCAATACTTCTCCTGATTTTAGAATCAGCAGAGCCAAAAAACCTTCAATAGCCTGTTTTAATTCTATTTGCGGCCTGGCGCTGAAAATTTATCCTTTGAATTTGCTATGGTTAATGACCACGGCAAACACGCCTGCCAGCCAACTATAAACGCATTACTGCTTCAACGTGTTGATGGGATAATGGCGCTAGCGCAAACACGCTAACTTTCGAAAAAGATAAGGCTGAGATCATGACAGCACAGCAAAAAGTTAAACAGCAAGCTACACCAGCCCTATCACAGATTTTATTGCGCAGGGATTGGGAAAATCCGCAGATAACACAGTACAACCGCCTGGAAGCACACCCGCCATTTTACAGTTGGCGAAATAGCGATGCAGCGCAAAACGATGCACCGTCTCCACAGCGGAAATTACTTAATGGGCAGTGGTCATTCAGTTATTTTACCCAACCAGAATCCGTGCCCGATGAATGGGTTGATCACGATTTGCCAGAAGCTGTGTCGATGCCGGTGCCTTCCAATTGGCAACGCCAAGGTTATGACATCCCGATTTATACTAATGTGCAATACCCTATTCCCGTTGATCCACCACGGGTGCCGCAAGATAATCCAACCGGTTGCTATTCATCTAATTTTACCGTTGATCCTAAGTGGCTTTCATCGGGGCAAACCCGCATTATTTTTGATGGTGTGAATTCCGCTTTCTATCTCTGGTGCAACGGCCGATGGGTCGGGTATTCCCAAGACAGCCGTCTACCTGCCGAATTCGATCTCACGCCTTATCTAAACGCCGGCAATAACCGTATTGCTGTTCTCGTATTACGTTGGAGTGATGGTAGCTATCTGGAAGATCAGGATATGTGGCGGATGAGTGGGATTTTCCGCGATGTCAGCCTGTTGCACAAACCAGATATTCATTTGCGAGATATTCACGTTTCTACCCATTTATCACCAGAGTTTAGCTCCGCGCATTTAGAGGTAATGGCCGCCGTTAATATTCCTCCACTTGATATTAATAACTCACAAGTAACGAGAGCCTATCAAATCCAGGTTCAGCTCTGGCTGGCGGATTCGTTAGTCGCCAGTTTGCGACAGCCCCTGGGTACTCAGCCAATTGACGAGCGAGGCCATTACACCGATCGCTCTCATTTAAGCTTGCGAGTAGCACATCCTTTATTATGGAGTGCGGAACAACCTACGTTATATAGAGCTGTCGTCTCGCTACTGGATAGTCAGCAACAACTGATAGAAGTGGAAGCCTATGATGTCGGTTTTCGGCAAGTGGCTATACACCAAGGCCTGCTCAAAATTAATGGCAAAGCGGTATTGATTCGTGGAGTGAATCGTCATGAGCATCACCCACAAACGGGCCAGGTCATAGATGAAGAAAGCATGCTGCAAGACATCATTTTGATGAAACAGCATAACTTTAATGCCGTACGCTGCTCACATTATCCCAACCATCCGCTATGGTACCGCCTGTGTGATCGCTACGGTTTATATGTTGTCGATGAAGCCAATATTGAAACTCATGGGATGCAACCTATGAGGCGGTTGGCAGATGATCCACAATGGTTTTCCGCTTTTAGTGAACGCGTTACCCGAATGGTTCAGCGTGATCGTAACCATCCTTGTATTATTATTTGGTCATTGGGCAATGAATCAGGCCACGGTGCCACACAGGATGCACTCTATCGTTGGATAAAAACCAATGACCCCACGCGCCCGGTGCAATATGAGGGGGGCGGTGCGAATACTCAAGCCACTGATATTGTTTGCCCCATGTATGCCCGTGTCGATGAAGATCAACCTTTCCCAGCGGTACCTAAGTGGGCCATTAAGAAATGGATTGGCCTACCGAATGAATCTCGCCCATTGATTCTGTGTGAATACGCCCATGCCATGGGGAACAGTTTTGGTGGATTTGCCCGCTATTGGCAGGCATTTCGCCAATATCCTCGGCTACAAGGTGGGTTTGTTTGGGATTGGGTCGACCAAAGCCTCACCCGGAATGATGAAAACGGTCAGCCTTATTGGGCTTATGGCGGAGACTTTGGCGACAGCCCCAATGATCGTCAATTCTGTATGAATGGATTAGTTTTCCCAGACCGTACCCCTCACCCCAGCTTGTATGAGGCGCAATGCGCGCAGCAGTTCTTCCAATTCTCACTTATTAGCACCTCACCGCTGGTGATCAATGTAACCAGTGAATATCTGTTCAGAAACAGTGACAACGAACATCTGTACTGGCGCATCGAGTTAGCCGGTGAATCAATTCTGGAAGGGAGCGTCCCACTAAACCTATCACCTGAGAGCACACAGCATTTCACCCTAACCGAGCGGTTACCCGTGATCAGTGAACCTGGTGATTTATGGTTGAACATTGAAGTCAGGCAGGTAAAAGAAACGCCTTGGTCGCCAAGCCATCACCGTAGCGCCTGGCAGCAATGGCGTTTACCACAGTCATTATCAGTCTTACGCCACTCTTTAACTGATTCAGCTACACCCAATAACCTCAAGTTACATCAAGATACGCAGCATATTACGGTGGCCCATCAGCAACAATACTGGCAGTTTAATCGTCAAACCGGATTACTGGAGCAATGGCATGTAGATGGGGAAAACAGGTTACTCACCCCTTTACGCGATCAATTTGTTCGTGCTCCGCTGGATAACGATATTGGTATCAGTGAGGCAACACGTATCGATCCGAATGCCTGGGTTGAGCGCTGGAAGCAAGCTGGCATGTATCAACTGGAGCCACGTTGCTTATCACTACAAGCAGATACATTATCTCAGACCATACAAATCAGCGCGGAATATAGCTACGAGTTTGCCCAGGAACAGTTGTTACATACACATTGGCTATACCGTTTTGATCAACAAGGGCGCATGACTATTGATGTCCGAGTCCAGGCGGCAACTTCACTCCCCTCTTTAGCAAGAGTCGGTATGTGTTGCCAATTATCTGATGTTTATGGAAATGTTGACTGGTTAGGGTTGGGGCCACACGAAAACTATCCTGACCGTCAGCTCTCAGCACAATATAGCCATTGGTCGCGCCCCCTTGAGCAGATGCACACTCCCTACATCTTCCCCAGTGAAAATGGGTTGCGTTGCAAAACCAATACGTTGAATTACGGGAATTGGCAATTAACTGGTCAATTCCATTTTGGTATCAGTCGCTACAGCACGCAGCAACTCATGATGACCAGCCATCAACATTTACTTAGACCAGAAGCTGGTACCTGGTTAAATATCGATGGTTTCCATATGGGGGTGGGGGGTGATGACTCATGGAGCCCTAGTGTCCATGTCGATAACTTACTGACTAATGAGACTTATCAATATCAGGTCTGTTGGCAATACAAAGACTCAATCTGATGAACGCGACAAATTTTGCAACAATATCAACACAGAGTTTCAGATTTATACCTATATCAGGCCAAGAGGAATACCACTAGTATCAATGTGTTCTAAACATCTCTTAGTCTCGCTTATTGCAATGCAACGAGTCATACATGTACTACTCCTTTGCAAATTTATGCGCCCACCCTGTTGGGCGCTTTTTTTGTTTTCTGTGACCCGTCCTAAACAGCATTGATACACTTAACTCGCATACTGACAGAAGTGATATTAATCAATGTGTTAAACGCACGCAACTGTAGTGACACACTAAATTTGCCCACCTGAATAGATATTAAAGCCAGCTCAGAGCTCATCAATATAATGGTGGTTTGATGCCGAATGAGTCAGAACGATTGTTCTGGAAAAACTCTAAATCCGTGGCCAGTTTTTGTGACCACAACAGTGTTAATCAATGAGGAGCAGGTCAAACCAATAAAATTGACTTGTGTTTTGCTAAAGAGCAAAACAATCATCTAAAGGTTCCATATCACATCTGACCGAACGAAAAACAACCACCTATCTTTGTGATTTTATTATAAAAAATATCCTTGAATTCGGATATTTCACCTCCATATAAATAAAGCTGGCCTACCCGCAGCAACAGACGGTTAATGTGGCTTCCTTCATATCCCATTCAGGAAAAAGGATAAAGGATATGAAAAAGCCGCTAAAAAACTCTGGCTCATTCAAAGGAAAACGTGCAAGACGGCCAAATAATGACAAGAAAATAACTAAGGACACAGTAGATAAACAAGAGTCGCACTTCTTTAAGAAAGCTGGCGATTTTTTTAGATTTACATACTGGTTTCTGCGTTTGTATCGACTCATTACTGGACATAGTTGGTGGTGACACGGCATCCATCATCAACCTGCATGTAGGGAGGTATTTAACGGAAAAATAAAAAAACAACACACTGATATTATTATGTATTTTTTAGCTTAGGAGTAAAACATGAAATCAACTATTAAGAAAAGACACGACTTAATCTCTCATTAATCGCTGTGAAATTGGAGGAAGCGCCACATCCTCCCATTTAGGCTCATTTCGCTGAAGCAGCCGCTAAATGAGTTAGGGTAGTATTTTAGGCCAGGAACCTATGAACAATTCACTACTGGTAACCAACAGAGACGGAACAAGGGAGCGCATCAATCTCGATAAAATTCATCGAGTTATTGAATGGGCTGCCGAAGGTTTACACAATGTCTCTGTATCCCAGAAGGAATTGCGCTCTCATATTCAGTTTTATGACGACTCTGCAATTTCAGATGAGTCTATTAGTGAGGCCATAATTTCCTCAGTATTTAGATTCATGGGAAACCAGCGGCGAATCAAAACAACGTCTTTTATTGGCAATGTTCATAAATTAGTGGATTCAAAATCACTAAATTTAGGCAAACAATCCGCAACTGTTCAGCCTGAAGGTCTTGTCCTGTTCACACAACTGCTAAGAGTGTTGTGTAAGCTGGCCCGCTCCCCTCCATGTGGGGTTAGTGGCCTTAACATTTATAATGATTATAACTGAGCATCAAACATACATAACACCCCAAATATAAACCCTTACGCCGTTTGCATCTCTTTCCTGATGGTCATATCTGAGCACTTACGCCTTTTAGCGATCATGCGCAGTGAAACACCATATACATGGTGCAAAATAACCAGCTCATACTCTTCTGGTTGATACTTTTTCAGCCGTGCCACACAGCCATCAATCATAATGCCGTCATCATCACAGCACTGTGGCCGTGATTTGTTGGTATAGGGGAGCTGCCCTTTAAACCTGCGGCAATAGGTTGCCAATCTACCTGGCTATTATCATTGGCGGCCCATGCCCCCAAAGCTCCAATAGATATAGAGTATCCAGCATTGGTTTTTCCTGCTCTGACGGCAGGCTTTGCGGTGCGGCTCTCATAACTTCCCTTCCTTTCGTAAAATATACTGGGTGCGCATAACGCCCTCCGCGTGATACAGACGGGCAGTGTCACTATCAATTAAGCGGGTGCGCCGGTCACACTCGTCATGACATGCTGCACATTACCCAGGAGAAAACAGGTTCACGCCTGGCTATTCCACTGGATCTGACTTGTCAGTCGATAAACATGTCATTGAGGGAGGTGGTGGCCAAGTGTCGCGATGCGGTGCTCAGTAAATATTTGGTTCATCGCCATCACCACAACCTTTAAAAAAGCCAGGATCCGTTCTGGTATCACATGGATGGAGGGAACTGCGCCAACCTTCCATGAGCAACGTTCTCTGTCTGAGCGCCTTTATCGAGAGCAAGGACTGGAAACAC
>NZ_CACVAD010000010.1 GCF_902726545.1 Yersinia artesiana | reverse complement strand
AGTATACATTTAATCAAATAAATATTTTGAAATCCGTAGGTGATCAATTAAAGAATGGCACTAAAGAGCTACCGGTTCCTGATATGTTAAGTCTAATGGAACACCATGTTGATGGTATAAAATCAAAGATAGCCCTTGGGCAAGGAATTACGGAGTTTCTCAAGGGAAAAAAAGATAAAATCAACGAAATTGAAGTTTCTACAGTAGGGAGTAAAACGAGAAAAATTGCTGAAATAAATGAAGTTATAACTAATATTAACAGTCTGGTTCTTTCTTGCAAAGAACCACTGTCTGCAACTAACGTAGCACGGCTCGTCTAGCTTACATTGCAGCACAGTGGCACCATACTCGTCATACTTCAAGCGGCATGTCCGTCGGTCGTTTTCCTGCAACTCGAACTATTTAGGGTATACAAAAATCAAACATATCCCATCATCTGTAATAACCGTTGCGCTTGCTGCACCGCATCTTGCCGGTGGGCAACGCCCAATTTTTGATACAAATTACGAATGTGGGTTTTAATGGTGGTGGCCGCGACATCTAACTCGCTGGCTATCTGGTCGTTGCTGTAACCGGAGTAAATCAGCCCCAAGACCTGCCATTCCCTTTGGGTTAGCGGGCTGGTGCGGATCAGTTCTGGCACTTGCGGGTGAGTCAGTAGCTTATCGACGAAGATCTCATCGAAATGAGCAAATTTATGCCGATGATGCTGATTAATGTCTTTCAGAATGCGCTGGGCACGATGCTGCTCTAGCTCGGGTAATGCATTGAGTTGAATCAGTTGGCGTAGCTGTTGCGCCATCGCTTCACCTTCAATCACAAAATGGCTGATAAAACCGGTGCGGTTAGCGAGTGACAGTGATTCAATCAGCGCTTTTTGTGCCTCGCTTTTTCGTTCGGTTTGCCAGTAAAGAGTGTTACTTAACAATAGATTACGGTTAAGATCGCTGGTGAGACGCAAGCGGCGAGCATTCTCATTGAGTTCGTCCAGCACCACTTCCGCTTCATTAAAACGGCCTAACATAATCTGTATCCGCGCAATGTTGCGCCACTGGCCCTGTAAAAAGTGGTTATCGGCCATGCCCGGTTTTTCGGCCTGACGCAGCCAATTTGCCGCAGCGGCTTTGTCGCCCGTCATTTGCCAGTGAATAACCCGTGGCTTATCAGCATTGGTAATCCAATCAAGATGATATTGGCTACCATGTTGCAGTGCCTCGCAGCGCTGAATATACATGTTGGCGTTATCCAAATCACCACGCGCCAATGAGCATTTAGCTAACATCGCCAGACACTGTAATTGCTGCTGTGGCTGGTAATTCACCAGAATTTCTATACCTTTACGCGCCGCTTCTTCGGCTTCATCCAGTCGTGACCACGACCACAATACCTGAGAGCGAATGCGCAACAGGAACTCGTGCATCGGCAGTTGTTCAAGATGTTGTTCATGAATTAAATCAAAGGCTTTATCTTGCGTTTCATAAGCTGCTTGCAGGAATCCTTGTGCGATCAGAATTTCACTTTGCTGCAATAAGGCCCATAAAGCATAGTGATAGGCTTCGTGGCGGCGCGCCATTTGCTCGGTTTGCTGCATCATCGGCAATGCGCGGCTCAACTCCCCTTTGCAATGATGAACTTCACCGGTGACTGAAGTGGCGACAATACGGCTGTAGAAGTTTGCCATTGGCAGATATTTTAGCGCCTCTGTTGCCAGCTTTTCGGCTTCTTCCGGTTTGCCGGCATTGATGGCCACCTGAGCGCGTAACGCGTCGAATTCGGCCCGCAAAATCTCATCAATAGGAATTTTACGTTCCTGCATTGCCGATTCCGCGCGCTCAAGCAAGGTGTTAACTTCACCGTAGCGATGCTGACTTTGTGCCAGCCAGGCCTGTAGCAGCGCCAGTTCAGGATTTTGTACCAATAAAGAATAGGGCAGCGCGACCAGACATTGTTCCAGCAGGGCTAACTCACTGTGGTTAAACAGCGTCCAGGCGTGTTGCAACAAGATATCGCGCAGCATGCCGACATCACCCGCCGCTAATGCATGGTGAATAGCTTCCGCCGGATAGCCCAGCGCCATCCAACCTTCAGCCGCCGCATGGTGCAACTCTGGCAACTCTAATGCCAGTTCCCACTGGCAGCGCTGGCGCAGGAAAGTGGCGAACAATGGATGGAAACAGAACCATTCGCCGCTATCATCCATGCGATGAATAAATAGGCCCTGGCGCTCCAACTCTTCCAGCCGTTGTTGGCCGTTATCTTCGCCAGTCAGGCGCACAATCAGAGCATCATTCATCGAGCGCAAAACCGAACAACGCAGCAGGAAGGCGCGTGCATCGCTATCGACCTGATCTAGCACTTCATCGACCAGATAGTCTGACAAATGGCTGGCATTTAGACCTGCCAGTCGTTTTGCTGATTTTTGTGCCGAGGAGTTGGGCTGGCGAGATGATAACGCGATCAATTGCAGCGCCGTCGCCCAGCCTTCAACTTCATCACACAGGCGGCTGCTATCACCTTGTTCCAGCGGCACGGAGAGGCGGCAATCAAAGAATTGCTGCGCTTCCTGATGGTTAAATGCCAATTGCTGCATACCTAATTCCAACAACTGGTCGCGGACCCGCAAGTTGGCAATCCCCAGTGGCGGCAAGGTACGCGACAGCATAATCAATGTCAGATTTTCTGGCTGATGGCGCAGGAAAAAGCGCATAGCTTCATGGATGGCATCATTGGTAATCAGATGATAATCATCAATAACCAGATACAGCGGGCCATCCCACTCGGACAGCTCGATAAATAATTGTGCGAACAGCGCAGAGAGGCTGGCATATTGATGCTTTTGGCTTATGGCCTCACTTTTGCTGCAATGGCCTCTGGTCGCCAATTGGATCGCTGCCACTAAATAGGTCGCAAAACGTTCGGGCTGATTGTCACTTTCATCGAGTGAATACCACCCGAGGTCGGACTGATCCGCGGCCCACTGAGCGATCAACGTCGTTTTGCCATACCCCGCCGGGCAATTGATTAAGGTCAGACGGTAATTTGCGACGCCTGATAACTTAACTAACAGGCGATCACGTATCACGGTATTTTGCAGCCGTACCGGGCGGCTCAGTTTTGATGGGATCAGCATGCTATGTCCGGTTTTAAAGAGATCCGGTGAGAAGACGTCCTGGCGATTGATATGTCCATTTGTAGGAAGTTGTTACAGGCATTCATAAGAGTAATTATTTTTAGCCTCGTAATTAATCAGCACTGCTAAGGTCTGATAACAGCCATCTTATTGCAATAGAGTTAATGTTTCCTATGGCTGTAAGTTGCACCGGATCACAATTTTAGCTACGCCCTGCGACTCATCCCCAGCTAATCGTCCGGCGGGATGATGCTCTTGTCAGTTCTCATTGGCAGGATAAGGGTAAAATTACCCCACTCACAGGATAGAGACCTCCCTATGTCACAGCCTATGCTTAAAAAGGACGATTTTCTGGCCGCACTTGCCCGCCAGTGGCAGCGCTTTGGCTTAACCTCCGCTCAGCACATGACCCAACACCAATGGTGGGAAGCGGTCAGTGCAGCATTAGCCGAACAGTTGTCTGCTCAGCCCGCCCCTGGTAAAGCCAAAAAAGTACAGCGCCATGTTAACTACATTTCAATGGAGTTTTTAATTGGTCGTTTAACCGCCAATAACCTGATTAATCTGGGTTGGTATGACCAAGTGGAGGCGCTGTTAGCTGAGCAGCAGGTTAGTCTGAGTGACCTGTTAGAGCAGGAAACCGACCCGGCATTGGGCAATGGTGGCTTGGGGCGTCTGGCGGCTTGTTTCCTCGACTCGATGGCGACAGTTGAGCAGCCCGCCACCGGTTATGGTCTGAATTATCAATACGGCTTGTTCCGTCAATCTTTCAGTGAATGTAAGCAGCAGGAAGCGCCGGATAATTGGCAGCGCGAGAGCTACCCGTGGTTCCGCCACAATGCCGCGCTGGCGGTGGATGTCGGTTTTGGTGGCAAGCTGGAGAAACAAGCGGATGGCCGTCAGTTATGGCGTCCGGCCTTTACCTTACGTGGTGAAGCCTGGGATTTACCGGTGCTGGGTTTTCGTAACGGCATCACTCAGCCATTGCGCTTATGGCAGGCAACTCACCAGCATCCATTTGATTTAACAGACTTTAATGACGGTAAATTCCTGCAGGCCGAAAAAAACGGTGTTGAAGCAGAAAAGCTGACTAAAGTGCTGTATCCGAATGACAACCATCTGGCCGGTAAACGCCTGCGGCTGATGCAGCAATATTTCCAGTGCGCTTGTTCGGTGGCGGATATCTTACGTAAGCACCATTTGGCAGGCCGCAAGCTGGCTGAACTGCCGGATTATGAAGTTATTCAGTTGAATGATACCCACCCGACTATCGCCATTCCTGAAATGCTGCGCGTATTGTTGGATGAACATCAGCTTAGCTGGGATGCGGCTTGGGCTATCACCAGTAAAACCTTCGCCTATACCAACCACACTTTGATGCCAGAAGCCCTTGAGTGCTGGGATGAAAAACTGGTGCGCAGCTTGCTGCCACGTCATTTTGTCATCATCAAGCAGATCAATGCGCAATTTAAGAAGTTGGTCGATAAGCAATGGCCGGGCGATGAAGAAGTTTGGGCCAAGCTGGCAGTCCACCATAATAAGCAGGTGCGGATGGCCAATCTGTGCGTGGTGAGCGGCTTTGCGGTCAACGGTGTCGCGCAGTTGCACTCAGATTTGGTTATCAAAGATTTATTCCCTGAATACTATCAGTTGTGGCCAAATAAATTCCACAACGTTACCAATGGCATTACACCACGCCGCTGGTTGAAGCAATGTAACCCGGCACTGTCTGGTTTGATTGACGACACATTAAAAGTGGAATGGGCGAATAATCTGGATGCATTAGCCGGGCTTGAGCCTTATGCCGAAGATAAGGCTTTCCGCACTCGCTATCAGCAGATCAAATACGACAATAAAGTTAAGTTAGCTGAATATGTTAAGCGCGTGATGGGGATAACCATTAATCCGAATGCCATCTTCGATGTGCAGATTAAGCGCTTGCATGAATATAAACGTCAGCATTTGAATCTGTTACATATTCTGTCGCTGTATCGCCAGATCCGCGACAACCCAAATCTGGACATCGCGCCGCGAGTGTTCCTGTTTGGTGCCAAAGCTGCGCCGGGATATTATTTAGCCAAGAATATTATTTATGCAATCAATCAGGCTGCTGAGAAGATCAATAATGATCCGATCGTTAAAGATCGTCTGAAAGTGGTCTTTATCCCGGATTACAAAGTTTCGGTTGCCGAGTTGATGATTCCCGCGGCGGATGTGTCCGAGCAGATTTCAACTGCGGGCAAAGAAGCCTCCGGCACTGGCAATATGAAACTGGCACTGAATGGCGCATTGACGGTGGGTACGCTGGACGGCGCTAACGTCGAGATTGCTGAACAGGTGGGTGATGAGAATATCTTTATTTTCGGCAACACTGTTGAACAGGTAAAAGCCATTCTGGCGAAAGGTTATAAGCCACAGGCTTATTTGAAAGCCGACGCACATCTGAAAAGCATTCTGGATGAGCTGGCCAGCGGTGCATTTAGCCAAGGTGATAAGCACGCATTTGACATGATGTTGCATAGCTTGTTGGAAGGGGGCGACCCTTATCTGGTATTGGCTGATTTTGCTTCATATTGTCAGGCACAGCAGCACATTGATGCCCTGTACCGCGATAAGGATGAATGGACCCGCCGTACCATTCTTAACACTGCACGGGTAGGGATGTTCAGTTCTGACCGTTCAATTCGCGATTATCAAACGCGGATCTGGCAAGCTAAACGTTAAGGAGAAGACTGCATGGATCGTAAATCGCTCGATCAAGCAGCGACACTGGCAGGGATTGCCGCCAACTATATTAATGCGCATGGTAAGTCGCAGGCTATTTCGGCACAAACCAAGCAGCAGTTGTTGGCGGCCATGGGGCGCACCAGTGTGCCCCCAGATTCTCAGACAGAAAAAGCACCATTACCACCGGTAAAAATATTTACTTTTGGCAGCGCAATGCAACTGCCAATGGCGGGTTCAGGCGATTACCACTGGCAGTTACAGACCGAAAAAGGTGATTTGCATCAGGGGCGTATCAGTGCCAAAAAAACGCTGACATTGCCGGCTTCTCTGCCGCAAGGCTATCACCGCTTGGTATTGGAACAAGGCTTACAGCAGTGGCAGTGCTCGATTATCGTCGCGCCAAAACGTTGCTATGAGCCAGATGCCCTGCTGGCGGGGAAAAAGCTCTGGGGAGCCTGTGTTCAGCTCTATACCCTGCGCTCCGATCATAACTGGGGTATCGGTGATTTTGGCGACCTCAATCAGATGTTGGAGCAGGTCGGTGAGCGCGGTGGGGCCTTTATTGGGCTTAACCCGATTCATGCGCTGTATCCGGCCAATCCACACAGTGCCAGCCCTTACAGCCCTTCTTCCCGGCGCTGGCTGAATGTGATTTATATCGACGTCAATCGCGTGGATGAATTCCAGCATAGTGAGGCGGCGCAGAGCTGGTGGCATCAGCCTGAGACACAAAACGCACTGACGAAAGCGCGTGCCAGTGAATGGGTTG
The DNA here is from genome assembly GCF_902726545.1 of Yersinia artesiana. Classification (GTDB taxonomy): domain Bacteria; phylum Pseudomonadota; class Gammaproteobacteria; order Enterobacterales; family Enterobacteriaceae; genus Yersinia; species Yersinia artesiana. Next base: position 1,631 of record NZ_CACVAD010000010.1, on the reverse strand, counting down.
ATTATCCGCAGGTCATGCAACTCAAATTGACCGCTTTGCGTTTGGCTTTCCCGCTTTTTACGGCGCGCAAAACCAAAGATGTACGGGTGCAGGCATTTCATCGTTTTGTTGAACAGGGCGGAAGCAGCCTGCATCAACAGGCCGCTTTTGATGCTTTGCATGCTCATTTGAGTAAAAACGACCCCATGATGTGGGGTTGGCCGGTGTGGCCGGAAAAATATCGTGATGGGCACAGCAGTGCTGTGGCTGATTTCTGTCGTGAGCATGCCGATGAAGTGAACTTCTATCTGTGGCTACAGTGGTTGGCGGCCAGCCAGTTTGAGGATTGCTTCCGTGCCAGTCAAACACGGAAAATGCCGCTGGGGTTGTATCGTGATTTAGCGGTTGGTGTTGCAGAAGGCGGCGCTGAAACCTGGTGCGATCGTGAGTTATATTGCCTTAAAGCTTCAGTGGGGGCACCGCCCGATATTTTAGGGCCGCTGGGCCAGAACTGGGGATTGCCACCCATGGACCCGCATGTCATGGCGGCGCGGGCTTATCAGCCTTTCATTGATTTGTTGCGGGCCAATATGACCAGTTGTGGCGCGCTGCGTATTGATCACGTGATGGCGTTATTGCGTCTGTGGTGGATTCCTTACGGCCAAACGGCGGATCAAGGGGCTTATGTCAAATACCCGGTCGATGATCTGCTGGCGATATTAGCGTTAGAAAGTCAGCGCCATCGCTGCATGGTGATTGGTGAAGATTTAGGTACAGTGCCGGTTGAGATTGTCGGCAAGCTGCGCGACAGCGGGGTGTATTCCTATAAAGTGCTCTATTTTGAGCATGACAGCGAAAACACCTTCCGTGCGCCACAGTCTTATCCGGTACAAGCAATGGCAACCATTACAACTCATGATCTGCCGACGCTACGCGGTTATTGGCAAAGTGATGATTTGACGTTGGGGAATAAGCTGGGGCTATATCCGGACCAGCAGATATTGAAACAGCTTTATCTTGATAGAGAACGTGCGAAACAAGGCTTGCTGGAAGGGTTGCATCATTATGATTGCGTACCAAAGAAAGTGGGTCATAAAGCGTCGTTGCTGTCGATGAGCCCGGTACTTAATCGTGGGTTGCAGCGTTATGTTGCCGACAGCGCCAGTGCATTATTGGGTTTGCAGCCGGAAGATTGGCTGGATATGGCGACACCGGTCAATATCCCCGGTACCAGTGATGAATATCCAAACTGGCGGCGAAAGTTGACGGCAACATTGGAAGAGATGTTTGCCGATGACCAGGTTAATCGTTTATTGAAAGATTTGGATAAGCGCCGCAAGAATGTTTCAGCGGGGTGATTCCCAGGTGATTCAGGAAAAGTATAAGAAGCAAAAGGGGGGAGAAATCCCCCTGGATGTGATGACAAAATCAGCAATCAAACTGGTGAGCCAAGGGTTTACCGTGCCTATGGGCACTCCGGCGACCTAAGCCGCTACGACCCCAACGGCACGATCTGACTTTGTCAGCATTGATAAAGATATTAGCCAAAGTCATTGGTGTTACAGCAAGGCAGCAAACGAGCAAATCCCGATGAGCTGACTCAGGTCAGTGATTCGGGTGCGCGAGTGCTGCTAACACAGCTGTAGCGCCAG
>NZ_CACVAD010000009.1 GCF_902726545.1 Yersinia artesiana | reverse complement strand
AGACGCGGGATAAGGTTTGTTAGCCGTCTAATATTAGCCAAAGTCATTGGTGTTACAGCAAGGCAGCAAACGAGCAAATCCCGATGAGCTGACTCAGGTCAGTGATCCGGGTGCGCGAGTGCCGCTAACACAGTTGTAGCGCCAGAGACGCGGGATAAGGTTTGTTAGCCGTCTAATATTAGCCAAAGTCATTGGTGTTACAGCAAGGCAGCAAACGAGCAAGTCCCGATGAGCTGACTCAGGTCAGTGATTCGGGTGCGCGAGTGCCGCTAACACAGCTGTAGCGCCAAGGACGCAGGCTAATTAGTAATAAGAGTGCTCGCCGCGCTGATGCTCGGTCAAATCTCTCACACCTTTCAATTCTGGGAATTTCTGCAACAGCTCTTTCTCGATGCCTTCTTTCAAGGTCACATCGACCATAGAACAACCGTTACAACCGCCACCGAATTGCAGGATAGCTAACCCATCTGGCGTGATTTCCATTAAGGTAACACGACCACCGTGACCGGCTAATTGCGGGTTAATCTGCGATTGCAGAACATACTCAACCCGCTCCATCAGCGGAGCGTTATCATCCACTTTACGCATTTTAGCGTTAGGCGCTTTCAGCGTTAGCTGTGAACCTAACTGGTCAGTGACGAAATCGATTTCAGCATCTTCCAGATAAGGTTTGCTCAGCTCATCAATATAGGCTGATAGCTGCTCGAATTTCAGTTCGGTATCTGTTGCTTCAACGGCATCCGGTGGGCAATAAGACACGCCGCATTCAGCGGTTGGTGTTCCGGGGTTGATAACAAATACGCGGATTTGGGTGCCTTCTTCTTGATTTGCCAACAATTTGGCGAAATGAGATTGTGCTGCGTCTGTTATTGTGATCATGGCATCTGCTCAATAGTTGACTACTCTTGTCGGTTATAATACGCCCATTGTTAGGGTGACTACAAGGTTCGACAGATACACCAGACCTGCAATGAGGCGATCCCCTCAGCCCATAATAGTTTGGCAATCTCATTCACGGTACTGCCAGTTGTCACGACATCATCCAGCAAAGCAATATGTTGGCCGCGAACAGACTCCATACAGCGAAATATTCCCTGCATGTTTTTGCGCCGTGCTGCGGCTTTTAATTGTTGTTGCGGGGGCGTCACGCGAATACGCCGTAAGGTGGAATTGCTGTAATGGCAGCCGAGCCAGCGTGCCAATGGCCGCGCTAATAAATCTGTTTGATTATACCCGCGCCGCCAACAGCGCCAGCGGTGCAGCGGTACACTGATAATTCTGTCTGGTTTGATGACTTTTCCGCGCCGTTTGGCATCGAGCCAATGTAGTAATAATAATCGGGCCAATACTGGTGCCAGTGAGGTCATCCCGTTAAATTTTAGCTTTTTTATCAGCCCATCCAGTGGCGGGGCATAATCGCTGACAAAGATGATCCCCTGCCAGCACGGTGGCTGTTTCAGACAGCGGCCGCAGGGCAAAACAGTATTGCTACAAGGTAAGCCACAGTAAAGACAGCAAGGCGGTAATGGGGGAAAGTGGCGGCGGCAGTAGCCACAAATACCGTGCTTTGGATGATATAGCGGTTGCTGGCATAGCCAACACGGGCTGACGATTGTTAGCATAGTTATCTTCCTTAATAAATGATGCTATACAGGGTTAAGGCGACAGGATACTAACGTATGAAACAACTTTATTGGAACATCTGTGGTGAAGGCGATCGCGATCTTGTGTTGCTGCACGGATGGGGGCTGAATGCAGGGGTATGGCATTGCATAATTGATCGACTCGCGCCGCATTTTCGCCTGCACTTGGTCGACCTCCCAGGATATGGGCGTAGCACTGAATTTGGCGCAATGTCACTGTCAGAAATGGCTGAAATAGTCTTACAGCAAGCGCCGCCGCAAGCAATCTGGCTTGGCTGGTCAATGGGCGGATTGGTTGCCAGCCAGATAGCCTTGACCCACCCTGAGCGCGTTCGCGGCTTGATCACGGTTTCGTCTTCTCCCTGTTTTACGGCCCATGATGAGTGGCCGGGGATTCGCCCGGAAGTATTGGCCGGTTTCCAGCAACAACTTAGTGAGGATTTCCAGCGTACTGTGGAGCGCTTTCTGGCATTACAAACACTGGGAACGGAAAGCGCACGGCAGGACGCCCGTTTGCTGAAAGCGGTTGTATTGCAACACCAAATGCCGGAAGTGGATGTATTGACCGGCGGGCTGGATATTTTGCGCACGGCAGATTTACGCGAAGAATTGGCAGACTGCTCGCTCCCTTTCTTGCGTATTTATGGTTATCTGGATGGCTTGGTGCCACGCAAAGTGGCGGCATTGCTAGATAGCCAGTGGCCGCATACTCAATCGGTGGTGATACCAGGTTCTGCACATGCACCTTTTGTCTCTCATCCTGAGGCGTTTTCTCAACTTATCGTGGATTTCGCCCAACAGAGCAGTACATAGCTAACTAAAATTTAATCAGTGATTTAATGGCTAAATATTAAATTTAATTAATAATTGTTACTGTCTTGGTATGAGATGTGTAAGCAGTAATCCTTCATTTGCGAGGTATTTGGCATGAATTTATTGAAAAATCTGGCTGTAGCTCTGGTGGTGACAGGAGTTTCTTTTGGCGCGATGGCGGCTAAAGAAATAACCAAAGAAGAAGCGAAGAATTACGAGAAGATTGGCACAATCACTACCTCGGGCCAGGCAACCTCACCCATGGATGTGAAGCAAGAGTTGTCAAAATTAGCAGATGAGAAAGGCGGTAAGTATTATGTGATTATTGCCGAGCGCGAGAAGAAGAAGTTTGATGCGGATGCAGAAGTCTATAAATAATATCATCAGGGATGCCCAAGTGGGCATCTCATAGATTGCTGATAAAGTTCAATGAAGGGGAAGCGTGCCGTTGGGGTCGTAGTCGCGTAAGCGACCGGGGTGCCCCGAGGTGCGGTAACCCCTTCACTCGCTGAGTTATCAATAGCTTTGTCATTCCCAAGTGGGCATCTCATTTAACTTAACGATGATTTTTTAACTGATAAATCACCGTGCTACATTGATTTTTCCCCTCAGGGCAACTCTTGCAACTGCCGGTCAGGCACCCGCTATTATCTTGCTCAATGCGTTCAATCTTGCCCATCGCCGTCAACTTTTCCAGCATGGCCTCGACCAGAGGTAAAGGCATCGCCAATTGATGACTTAACTGGTTCGCATCAGCACTGCCGCTCAGGGCGATGGCATCGCGTAATTGCACCAGGCTTGCCATTCTCTTCCTCCTTGTTAATGACAGTCATTACCGGAGCTTTGGCAACAACTGGCTGGCGCGCTGTTTTGTAGCCTCACCGTGACCCGGCTACGTGCACGGCGTAAACCAAACAGGATCAAAGCATTAATAATCATAACCAAAGCAATAATACTGAGGCTCTGCTGTGGGTGATCACTGAAGGTAGCGGCTTGATAGAACAAGGTCGCCAGTGAGTACGCCACATTCAGCCCCCACAGTATTGAGAAGGTCATCCAGCCCCGGCTGGTTTCCCGCGCAATGGCCCCCATCACCGAGACACAAGGCACATACAACAAGACAAAAATCAGGTAGCTGTAGGCAGAGATACTGGAGCCGAACTTGCTGCTCATCATCCCCATCGAACCGGCCGCCATTTCGCCGTCACCTTTGCTGGCCTCAATGGGGTTAGCTAACACACTGAGACTGAAGGTATCTTTTAATCCCTGCCAGGTGGTATCAACGGCTCCGGACAATTCACTCAATAAATTAAAGTTTTCAGCATCAAAAGGTTCATTGTTAATTTGCTCAGCGGTGTAAAGGGTATTCAGTGTCCCCACCACCACTTCTTTCGCCATCGCGCCAGTCACCAACCCAACGGTTGCCTGCCAGTTATCCTCATGAATTCCCATCGGGGCCAGTAACGGAGTCAATACTTTACTGACAGAAGCCAGTGCTGAATCATTGATGCTATCCACCGCTTGACCACTGAAAGAAAAGCTATTCAGGCCACCAATAAAAATACTGGCGATAACAATCACTTTACCGGCGCGCAATACAAAGCCTTTTAGCCGCTGCCAGGTTTGTAATAACAGGCTTTTGAGGTGTGGCACGTGGTAAACCGGTAACTCCATCACAAAGGGTGATGCTTCGCCGCGCATGATGGTGTATTTCAATACCAGTCCAGTCAGGATGGCGACGGCAATACCTAATAAATAGAGAGAAAAGACGACACTGGCTCCGTCCTGGCCGAAAAAGGCGGCGGCAAATACAGCAAATATAGCCAGCCGTGCGCCACAGGACATAAACGGCGCCATCATGATCGTTATCAAACGCTCACGTTGAGCATCCAAAGTGCGTGCGCCCATAATTGAGGGCACATTGCAGCCGAAGCCGACAATCAGTGGCACAAAAGATTTACCCGGTAACCCCAGCGCCTGCATCAGCCGGTCCATAACAAAGGCGGCGCGGGCCATATAACCGGAGTCTTCCAAAAAGGAGAGGAACAGGTACATCATGCCAATTTGTGGCACCAGTGGTAGCACGGTGTTGATACCGCCGCCGACACCTTGAGCCAGGAAGATGGTTAGCCACTGTGGGAAATGTAGTGTATAGCCAACCCACTGTATCCCTTGAATAAAGATGGCAGCAGAGCCGATATCAAATATCGGTTGTAGCGCCCCGCCGATATTAATGGCGAGGACGAACATTAAATACATGACAAACAAGAAGATAGGGACACCTAACCAGCGATTCAGAATCACTTTATCAAGCGCTTGGGTCAGGCGATTTGGTTCAGCTTGCTGTGAGTTGCCGACGATATCGCAGATACGGGCAATGCTTTGATAGCGGGCATCGGCGATCACTAGTTCCGGGTCTTCGTGCTGGTTTTGTCGCAGATTTTCACGGGCCAGTTCCACGATAGAAGGCGAGATGCCAGCGCGAGCCAGGCTATAGATATCACCCTCTAATATTTGCAGTGCCAGCCAGCGACGCTGCTGCACCGGCCAGGACTCAGGCATCGCCTGTACCAACTTATCCACTTCACTGAGTAGCACCGGCGGGTAGTTAACCAGCGCCTTGAAGGGAACAGGTTGAAGCTCATCAATACTGTTTTTTAATTCATTGATACCCTGCCCCCGCGTAGAAACCAGCGGAATAACCGGGCAGCCCAACTGCTGAGAAAGTGCTTCGATATCAATATCAATGTGCTGACTTTTGGCGATATCCAGCATATTGAGAGCCACGACACAGGGGATACCTAACTCTATCAGTTGCAGTGTCAGATAGAGATTGCGCTCCAGATTGGCGGCATCTACCACGTTAATCAACAAGTCCGCTTCGCCGCTCAGGATATAGTGGCAGGCAATCTGCTCATCCAGCGAGGTTTGTTCAGAAATGGTGGTGAGCGAGTATGTTCCCGGCAGGTCAACCAATGTCACCTGATGTTGTGCGGTGCTGAAGTGGCCCTCTTTGCGCTCGACAGTGACCCCAGCCCAGTTGCCTACCCGCTGACGAGCACCAGTTAACTGGTTGAAAAGGGTAGTTTTACCCGCATTGGGGTTGCCAATTAGGCCAATTGTGAGTGCTTTCATGATCCAACGTGATATCAGTAAATTAAAGTCAGCCTATGCAAGGTGGTTTTGATACATCACCTCACAGCCAGAATAAGAAGTTAATTTGAAATATTAGGGTTGCAGGTCTAGCGTCAGTAGGTCTAAATCTTTTTTACGCACCACCAAGCTGACTCTGCGGGTTTCTATCTGAATGGGATCACCTAATGGTGCCAGGCGGACAACATTAAATGAAGAGCCGGGAAGCATACCCAGTGATAATAATTTTTGTCGGTAAGCCGGGCTAATTTCAGGTGAGAAACCAACAATTTTGTAGGAGCGCTGTGGGATCAGATGCATGTAAGCCTCTCGTTATAACGCATTAGCAAACCAGAGTTCAGAAAAATTCCACCACTAATAAATAATGATTAAAATAATAATAGTAAGAATCGTTTTCATATTCAACTCAGGTTAAAGACTCAAAAGTAAATATTCATTACGATTTCATTTTTAAAATTAATGAGTCTGATTTCTATTTGCACTTGTTTTACCACCAAATTGGCCCGATCGCAAATGCGAGCGATGAGTTAAATCAGTTAACTGAATGTTTCTATAAGCTGCTGTCCACAATAAGAAATACCGATAATTAACATAATCATTTCACTATGATTTGAATCAAATAACATTCATATTTTAATTAATACATGAAATGTTATCGTAATTATTTATAAACTAAGTGTAATAACGGACTAAATTAAACTTCATGTTAAATATGATGTTAAATCAGTTAAGTCTACGTCTGATTTAGTGTAATAGATCACCGAAAAAAGAATTGCATGCTAATTAATTTAAAAGATAACGCTGCAATCTTATAGAAGAAAAAAATATGAGAAGTGGTGCTCAATATGGCGTTAAGGATGAGTTTGAACTTACCAATTCGATGAAATAAGAACAATGAAAAAGGGCCACAGAATCTGGCCCTTAACTTGAGATATCAGCGTTTTTTAAATGCTGCCGCCAACGCGTCACTCATGGCGCTGTTGTTGTTGCTGGAATGGTTGCTGCCGGAGTTGCTGCCAGCGCGCCCTTTAGCGGATGGGCGGCTATTGGATTCATTGCTATTACGCGGCCGACTGGCACCACGATTGTCATTATTGGCATTAGCGCGGTTCTCACCACCACCATTACCACGACGTGAACCACTTTCACCCGGCTGTTCATCAAGCCGCATGCTCAGAGCAATACGTTTGCGCTGTAAATCCACTTCCATGACTTTAACTTTGACGATATCACCAGCTTTCACCACTTTATGCGGATCATCGACAAACTTGTCTGCCAGTGAGGAGATATGCACCAAACCATCCTGATGGACACCGATATCGACAAATGCGCCAAAGTTGGTCACGTTAGTCACTGAGCCTTCGAGGATCATCCCCGGAGTCAGGTCATTCAGTGTTTCCACACCTTCGGCAAAGGTCGCGGTTTTAAACTCAGGGCGTGGATCTCGACCCGGTTTTTCCAGCTCGCGCAGGATATCTGTGACGGTCGGCACGCCAAATTTCTCGGTGGTGAAATCGCGGGCGTTGAGGCTACGTAATGCTGTGGCATTGCCCATTAAGTCCTGCAATGCTTGCTCGGTAGCGGCCAAAATGCGTTCGACCACCGGATAGGCTTCCGGATGCACCGTTGAAGCATCCAGCGGGTTATCCCCGTGGTTAATACGCAAGAAACCGGCACACTGTTCGAAAGCTTTTGGCCCTAAGCGGCTGACTTTCAGCAATTGCTCGCGGTTATGGAAGCGCCCATTCTCATCACGCCAGTTCACAATATTCTGCGCCATCATGCGAGTCAGGCCAGCCACACGGGTCAGTAATGGTACTGACGCGGTGTTCAAGTCCACGCCCACGGCGTTTACGCAGTCTTCTACTACCGCATCCAGCTTTTTCGCCAGTTGGCTTTGGCTGACGTCATGCTGATACTGACCAACCCCGATAGATTTCGGATCGATTTTAACCAGTTCAGCCAACGGGTCTTGTAACCGGCGGGCAATAGAAACCGCGCCACGGATGGACACATCCAGATCAGGGAATTCCTGCGCGGCCAGCTCTGAGGCCGAATACACCGAAGCGCCAGCCTCACTGACAATCACTTTCTGCGCCGTCACCGCCGGATACTGCTGTTGCAGCTCGGTAAAGAAGCGCTCGGTTTCCCGTGATGCGGTGCCGTTACCAATCGCCACCAGTTCAACCTGATGTTTGATGCATAGGGCAGCCACCACGGCCGCGGCTTTAGCCGCCTGCCCGGTGTGAGGGTAGATGGTATCGTAGGCAACCAGCTTACCGGTAGCATCAACCACTGCCACTTTCACCCCAGTACGTAGACCTGGATCGAGGCCCATCGTGGCGCGCATCCCCGCCGGAGCGGCCATCAGCAAATCTTGCATGTTACGGGCGAATACATTGATAGCTTCGTCTTCCGCTCGTTCACGCAGGGTGCTCATCAGCTCAGTTTCAAGATGCATCAGCACTTTAATACGCCATGTCCAGTTGACCACGGCTTTGCGCCAGCTATCCGCCGGTGCATTATTCAGGCGCAAATCCAGATGGTTGATAATGATCTGCTCGCCCTGACTTTCACGAGGCGGTTCATCAAACTGTGGATCGGGGTTCAGCGCCAGTTGCAACACCCCTTCATTACGGCCACGGAACATTGCCAGTGCGCGGTGAGAAGGGACTTGGGCGATAGGCTCGTGGTGATCGAAGTAATCGCGGAATTTGGCACCTTCCAGTTCTTTGCCTTCCACCACTTTTGCTACCAAATGGGCGTTTTTCCACAAATATTGGCGCACTTTCGCCAGCAAAGTGGCATCTTCTGCAAAACGCTCCATCAGGATATAGCGCGCCCCATCCAGTGCCGCTTTGGTGTCTGCCACGCCTTTATCGGCGTCGACATAAGCGAGGGCGGCCTGTTCCGGATCTTGCTGTGGGTCATTCCATAGGCTGTCTGCCAAGGGTTCCAGACCAGCTTCAATCGCAATCTGCCCGCGGGTGCGGCGCTTTGGCTTATAAGGAAGATATAAATCTTCCAGCTCAGTCTTACTCATCGTGCCGTTAATGGCACTGGCTAGCTGCTCGGTGAGCTTGCCCTGATCTTCGATTGATTTAAGAATGGTTTGGCGTCTGTCTTCAAGTTCGCGCAGATAACCCAAACGGCTTTCCAACTGGCGCAGCTGGGTATCATCCAACCCGCCGGTAACTTCCTTACGATACCGTGAAATAAAGGGCACGGTATTACCTTCATCCAGCAGGCTTATCGCAGCAATAACTTGCTCCGGTCGCGCCTGTATTTCGCTTGCAATAATGCTGCTCAGTTGTTCATTCATAAGTCTGATATCAATTTTGATAGTGAGTAGGAAAAACGGCAGAGGATAGTTATACGGATTGCCCGGATAAATTGCCAGTAGAGTGGTCGCCGAGCTTGAGCTAACGTGAACTTATCGGTAAAAGGTTAAGGTATAGTAGTGGCATTTCTGCCAAAGGAATAAGTGGATAACGGTATGGCGAAAAGTAACTATATAACCCGTGAAGGCTGGGAAGCACTGGATCGTGAGCTGCATTATCTATGGCGAGAAGAGCGGCCAGTAGTCACTCAGGCGGTGTCTGAAGCGGCGGCAATGGGTGATCGCTCGGAAAATGCTGAATATATCTACGGTAAGAAGCGCCTGCGGGAAATTGATCGGCGGGTGCGCTTTCTGACTAAACGCCTTGAAGTGTTGAAAGTTGTCGATCCAGACCCACGTCAGGAAGGGAAAGTCTATTTTGGTGCCTGGGTACGGGTCGAAAATGAATCGGGAGAACAGCGCATCTTCCGTTTGGTGGGGCCGGATGAGTTCGAACCGGCGAAAAAATGGATTTCGATCGATTCGCCGGTGGCCCGAGCCTTGATAGGCAAACAGGTCGATGATGAGGTGACGGTTCAAACGCCAAATGGCGAAGCGACCTACTACGTCCTGGAGATTCGCTACCGCCCATTTGATGAAAGTGTTGATAATTAAGCCCGACAATAATCTTTGTAACAATTTCGACTAGAATATATACCATAAATAGCTGTCTGTTAGAGTGAGTTTTTCTAACAATGTGCAGATTCGGGCAATACGGCCTTTGGGAGTAATAAAATGCAAGAGAATCACAAGATTCTGGTCGTTGATGACGATATGCGCCTACGCGCGCTATTGGAACGTTACCTGACAGAGCAAGGTTTCCAGGTGCGCAGTGTTGCCAATGCTGAACAAATGGATCGTTTGTTGACCCGTGAATCTTTTCACCTGATGGTGCTCGACCTGATGTTACCGGGGGAAGATGGCCTGTCTATCTGCCGTCGCCTGCGCAGTCAAAGTAACCCAATGCCGATCATTATGGTGACGGCCAAGGGTGAAGAAGTTGACCGTATCGTCGGGCTGGAAATCGGTGCTGATGACTATATTCCAAAACCATTCAACCCACGTGAACTGCTGGCCCGTATCCGCGCGGTGCTACGCCGTCAGGCCAACGAACTCCCAGGTGCGCCTTCACAAGAAGAAGCCATCATTGCGTTTGGCAAGTTCAAACTGAACCTGGGTACCCGCGAGATGTTCCGTGAAGACGAACCTATGCCACTGACCAGCGGCGAGTTTGCGGTGCTGAAAGCTTTAGTCAGTCACCCGCGTGAACCATTGTCTCGCGATAAACTGATGAATCTGGCTCGTGGCCGTGAATACAGTGCAATGGAGCGTTCTATTGACGTACAGATTTCACGTCTGCGCCGCATGGTAGAAGAAGATCCAGCACATCCACGCTATATCCAAACCGTATGGGGCTTGGGCTACGTATTTGTGCCGGACGGCAGTAAAGCATGAGGCGATGGCGCTTTTCTCCACGTAGCTCATTTGCCCGAACCTTATTACTGATTGTGACCTTGCTGTTTGTCAGCCTGGTCACGACGTATCTGGTGGTACTGAATTTCGCCATTTTGCCCAGTTTGCAGCAGTTTAATAAAGTATTGGCATATGAAGTCCGTATGCTGATGACTGATCGATTGCAACTGGAAGATGGCACGCTACTTGAAGTCCCGCCGGCGTTTCGGCGTGAGATTTACCGTGAATTGGGGATTTCGCTTTATACCAATGCTGCGGCAGAGGAAAGTGGCCTGCGTTGGGCACAGCATTACAAGTTTCTTAGTGATCAAATGGCCCAGCAATTAGGTGGGCCAACCGATGTTCGGGTCGAAGTGAATAAAAACTCGCCCGTTGTCTGGCTGAAAACGTGGTTATCGCCAGATATTTGGGTGAGGGTGCCATTAACCGAGATCCATCAGGGCGATTTCTCGCCGCTGTTCCGTTATACCTTGGCCATCATGTTACTGGCGGTTGGCGGTGCCTGGCTGTTTATCCGTATTCAGAATCGACCCTTGGTTGAACTGGAACATGCGGCTTTGCAGGTCGGTAAGGGCATCATTCCGCCACCGCTGCGCGAATATGGTGCTTCTGAGGTCCGTTCTGTCACCCGGGCATTTAACCAAATGGCGGCTGGTGTGAAGTTGCTGGCTGATGACCGCACCTTATTAATGGCGGGGGTCAGTCATGACTTGCGTACGCCATTGACTCGTATCCGTTTGGCGACGGAAATGATGAGTGAAGCCGACGGCTATTTGTCTGAGTCAATCAATAAGGACATTGAAGAGTGTAATGCCATTATTGAGCAGTTTATTGATTATCTGCGCACTGGGCAGGAGATGCCGACCGAACCGAGCGATCTTAATGCGGTGTTGGGTGAAGTGATTGCTGCTGAAAGTGGCTATGAACGAGTGATTGAAACAGATTTGTGTGAAGGCGAGGTGATGGTGGATATTCATCCATTATCGATCAAGCGCGCCTTGGCAAATATGGTGGTGAATGCCGCTCGTTACGGTAATGGCTGGATAAAAGTGAGCAGTGGCACAGAGCTACAGCGGGCTTGGTTCCAGGTGGAAGATGATGGACCTGGTATTAAGCCGGAAGATTTGAAGCATTTGTTCCAGCCTTTTGTCCGTGGCGATAGCGCCCGTAGTACCAGTGGCACCGGGTTAGGGCTGGCCATTGTGCAGCGAATTATTGATGCGCACGCCGGTTCGTTGGATATCGGTACCAGCGAACGAGGCGGATTACGGATTCGGGCCTATATCCCGTTACCGTTAGATGTTAAGCCTAAGCCACCAAACCAGATTTAATCCATTCTTGATGTGCGAAAAACAAAAAGGGACACACATGTGCCCCTTTTGTCATCTTACAAAACCAAATCTAAATCAGATCTTTGGCCCTGCGCTAACCAACGCAGCCCCTGCTGGGGTATCGGTATACTTATCGAAGTTCGTGGTAAAACGCTTCGCCAGGTCTTCGGCCTTCTCTTGCCACTGCGCAACATCCGCGTAAGTGTCGCGCGGGTCGAGGATTGCGGGGTCTACGCCTGGTAATGCCATCGGCACGGCCAGATCGAAGATTGGCAGGGTAAAGGTTTCAGCTTTATCAATTTCACCATTCAGAATGGCGTCAATGATGGCTCGGGTATCTTTGATGGAAATACGTTTGCCGGTGCCATTCCAGCCAGTGTTGACCAGATAAGCTTGAGCACCCACCGCTTGCATACGTTTAACCAATACTTCTGCATATTGTGTTGGATGCAGTGACAAGAATGCGGCACCAAAACAAGCAGAGAAGGTCGGTGTTGGCTCAGTGACACCGCGCTCAGTACCCGCCAGTTTGGCTGTAAAACCAGACAGGAAGTGATACTGGGTTTGATTTGCCGTCAGGCGAGATACCGGCGGCAATACGCCAAAGGCATCGGCAGTCAGGAAAATAACCTTGGTGGCATGACCTGCTTTAGAGACTGGCTTAACGATATTTTCAATGTGGTAGATAGGGTAAGAAACACGGGTGTTTTCAGTTTTGGAACCGTCATTGAAATCAACAGTACCATCTGGCAGCACCACCACATTCTCTAGCAATGCATCACGCTTAATTGCATGATAAATATCGGGTTCTGCTTCTTCGGATAACTTGATGGTTTTGGCGTAGCAACCGCCTTCAAAGTTAAATACACCGTCATCATCCCAGCCATGTTCGTCATCGCCGATCAACTTGCGTTTCGGGTCAGTAGACAGGGTGGTTTTACCGGTACCGGACAAGCCGAAGAAGATAGCCACATCGCCTTTTTCACCGACGTTAGCCGAGCAGTGCATGGAAGCAATGCCTTTCAGTGGCAGCAGGTAGTTCATCATTGAGAACATACCTTTCTTCATTTCACCGCCATACCATGTGCCGCCAATTAGCTGCATACGTTCTGTCAGGTTAAAGGCCACAAAGTTCTCTGAATTCAGACCTTGCTCTTTCCAATTCGGGTTAGTGCATTTAGCGCCATTCATGACGATAAAATCAGGCTCGAAATGGGCCAGTTCTTCATCAGTTGGGCGAATAAACATGTTTTTAACGAAATGCGCTTGCCAGGCCACTTCAGTAACAAAGCGAACTTGCAGACGGGTATCGGCATTAGCACCGCAGAATGTGTCAACAACAAACAGGCGCTTCCCAGACAGTTGATTAGTGACCAACCCTTTCAGGTGAGTCCAAGTCTCTTGGCTTAGCGGTTTATTATCATTCTTGCCTTTGCCCTGATCGGCCCACCACACGGTATCCTGAGTGATAGCATCACGGACAATATATTTATCTTTTGGTGAGCGGCCGGTAAAGATACCGGTATCTACCGCAATTGCTCCTGTGTTGGTGAGGGTTCCGCGCTCGTATCCTTCGAGTGTGGGTTTAGTCTCTTCCTGGAACAGTAAATCATAGCTTGGGTTGTAAACAATCTCGCTGACGTTATGGATGCCATAGGCGGCGAGCTCCTGCGGGGTAATTCCTTTAACACTCATGTCATAACTCCTGGATCGTCAATTTTCTACCAGCGATTGTAATTACTCATCCCCGATTAACAGCGATAGCGTTCAAATATTTCAATATATGACCTACTTTTCGCTAGGTTATGAGAGATAGGACACGGATTGTCGCAAGTATGAAACGGCAGAAGAAATGGCTGGGCACGAGTCAGCACCCAACCAAGTATTACGATAATTAATGAATTTGTTCTGATGAAGGGCTGTTACCGCTTTTTAATGTGGCAATATCGACCGCATCAAACAGGTAGTGAGTACCGCAATACTCGCAATTCATATCAATATTGCCATCTTGTTCCAGCATTTCTTTGACGTCATCTTCGGATAGCGTCACTAATGCATCGGCGCAACGTTCGCGAGAACAGGTACAGCGAAAACTGACATTTTGTGGTTCGTAAAGTGTCACTTCTTCCTGATGATATAAACGATACAGCACCTCATTGGCCGGCAGGGTGAATAGCTCCTCAGCTTTGATGGTGGTAGTAAGCTGTGCGAGATGATCAAATTCATCTTCATTACGCTCCTGTGCGGGTAGAACTTGCAACAGCATACCGCCTGCGGCAGGTTTACCTTCCACATGACCGGTGCGGATAAACAGGCGAGTAGGTAGCTGTTCTGACTGCATAAAGTAATTTTCCAGGCAGGCGGCGATAGTCTCACCTTCCAATGCCACTACACCTTGATAGCGCTCACCCTGTGCCGGTGTGATGGTTATGACCAGATAGCCACTGTTGCCCATCATCTCTTGCAGCGTACTTTCATCACTGATTTCACCTTTAAAGCGGGCGACACCGCGCATTTCTTGTTGGTTATTGCCGTTAATCACTGCCAGTGAGAGTGGGCCTTCCCCACCTTGCAATTGCACAGTGATATCACCGTCAAATTTGAGGGTCGCGGTCAGCAGACTGGTCGCGACCAACATTTCACCTAACAGTTTTTGTACCGCAGGAGGGTAGTCATGATTAGCGAGCATCTGTTGGTAGGTTTCATTGACTGAAACCAGTTCACCGCGCACAGCATGGTTAGCGAACAGGTAGCGTTGCAGTTGATCATGATTAGAGTGATCGTGATTAGATTGATCGTGATTAGACATAGGTTTCTCTCTTTCTGGCTGCAAGCAGTTTACTCTGGCTCGCCTTGTTTAAATTTGATTAGATTGCGACGCTCTTTTTTATCCGGTCGCCGATCCGGATGTGGCATGGTCAGAGCATTGAGCTTACGTGCTTGTGCCACTTTCTCGCGGTTAGCAATGCTGGCCTCAGTTTCTTCATACAATGCCTGCGCTTCACTTGCGCCTCTGCGTTGGTGGTGTAGCGCCAAGACCCGTACTGTGCGCTCATCGTTACCTTGGCGCAGACGAATTTCGGCATTGATTTCAACCAGCTTACTCGGTTTACCACGCTGCCCGTTGTAATGGACTTTGCCGCCATCCACCATTTCTCGCGCTATTGCTCTGGTTTTGTAAAACCGGGCGGCCCAAAGCCATTTATCTAGCCGAACCGATTCGTCCGAGACTGCTTTCTCTTTCATGAATACTCCCAGCCGTCATGCTCATTTATTCCGACATTACTTGCGTAACTCTAATGCAGGCAATAGCTTACGGTAGTCATTGATTGCAGGGTGGCTGTGAAATGCTTTATCAGCACAGCTGGAGTCAGGGTTTTCTATTCCCAGACAGTAGCGGATACCAAAGGTGCGCGCAGCATCCAGAATCTTCTCACTGTCATCGACAAATAAGGTTCTGGCAGGATTCAGCCCGGTATGCTGCGTGACAGCTTGCCACAGTCGTTGATCTTCCTTTGGATAACCAAATGTATGGGTGGAAAGTAATAAATCAAGGTGCTGGTCGAGAGCGGTGTGCTCAATTTTTACCGCCAGACTGTGCGGATGGGCATTGGTGAGTAAAATGGTTTGTAAGCCGCGCTCACGTAAACGGGCTAAAAAGGGCTGGGTATCCTGGCGCAACCGCACGCGATAGCCCGCTTGCGTGGTCATCGCGTAGATATCCAAATCCAGCCGCTCACTCCAGTAATCGAAGCAATACCAATTTAATGTGTGCTGAACGGCCAGATATTCATCATGAATAATTTTATGCGCCTGCTCCAGAGATATCCCCCGGCGTTGGCTGAGTGTTTCCGGTACCTGCTTGAGCCAGAAATGGCTGTCGAACTCTAAATCGAGCAGAGTGCCATCCATATCCAACAGCACGGTATCAATTTCTTGCCAATTCAATTCAGGGGGCATCGCGACTCCACATCACATTAACTGTATTCAATAAGACTAATGATAAACGAAAAAGGGCTAACGTAGGAAAGGCGCTGGAGCGAGGGGTTGGTTGAAGCAATTATCATAATAGCGTTGAATATTATCCATACGACTGCGGTTTTTCAGGACGCGGCGAATAAATAAGGTGGTATTCACCACTAAACACACAATCAGCACCAGCAGCAGCAGGCTGGTGCCTAAATAACGGCCGAGTGTCACGATATCCGGCTCGCTGTGCAATGCAATGTGGCGAGTACCATTGGCATCGATAGTGATATTGGTAATGATACCTTCTGCCTTAAATGGGGTATTGAGCAGCAACCCAGAGAGCCGCTGCAATTCCCGCCACTGCTCCAACGCACTGTAATCGAACAGAGGAACCGAGGGAGCAGGGTGATTGACTAACTGTTTACCCTCATCGCTGGTAATCAGGAATCCACCCGGCGGAGGGCTGTTCAAGGCTTCTGTCGCCAGATGTGTTTCACGGTAAACAAATGATGAAGTTGCCGTTTTAACCAGATTTTCCAGTGTGTCGGCACTGACCGGGCGTAACAGCACATTCATGCCTTTTAAGGTACCTGACTGTGCTCGTTTCACCAGCCCTGACCAATTTTTGGCATTACCCAAATTCACCAAAGCATTTTTCAGGCGAATACAATCAGTATCACCACCACATAATGCCTGTGTTTTTAAAACGATATCCGCAAAGTTATCCAGCAAAATCATACCGGACTTTTCAATCGCGGTTGCCAGTTGTGGGTTAACGTTAGCATCTGAGCCTTGTGGGTGTAGCTGTTGATTGACGGTAGCTACTAGCGAGGCCGCCTTTTCAATGACCTCAGATTCAGGCTGCGGTAATGGCGTTGCGTTATTCCAATAAATACCGGAACAGTCAAAAGGTGTAAAAACAAAACTGCGCGAGTTTTGAGTATTCGGCGGGACATAACACATCCCCATTCCCTGTGCTTTCAACATATCGCCAATGCGGAGCGGCATTTTTTCTAATGCTTCCACGCTGGTCACCTGCTGGCTTTGTGCGCCTTGCAACCAGGCGACACTTAATTTTAGCGGCAACCCCAGTGGCACATAAATCAGTAATAACGCCATCACCAACAGTGATCCGGCCATTAATATCAGGTTTTTCCCCCAGCGTTGTAGGGGAAAGTGCTTCATTTCATCGTGTAGGGACAAAAATGGCCCCTGACGTACAACCTGACGATTGAGGTAGATATCAATGTTGGTTTTTTTGCCCAAATCATGAGCAAAATAAGGCCCCCAATGTGCCGGATAGATCAGATCGACAATCCCGAGCGAGATATTATTCATCTGCCCCTGATTTGACTCACCGAACAGGCCCCAGCGCTTTGGTGTGCCACTTAAGCAATGAACTTCCCGCAAATCTTTTTCAGATAATGGGCGGAACATATTCCAGCATGCCCAGCCAGTCAGTGTTGCCGCCACAATAATAAGCCAGGGCAGCGTTACCGTAGGGCCAGTCAGTGCAAAGAATAGCAACAGCAATGCCAAACAAATGGCCCCAGCTTCTTTCAAGCCATTAGTGCCATGCAATGCATACTCTTCCGGGGTTTCCTTGCGGATATTCAGTAGCTCAATATGCTCACTATCCGCTTTGCGGATTGATGCGTTTTGCGCCACGGAAGATAAAATAGGCTGGTAAGTGTTCTCAGACTGATGATTTTTCAGCGTATGCCCGTTGAGGGATATAACCAAAGGAATCGTTTGGGTTTGGATAAGTTCGACGTCATTATCCTGAGTAATATATTGTTCCCATGAGGCTGGCAGGTGAACTTCAATAGAATCAAGGTAATAGCGCCATTTATTTGGTTCATCAGTTGCCACGCCATAGCGGGTAATCGCGCGGGTTACCGCATAAACATTGTCACTTTGGGGGGTTAAAATCAGTTTAGCGGGCGAAGGCGTGCTGTTTGTCAGTGTGCGGGTGTCAAACGTTGACTGGGGTTTAAACCCAATTTTATCTTGTTGGTTTAGCAGGTAGTTTTCAATGTTGACCCGCTCTTCCGGTGTCAGTTTTCGATGCGTGGGTTTCGCGAACGGCAGTGTAGCAGTTACGGGGATAGGTCGGCGGAATCGGAACCACCACAACACACCCACTGTGATCAGACTGGTCAACAGTAAGGCCAATATTAATACTATTGTGCTCATCCCATCCCCATCCGAGCGCCCCAATAATGCATTATCTTACGCATAAACACAGTACAGAGGCATATAACAGCGTTATTCATTAAATAACCTAATACAAGTGCTCTTAAACTGCCCGTAGGCTGATAAGGATAGCAAGGCTAAAACATCGGTAATATCAGCATAATCCTATTTTCAAACACAAGTTTTAACTGATGTTGCGCAGATATAGGGTGAAAAATAACCGGTTGAATCTTGACTAAACTCGCCGCCATGTTAAAAACAGGTAAATTATATCTAACTGACATTGCGATAAAGGTTCTCATTAACGCACAATGTGATCAAGTTCTAATAAAATCCAGTATAAAGAGTCGGGTTAATCCGCATGGGTAAAAAGTGGCTTATTAAGTAACCATATTATGGGCCTGACTATACCCCGATGCGCGTCCGACAGGCGGCGAGTTTTAATTTGGGGCCATTATGAAACACCTGCAAAAACCTAAAATACATAAAATAGAAACGATAGCCCGCTCCCGCTTATTTACTGTTGAAGCCGTGAGTCTGGAGTTCAGCAATGGCGTGCAGCGTGTTTACGAGCGCATGCGCCCATCGAATCGCGAAGCCGTGATGATTGTGCCAATCATTGGCAATGACTTACTGCTGATCCGCGAATATGCCGTGGGTATCGAAGAGTATGAGTTGGGCTTTCCTAAAGGGTTGATCGATCCCGGAGAGGGCGTATTAGAAGCGGCTAATCGTGAGTTGATGGAGGAAGTTGGATTTGGCGCTGAGCGCTTCGATTTCCTTAGTAAGCTGACGATGGCTCCGTCTTACTTTTCAAGCAAAATGAACATTGTTGTCGCGCAAAGTCTTTATCCACAAAGCCTGGAAGGTGATGAGCCGGAACCGTTGCCACAAGTGCGCTGGCCGATTGCGAATATGATGGCGCTGCTTGACGAACCGGGTTTTTGCGAAGCGAGAAATGTCAGCGCTCTGTTTTTAGCCCAGGCATTTTTGGCTAAAGCGGGTATTGCTTAATATTGAGCGCTCTAATAAAAAAACCGGGACAATCTTGCGATTTCCCGGTTTTTATTTTGAGACAACGGTTGCATTGATTGCTACGCAGCCATCAGCACTCACTTAACACATAATCAGAATAATTCGTGAGTCTGGCCATTATCCATCAGCGTCGTACCTGCTTCATGTACAGAATATTCGGTGGGTTGCGTCCCCTCGATAAAGTACTCTGAGCGGCTACCTGGCCCACCTGTAGATAACTTACCTGTTTGCTTATCAATCACCACACTGACAATACCTGGCGGTGGCGCGACTTGTTTTTCCGGCAAGCCTTCAAGGGCTGCTTTCATAAAGTCATTCCATGCTGGCTGAGCACTCTTCGCCCCGCCTTCAGCACCTGAAATCTGGTCAGGAATTGCACCAGATGCAGTGCTGCGGCCCAAGTCACGGCGATGATCGTCAAAGCCAATCCAGACTGATGTCACGGTATCCGGGCCATAGCCGGAGAACCAGGCATCTTTCGAATTGTTGGTGGTACCGGTTTTACCACCGATATCTTTGCGTTTTAAGTCGCGCCCAGCACGCCAGCCGGTCCCCATCCAACCCGGTTCACCGAAGATGTTGGAGTTCAATGCGTCGCGAATCAGGAACGCCAGCGGGGTGCTTATTACATGCGGTGCATATTGCTCATCACTATTGAGCTTAGCTTGCGCTGGAGTGACTTGTTCCAGCTCCGGCATTGGCACATTGTTGGCATTATTGGTTTGTGACGTCGCTACGTTTTCGATGTTATCGTCGGACAGCACCACAGAGCGTTGCGTGTCGCCGTAAATGACTGGCAAGTTACACTCTTCACAAACAATCTTCGGTTTCGCTTCAAACAAAACATTGCCGGTATCATCGGTGATTTTGGTAATGAAATACGGATCGACCAAATAGCCGCCGTTTGCCAACACCGCATAACCTCGGACTAACTGCAATGGCGTGAATGAAGCAGAACCCAGCGCCAATGATTCTGAATGCACGATGTTTTGTGCCGGGAAACCAAAGCGTTGCAGATATTCAGCTGCATAATCCACCCCCATGGCGCGCATGGCTCGCACCATCACCACGTTTTTCGATTGACCCAGACCCTGACGCAGGCGAATCGGGCCGTCATAAGTGGGTGGCGAGTTTTTTGGCCGCCAGTCGGTGCCCGCACCCGCATCCCAACGCGTAATCGGCAAGTCGTTGAGAATACTTGCCAAGGTCAGGCCTTTGTCCATCGCCGCGGTGTACAGGAAAGGTTTGATATTCGAACCAACCTGACGCAATGCCTGTGTAACACGGTTGAATTTACTTTGGTTAAAGTCAAAACCGCCTACCAGCGCTTTAATCGCACCATTATTCGGATCAATAGAAACCAAGGCAGAGTTGACGTCTGGCACTTGAGCGAGCCACCAATTGTCATCCACTTTTCTGACCCAAATCTGCTGACCTGGTTGAACAACATCGGTGACCTTTTTAGGTGTCGGCCCCTGAGCATTGTCAGATTTATACGGGCGCGCCCAGCGCATACCGGCCATCGGTAATGTCACGCTGCTACCATCAGCCAACATGGCTGTTGCCTGTTCCGCATTTGCCTCAGTGATAACCGCAGGCAACAGTGGGCCATAGACTGGCAGTGTTTTCAGTGAGTCAATAATTTGCTCACGACTCCACGCGCTTTCGCCCACTTTCCATAACACATTGGATGGGCCACGATAGCCGTGGCGCATGTCATAAGCCAACACATTTGCGCGCAAGGAATCCACCGCCGCGAGCTGAAGCTTTTTGGTGATGGTGGTATAGACCTGATAGCCGTCGGTATAGGCGTTTTCGCCATAGCGCTTAATCATTTCCTGACGCACCATTTCGGACAGATAAGGTGCTGAGAAAGCAATTTGCGGCGCATGGTAGTTAGCAACCAACTCTTCACTGCGAGCCTGATCGTACTGCGCTTGGGTGATGTATTTTTCATCCAACATGCGCGACAGCACCACATTACGACGTGCAACAGCGCGGTCATGTGAGTAAAGCGGGTTGAAAGTTGATGGCGCTTTTGGCAAACCGGCAATCATCGCCATCTGGCTGAGAGTCAACTCATTGACTTCTTTGCCGAAATAAACCTGAGCCGCCGCTCCGACACCATAGGCGCGGTAACCCAGATAGATCTTGTTCAGATACAACTCAAGAATTTCATCTTTGGTCAGTAGCTGTTCAATGCGAATGGCCAGAAAAGCCTCCTTGATTTTACGCATCAAGGTTCGTTCCGGGCTTAAGAAAAAGTTTCGCGCCAACTGCTGGGTGATGGTACTGGCCCCTTGAGAGGCGCGCCCCGACACCATAGCAATAGAAGCCGCACGTAGGATACCCACTGGGTCCACACCGTGATGCTCATAGAATCGGCTATCTTCCGTCGCAATAAATGCATGCACCATTTCTGGTGGAATTTGTTTTAATGTCAACGGGATACGGCGCTTTTCACCGTATTGGGCGATCAATTCGCCTTCGGCGCTATACACCAACATAGGTGTTTGCAGCCGGACATCTTTCAGTGTGGCAACGTCGGGTAGCTGAGGCTCAATATATTTGTACAGGCCAAATATCGAGGCTGCTCCCAGTAAAATGCAACACACCGCAAGGATCAAAAAATACTTTACGAACTTCACCTGAGATTTCCCATTCAATGTCAATTGGGCAGTTTATAAACAACCGCGCCGTAGTATAAAGGCAAGCCCGTTACATGGATACGTACTTTTATTCTGTCTCGACACGGAGGTCGACAAAGATGTACACACAATATTGGCAGGTTGGGCTAGATATTCAAATGGAGGCGATACGCGCCTTGGCAGTTGTCAGACGGCGCTATGGTTGGCAACTGCGGTACTGGTGGCATCAAACCTTACCTTATGGGGCTGTGCGGGAGGGTATTTTACAACAGCCAGATGTGGTTAGCGACAAACTCAAATTATTACGCAAACAATTACCACGACATATTTCATTACGCATTGCATTACCCGCACAGCGGATCTTGCAACAGACCATTCCCACGCCGGATCGGCGGCTACGCGAACCCGAACGCGAGGGCTTCATTCATGCAGTGGCAAGCAAGCTTTTCCCGGTAAGCCGTCAGGAGTTGGCGCTGGATTATCGGGCGGTGTCTGGGCGTGAATTATTAATCACTGCCGCTCGCCAGTCAGAAGTTCGCCAATGGCAAGCATGCTTGCAACAGGCAGAGCTACCATCACACATCATTGATATCACC
The DNA here is from genome assembly GCF_902726545.1 of Yersinia artesiana. Taxonomy (GTDB): domain Bacteria; phylum Pseudomonadota; class Gammaproteobacteria; order Enterobacterales; family Enterobacteriaceae; genus Yersinia; species Yersinia artesiana. Next base: position 77,417 of record NZ_CACVAD010000009.1, on the reverse strand, counting down.
CCCTGCGCGCTACGTTATATGGCGATGGCAGCCGGTTTAGTGGGGCCTTATTGGTTAGTTCACCGGTTGGCACACGAGTGGCTGTGGGTTTCCTCCAGTGACATGCCGTTTATCTTCGGTGTGGTGGCCATTGAAACTGACGATGTACCGGAGGGTGGCGCGAATATGCTCAACCCGTTGTCTATATTATTGACGCAACTTCATACCCAATATTCTGAATTGAGTGATAAAGCAGTCAAAGTGTATTACAGCAGTATCATGGATGAACCCGCACCGGACAATACTGCACTCTGGTCACCTTTTGCGGCATTTACTCAGTATCACCCCCCCTTACCGCCATCACCGACAGCGTTCACCTTAGCCGGAGGGCTGGCATTACGCCCAGTAGATTACTGATGTATCAAGTTAATTTTTCATCATGGCGCGCAGCGTGTCAGTTATCTCGTTACCGATTTTGGCGCAACATAGGCCTGTGCCAGGGAATACTTTTTGCCATCACTCTGGTGGTTATCCAGATGCAGTTACACTCACGACAAATCAGCCAACAAGGCAGTCTGGCGGCACTTTTGCAACAGCAGGCAGTATTGAGCCAACTGCATCAACAGGTGCAACAGCTCATGGCGCAAAAACAGCGTGCGGAGCAGCGAGCACAGATATATCGGCAAATGCAGCAATCTGCCCATCGTTATTCGGTGTTATTGCAGCAGTTATCCCAACAAATTCCTGATAACTGCTGGTTGATCAGCCTGATACCGCAAGGCGATAAGCTGGTTTTTGAGGCGGTCAGCCAAGATTATGCCGTGATCCATGATTTTTTAGCGCGATTGGACCGACAGCCTCTACTGGCAAATGTGCGCTTACAAAGAATTGCTCAGCGGGATGATGGGCATTTTCGGTTTATGGCGCAGGCGGATTGGCCTCTGGAGGGGATGAGTGATGAATAAACAGCTGCAACGTTGGCTGGATCGGCCTGGTTGGCAGCTCTGCTTATATCAATGGGGGCTACTGGGGCTGATTGGGTTAGGTGTTTATAGCATGCTGCTACGCCCTCAATGGCAACAGCAGCAGCTCAGCACCCAGGAAATTATCCAACACCAACAACAGGTTGAGCGCCAACAGTCAGAGTTGGCACGGTTGCCATCGCTATTTTCTCTTCAGCAGGAACTGACCGCGTTAAGTGTGGCAGAAGCATCGCGACAGCAACCCGGCGGCTCAATAGCACATTTAGTCGGCAAATGGATTGGGCCTTTGGGTGGGCAGGTTATAAGTTGGCAGCGGCAATCTGAACCGCTTGTAGAAGGCGGCGGAGCGGGTTTTGTCGAGCAACAACAATGGGCTGCAACCTTACGGATCAACTTCTATGGATTATTCCATTTACTTCGTCAGTTAGCCTCCACTCCGTCAGCGGCCCATATCCAAATCATTGACATTACGCGTGATAGCCATGTGTTGACCGTAAAACTAAACCTACAAGAGTATCTCGCCGGAGGTGAAAGTGAGTGATCACCGTAAGAGTGTATGGGTGCTCGGAGGGCTACTGGTCGCAGTATCACAGGTTGTTGGTGCAGGATCCTTATTGGCAGAGGTTGGGCGCAATCCTTTTGAGCGAATATCAACAGCGTCTTGCGATGATGACCGGAAAACGCTTGCCGGATGGCGATTGCAGGGCATTGTCCGCAGTGCAGATTATCATATTGGCTGGGTACAACGTTCAGAGGGTCAGTGGCAAAAGGTGGCGACAGAAACGCGCTTATTGCCTTATTGGCAGGTAACTCATATTGGTGAGCGACAGGTTAGCCTCCAGCATGTCAACACGGAACGGCCATGCTCAGGCTCATCGGGTTCTGTGGTGCTTTTAATGCGCTAACCCATTAATAATCAGTATTAAAAGGAATGAATCTGATGAGAATCTCGCTATTTAAAATCACAATCATATTTAAAATCAAAAACTGGTTTTGGACCGCATATTGTATGGTGCGAGAGCTATTATCCACTCTTCTGCTGTGCGGTGTCTTATTCACCACTTCTTTTGCCATTGATGCCAAAAGTGACGAGCCAGTTTCACTGGAGTTTCAAGATGCTCCCGCCTCCGTGGTGTTGCAAGCACTGGCTGACTATCAGCAATTGAATTTAGTCATTGCATCAGATATTGGCGCGAATCTCAGCCTCCGGCTAGTGGATGTCCCTTGGGATCAAGCGCTTGCTATTGTTTTGCGTATGGCGCACCTGAAAGTCGAGCGAGAAGGGGCGGTTATGCTGATTTTCAGCGAACAGGATAGCGAGGAAAGGCGACTGCGGGCGGAACAAAAAACCGCGCCGGAATCGCTGAGTAATTTGAGTCTCGCCTTACAATATGCCGATGCCGCAGAAGTTGCAGACAGTTTGAGTCTGGCTGATGGTGGTCTGCTTTCTCCGCTGGGTAGCGTGGTGGTAGATAAACGTACAAATACATTATTAATTCGCGATACTCCCGCATCATTAGCATTATTAAAAAATTGGCTGGCAGAGATGGATTTGCCTTTGCAGCAAGTCCAGTTGGCCGCGCATATCTTGACCATCAGCCGCGAAAATTTGCAGGAACTGGGCGTACGTTGGGGGATGGGCGATACCAAACCCACCTCCTCGCTTCGAATGAGTGATTTTAATGTAAATTTGCCTCTGCCAAATAGTGCCGTCAGCGCCGGTTTTAATGTTGCCCGCATCGGAGGGCGGCTGCTGGAACTGGAGTTGAGCGCACTGGAACAGGAAAATCAGGTCGATATCATTGCCAGCCCTCGGTTGGTGACCTCTCATCAACAAACCGCCAGTATCAAGCAAGGTTCCGATATTCCGTATACTGTTTCGCAGGGTAAAAAAGGGGCGACCACGATTGAGTTTAAAGAAGCAGTGCTAGGGATGGAGGTCACGCCGAAAATACTGCGGAATGGCAAAATCACTTTAAACTTAAAAATCAGCCAAAATATGCCCGGAATGGCGATGAAACGCGGTGATAGTGAAACTTTATTAATAGATAAGCAGGAAATTCAAACTCAAATTACGGTAAATGATGGCGAAACGATTGTGTTAGGCGGGATTTTCCAGCAAAAAAGCAGTCACGGGCTTAATAAAGTCCCTATATTGGCCGATATTCCTTGGTTGGGTGGGCTGTTTAAACAGGATACCCGGCAACAAAATCGTCGGGAGTTAGTTATTTTCATCACCCCAAGGTTAATCAGTGCTTGAGTATTAGGAGGTGCTGATTGATGAAAATAGGTCAATCTTGGTGACTTTCTGCAACTTTTTGTGTGATTGGGGGCTTCTAAATTTGACGCTGCCTCGGATTTAGCTTACAAGGGTTACCGAATTGAGCTCCGAGGTTTTTTAATAACGTTGATACGCCGATAAAAACGTATGGTTTCCCTCCCACGACGTGTACAACGATTTATTCGGTTGCCAAACTACCAGAAGTGCTGAGATAATTTTCCGTCTGATCTCGCACTATCGCTCATGAGGTTTCAGTTTAGGTCCCGTTGCTAATTTGATTGGCGGGGCGGGTTATCATTAACGAATAGTCTTAGTAATACCAAAAACATGGCAGAGAAACGCAATATCTTTCTGGTTGGGCCTATGGGTGCCGGCAAAAGCACTATTGGTCGTCAGTTAGCTCAGCAACTCAATATGGAGTTTTTCGACTCTGATCAAGAAATTGAGCGACGTACCGGAGCTGACGTGGGCTGGGTATTCGACGTGGAAGGCGAAGAAGGTTTCCGCGATCGTGAAGAAAAAGTTATTAATGAACTGACGGAAAAACAAGGCATTGTGCTGGCAACCGGTGGCGGCTCTGTTAAATCCAGAGAAACCCGTAACCGTTTGTCAGCCCGTGGCGTTGTGGTGTACTTGGAAACCACTATCGAAAAGCAGTTGGCTCGTACGCAGCGCGACAAAAAACGTCCGTTGTTGCAGGTTGATTCGCCTCCGCGTGAAGTGTTAGAAGCACTGGCAAAAGAACGTAATCCGTTGTACGAAGAAATTGCAGATGTCACCATCCGCACTGACGATCAAAGCGCGAAAGTTGTTGCTAACCAGATTATCAACATGCTGGAAAGTAACTAATTTTAGCATTTTACTAATGCCCGCGGGCGTAAGTTAAGAAGGTTACTGGGCGCGACATGGAGAAGATTACTGTCACGTTAGGGGAGCGTAGCTACCCGATTACGATCGCTGCTGGATTATTCAATGATCCAGCCTCTTTTAAGCCGCTGAAGGCGGGTGACCAGGTTATGCTGGTAACCAACCAAACGCTAGCGCCACTCTATCTGGATTCGCTCCGGGCAGTGCTGGAGCAAGGCGGCATTAAAGTCGATCAGGTGATTTTACCTGATGGCGAGCAGTACAAATCTCTGAGCGTTCTGGAGCAGGTATTTTCTGCCCTTCTGGAAAAACCGCACGGTCGTGATACTACACTTGTTGCCCTGGGTGGTGGTGTAGTAGGCGACCTGACCGGTTTTGCCGCCGCTTGCTATCAGCGCGGTGTTCGCTTTATTCAAGTTCCTACTACTTTACTTTCTCAAGTGGATTCTTCTGTCGGTGGTAAAACCGCAGTGAATCATCCATTGGGTAAGAACATGATTGGTGCTTTCTACCAGCCCGCATCGGTGGTGGTTGACCTTAATTGTCTTAAAACCCTTCCTTCACGTGAGCTTGCTTCCGGGCTGGCTGAAGTTATCAAATACGGCATCATTCTTGACGCAGCTTTCTTTGCGTGGCTGGAAACCAATATCGACTCACTTCTTGCACTGGATATGTCGGCATTAGCCTACTGCATCCGTCGTTGCTGTGAATTGAAAGCCGATGTTGTTGCAGCCGATGAACGGGAAGAGAGCGGGATGCGCGCTTTACTCAATTTGGGTCATACTTATGGTCATGCCATTGAGGCCGAAATGGGTTATGGCGTCTGGCTGCACGGGGAAGCTGTTGCCGCCGGTATGATGATGGCCGCGCACACCTCCCGTCGATTGGGCCAGTTCTCCGTTGAAGATGTTGAGCGTATCAAGCAACTCCTGTTACGTGCCGGTCTGCCAGTCAGCGGGCCGCAGGAAATGACGCCAGAGTCCTATCTACCACACATGATGCGAGATAAAAAAGTGCTGGCCGGAGAGCTTCGTCTGGTTCTGCCAACTGCGATAGGTCAGTCAGAAATTCGTAGCGGCATTGCGCATGACATGGTGCTGGCGTCTATCGTTGATTGCCAGTTATAGAAAATGGCATAAGTACGATATTATACGGTTATCATATTCCTTTGCTGCGGGCGGTTTGGCCTGTTAGCAGTCAGTAAAATCAATCAGCCGGGCTGCAATGATAAATGCGGTAGGCTTTTGCCTCTAGTTGGAGGGTTTAGATGGATGATTTAAAGCCGGAAGACGATCTGAAACCAGATAGTAGTGACCGTCGCCCTACACGCGCCCGTAAGTCCTCGACTGGGCCTAAGCTGGCTGTTTCACGCCAACATATGATGATTGGTATCGGCATTTTAGTGCTGTTATTGATTATTATTGCCATCGGTTCAGCCCTGAAAGCGCCGACAGAGCACGAAGCATCACAACAAAATCCAAATGTGGATGCGGTGCGAAACATCAATCTGTCTGATTCATCCTCACTGACCAGCGGCAATAATACCCAACCAGGTGTGGCAAATAACACCACCGATGGTCATGATGCCAACGGCGTGAAGAACAACGCTCAGCCACAAGATATCAATGTTCCGCCGATTTCTCCGACACCAACCGAGGCCGCGCCGCAGTCTTCTGCCAATGCCCCTACTCAACGTGTTGAATTGCCGGGTAACATGTCTGATGCACTCTCTCAGACTCAGGGGCAGGTTGATACTTTGTCTCAGAACATGAACGATGGCCAGACATCCACATTGCCGACAGCGCCAGCAACAGTTTCGGGCTCGAAAGGGGTCAAAGCGCCAGCAGCACGGGAAACCATTACCCATCCGACGCAGAAACAGGCCACTGCCGCGACTAAGCAACCTGCTGTTAGTCATAAAAATCCGACTACGGCGGTGTCTCCAGCCGCTTCCGCAGGGGTGAAATCAGGCTCAACTGGTAGCAGCAGCGCATTGAAAAATGCTCCTGGCAGCCACTTTACGTTGCAATTGAGCAGTGCATCGCGTTCAGATACCTTGAATGCTTATGCCAAGCAGCAAAAATTATCTGACTATCATGTGTATGAAACTAAACGTGATGGTAAGCCTTGGTACATCCTGGTGAGTGGTAATTACGCCTCTTCTGCTGATGCAAAAAGGGCAATAGCCACATTACCCGCTGATGTTCAGGCGAAAAAACCGTGGGTTAAACCTGTACAACAAGTACAGCAAGACCTTAGAAAATAAATCATTCTTATTTGTGCGCTGATGTGCTGTCTGAAACAGAGTACAATCTGCGGCTCTGAATTATTAAGTAGCTAACTGACGGCATGAAGAAAAACCGCGCTTTTTTAAAATGGGCTGGTGGGAAATATCCGCTGGTTGATGACATTCGACGCCATCTGCCAGCGGGAGACTGCTTGATAGAGCCATTCGTCGGTGCGGGTTCGGTGTTCCTTAACACCGAGTATGAATCTTACATACTGGCCGATATCAACAGTGATCTGATCAACCTCTACAATATCGTGAAGGACCGCACTGATGACTTCGTGCGGGATGCTCGTGTTTTATTCACTGGCGATTTCAATAATTCCGAACAGTTTTACCAACTGCGTCAAGAGTTTAACGCCAGCACCGATGCCTATCGCCGTGCATTATTGTTTCTCTACTTGAATCGCCATTGTTATAACGGTCTGTGCCGTTATAATTTGAGCGGTGAATTCAATGTACCTTTTGGTCGTTACAAAAGACCTTATTTCCCGGAAAATGAGCTGTATTGGTTTGCTGAAAAATCGCAAAATGCCATTTTTGTTTGTGAGCACTATCAGGAAACTTTGCTAAAAGCTGTGCACGGGGCGGTGGTTTACTGCGACCCTCCGTATGCGCCATTATCAGCGACGGCTAATTTTACGGCATATCACACCAGTAACTTTGGTCTGGCGGATCAACAGAATCTGGCGCGTCTGGCTTACCAGTTGTCAGCAGAAAACAAGATCCCGGTTCTGATTTCTAATCACGACACAGAACTGACGCGCGATTGGTATCATCAGGCGTCACTGCATGTGGTCAAAGCGCGCCGCACTATCAGCCGGAATATCCTTGGCCGTAGTAAAGTGAATGAGCTTTTGGCGCTGTATAGCTGAGCGGGCTACCGCTCGGTAAAGATTCAAACCCCATGGTTTGTGAGAGAGAAAGCTTGCCACGCTGACGCCTCATAACACAAAGAGACACGTTTGGAGAAGCGGATGAAAAAGTTTTTAATTGCCCCGTCTATTCTGTCAGCAGATTTTGCCCGCCTGGGTGAGGATACCGCCAAGGTGCTCGCCGCCGGTGCTGATGTTGTGCATTTTGATGTGATGGACAATCATTACGTTCCTAATCTGACTATCGGGCCGATGGTGTGCCAGGCTCTGCGTGATTACGGTATTACTGCCCCTATTGATGTTCATCTGATGGTAAAACCGGTCGACCGTATTGTCCCGGATTTTGCCAAAGCAGGCGCCACCTATATTTCATTCCATCCTGAAGCCTCAGAACATGTTGACCGCACCCTGCAGCTCATCAAAGAGAATGGCTGTAAGGCGGGCTTGGTATTCAACCCAGCCACTCCGCTGAGCTATCTTGACTATGTGATGGATAAGCTGGATGTCATTTTGTTGATGTCGGTGAACCCCGGCTTCGGCGGTCAGTCCTTTATTCCTGAAACGCTGAACAAATTACGCCAGGTGCGTAAGTTGATTGATGACAGCGGTTATGACATTCGTTTGGAAGTGGATGGTGGCGTTAAAGTGGATAATATCCGCGATATCGCGGCAGCAGGTGCAGATATGTTTGTTGCCGGTTCGGCTATTTTCAATCAGCCAGATTATGCCGCAGTCATTGATGCCATGCGCAGTGAACTGGCGATGTCTGCCAATGATTAAGTTCGACTCTATCCGCGGTGTGGCTTTCGATCTCGATGGCACATTGGTTGATAGCGCTCCGGGGCTTGCCAGCGCGATTGATATGGCGCTGTCACATCAAAACTTGCCGGTTGCCGGTAAAGATTTGGTATCAACCTGGATTGGCAATGGCGCTGATGTGTTAGTCGAGCGTGCATTGCGCTGGGCTGGCCGCGAGCCAGATGCACAATCTGTGGCGCATACCCGTGAATTGTTTGATCACTATTACGCCCAGACGGTCGAGCAGGGAAGTCAGCTATTCCCGCAAGTGAAAGCGACATTGGAACAACTGGCGGCCAGTGGCCTGCCGATGGGCCTGATTACCAATAAGCCCACGCCATTTGTCGCGCCGCTGCTGAGGTCCTTGGGTATTGCCGATTATTTCTCCGTCATTATTGGCGGTGATGATGTAGTGGTGAAGAAACCGCATCCAGCTCCATTGTATTTATTGTTGGCCAAACTTGGCTTGCATGCCCATGAGATGCTGTTTGTAGGTGATTCACGTAATGACATTATGGCCGCACAGGCGGCGGGTTGTCCCTGTGTCGGGCTGACCTATGGATATAACTACGGTGAAGCTATTGCTACCAGTCATCCTGACTGTGTGCTGGAGCACTTTGCCTGTCTGTTGCCCGCCATCGGGCTACCATCTTTAAAAGATCAGGAAGTATAAAATGAGTAAACCCACTGAAATAAGTAAACCTATTGTATTTAGCGGCGCGCAGCCGTCCGGCGAATTGACTATTGGCAATTACATGGGTGCGCTGCGTCAGTGGGTACAGATGCAGGATGACTATGATTGCATCTATTGCATTGTTGACCTGCATGCAATCACTGCTCGTCAGGACCCAACGTTGCTACGTAAGAGAACGCTCGATACCCTGGCGCTGTATCTGGCTTGCGGTATTGATCCGCAGAAAAGCACCATTTTTGTTCAATCCCATGTGCCAGAACACTCTCAACTGGGCTGGGCGTTGAACTGCTACACCTATTTCGGCGAACTGAGCCGTATGACCCAGTTCAAAGATAAATCAGCCCGTTATGCTGAAAACATTAACGCCGGTTTGTTCGATTATCCGGTATTGATGGCGGCGGATATTTTGCTGTATCAGACTAACCAGGTACCGGTCGGTGAAGACCAGAAGCAACACCTGGAACTGAGCCGTGATATCGCCAGCCGATTCAATAATCTGTATGGCGATATTTTCAAAATCCCAGAGCCGTTTATTCCAAAAGCCGGTGCGCGGGTGATGTCGTTGCAGGATCCGACCAAAAAAATGTCCAAATCTGATGATAACCGCAATAACGTCATCGAATTATTGGAAGATCCTAAATCTGTGGTGAAAAAGATTAAACGCGCCATGACCGATTCTGATGAGCCAGCGGTCATCCGTTATGACACCGAGAAGAAAGCCGGTGTTTCTAACCTGCTGGATATCTTGTCAGGAGTGACAGGTCAGTCTATTGCTGAGTTGGAAGCGCAGTTTGCAGGCCAAATGTATGGTCATTTGAAAGGTGCAGTTGCCGATGCAGTTTCTGGCATGCTGAGCGAGCTTCAGGCGCGTTATCATCAATATCGCGGAGACGAGGCTTTCTTGCAGGAAGTGATGCGAGACGGTGCGGCTAAAGCGCGTGCTCGTGCGCAAGATACGCTGGCGAAAGTGTATGAAGCGATTGGTTTTGTTGCACATCCGTAAGTGAATCAATAAATCACCCGAAGGGGGAGCCTTCCCCCTTCTGACTCAAATTCAGCTTAACCCACTCTTTCAACTTGTTCCTTTATCCCAGCTTTGCCATGCTCCGCGCTGGAAAACCAATTCAGTTTTTCACGTAAGCTGACAACACTGCCGACAATAATCAGACTTGGGCTGCTGACTTGCTGAGAAAGCAGTGCCAACTGACTCAATTCGCCGCTTACCACCCGTTGATGCCGCGAGGTGCCATTCTCGACCAGAGCAACAGGGGTTGCCGCTGGCATGCCGTGTCGAATCAACTGCTGCTGAATCTCACCGGCCTGTGATAGGCCCATATAGAACACTAAAGTTTGCTTTTCTGCCGCCAGATTGGCCCAATCCAACTGACTGTCTTTCTTGGCGTGACCGGTAATCAGCCGCACACTTTGCGCGTGATCGCGGTGAGTCAGCGGAATGCCGCTGTAGGCTGAACAGCCAGATGCTGCGGTAATTCCCGGCACCACAGAGAATGGAATATTGTAGTCTGCCAGCGTTTCCAACTCTTCGCCGCCACGGCCAAAAATAAACGGATCGCCGCCTTTCAAACGCACCACGCGTTTCCCTTGCTGCGCCTGTTGCAGCAAAATCTGATTGATTTGATCCTGCGGTACGCTGTGGCGACCGGACTCTTTACCAACAAAAATTCGCTCGGCGTCGCGGCGCACTAAATTCATCACTTCATCGGACACCAGCCGGTCATATACCACCACGTCAGCTTGCTGAATCTGCTGTAAACCTTTCAATGTCAGCAAACCGGCATCCCCCGGCCCGGCTCCCACTAATACCACTTCGCCGCGATCAGACAGTGGCGCGTTGAACAGTTGTTCAACGTGTTGCTCGACTTGTACCTGATCCTCATTAGCCAGTGATTGCGCCAGACGGTCGTGGGTGAGCAGTTTTTCCCAGAAACGGCGACGGTCAGTCATCGCGGCAAAATGCTGTTTCACCCGCTGACGTAAGTGACCAGCCAACTGTGCCAATTGGCCCAAATGCTGTGGCAGCATAGCTTCCAGTTTTTCTCGCAGCAATCGTGCTAATACCGGTGCTTTTCCGCCAGAAGAGATAGCTATCATGATAGGAGAGCGGTCAATGATTGATGGCATAATAAAACTGGTGCGTTTCGGGTCATCAACCACATTGCAGAACACCCGCTGTTGGTTGGCGCTTTGATAGACCAACGCATTGACGGCCACCTGGTCAGTTGCTGCGATCACCAGCCACTTTTCTGCCAACAGTTCCGGTGCGAATTCGCCGCTGACTAATGAAAGCAGCCCCTGCTCCGCCCAATCGTGAAACTGCTCGGTAAATTCACAGGCATTGACGGTGACGGCGGCACCCGCATCAAGCAATAAGCGGGCTTTACGTTCGGCCACTTCACCACCACCGACCAGCAGGCAGGCTTTGTTTTGCAGTTGGCAGAAAATCGGGAAGTAGTCCATGGGCAATCCTTCAGGTTGAGGCCGCTAGGGGGTAAAACCAGCCCCTAAGAGCTGGTGAATTCGGGTATCTGACTGTTGGCTAAGTCAATTGAAGGGGAATCGTGCCGTTGGGGTCGTAGCGACGTAAGTCGCCGGAGCGCCCCTAGGTGCGGTAAACCCTTCACTCACTGGTTTGCCATTAACCTCGTATAACTCACTCTTTTACTGCTTGTGGTGCATTGACTACCGCAGGCTGTGGACGTTGCTCCCGTGGGGTGGCATACCAATAACCCAGACCCATAAATACCGCGCCTGACAGGGTATTCCCCAGTGTCACCCACAGCAGGTTATGACCGATGCCGCTCAGGGTGTAAGCTTCGCTGTGATGACCGAACCAGGACAAGGCGAACAGCGTCATATTGGCTATGGAGTGTTCGTAACCGGAGGCAATAAAGGCCAACAAGCACCACCAAATAGCGATAAATTTAGCTGCACCTTCTACCCGAATTGCCATCCAGATCGCCAGACAAACCAGCCAGTTACATAGTACACCCTTAAAGAATAAGGTCATAGCGGGCGCAGAGGTTTTTGCCAGCGCCGCGGTGTGCACCAAACTGGTATCCACTGACAGCAGGTTGCCGCCGCCGTAGTAATAAAGCAGGGCAACAAAAACAGAACCCAGCAAATTCCCCAGCCAGGTTTGTGGCAGTACAGCCCACATTTGACTGGATTTGATAGTGCCCGCCTTGACCCCAAAGGTCAGGAACATGGTGTGGCCGGTAAACAGCTCAGAGCCGGCGATAATCACCAAAGTCAGTGCCAGACCAAAGGTGGCTCCCATGACTAATGGGCGGTAAGCGGGGTCAATCAGATTGCCCAGGGTAAAAATCAGAATAATGCCAAGGCCGACATAAGCACCGGCCATCGCTGAACCAATCCAAAAGCCCAGCGGGCTTTCTTTCGCCAGTTTGACGATGCGGGCTGCGTTGGCCGCGCATTTGTTAATGGTGTCTGTATACATACTCTATCCCAGTCCCCTTGCTCTTGACGCTGCAGCGGTGTTCGCTGCACTCACCAACCCGAATCACTGACTGCCGTTGATCTCAAAATAAATAAGCTCATCGGGATTAGCTCGTTGGCTGCCTTGCTGCAACGCCAATATCTTTGGGGATGATTGATGTTATTTTTGTTAAGGATCCAGATTGACCGGATCCCACAGTTATCTATCACGCTTTGACTTGCACTATGCCGTCGCGAACCCGCGCATCAAAATGGGCAACCGAGCGCGTTTCATCTTCCAGACAGAAGCCATCATGTAGGCGAAAATGTTGTTTTTTCAGTGGGCTGGCCACCCACAACTCACCTTGATGTTCTGCAATTAATCCGCGTGAGAGCACGCTGGCCTGAGCGAAGGGGTCGATGTTGCTAATGGCAAACACCTGTTCATCCGCATAAGGCCGGAATACCGCGACTTGATGCTCACCAATCAGGCCACATACGCCGCTACCGGGCAAAATATCGGTTAATGGGCAAAGTGGAATCCACTGGCTCATAAGTTATCCTCCAGTTCCAGCACCCGAACAGGGATGCGTTCATCCGGACGGGCCGGGCGATGTTGTTCACGTTCAGGCACTACTTGTACATTCGGGTCACGTAGCGGGCTGTTGATAAAGTGGGCGAAACGGACTTGCGCCGCTGGGTTTTCGACGGTGACTTTCCATTCGCAGGTGACTTTATCGCGCAGGCGGGCAATATCCGCTTCTAGCTGGTCGTTAATGCCCAGTTTGTCATCGAGAATGACGGCGCGTAGATAGTTAATGCCACCTTCCAGACTTTCCAGCCACACCGAGGTGCGTTGCAATTTATCGGCGGTGCGGATGTAGAACATCATAAAGCGGTCGAGATAGCGCATCAGGGTTTCTTCATCCAGATCCGCTGCCAGTAAGTCCGCATGACGTGGTTTCATCCCGCCGTTACCGCAGACATACAGGTTCCAGCCGTTTTCGGTGGCGATAATCCCGACATCTTTACCCTGTGCTTCTGAACACTCGCGGGTACAGCCGGAAACACCAAATTTCATTTTGTGTGGGGTACGGATGCCCTTGTAGCGGTGTTCCAGTGCGACACCGAAGCCGACGCTATCGCCAACCCCAAAGCGGCACCAGGTGCTACCGACACAGGTTTTTGCCATACGCAGTGCTTTGGCATAGGCGTGCCCGGTTTCAAAACCCGCTTCAATCAACTGCGCCCAGATAGCCGGGAGATCGTCTTTTTGTGCGCCAAACATCCCGACACGCTGTGAGCCGGTCAGTTTGGTGTAGAGATTATATTGTTTGGCAATGCGGCCAATGGCCAGCAGACCATCAGGCGTGATTTCCCCACCCGGTGAGCGCGGGATAACCGAGTAAGTGCCGTCTTTTTGGATATTGCCGAGGAAATTGTCGTTGGTATCCTGCAACGGGGTGTGTTGCGGCTCCAATATATATTCATTCCAGCAGGATGCCAGCAGTGAACCCACCGTCGGTTTACACACTTCACAGCCATAACCTTTGCCATATTTTTCCAGCAAGGCGTCAAAGCTTTTAATTCCTTCGACCCGGATCAGGTGATATAGCTCTTGACGTGAATAGGCGAAGTGCTCACACAAATGGTGATTAACTTCAATGCCTTGCTTGCTTAGCTCGGCATTCAACACTTGGGTTACCAGGGGAATACAGCCGCCGCAACCGGTGCCGGCTTTCGTCGCCGATTTAAGTGCTGCTACGGTATGGCAACCTTGGCCGATGGCTTGAATAATGTCGCCTTTGGTGACATCAAAACAAGAGCAGATTTGTGCGGTATCCGGCAGAGAATCAACCCCCATCGCTGGTTTACTGCCCGCATGGGCTGGCAAAATCAGGCTGTCGGGGTTTTCCGGTAGCTCAATATTATTCAGTGCCAATTGCAGCAGATTGCCGTAATCGCTGGTATCACCCACCAGCACCGCCCCGAGCAGTTTTTTGTTGTCGGCGCTGACCACCAGACGCTTGTAAATCTCTTTACTTTCATCGAGATAAACATAGCTGCGTGCGCCTTCAGTGCGGCCATGGGCATCACCAATCCCGCCGACATCGACACCGAGGAGCTTGAGCTTGGCGCTCATGTCCGCGCCCTGGAAGGCATTTTCGCGCCCCAGTAGATGGTCAGCGGTCACCTGAGCCATTTTGTAACCCGGTGCGACCAGCCCGAAAGTCCGCTCTTGCCATGATGCACACTCGCCAATGGCGTACACATCCGGGTCGGAAGTTTGGCAATAATCATTGATAGCAATACCACCACGGCGCGCTGTGGCTAAACCGCATTGGTGAGCCAGTTTGTCTTGTGGGCGGATGCCGGTGGAGAAGACGATAAAATCGACTTCCAACTGGGTGCCATCGGCAAACAGCATGGTTTTGCGGCTGTTTTGCCCAGTATGGACGATTTCTTGCGTATTTTTGCCGGTGTGAACTCTGACGCCCATGCGCTCAATCTTCTGGCGCAGTTGGTCACCGCCCATAGGGTCAAGCTGTTCTGCCATTAATACCGGAGCAAACTCAATGACATGGGTTTCCACGCCGAGGCTTTTCAGTGCGCCTGCGGCTTCCAACCCTAACAATCCGCCACCAATGACTGCCCCGCGTTTACTGCGACGGGTACATGCTTCGATGGCATTTAAATCTTCAATGGTGCGGTAAACAAAGCAGTCTTGCCCTTCGCTACCTTTAATCGGCGGGATCCACGGATAGGAGCCGGTCGCCATAATCAGCTTGTCGTAATATAGGGTACGACCGCTGTTGGAGTGGATGACTTTTTCTTTGCGGTTAATGGTAATGGCGCGTTCGCCAACCAGCACTTTGACACCGTGCTTTTCATAAAAACCTTCGCGAACTAACGACAGTTCTTCCGCAGTGTGGTGGGAGAAGTAAGAAGAAAGATGAACCCGGTCATAAGCGATGCGTGGTTCTTCGCAAAAGACGGTTATCTCAAATTGGTCTTTATCTGCTTTATCTAATAAGTCTTCAATAAAGCGGTGGCCGACCATACCGTTGCCGATGATGGCAAGTTTGACTTTGCTCATTTTTGCCTCAATTTTTAATTTTCTACCCTCACCTTAATCTTCCGTACAGCGCACTTATTGATGTAAATCAATTTGCCATTCATATACCTCTAAGGTGGTAGATGGCTGATTTTTAACGTTTTTTATAAGTTGCGGATTTTACTCATCTTTAGCTGAATGGTTTCAGTTTTGCTTTTTTTATTCTTTAAATTGAAACGGTGTTTTATTAAAAGAAAATCGAGCGAGTGGCTGTGGGTCGGGTAAGCTAAAGCGTAATAACGAAAGCAATAATGGAGTCATCTATGGCGGGCCAATCTTTAACGAATCATTTATTAGGCACAATTAATAATGTCCGCCTTAGCGGACAAACGGGGCTGTGGCAGATAGCTATTGCCGAGGGCAAAATCACCGCGATTGTGCCGCAGCCGGAGCAGCCAGTAACCGGTGAGGGGGTATTGGATGCCCAAGGTGGGCTGGCATTGCCGCCGTTTGTTGAGCCGCATATTCATCTGGATACCACGCAAACTGCCGGGCAGCCAAGTTGGAATCAATCCGGCACCTTGTTTGAGGGCATTGAGCGCTGGGCTGAGCGTAAGGCCTTACTGACCCGAGACGATGTTAAGCAGCGCGCCTGGCAAACCCTGAAATGGCAAATAGCCAACGGCATCCAGCATGTTCGCACTCATGTTGATGTTTCGGACCCCAGCCTGACGGTTTTAAGTGCCATGTTGGAAGTCAAAGAGGAGGTCAGCCCGTGGGTGGATATGCAGATTGTGGCCTTCCCGCAAGAAGGCATTCTTTCCTATCCTGATGGTGCCGCACTTTTGGAAGAGGCGCTGCGACTGGGTGCTGATGTGGTTGGCGCTATTCCTCATTTTGAATTTACCCGCGAATATGGCGTTGAATCGCTACATATTGCCTTTGCATTAGCGCAAAAATATCAGCGGCTGGTGGATGTTCATTGTGATGAGATTGATGATGAGCAGTCGCGCTTTGTCGAAACAGTGGCGGCATTGGCGCACCGGGAGAACATGGGCGCGCGGGTTACCGCCAGCCATACCACGGCGATGCACTCTTATAATGGTGCTTATGCCTCTCGGTTATTCCGCTTGCTGAAAATGTCCGGTATTAACTTTGTTGCCAATCCGCTGGTGAATATTCATCTGCAAGGGCGCTTTGACACTTATCCTAAGCGGCGGGGCATTACGCGGGTGAAAGAGATGCTGGCGGCACAAATTAATGTCTGTTTTGGTCATGATGATGTGTTCGACCCGTGGTATCCGCTAGGCACCGCCAATATGTTGCAGGTATTGCATATGGGGTTACATATCTGCCAGTTGATGGGATACAGCCAAATCAATGATGGATTGAATTTGATAACCACCCACAGTGCCAGAACCCTGAATTTATCAGATTATGGTGTGCAGCCGGGTAACAGTGCCAACCTGATTATTCTGCCAGCAGAAAACGGTTTTGATGCGGTGCGGCGGCAAGTGCCGGTGCATTATTCCATTCGCCACGGCGTGGTGATAGCGAAGACGCAACCAGCAGAGAGCTGGATTTATCTCGGTCAGAAAGAGCGGGTAGATTTTAAATAAATGGAATTGCCCTGCACCGACGTGGTGGCAGGGCAATCAAACAGCTAAATCAATGAGTCACGTGGCCGTGGCTGCGGTGCTTGGTGAAGAAGCCCAGAATCAGACACATCACAAACACAGTCAGGTACAAGCCGTTGGCGGTTGCCAGCGCGGCATGAACACCACTGTTCGCCACAATCGGGCCAGTGACCACGAAGGTCAACATGGTGCCGACAGTGCCGCAGGTCAGAATGAAGTTCACCAGTTTTGGTGAAGACACTTTGGTTTGCAGCGAACCCAATGTAATCAATGTGGTGTAAATGGCACTAGAGACAAAGCCCAACGCCAGAATGTAGTAGCTCAGGTGTTCTGGATTATCGGTGCTGACAAACATGTACATCGCCAATGTTGCCAGCGCCGCTAACACGGTGACGATGCGTTGCAGGTCAAAGAAGCGCAGGATAAAGCTGAATACCCACATCCCAATCATATAGGAAATCCAGAAGTTACTGACCAATTGACCAGCCTGACTGATATCCATGTTGAAGGTTTTGGTGGCGTATTCCGGCACCCACTGAATGAATCCGAGTTGGCCCAGGATATAACACAGTGCGGCAATTGCCAGGAACAGCACGCCGACACCCCATTTCTCTTTCACCACAGGTTTGCTTTGATCGGTGGCTTTATGGCCCAGAACCGGGAATTCAGAGCACAGTGTCAGCACGAAAATACCGACATACAACAAGCCGATGCAGGCATAGACCCAGTACCATTCAATATGGCGGGCCAGCAGCATCGCTGCGGCGACCGGGAAAATCATCCCCGCCATGCTGAAGAATGAGTCGGTGAACAGCAGGCGTGACCCGCGCTGACGTCCTTCATACATGTGGGTGATCAGGAAAGTACCTATCGACATGGTTATCCCGCTGACGACGCCGAGAATAAACATGCTGATGGAGAACACCATCAAGTTATGACCAACCATTAATCCGGCAATAGCGATTAACATCAGAATGAAACCAAACACTAACTGACGTTTTAATGGAATGATTTCCATCAACCAGGCATTCAGGAAGATAGAGATCAAGATACCGGCATTAAGGAAAGTGAATGTGTTACTCATACTGGCAATAGGCAGATTGAAATACTCTGCGATATTTCCCATCACCATCCCGGTGACAATAACTAATGCACCGGTCAGCGCGTATGAAAAGTAACTGATCCAAGTGAGTCGAAGGCGATTGCTGTTATTCATAGATGGGGCCTGTGTCAGCATAATGTTAAGTCAATAATAGTAAGAGCATGTATAAAAAGCGCTCAAACCATTTCAGCACTGAGGCGGCGGATCCTAGCACAGGCATAGTGCGTTTTTGTGATTTACATTCAATTTTTAATGCAATGAGTGGGGCGCGATTGCGAAAAACAGTGAGGTGTCACAATTTGTAGCAGCGAGTCATTGATAAATATTCTGAATATGACAGGAGATGAGGATATTTTTGAGTCTGTTTTCACACCAGGAAAGAGTGGCAGGCAGATACATGTTAATCAACGCAGAGTTTACATAAATGCTATTTTTTAGGCGGCATAACTGACTCGCGCATAATAATCGCAGGTGGGAAACTGGCACTGGGAATCAATGGGTTAATAAGCAGTTGAGTGGCATATCGCGCCATTTCTACAATGGGGAAATGCAAGCTGGTTAAGGCTGGGCTGACAAACGGGGCACGTTCGCCACTGTCATAGCAAAGTAATGAAATATCCTGCGGGACTTGCAAATGATGCTTATTGATAGCGAGCAGGGCACCAATAGCCATTTCTTCGTTACAACAATATATGGCGGTGGGGTGCTGTGGTCGTTTGAGGATCTCATCTGCACGTTGATAACCGCTTTCCAGGTCATAAACCCCTTCCACACAAGCCACCGGCTCTAAACCGGCCAATTGCATCGCATCAATAAAGCCCTGACGCCGCAATTCACTGGAATGGCGTTGCGCGGAACCACTGATACAAGCAATGTGGCGATGGCCGGCATCAATAAGTACCTGTGTTGCCATTTGGCTGGCGCGACGGTGATCAAAGGTGACACAGCGGGCTTCCAGGCCGGGAACCAGTCTATCCAATAAGACAAATGAACGACCTGCTGCCGCTAACTGATGCAGCCTTTCATCACTGAGAAAGCGCACATGCAGGATTAATCCATCGCAACGTAAGTTATACAGGCGCTGAATAGCTTGCCATTCCTTATCTGCGTTATCCCGCCCCTGAGTGACTAATAGCTGTTTACCCTGAGATTCGGCTTCAGTTTGGACGAAATCCATCAACGCCCCAAAAAAGCCACCACGATACGATGTGGTCACTAACCCCAGCGTATTACTTTGGCTGGAGGCCAGTGCCCGTGCGGCAGGGTTCGGGGTGTAGCCCAAAACTGCGACCGCTTGTTCGACTTTTTCACGCGTTTGCGCTTTAACATTAGTATCACCGTTGACCACGCGGGATACCGTAGCGCGGGAAACCCCGGCTAATACCGCGACGTCTTCCAGTGTGACCATTGCTGACTCCAATCCCCTTCATACTTGAAGTTGCAGGGGGCGCTGCAACTTCAATGACGTAGAGTATAAAATGAATGAATGTTACAAATCTGCGAACTGCGGCAAGTAAAGTTTATTGACCTGTAGAACATCGTCCAATAGTGGCTGAGCAATGCTGGCGTTGCCAATCAGTGGGTTGGTCACTAATGCCAACAAAGCACTACGGCGATCGCCGTGCACTGCTGCTTCAATTGTCAGACGTTCATAGGCTTTGACTTGCTGGGTTAGCCCATGCATGGAAACTGGCAAAGGTCCAAATGTGAGTGGGTGTGCACCTTGCGCATCAACTATACAGTTGGTTTCTACCACCGAACCATCAGACAAACCACGAATCGCACCACGGTTTGTCGTATTCACAACTAGTTGCGTGCCTAAATTATTATAAATTGCACGAATAAGTTCCAGTGCTACTTCTGAATAAAATGATCCGCCGCGGAAACTCAGTTGCTCAGGTTTGCTGTCCAGATGTGGGTCAGCGTACAGATCAAACAACTCTTTTTCTACCTGCATCACCTGCTCTGCACGGGTGCCGCGTTCAGCCGCTGCGGCCATTTCCTCTGCCAACATATCTTGTGTCTGGTAGAAATAGCGATGATAAGGGCAAGGAATTGCGCCCATTGCTCGCAGGAACTCCGGTGGCCATGGTGCTTCTTTGATGTTGTTCATGGTCAGTGACGCGCCATTGCACAACATCTCCAGCACCTCTTTAGTGATATTTTTACCCTGTTGGAGTACCTCATGCACCCATACCATATGATTTAGCCCGGCAAAACGCAGTTGGATATCTTCATAAGGCGCATTCAGTAACTTTGCAATCATATGGTGCATGCTGATTGGGACATTACACAGACCGATAATTTTCGCTTTGCTATAGCGGGTTACCGCTTCGGTGACGATACCGGCTGGATTGGTAAAGTTGATTATCCAGGCATCCGGTGCCAGTTTTTCAACTTTCGCGGCAATATCTAGCATAACCGGAATGGTACGCAGCGCTTTGGCAAAACCGCCGACCCCCGTGGTCTCCTGCCCGAGTAAGTTATATTTCAAACCTAAGCGCTCATCTGCCGCCCGTGCCGGGAGTTGGCCAACACGAAATTGTGTCAGAACAAAACTGGCACCTTCGATGGCGGTATCCAGTGAGAAGTGAACACTAACTTTCACTTGTTCCAACCCATGGCGATCCAGCATCCTGCGGGTCAGAGCGGCAATAATCTCTACTTTTTGACGGCCTGGCTCGACATCAGCCAGTGCCAGCTCAGTGACTGGCAGTTGGTCAATGCGCTGAATTAATCCATCAACCAGCTCAGGGGTATAACTACTGCCGCCGCCAACAATGGCAATTTTAAAGGTTTTCATATTTGGCTTCCAAGTGAGTAAATTATAAATGAGAGCGCTCTCATTTGAGGAAAGACTAACGATTAACCAAAAACAAAATGGGATGCTGCTCTCAAAAATGGCAGCCTAAGAGTAAGAAAATAAGCAAGACGTGATCCCGGTTGCAGAATTTCGGCATTGCCTGAGATTGGGTAGATGGTTTAGTTTGGCTAATTAATCTCTATTGCGTGGTTCAGCGGCCTAAGTGATTGGCTTTCTGCGAAAATGCGTATTCTGTTACGTAAATAACCGTAAATGGGTGGCATTGCGCGGGGTAGCTCTCTAGAATCAAAGCGCTTTTCCGTTGTTCGCATCCCACAGAAAGGAACCGTCAATGTTCAAACGTACTTTAGTGACCTTCATCGCACTTTGCTCCCTAAGCGCAGTCGCACCCGCGGCTTTAGCTGCCGGTGAACCTCATGTGTTGTTAACAACCTCGGTTGGGAATATTGAGTTGGAACTCAATAGCCAGAAGGCACCGGTTTCAACACAGAATTTCGTTGATTACGTCAACAACGGCTATTACAACAACACGATTTTCCACCGCGTTATCCCCGGTTTTATGATTCAGGGCGGGGGCTTTACTGCCGATTTCAAACAAAAGACGGCTAAAACACCGATCAAAAATGAAGCCGATAATGGCTTGCGTAACCTGCGAGGCACCATTTCTATGGCCCGCACCGCAGATAAAGACAGCGCCACCAGCCAATTTTTCCTCAACGTAGCAGACAATGCTTTCCTCGATCATGGTCAGCGTGACTTTGGCTATGCCGTGTTCGGTAAAGTGGTCAAGGGCATGGATGTGGTCGAGAAAATCTCACAGGTTCAGACAGAAAACGTCGGGCCATACCAGAATGTGCCGGTGAAACCGATCACTATTTTGTCCGCGAAAGTTTTACCTTAATGATTTAGCTGTCAGCCTTCTTCCCTGAAGGCTGATAAACCCTGCTAACATCCCATCCTCGCCAGAAATTAATCCTTTTGCCTGACCAGGTTGCATATAATCAATTATCTGTCTCAGTTGAGGGTAACGGTTTATGAGTGAAGCATTGCTTATTGCGAAGGCGCAGCCAGCGCAGGATTTAGTGATTTTATCGGCATTGGCAAACCGCCATGGCTTGATTACCGGCGCGACTGGCACTGGTAAAACTGTCACCTTACAAAAAATGGCTGAGCAATTTTCTCGTATCGGTGTGCCGGTATTTCTGGCTGATGTGAAAGGCGATTTATCCGGTATTGGTGCTGAAGGTGTTGCGTCGGAAAAGCTGCAAGCACGACTGGCAGCTATTGGGGTGACTGACTGGCAACCCCAAGCATGCCCGATTGTGCCCTGGGACATTTTCGCTGAAAAAGGTCACCCAATCCGGGCAACTATTTCCGATCTTGGCCCGTTGCTGCTGGGGCGTTTGCTTGATCTCAATGAAGTGCAAAGTGGTGTGTTGCAATTGGTATTTAAAATTGCGGATGACAACAACCTACTACTGCTGGACATGAAAGACTTACGCGCCATCGTGCAATTCGTTGGCGATAATGCAAAACAGTTCCGCACTCAATACGGCAATATTACACCCGCCTCGATTGGCGCTATCCAGCGCGGTTTACTGACTTTAGAAGAGCAGGGCGCTAATCAATTTTTTGGCGAGCCGATGTTGGACATTCACGACTTGATGCGAACTGACAGCAATGGGCAAGGGGTTATCAATCTGCTGGCCGCTGATCGACTGATTAATCAACCAAAACTGTATGCCATTTTTCTGCTGTGGTTGCTAGCTGAACTTTTTGAGCAATTACCTGAAGTTGGCGATGTCGATAAACCTAAATTGGTCTTTTTCTTTGATGAGGCCCATTTACTGTTTACTGATGCCCCAACTGCGCTGGTGGATAAAGTTGAACAAGTGGTGCGGCTGATTCGCTCAAAAGGGGTTGGCATCTATTTCGTGACGCAAAATCCATTGGATATTCCTGATAAAATTCTCGGCCAATTGGGCAACCGCGTGCAGCATGCTCTACGTGCTTTTACTCCACGGGATCAAAAGGCGGTTAAATCTGCGGCGCAAACCATGCGCGCCAACCCGGCATTCAGCGCCGAACAGGTGATTACCGAGCTGGGTGTTGGCGAAGCACTTATTTCCTTTCTTGATGAGAAAGGGCGGCCCAATATCGTTGAGCGCGCTATGGTGATTGCCCCTCAATCAAAAATGGGCGCACTGGACACCGCAACACGTAATCACGCTATCAATCATTCACCACTGTATGGCCGTTATGAAGAGATGGTGGATCGCGAGTCGGCTTATGAGAAATTATCCGCCGGCGGTTCTTCCACCTTGGGAGATGCGGCTCCAGGTGGCGCGACAGCACCACAGCAGCAGAGTAGTCAGGGCGGCGGTTTGATGGATGGGCTGAATGATTTGCTATTTGGTTCTACTGGCCCGCGCGGCGGCAAGCGTGATGGTATTGTTCAAACCGCGGCTAAAAGTATGGCACGCGATCTGGGGCGACAAATTTTGCGTGGTGTTCTGGGGTCAATTACTGGTGGGCGCAAGCGCTAACCTGATTTTTTGGATATGAAATGCTGTTATTGATCGATAATTACGATTCGTTTACCTACAACCTGTACCAGTATTTTTGCGAGCTGGGTGCAGAGGTGGTGGTTAAACGTAATGATGAAGTACAACTAGCTGATATTGAAAAACTATCACCTGCTCATTTGGTGATTTCCCCCGGTCCTTGTACCCCCAATGAGGCCGGGATCTCCCTGGATGCTATTCGTCATTTTGCCGGTAAATTACCCATACTGGGCGTATGTCTGGGTCATCAGGCACTAGGGCAGGCTTTTGGCGCGCGTATCGTGCGGGCGCGACAAGTGATGCACGGTAAAACGACAGCAATTCACCACCGTGGACAGGGTGTTTTCCGTGGGCTTAATCAGCCGCTAACGGTTACTCGTTATCACTCTTTAGTGATTGCCGCCGATTCACTGCCTGATTGTTTTGAACTAACCGCATGGACAGAACAAGACGGAGTGATGGATGAGATTATGGGTATCCGCCATCGCACCTTGCCACTGGAAGGTGTGCAGTTTCATCCGGAGAGTATTCTTAGCGAGCAAGGCCATCAGTTATTAGATAATTTCCTTAAAAATTAATCTGTTGAGATCTACTTTGCCAATTGGTTGATTTTTCGTTTGCCTGATTGTGGTTTTTTATGCATATTTTGTGATTATATTTTCACATGTCAGAAATTGGCAGCTCAATGGTTTATTAGGGTGGACAGCGTAATGGCAGATAAATTAGCAGTAACTCGCAGTACATTCGATCAGGTTATTTTGCCTGTTTATGCACCAGCGCAGTTTATCCCGGTAAAAGGGAAAGGAAGCCGCGTGTGGGATCAACAAGGTACGGAATACATTGATTTTGCAGGTGGAATTGCGGTTACTGCATTGGGTCATTGCCATCCGGCGCTGGTGGCGGCATTGCATCAGCAAGGTGAAATGCTATGGCATACCAGTAATGTATTCACCAATGAGCCAGCGTTGCGTTTGGCTCAGAAACTGATTGCGGCGACGTTCGCCGATCGGGTATTTTTTGCCAACTCCGGCGGTGAGGCGAATGAGGCGGCGTTTAAGTTAGCTCGCCATTACGCCATTGAGCGCCATAGCCCTTATAAAACTAAAATCATTGCATTCCATAATGCATTCCATGGCCGCACCCTGTTTACTGTATCCGTTGGCGGGCAGCCAAAGTATTCCGATGGGTTTGGCCCGAAACCGGCGGATATTATCCATGTGCCATTTAATGACTTGGCGGCAGTAAAAGCCGTCATGGACGACCACACTTGTGCAGTGGTGCTGGAGCCTATTCAGGGTGAAGGTGGGATTACTGCTGCCACGCCGGAGTTTCTACAAGGGGTGCGTGCGCTTTGTGACCAACATAAAGCGCTGTTGGTATTTGATGAAGTGCAAAGCGGTATGGGGCGCAGCGGTAAGCTGTTTACCTATATGCATTATGGTGTGAAGCCAGATATCCTCACGACAGCTAAAGCTCTGGGGGGCGGGTTCCCTGTCAGCGCGATGTTGACCACAGAAGAAATTGCATCGGTGATGGCGGTAGGTACGCATGGCACCACCTATGGTGGTAATCCACTGGCCTGTGCGGTGGCTGAAGCCGCGTTGGATGTCATTAATACCCCTGAGGTACTTAATGGTATTGAACAGCGCCACGGCCTATTTGTGCAAGCTCTGCAAGAGATCAATAACAAGTATCATGTGTTCAGTGATATCCGCGGCATGGGGTTATTGATTGGCGCTGAATTAGCACCGCAATATCATGGTCGTGCGCGAGAGTTCCTGATCGCCGCGGCAGCTAATGGCTTGATGATCCTCAATGCCGGGCCTGATGTCTTGCGCTTAGCGCCTTCACTGGTGATTGAGCAAGAAGATATTCAGCAAGGTATGGCGCGTTTGGAACATGCCATTGCCAGCCTGGTAAAAGGTTAACTCTGCATTATGAAGAGGCTTTTTGGCCTCTCAGACTGCTGACAACCCCCAACGACTCGATCTTGCAAGGTGAGGACAGGTAGAAGAGTAAAGCGTCCGCGCCAGGGACGGCGCGGCTCGAGCCCCCAGGGATGGGTTTACGGCGTCTTTACGATCTGCTTGTTTTCACCGCTACGGGCACTTTGTCATTAACCTCAGAGGCTTTTTGGCCTCTTCATTTTTACGCCTTGCTGTGCAATTTTTGCCTGCGCCAAATACCGTGGTGCGGCTGTTGTTGCCATGCCAGAGATGAAACGGTGTGCATTACGCTGAGATGTGACAAGATGCGCCGTAAATTGCGTTCCGATTCAGATATTTGTGTATCAGGATCGATATCTGGCATTTGCACAAAATCGTTATTTCCCTCACTGTTATCGGCTTCCAGCCGTTGCTGACATTGCTGAATAGCCATCTCACAGAGCTGTAAATAATCTTCCGCCAACTTAACAGTTAGCTGAATGTGGCGTTTATCTGATTCTGGCGGTGATTCTTCCAATGGATAAGCGCGAGTCAGGATAGTCATCTCATTGATATGCCCAACAATAAGTTCGCTATGGGTGGCCCATAGGCGCATGTCTGCCAAATATTTTGAGTTAAATCCGGGTTCCTGCATGGCCTGATTCAGTGAGCTCAGGACAGCATTGCTGGCTTTGTTCACCTGAATGCGTTCATAGGAGAGTTGTGTGATATCAGGTTTAGGTTTCAGTAGGATGCGCAGGATTTTCTGATAATTCTCCAGTGCTTGATGCGCATTTTTACGCAACAAACCACTTTGCCACTGTGGCCATAACCACAATGCGCTGGCGAAGGCCAATGCACAGCCGATTAAGGTATCCAGCAATCGTGGAACCAAAAAGTCGGCACCTTCTCCGGTTAATAATTGCAAGATATACACTGTAGTGATGGTTCTAAAAATGACTGACAAGCCATAGTTTTTGCGCTGAACCAGATAGGCTATCAATGTGATGAGCAACATGATGCTCAGCGTCGTCCCTTCCGACATTTGAAAATGCAGCAGGGCCGCTGCGAGTAACAGCCCAATCAGAGTGCCGAGGGCGCGGTGGTGAATCCGAATTTTAGTGGCGTTATAGCCGTTTTGCGTCACCAACATGATGGTGAGTAAAATCCAATAAGGCTTAGGCAGATGGATCAGGCTACCAATATAACTGCCCGCAGCCAGCGTTACGCCCATGCGCCCGGCATCACGTAATGCGCTGGATTTAAATGATAAATAGCCGACAAGCGCTGGCCAGAATGGTTGAGATAGTTGGCTGGACATCAAATCGCGCTCATATTGCGGGCGCTGGTCGCTCAGGATCTGGGTAATGTGGCTGATATGGTAATAGCAGAATTGTGCCACCGGATTATCTGGATGTTGCCGGGCAACCTCTTCCAGTTCGACCAGTGCATCACCGGCACTGAAATGAGTCTTCGCGCGGTGGTGATAGAGAATATTATCGGCGATAGTGCGCATTTGTGTTGAGATAATCTGCACATTGCGCTCAAGAATGGCTTCTATAGAACTTTGCTCTATCAGCTCTTGCGCCTTTTCTGACTGATTCATCGCCGCAGTGATATGTTCCTGCAAATCAAGCGCCATCTGAAAGAGTATCAGTAGCCGCTTTTGCTCTTTTTTGGTGGCATTGGGTAGTAAATTAAACTGTTGATAAAGCTGATTAATTTTATCCATAATGCCTTGCTGCCTATCAAGCAGGGCTGGCATCATCTTTTCCGCTTTCTGGCGCTGACCAAGCAAAGAGTAGGCGGCATCGCAATAATCGGCTAACAGATGATAAAGCTGGCTCAGTGGCTCACGGATGGGCTGGTCTTTACATAACCGAAACCATAGCCAGGTAAATACCCCGTACCAGAGCGTCCCCACGGCACACATCAATGGCGCTTGCCAAATCGGCGCACGGTCTACCATGCTGAGACTGAAAATCGCGGCGATTAACGCAGCCGGAAGCAACCGGCCATTGAGCTGGCTGATGGCACCACTTACCCCCAATGTTAATGCGAGACCAAGCATCACCACCGGCAATGGGATATCCCACAGCAGCAGTTGTTGAGTCAGAAAGCTACTGAAGGTAAAGAGCGTCCCGCCGACAATCAGCCGTCGGAAGAAATGTTGGTGGGGAGTATCGAGCGAAGCAATATTACAACAGGCTGGTATCAGGGAGAACATCAACCCCAGCCGCAATTCACCAAGGGCAAACCCCAATGCCGCCGGTAAGCAGAGAACCAGTGTTTGGCGGAGCGCATAATTAACTTCAGGATGATAAATAAGCCGTTGCCATTTCATGTAGGCCCCAGAAATTTATTAATTGCACAACATAATACCCAAAATAATTCGAGTTGCAGGAAGGCGGCAATTGAGTTAACCCCCAAGAGCTTACATAAGTAAGTGACTGGGGTGACAAATCTGCCCGGAGCAGATTTGAACGCTGTTTGCAGCGACCTCGCAGAGGCGAGGCCCATGGACGGGCCGAGTAACGAAAGCAGCCAACACACATGCAGCTTGAAGTATAACGGGTATAGATGAAGAAAACCGGTGCCGAGGTAGCAGCACCGGTTTATAGGGAATTAACGGGTGCCGTAAACGACAATCGTTTTACCGTGTGCGGAGATCAGATTTTGATCTTCCAGCATTTTTAGTATCCGCCCCACAGTTTCGCGGGAGCAACCAACTATTTGACCAATTTCCTGGCGGGTAATCTTTATCTGCATCCCATCTGGGTGGGTCATGGCATCAGGTTGTTTTGCCAGATTAAGCAGCGTTTGTGCAATGCGCCCAGTTACATCAAGGAAAGCAAGGTTACCCACTTTCTCCGATGTTATCTGTAAGCGACTCGCCATTTGTGAAGACAGGCGCATCAAGATATCTGGATTGACCTGAATTAACTGGCGGAATTTTTTGTAAGAAATTTCAGCCACTTCACAGGCAGTTTTTGCTCTGACCCAGGCACTACGTTCTTGGCCTTCTTCAAATAATCCAAGCTCGCCGATGAAATCTCCCTGGTTTAGATAGGAGAGAATCATCTCTTTACCTTCTTCATCTTTGATAAGCACCGCAACGGAGCCTTTCACGATGTAGTAAAGCGTTTCGGCCTTTTCACCTTGGTGAATTAGCGTACTCTTCGATGGATATTTGTGGATATGGCAATGAGACAGGAACCATTCGAGAGTCGGGTCTGTTTGTGGCTTGCCGAGAACCATTCGCTGTTATCCTCTGTTGTTATCGCTGCCTAACTTAACAGGGCTCAGAGTTCCCTGTACGGCGTGCTTATAAAATACACTTTCTCTTAGCATATTAATTTGCTCAACTGCCGAAAGGTATAGCCAAGATACGTACCGGATAGAAACCCTTCACTGAGTATTGAGAAGCTACCCTATTTAATTCTTAAAACAATACTTTCGGTTCTGTTTGTAGCACAGGATGAGGCTAGTGTCTTGTGTTGTATCGCTTCAGCATGATGAACATCGGGTTACATTGCCAGTTTGTAAATGAAAGGGTAGTCTGAATCGGAAAATTTAACCGGGAGCAAGAGTTATGCAGGCACGTGTAAAGTGGGTTGAAGGGCTAACATTTTTGGGTGAGTCCGCTTCAGGTCATCAAGTTTTAATGGATGGGAATGCGGGAGACAAAGCCCCAAGTCCGATGGAAATGTTGTTAATGTCGGCCGGTGGCTGTAGTGCAATTGATGTCGTTTCTATCTTACAGAAAGGGCGTAACGATGTGCGCGATTGCGAAGTGACGTTAACCTCGCAGCGTCGGGAAGAAGCACCGCGCCTGTTTACGCAAATTAACCTGCATTTTATTGTCACTGGCAAAGGCCTGACGGATAAAATCGTTGAGCGTGCGGTTGAGCTTTCGGCTGAGAAGTATTGCTCGGTTTCCCTGATGCTGGGGAAAGCCGCGACGATTACCCACAGTTTTGAAATCCGCGAAATTGCCTAATTAAACCCTTCGTATTTGAAGCTGCAGGGTTGTTAGCTGCACTCGCTCACCCGAATCACTTACTTATGTAAGCTCATCGGGATGAGTTCGCTTGCCGCCTACCTGCAGCCCCAACTACTTTGGGTTGGAATAGCGTCAAATTATTTTTTCTTTCCAGCAATTGCTTTACTGCGGCTTCAAGGACGAAGGATATTAACCTATTTTTTTACCTTCCAGTAGTTGCTGCACCAATGGTGCCATAATCAGCTCCATTGCCAGCCCCATCTTCCCGCCGGGTACGACTAATGTATTGATATTGGAAATAAATGACCCTTGCAACATTGCGAGCAAATAAGGGAAATCGATTTGATCCAAACCTCTGAAGTGAATGACAACAAAACTTTCATCCAGTGACGGAATGGCTTTGGCAGCAAATGGATTAGAGGTATCAACCGTCGGTACGCGTTGGAAGTTAATATGGGTGCGTGAGAACTGTGGCGTAATGTAGTTAATGTAGTCGTCCATGGATCGCACCACGGAATCCATTACCGCTTCACGGGAATGACCGCGCTCACCGGTATCACGGACTAATTTCTGAATCCACTCCAGGTTGACTATCGGTACCACGCCGACCAGCAAGTCGACATGTTTTGCCACATCATGATGCTCGGTCACGACACCGCCGTGCAGCCCTTCATAAAACAGCACATCGGTGGGTTCTGGTAGCGCCTCCCAAGGGGTGAATGTACCGGGGATCTGGTTATAGGGCACGGCTTCATCATAGGTATGAAGATACTTGCGTGAGCGGCCGGTTCCGTGCTCGCCGTATTGCGACACACTTTCTTCCAACTGACCAAAATCATTGGCCTCTGGGCCAAAATAGCTGATATGTCGGCCTTGATCCCGCGCTTTACGGATGACGGTATCCATTTCAGGGCGGGTATAGCGATGGAAGCTGTCACCTTCAATTTGCGCTGCGCGAATATTCAATTGCTGAAAAATTTTGCGAAACGCCAGACTGGTGGTGGTTGTCCCTGCGCCACTTGAGCCGGTGACGGCTATAACCGGATGTTTAATTGACATATTAGCTGTAACTCCATGGGGTTAGATCCTCAGTGGGTGGGCTTAAACGGTCTATTTTTTCTTGTTAATGGTTATTTTTAGGGCAAAATTCCCGGCTTGTCACCCTGATTTTATTTAGAGGATAGGGTGACAACGCATGGGTTATGGTAGCTCTTCCGCTCCGGCACGAAAGGCGCCGCGTGGCATGATATTGATGGTTTCGTGTAACTCTGACCAAACTAATACGGCCTCACCACTGACTAATTGACGGCGCACGTCTTCGACTTTCTGTGCCAATGACCGCTCATGTTCGCCGTAATCTGTGCCTTCACGTAGCACAAAGGCTTCCAGCAGATTATCCAGCGTTTCGCTGTCGATTTGCTGCCAGGGGATCATCATAACTGTTGCTCCAAATAGGGGGAAAGCCAGGCTGGAATACGTTGTTCCAACCACATTTGTGGATGTTTTAACGAGCCGCTGACAAAACCGACGTGGCCGCCATGCTCAGTGAGCTGATAAGCAATATTGTCTGGTAACTCGTGTAGATTCGGGATGACCTCGGCCGTCATAAATGGGTCATCTTTGGCATGAATGATAAGTAGTGGAGTCGTGATTTGCGGCAATAACGGTAACGCGCTGCAACGTCGATAATAATCCAGCGCATCATTGAATCCATGTATTTTAGCTGTTATGACATCATCGAATTCTTTGATTCGCCGCAGTCCTTTCAATTGAAGCAGATCCAACGGCAGGCTTCCGGGGTAATGCAGCAATTTGCGGGTGGCATTTAACTTCAACTGGTTCAGTAAATAGCGCTGATAAACGCGCGAGAAGCCTTGTTCCATACGATTGGCGCAGGGTTCAAGCATCAGTGGCGCAGAAACCACCACGGCTGCCTCTAACAGGCTATCTTGCCCTTGCTCAGCTAAATAAAACGCCAGCATATTGCCCCCCAAAGAGACGCCAACAGCAGCGGTAGGAACCTGACCATAGCTTTCCCGCAACCAACGCAGAAAGAAGCGTGCATCTTCTGTTTCACCGGAGTGATAAATGCGTGACTTACGATTGGGTTCGCCACTGCATCCACGAAAATGCATCACTACCCCCAGCCACCCTTTGTCCTGCCAGGCGCGCAGTAAACCATGGGCATAAGGGCTGTAAAAATTCCCTTCCAGCCCGTGGAATAGCACTATTCTGGGTTTATCCCGTGCCAGCTCGGGGTTTTCACTCCAGGCCAGATCGACAAAATCCCCATCGGGTAACTCCAGCCGTTGCCAAAAAGGTTGCAACTGAACGCGCCGCCTGACCAGTCGTGGCAGCAACGTTTGCAGATGTGGGTTGCTGGCACCGGCCAGCGGACGAAATATTTCATGCATATGATGAATGGAAATCATGTTGTTGCTCTTGTGTGATCAATAGCACACTGTTAGCTTCATGGGTATATCGCGCATCATTTTGGGTGAGAGGCACCCGTTTCATGGAACTGAGTTTATTTCTTTCAATGTTAGGTTTTCTCTGGGTTGCCGCTATCACCCCCGGTCCAAACAATATGTTATTAACCACAGCCGGAGCCAATTTCGGCTTTATACGGTCTATCTGGTTGATGTTAGGCATTATGTTAGGCATGCAAAGCATGCTGTTATTGGTGGCTTTTGGTGTCGGTGGCCTGATTCTGATCTACCCCTCCCTGCACTTAATTCTGAAAATTCTGGGTAGTCTTTATCTGCTATGGCTGGCATGGAAAATTGCCACTTCGGCCTATGAAAAATTAGAAACCAATGTTGCTCCACCAAAGCCGCTACGTTTGTATCAGGGATGGTTATTGCAGTTCCTTAACCCAAAAGCCTGGCTTATGGGATTAGGGTCAGTTGCCAGCTTCAGCATGGCGGGTGCGGCCTATAATCATTCCATCTTAATGATCAGTTTTGGCATGTTTATGGTGAATCTGGCGTCCGGCATTATTTGGCTTGGTTTTGGAACGTTGATCGGCCGTTTGTTACGCAGTCGCCGCGCATGGTTCACCTTTAATATCTCGATGGGCTTGCTGACGGCGGCCTGTGTGCTGCTTATTTGGCATTGATCATACTCGTCATACTTTAAGCTGCATGTGCGTTGGCTGCTTCCGTTACTCGGCCCGTCCATGGGCCTCGCCTCTGCGAGGCCGCTGCAAGTAGCGTTCAAATCTGCTCCGGGCAGATTTGTCACCCGGATCACTTACTGATTTTGACCTTAAAATAAGTAAGCTCATCGGGGTTTGCTCAATTGCCGCCTTCCTACAACTCGAATTATTTAGAGTATAAACGGCGGGGTTAATTAATGGCTTATAACTATTTTCATGTGGATGCGTTTATCGGCACTGGGTTATCCGGTAATCCTGCCGGAGTGTATTTGCTGAAAAAACCGCTGTCGGCAGCGCAGATGCAGAGTATTGCCGCGGAAATCAATTTACCGGAAACCAGTTTTGTCTGGGATGAAGGGGATAAATCGGCAATTCGTTGGTTTACGCCAGAACGCGAAGTGGATTTATGCGGTCACGGCACCCTGGCGGCGGCACATGTGATGTTCAACGTGGTTAACCCCGGTTTGCACGATATCTGTTTTCGTAGCGCCAGCGGTGACTTACATGTTAAGCGCGATGTGGATAACTTTAGCCGACTATCACTGGATTTCCCTGCATTGCCCCCAGAGAGAATTGCGATTGCGGCTGAATTGAAAGCCCTGCTTGGCATCGATATTCAGCAGGTATGGCAGGCCAAATCCCTGTTGGTGGTGCTGGAAAATGAGCAACAGGTTTGTCAGTTACAGCCGGATCTGGTGGCGCTGATTGCTTATACCGGCCGAGGGGTGATTGTGACCGCACCGGGTGATGAGGTCGATTTTGTTTCGCGCTACTTTACCCTGAGCAGCAATGAAGATCCGGTGACTGGCTCGGCCCATTGCACATTAATGCCATATTGGGTAGCGCGATTAGGTAAAGCATCGTTGCATGCCCGCCAGATATCCGCGCGCGGTGGCGAGTTATTCTGCACGTTAGCGGGTGATCGCACTTTTATTTCGGGCGCATCCCGCATTTTCCTCAAAGGCGAAATTACATTTTAGTTAACTGTTTGTTACAGATAAGAATTCTACTGTGAGTTAATTTGTTATCGCTTAAAGGAATAAAAGATAATTTTTTATTCCTTTAGTGGCGTTACTCCTTCAGGTATCACTGTTATTTCACGCAACAAAAGCGAATGACACAGTTAACCGAGCGGAGTATACCCATGGCGATAACCTTTTCTTCTGTGAGTGGCATCTGGCGATCTGGTGGGGCGCTGTTGGCTCTGTCATTGGTGGCGACCAGCGCACAGGCTGTTGATGTCACTGTAGCCTACCAAACCTCTGCGGAGCCGGCCAAGGTTGCCCAGGCGGATAACAGCTTTGCCAGGCTTTCCGGTGCCAAGGTGGATTGGCGCAAATTTGACAGCGGCTCCAGTGTCGTCAGGGCGCTTGCTTCGGGTGATGTGCAGATTGGCAATATCGGCTCCAGCCCACTGGCTGTTGCAGCCAGCCAGAATGTCCCGATTGAGGTTTTCTTGTTGGCCTCGCAACTGGGCAGCTCTGAAGCATTAGTGGTCAAAAAAGAGATCAAAACTCCGCAAGATTTAATTGGTAAACGTATTGCCGTGCCGTTTATCTCCACCACCCATTACAGCCTTCTAGCCGCTCTGAAGCATTGGGGTATCAAGCCGGATCAGGTCACTATTCTGAACTTACAACCACCCGCTATCGCTGCCGCCTGGCAGCGCGGTGATATTGATGGCGCATATGTTTGGGCTCCTGCCGTCAACGAATTAGCCAAAACCGGTACTGTCCTGACTGACTCCGCGCAAGTGGGGCAATGGGGCGCACCAACCCTGGATGTTTGGGTGGTACGCAAAGATTTCGCTCAGGCCCATCCTGAAGTGGTGACCGCCTTTGCCCGCAGTGCATTGGCTGCTCAGGGGGCTTATTTAGCGCAACCGGATCAATGGCTTAAAAACCCAGAACATCTGAGTCAGCTTTCGCGCTTAAGCGGTGTTCCGCCAGAGCAAGTGCCAGAGCTGGTGAAAGGCAATACCTATCTGCCGGTGGCTGAGCAGATAACTCAATTGGGTCAACCGGTTGATCTGGCTATTCGTGATACCGCTGCATTCCTCAAACAGCAAGGTAAAATCCCGCAGGTTGCCAGTGACTACCGTGATTTCGTCACTGACCGTTTTGTCAAAGAGATTCAGGCTACGCCGTAGCTCCAGGAGCCATCATGTTAAATGTCAGTGGCCTGTGGGCTGAGTATCAGGGCAAACCTGCCTTACAAGATGTGTCATTACAAATCGCATCTGGACAGTTGGTCGTGGTATTGGGGCCATCAGGCTGCGGCAAAACCACATTGTTAAATTTGATTGCCGGGTTTATGGAGCCTTCAGCTGGCAGCATCACTCTGGATGATATTCCGGTTCATGGCCCCAGTGCCGAACGAGGAGTGGTGTTCCAGCATGAGGGTTTATTGCCGTGGCGCGATGTGGTCAGCAATGTTGAGTTTGGCTTGCAACTGGCTGGATTGAGCAAGCAACAGCGGCGAACAATCGCACTGAAAATGCTTAATCGGGTCGGGTTAGGCGGTTTTGAACATCACTACATTTGGCAGCTTTCCGGCGGGATGCGCCAGCGAGTGGGGATTGCCCGAGCGCTGGCGGTGGATCCGCGCTTATTACTGCTTGATGAGCCGTTCGGTGCGCTCGATGCTTTTACCCGTGAACAGATGCAAGAGCTGTTGCTGACTATCTGGCACGATACCGGCAAACAAATTCTATTGATTACCCACGATATCGAAGAAGCGGTATTTCTGGCCAGCGAACTGCTATTGCTGTCGCCGGGGCCGGGGCAGGTGGTCGAGCGATTAGCGCTAAACTTTGGTCAGCGCTATGCCGATGGCGAAGCTTGCCGCAGCATTAAGTCTGATCCTGAATTTATCGCCCGCCGCGAATACGTGCTGGGTAAAGTCTTCCAACAGCGGGAGGTTCTGATATGAGCCTGCACAGTACATTGCGCGACGCCAGTTTACCCCCGCAAAGCACCTCGTTACCTGCGCCTGATGCCGCTCGCCCTGCGGTCAAAAAGATAAGCCGCCGCTTACCGGCCAGCAACGGCTTGTGGCTCAGCATCGCTACATTGGTGAGTGTGGTGGCGTTGTGGTGGATAGTGACTGCGCTTGGGCTTATCAGCCCGTTATTTTTACCCGCGCCGCAACAGGTTCTGCATCAGTTATTGGTGATTGCCAGCCCACAGGGCTTTATGGATGCCACGTTATGGCAACATTTGGCCGCCAGTTTGGGGCGTATTTTAATTGCACTGTTAGCCGCTGTAGCGCTCGGTGTTCCCACCGGTATTGCTATGGGGCTGAGCAGCACAGTACGTGGCGTGCTGGATCCGCTTATTGAGATATATCGCCCGGTGCCACCGCTGGCCTATCTGCCGCTGATGGTGATTTGGTTTGGTATTGGCGAGACGTCAAAAATCTTGCTGATTTATCTGGCGATATTCGCGCCGATCACCCTGGCCGCCGTGGCTGGCGTGCGCAGTGTGGCACAGGTACGAGTGAGAGCGGCACGCGCATTGGGTGCCAGCCGCTGGCAGGTTTTATGGTTTGTTGTTTTGCCCAGCGCATTACCGGAGATTTTAACCGGTATTCGCATTGGGCTGGGTGTTGGTTGGTCAACATTAGTGGCGGCTGAGTTAATCGCCGCGACGCGTGGATTGGGCTTTATGGTGCAATCGGCTGGAGAGTTTCTCGCCACCGACGTGGTGATTGCGGGCATCAGCGTGATTGCCATTATTGCTTTTGGTATGGAATTAAGTTTGCGGGCGCTTCAGCGCCGGTTAACGCCTTGGTATGGAGCACAGCAATGAATGAACGTTTGGTAGTGACGCCGTTGGGGCCGCACATTGGCGCTCTGATTGAGAATGTTAATATCGCCCGCCCATTGGGAGACAGCCAGTTTGAGCAGCTTTATCATGCTTTGCTCAAGCATCAGGTTCTGTTTTTCCGTAATCAGCCGATTACCCCGTTACAGCAACGCGATTTAGCCGGGCGCTTTGGCGATTTACATATTCATCCGGTTTATCCTCACGCGAAAGAGTGTGAAGAGATTATTGTTTTAGATACGCACGATAATAATCCGCCAGATAATGATAATTGGCACACTGACGTCACTTTTATCGAGAATCCCCCTTTGGGCGCGATTCTGGCGGCCAAGCAATTACCAACAACTGGCGGTGATACGTTATGGAGCAGCGGGATTGCCGCTTATGAAGCTCTTTCAGCACCTTTTAAACAGCTATTGGCAGGGTTACGGGCGGAGCACGATTTCACCCATTCTTTCCCCGAGCACAAGCACCGTGCAACACCAGAAGACCATCAGCGCTGGTTGCTGGCAAAAGAGAAGAATCCGCCATTGCTCCATCCGGTGG
Source organism: Yersinia artesiana (assembly GCF_902726545.1). Taxonomy (GTDB): domain Bacteria; phylum Pseudomonadota; class Gammaproteobacteria; order Enterobacterales; family Enterobacteriaceae; genus Yersinia; species Yersinia artesiana. The sequence continues at coordinate 40,560 of NZ_CACVAD010000009.1, read as the reverse complement.
TGCGTACTCATCCGGTGAGTGGGCGTCAGGCATTATTTGTTAATGAAGGATTCACCACGAGAATTGTGGATCTGAGTGAGAAAGAGAGTGATGCGCTACTGCGTTTTCTGTTTGCACATGCTACCAAGCCGGAGTTTCAGGTACGCTGGCGCTGGCAGCAGGATGACGTGGCTATCTGGGATAACCGCGTCACCCAACACTATGCCAATGCGGACTACCTACCGCAGCGGCGGATTATGCACAGAGCGACGATTCTTGGGGATAAACCGGTGTTTCGGCCTTAGCCGGTTTGAGTGCTGAATTTGGCGGTTGATGCGACAGCAACGAGCGGGCTGCGGTTTCGACGGCATCAACAGTGATGTCTTCAACTTGTGGCCCCGCATGCAATAAAACATGCCGCACCAATGGATACCAGCGCAAGCACTTTTCGGGCCGTGATTCAAATAGCGCGACCACCGGTATCTGCAATGCCGAGCTGATATGAACCGGCGAACTATCGGCTGAAATAACCACATCCAGCAGACTTATGGTGGCCACAAACTCATCAACACCTGGTGTGAATAAGCAACGGCCCTGAAACGCGGCCAACTGCTCTTCACTCGGTGGGTCTGTTGGATCATACAAAACGATAATATCGGCCTGATCACTCAGCTTTTGCGCCAATTGTTGCCACTTATCCACACTCCAGCGGCGTTGTGGCGCTTTGTTGGAAATGAACAAGCCAACTCGTGGCCGCTTCTTCTCACCCAATTCTGCTTGCCATTTCGCCTGCAATTGTGGATCTGGATAGATGTGCAGCTTCAATGTTTCAGTATCAACTGGCCCTAATTCTGGCACCAGCGCGAAACCTGAGAGAGCCTCGTGACGTATTGGCCGGTTGGCAACATGGTCAGGATTGCGATCGTCGAACTCGCTTTCAGCAGTATGCCAACGGCAATCCGTAACACCGAGTAGTCTGGCGAATTGAATGCTGTTTTTGTTCATACCGCCGTTAGGAATAATCAGTAAATCAAAGCCTAAGCGCCTTAAGCGTCGGATCAGCGCCAGACGATGTAAAAGTGCAGCCAGCTTGCCAGAACGTTGGTTCCTTTCGCATTGTTTGCTGTAAACATAGGTGTGAACCGCAGTGATATCAGGGTTGCGAGCCAATACCGCCTGATTGTATTTATTCGCTAATACATGAATTTCTGCGGCTGGCCAACGTTGCTTTAGTGCATGCAATAACGCCGTGGTACAAACCATATCGCCAAGGAAATCTATTCGGATCACCAAAATGCGCTGCATTTACACTTATTCCTACAGAAAATTTTATTGTCTATTAGACAGTAAAATCCTATAAGCATTCGCTGAAGTAAATGTAAATTTACTATCTGTTTAAGCAATTTAGACTTTTGTTGCGCGAAACGTGCTATTCGCGCTAAATAATTTTATGACAAGCGGGTTACCCCGCTTCAAATAGCTTGGTGAGATTCTCCAACTGCTCTTGTGCATCCAGCCACTGCATTTCAGTCTCTTCCAGCTTGGATTTTACTTGTGTTTGCTGTTGCAGGCACTGAGTTAAGTCCGCCTTGCGGGAAATATCGTAGAGAGCTGAATCTGCCAGTTGTTCTTCGATGGTCGCGAGTTCTGTGCCCAGTTTATCCATTTGCTTTTCCAGCGTCATAATTTGCTTACGCAACGGCTGGGTTTGGTTGCGGAACTCCGCATCACGGCGCTTTTGGTCTTTGCGTTGCTGTGCACTGTTGCCGGATAACTCTTTGGCTGGATTATCCTGCTGGCTTTGCTGGCGCTGAAAATCCACCAAAAACTGCTGATAATCTTCCAAATCACCGTCGAACTGCTCTACCTTGCCATCATGCACCAGATAAAGATCATCGGTGGTGGAGCGCAGTAAATGACGATCATGGGAAACCACTACCAGTGCGCCTTCGAAATCAATCAATGCTTCGGTCAGAGCCTGACGCATATCAAGATCCAGATGGTTGGTCGGTTCATCCAGCAGCAAGAGGTTAGGGCGCTGCCAGATGATCAGAGCCAACACCAGACGCGCTTTTTCACCACCGGAAAAACGGGCGGTTGGGTCGGTAACCTGATCGCCCTGAAAACCGTAACCACCCAGATAATCACGTAGCTGTTGCTCCGGCTCTTTGGGGGCCAGTCGGCTCATATGTTGTAGTGGAGATTCATCTGCTCGTAAGAATTCAAGCTGATGCTGGGCGAAGTAACCCAGTTTAATTCCTTTGGACAGACCGATTTCACCACTTTGTGGTTCCAATGTTCCGGCCAGCAGCTTGATCAGAGTGGATTTACCCGCTCCGTTGCGGCCTAACAAACCAATGCGTGAGCCAGGCACCAGATTGAGCTTAATAGACTCTAAAATCGTGCGATCACCATAACCAGCACTGACTTTATCCATGCGTAACAGTGGGTCAGGCAAGCTCTCTGGCGTGCGGAAACTGAAATGAAACGGGTTATCCACATGGGCCGGAGCAATCAGTTCCATCCGTTCCAGCATTTTTATGCGGCTTTGGGCCTGTTTGGCTTTGGTTGCCTGGGCACGGAAGCGGTCAATGTAACTTTGCAGATGCGCAACTTTCTCTTGTTGATGCTGATACATTGATTGTTGCTGTGACAGTTTGGTGGCGCGCTGACGTTCAAAGGATGAATAGTTACCTGTATATTCATTCAGCGTCAGCTGTTCAATATGTAGAATTTTATCAATAATAGGATCAAGGAAATCGCGGTCATGGGAAATCAGCACCAGTGTGCCGGAGTAGCTTTTCAGCCATTTTTCCAGCCAGATCACCGCGTCCAAATCCAGGTGGTTGGTCGGTTCATCAAGCAGCAGTAAATCAGAGCGGCATACCAGCGCCTGAGCCAGATTAAGGCGCATCCGCCAGCCGCCGGAAAATGAACGCACTGGCTGCTGCAATTGTTCTTGAGAAAATCCTAACCCGTGTAGCAAACTGGCAGCACGGGATTGAATAGTCCAGGCATGGATGGCATCGAGCTTGCCGTGCACGGTGGCGATGGCATGACCATCATTTTTTTCATTGGCGGCCTGAAGTTCGGCCTCCAATTGGCGATATTCGCGGTCACCGTCGATAACATACTCTATCGCCGGCACATCCAGTGCAGGGGTTTCCTGGTTGACCCAAGCCAGCGCCCAGTTACTGGGAAAAGTAGCATTGCCGCCATCGGCGCTCAGTTCGCCTTTGAGCAACGCCAGCAGCGTGGATTTACCACAACCGTTTTTACCGACCAGCCCGACCTTTTGCCCAGGGTTAATCGTTGCTGTTGCATTATCCAGCAAGACGCGAGTACCACGTCGAATTTGTAGCGAGGAAAAAACAATCATAGAGTGCCGTATGTTTAGAGTATGTTAAATTATTATCCCCATGGTTCTTGCCGTTACCTATTGGCAACACCAATGACTGTGGGGACAAATCTTAGTCTTTTTTGGTCTTTGCGAAGCATGGTAACGGAAAAACCGGACCCTGACGACGCTTTGGAGGGGAATGATGTCGCAGCTACCAAAGGTTTTGCTGTTGTATGCCCATCCGGAATCACAAGACTCGGTGGCGAATCGGGTTTTACTGCAACCGGTGCAGCAATTAGAACATGTCACTGTGCACGACCTGTATGCACATTATCCGGATTTCTTTATTGATATTCACCATGAGCAGCAGTTGCTACGTGAACATCAAATTATCGTCTTTCAGCACCCTCTCTATACCTACAGTTGCCCGGCTTTACTAAAAGAATGGTTGGATCGCGTGCTGGCGCGTGGCTTTGCCAATGGGGTGGGAGGTCATGCCCTGACCGGTAAATACTGGCGTTCGGTGATTACCACGGGTGAACCTGAAGGCGCTTATCGGGCGGGAGGGTATAACCGCTATCCGATGGAAGATATTCTGCGACCTTTTGAATTGACGGCAGCTATGTGTCATATGCATTGGATGAACCCAATGATCATCTATTGGGCGCGGCGACAAAAGCCGGAAGTTCTGGCCAGCCATGCACAAGCTTATGCGCAGTGGTTGCAGTCACCGCTAGCGACAGGAGGGCACTGAATATGGAAGGCTCGGCGCTACTGACCGCGATTTTATTATTTCTATTTGCCGCTGTGGTGGCGGTTCCTATTGCGCAGCGCCTGGGGATCGGTGCGGTATTGGGTTACCTGATAGCCGGTATCGCCATTGGCCCATGGGGGTTGGGGTTTATTCGTGATGTTGACGAAATCCTTCACTTCTCCGAGTTAGGTGTTGTTTTCCTGATGTTTATCATTGGCTTGGAATTGAATCCAGCCAAGCTTTGGCAGTTGCGGCGCTCTATTTTTGGTGTCGGTGCAGGTCAGGTGGTAATAACCGCTACAGCTTTGGGGGCATTGCTCTATGTCACCCAATTTTCCTGGCAAGCCGCAGTGATTGGTGGTGTCGGTTTGGCCATGTCGTCAACGGCAATGGCATTACAGCTGATGCGCGAAAAAGGGATGAACCGCAATGAAGGCGGTCAGCTCGGTTTTTCGGTTTTACTGTTCCAGGATATGGCGGTTATCCCGGCTTTGGCACTGATTCCCATTTTGGCTGGCGGCGGTGGCGCGGCTAATGATTGGGTCAAGATTGGCATTAAAGTTGCGGCTTTTGCCGGTATGTTGATTGGTGGCCGATATCTGCTGCGTCCGTTGTTTCGCTACATTGTGGCCTCAGGCGTGCGCGAGGTTTTCACCGCTGCAGCCTTACTAGTGGTGTTAGGTTCGGCACTGTTTATGGATGCCTTGGGCTTGTCTATGGCGTTAGGGACATTTATCGCGGGTATCTTATTGGCGGAAAGTGAATTCCAGCATGAACTGGAAATCGCTATCGAACCCTTTAAGGGCTTGCTGCTCGGGCTATTTTTCATCTCAGTCGGGATGGCCTTGAACCTTGGTGTTCTGTTTACTCATCTGCTCGATGTTCTGTTAGGGGTTCTGGCGCTGGTCTTTATCAAAGGCACGGTGCTGTATGGCCTGGCGCGGACATTTGGTTTGCGCCGTTCGGTACGCCTGCAATTTGCCGGGGTGCTGAGTCAGGGCGGTGAATTCGCTTTCGTCTTATTCTCTGCGGCATTCTCTCAACACGTTTTAAATGCCGAACAACTGGCGTTGCTGCTGGTGGTGGTCACACTGTCGATGATGACCACGCCGCTTCTGATGCAGGGGATCGACCGTATTTTGGTGCGTCGTTACAACGCACAAGAAGAGAGTGACGAGAAACCCTTTGTTGAAGACAATGATCCACAGGTGATTATTGTGGGCTTTGGGCGCTTTGGTCAGGTGATTGGCCGCTTGCTGATGGCGAACAAAATGCGCATTACCGTGTTGGAACGCGATGTCAGTGCGGTCAGTGTGATGCGCAAATACGGCTATAAAGTTTACTATGGTGATGCCACTGAGCTGGAACTGTTGCGCGCAGCCGGTGCTGAAAAAGCCAAAGCTATCGTAATCACCTGTAATGAGCCGGAAGACACTATGACGCTAGTGCATTTGTGCCAGCAGCATTTCCCGAATCTGCACATTCTGGCCCGTGCCAGAGGGCGTGTTGAAGCCCATGAATTGCTGCAAAATGGTGTCAAAGACTTTACGCGCGAAACCTTCTCCAGTGCGCTGGAACTGGGGCGTAAAACATTGCTGGGATTAGGCATGCATCCCCATCAGGCCTATCGGGCGCAGCAACATTTTCGGCGGCTCGATATGCGCATGTTGCGTGAACTGGTGCCGCAGCATCATGGCGATGTGGCGCAAATTTCCAGAGTTAAAGAAGCCCGCCGTGAACTGGAAGATATTTTCCAACGAGAAATGCTGCATGAAAGTCGGCAGTTAGATGGCTGGGATGAATACGAATAATGCCGGAGAAAACGATGACAAACGCTCTTAATAAAACAAAAACTCGTAAAAGATTCATTGCTGGTGCTGTTTGTCCGCAGTGTAAGGCATTGGATACACTGGCTTTGTGGCGTGAAGATCAGGTTGAAGTGGTGGAGTGTGTTAAGTGCGGTCACCATCAGCGCCAAACGGATGAACAGGTTAAGAAACACGTCCGGCCGCATGAACAAGTGATCGGTATTTTCCATCCGGAGTAGCGTTATCCTTCGCGATTTTTTATGCTGATGAGTACAGCGGTGCAGATTTCCGCTACAATCTGTGCCAATTTTTGTTCCAAGGGTAGGAGATATCATGAAAGTAGCAAAAGACTTGGTGGTCAGCCTGGCTTACCAGGTACGTACAGAAGACGGTGTTTTAGTTGATGAGTCTCCGGTGAGCGCGCCGTTGGACTACCTGCACGGACACGGTTCCCTGATCGCTGGTTTGGAAAAAGCGCTCGAAGGCCACGAAGCTGGCGACAGCTTTGATGTGCGTGTGAATGCTGACGAAGGTTACGGCAGCTATGATGAAAATCTGGTGCAGCGCGTACCCAAAGACGTCTTTATGGGCGTTGATGAGTTGGAAGTTGGCATGCGTTTCCTGGCTGATACTGATCAAGGCCCAGTGCCGGTCGAAATCACTGCTGTTGAAGACGAGCACGTTGTGGTTGATGGTAACCACATGCTGGCGGGTCAGGATTTGAACTTCCACGTTGAAGTGGTTGCTATCCGTGAAGCAACAGAAGAAGAGCTGCAACATGGTCACGTACATGGTGAGCATGATCATCACCATGAACACGGTGACGGTTGCTGCGGCGGCCACGGCCATGATGAAAGTGACCACGGTCATGAACATGGCAAAGGTGGTTGTGGTAAAGGCGGCTGTGGCTGCCACTAAAATCTGACCTGTTACTAAAATATGGTCAGTCAAAAGCCAGCCTTACGGCTGGCTTTTTGCTTAATAGTGTGGTGGTGGCGGCTCTTCTGCTGGCGAGGCCATCATGGAAGACTGAGATTCTCGTAGTTTATCGGTCAATAAACGTAGATGCTCCCGCAGTTTGGTCATTTCCATCTGATGCTCCGTCACGATCAAATTGAGTTCCTCAATTGTCACTTCCTGAAATGCCAGACGGCTTTCCAGCATTTCCAGCCGTTGTTCAAACAGGGATTGTTCCATCTTAATTTCCTCTCATGACTGCAAACCATACCCTTTGGCTACTTCCCATCCGGTGATAATATGGAAAAAGGTAGGGAGGGTTGATTCTACCTGTAAAACTCCATGATTGCCCGCAAGGGTCAAGATATCGATAAAACGAAACTTCTTGTAGTAAAAAAAGTCTTAATATCACTTAATAGCATCAGCATAGAGATTGTTTTGTGTTCGCACAGACAGTTATAGTACAAGTTACTCTTATAATCGTTGCTTGGGGTAAGTGTCCTTAAGCCAATGGAGAAATGGATGAAATCACTGTTTAAAGTAACGCTACTGGCTACCACCATGGCGCTGACCCTGAATACCTCTGCGGCTTTCGCGGCTGAAACAACGAAAGCCGCAGAAACAGCTAAAGCTGCTGATGCGGCTGCAACGACAAATAGCGCTTTTAAGAATGATAACCAGCAATCTGCTTATGCATTGGGTGCATCATTAGGGCGTTATATGGATAACTCCCTGAAAGAGCAAGAAAAACTCGGTATTGACCTGGATAAAGACCAGTTGATCGCCGGTGTGCAGGACGCTTTTGCCAGCAAAAGCAAACTGACCGACAAAGAAATCGAAGAAACCTTACAACGTTTTGAAACGCGCGTAAAAGCCTCTGCTCAAGCCAAAATGGAGCAGGATGCTAAAGAAAACGCCGATAAAGGTGCTAAATATCGCGAAGATTTCGCTAAAGGAAAAGATGTAAAGAAAACGGCATCTGGCCTGCTGTACAAAGTAGAGAAAGCCGGTACTGGTGATGCGCCAAAAGACAGTGATACCGTGGTAGTTAACTACAAAGGGACACTGACCGATGGTACTGAGTTTGATAACTCCTACACCCGCGGTGAGCCACTGTCTTTCCGTCTTGATGGCGTTATCCCAGGCTGGACCGAAGGCCTGAAGCAAATCAAGAAAGGCGGCAAGATCACTCTGGTTATCCCACCAGAGCTGGCTTACGGCAAAACTGGCGTCCCAGGCATCCCTGCTAACTCTACTCTGGTATTTGAGGTAGAGCTGTTGGATGTGAAAGCGGCACCTAAAGCTGATGCCCCAGAAGAACAGCCAGCTGCTGCGGATGCAAAAGCTAAGAAGTAATTTAGCTCATTCGTGTCGTAGCTGAGTACTGGTTATACTGATGACCGCCGCGATAATTGTCGCGGCGGTTTTTTTTTGTGGTGTATCAATTCGCACTTTTGCTCGTTGATAACTTGACGATTTATGGCTTGTGGGCTTAACGTCAATAGCACGCGCGAACGCAAGGATTTTATCTCAGCATATTTGCTAGACTTAAAATTCAGGATATTGAGTTATGAGTCTGCCAACGGTATTGAGACAGGCTTTACGTAGAGGATGGTGTCTTCGATGTCTAATTCGCTTCTCAGTAGCGAAACCAGTGAACTGGATTTACTGGATGAACGTCCGTTCAGTCAGACGGACCATGAAATACTCAAATCATACGAAGCTATCGTTGATGGCTTGGCGATGCTTATTGGCAGCCACTGTGAAATTGTCCTGCATTCACTGGAAGACCTGAAAAGCTCTGCGGTAAGAATTGCGAATGGTGAACACACAGGCCGGCAGATTGGTTCTCCTATAACAGACCTTGCGCTGCGGATGCTGCATGATATGGCCGGTGCCGACAGCAGTGTTTCAAGAGCTTATTTCACGCGCGCCAAAAGTGGTGTGTTGATGAAATCAGTTACTATTGCAATCCGCAACCGCGATCAGCGTGTTATTGGGCTGTTATGTATAAACATGAATCTGGATGTGCCGTTCTCGCAAATCATTCAGACGTTTATGCCGCCGGAAACACAAGAAGTCCCTTCCTCCGTCAACTTTGCCTCATCGGTTGATGACCTGGTGGCACAGACACTGGAGTTCACCATTGAGGAAGTGAATGCTGATCGCAATGTGTCAAACAATGCGAAAAACCGCCAGGTTGTGCTCAATCTTTACGAAAAAGGGATTTTTGATATCAAAGATGCCATCAATCAGGTTGCTGAACGACTAAATATCTCTAAACACACGGTTTATCTCTACATTCGCCAGTTCAAAAGCGGTGATCTTGTGGGGCACGAGCGTTAATGTCGGGTTTGAAATACTGCCTGATGGTCACGGGGCCAGCCTATGGCACCCAGCAGGCTAGCAGTGCCTATCAGTTTGCGTTGGCTCTGATAAGTTCAGGACATAAATTGGATAGTGTTTTCTTCTATCGCGAAGGCGTTTTGAATGCTAACCAATTAACCGCTCCTGCCAGTGATGAATTTGATCTGGTACGTGCATGGCAAAAATTGGCGAGCGAGCATGCTGTCATATTGAATGTGTGTGTGGCGGCGGCATTGCGCCGTGGCGTTGCTGACCAAAATGAAGCCGAGCAACTCAATTTGGCGGCAGCAAATCTGCAACCCGGTTTTACCTTGAGTGGGCTAGGAGCATTGGCAGAAGCGGCATTAACCTGTGACCGTATGGTGCAATTTTAATGGCAATGAAACGTGTTGCTTTTGTTTTCACTCAAGGCCCGCATGGCCATTCAGCAGGGCGCGAGGGGTTGGATGCTGTGCTGGCGACTTCTGCGTTGAGTGAGAATATCGGTATGTTCTTCATCTCAGACGGTGTTTTGCAACTATTACCTCAGCAACAACCAGAAAGAATTCTCGCCAGAAACTATATTGCTACTTTCGGTGTCCTACCGCTGTACGATGTTGAGAATTTTTATATTTGTGAAGCCTCATTGCGGCAACGCGGGTTGAGTGAAGTGACCGATTGGATACTTGATGTCGAGGTATTATCTCCGGTAAATTTACGCAGCCAATTGGCAAATTATGATGTTGTGCTGACTTTTTAATGAGATTTGGGTAACCATAATGCTGTTTACCGTCTGTCGTTCCCCTTATCACTGCGATTTATCTGCATTGCTGAGATTGGTCACATCTGAAGATGCGATTCTATTTCTGCAAGATGGTGTGATAGCGGTTTTGAAAAACAGTGAAAGTCTTAACTTATTGTTAAATAACCCAGCTTCGCTATTTGTATTGGAAGATGATGTTATTGCTCGCGGTTTATGTGGTCAAATTTCAGACAGCGCGATGCTAATCGGCTATACTCACTTCGTGGATTTGACCCTAAAACATCAGCAACAACTGGCATGGTAATGCAGTCAATGCTGTATATTTCTTGACACCTTAGATAGTCAGCCATAAAATTCTGCGTCCTCGTTCTCTGCCAGTAGTGCAAACGAGGGGGATTTATCACGTGTTTACGAAGCAAAAAACCAGGAGCTTTTTTAATAATGGCAACGATTAACCAGCTGGTTCGCAAGCCACGCAGCATGAAGGTTGCTAAAAGCAACGTTCCTGCGCTGGAAGCATGCCCGCAGAAACGTGGTGTATGTACCCGCGTATATACAACCACCCCGAAAAAACCTAACTCCGCACTGCGTAAAGTTTGCCGTGTGCGTTTAACTAACGGTTTTGAAGTCACCTCCTACATCGGTGGTGAAGGTCATAACCTTCAGGAACACTCCGTGATCCTGATCCGTGGCGGTCGTGTTAAAGACTTGCCAGGTGTGCGTTACCACACCGTTCGCGGCGCGCTTGACTGCTCAGGTGTTAAAGACCGTAAGCAATCACGTTCTAAGTACGGCGTGAAGAAGCCAAAGGCTTAATGGTTCTCCGTTAAGTAAGGCCAAACATTTTCACATTAATGTCAAAATAAACTCTTAGAGTTTTGGACAACCCTGAATTAACAACGGAGTATTTCCATGCCACGTCGTCGTGTAATTGGCCAGCGTAAAATTTTACCAGATCCTAAGTTCGGATCTGAATTGCTGGCTAAATTTGTAAATATCCTGATGGTAGATGGTAAAAAATCTACTGCAGAAGCAATCGTCTATACCGCGCTGGAGACCCTGGCTCAGCGTTCAGGTAAAGATTTTCTGGAAGCTTTCGAAGTAGCTCTGGACAACGTGCGCCCGACTGTCGAAGTTAAGTCTCGCCGCGTTGGTGGTTCTACTTATCAGGTACCAGTTGAAGTTCGTCCGGTTCGTCGTAATGCCTTGGCAATGCGTTGGATCGTTGATGCTGCTCGTAAACGCGGTGATAAATCCATGGCTTTGCGCTTGGCGAATGAACTGTCTGACGCAGCAGAGAACAAAGGTTCTGCTGTTAAGAAACGTGAAGACGTTCACCGTATGGCCGAAGCTAACAAGGCGTTCGCGCACTACCGCTGGTAATTACCACGCAGTAGTTATGCTAACCATGCGGGCGCTTTAATAGTCAGCCCGCATGTGTTAACCGAATGAACGTCCTAGGAATAGAGGAATCAAATGGCTCGTAAAACACCCATTGAGCGCTATCGTAATATCGGTATCAGCGCTCACATCGACGCCGGTAAGACAACCACTACCGAACGTATCCTGTTTTACACCGGTGTAAACCATAAAATCGGTGAAGTTCATGACGGCGCAGCCACCATGGACTGGATGGAACAGGAGCAGGAGCGTGGTATTACCATTACTTCTGCGGCTACTACCTGCTTCTGGTCTGGTATGGCTAAACAGTTCGAACCACATCACGTCAATATCATTGACACCCCTGGGCACGTTGACTTCACCATCGAAGTAGAACGTTCCATGCGTGTTCTTGACGGCGCGGTAATGGTTTACTGTGCAGTTGGTGGTGTTCAGCCACAGTCTGAGACCGTATGGCGTCAGGCTAACAAATATAAAGTTCCACGCATTGCGTTCGTTAACAAAATGGACCGCATGGGTGCTAACTTCCTGAAAGTTGTTGGTCAGATTAAATCTCGTCTGGGCGCGAATCCAGTTCCATTGCAACTGGCAATCGGCGCGGAAGAGAAATTTACCGGTATTATCGACCTGGTAAAAATGAAAGCGATCAACTGGAACGAAGCTGATCAGGGCGTGACCTTCGAATACGAAGAGATCCCGGCTGATATGGCTGAACTGGCTGCTGAATGGCACCAGAATCTGGTTGAATCTGCTGCAGAAGCGTCAGAAGAGCTGATGGACAAATATTTGGGCGGCGAAGAGCTGACTGAAGAAGAAATCAAGAAAGCTCTGCGTCAACGCGTTCTGCGCAACGAAATTATCCTGGTTACCTGTGGTTCTGCGTTTAAAAACAAAGGCGTACAGGCAATGCTGGATGCGGTTATCGAATACCTGCCAGCACCAACTGATGTTGAAGCTATCAACGGTATTCTGGACGACGGTAAAGATACTCCGGCAGTTCGTCACTCAGACGACAAAGAGCCGTTCTCTGCACTGGCGTTCAAAATTGCAACCGACCCGTTTGTGGGTAACTTGACGTTCTTCCGTGTGTACTCTGGCGTTGTTAACTCCGGTGACACCGTGTTGAACTCAGTGCGTTCACAGCGTGAGCGTCTGGGCCGTATCGTACAGATGCATGCCAACAAACGTGAAGAGATCAAAGAAGTTCGTGCTGGCGACATCGCAGCAGCGATTGGTCTGAAAGACGTGACGACTGGTGACACCTTGTGTGACCCAGCTAATCCGATCATCTTGGAACGTATGGAGTTCCCAGAGCCAGTAATCTCTGTTGCCGTTGAACCAAAAACCAAAGCCGACCAAGAAAAAATGGGTATGGCTCTGGGTCGTCTGGCAAAAGAAGATCCATCATTCCGCGTTTGGACTGACGAAGAATCTGGTCAGACTATCATCGCTGGTATGGGTGAGCTGCACTTGGATATCCTGGTTGACCGTATGCGCCGCGAATTTAACGTGGAAGCAAACGTCGGTAAACCTCAGGTTGCATACCGTGAAACTATCCGCGAGACCGTTAAGGACGTGGAAGGTAAGCACGCTAAGCAATCAGGCGGTCGTGGTCAGTACGGTCATGTTGTTATCGACATGTCTCCGTTACCACCGGGTGGCGCTGGGTATGAATTCGTCAACGAAATCGTTGGTGGTTCTATTCCTAAAGAGTTCATCCCTGCTGTTGATAAAGGTATCCAGGAACAACTGAAAGCCGGTCCTCTGGCTGGTTACCCGGTTGTTGACGTTAAAATCCGTCTGCACTACGGTTCTTACCATGACGTTGACTCCTCAGAATTGGCGTTTAAATTAGCCGGTTCTATCGCCTTTAAAGAAGGGTTCAAACGAGCTAAACCAGTTCTGCTTGAGCCAATCATGAAGGTTGAAGTCGAAACCCCTGAAGATTACATGGGTGACGTAATGGGCGACCTTAACCGTCGTCGTGGTATCATCGAAGGTATGGAAGATACTGCTACCGGTAAAACCGTTCGCGTCAAGGTTCCGTTGTCTGAAATGTTCGGTTATGCTACTGACCTGCGTTCTCAGACTCAGGGCCGTGCTTCTTACTCCATGGAATTCCTGGAGTATGCTGAAGCACCTAGTAACGTCGCTAAAGCCGTTATCGAAGCCCGTGGCAAATAAGCTTTCGGGTTTAAAACAATGATCCAGTGCTCTCTCATAAGTGGGAGAGCACAAGAGTAAGGAATATAGTCGTGTCTAAAGAAAAATTTGAACGTACCAAACCCCATGTAAACGTCGGTACTATCGGCCACGTTGACCATGGTAAAACTACCCTGACAGCAGCAATCACCACCGTTTTGGCTAAAACCTACGGCGGTAGCGCTCGTGCTTTCGATCAGATCGATAACGCACCAGAAGAAAAAGCACGTGGTATCACCATCAACACTTCTCACGTTGAATATGACACCCCGTCACGTCACTATGCGCACGTTGACTGCCCAGGGCACGCCGACTACGTTAAAAACATGATCACCGGTGCTGCTCAGATGGATGGCGCTATCCTGGTTGTTGCTGCAACTGATGGCCCTATGCCACAGACTCGTGAGCACATCCTGTTGGGTCGCCAGGTTGGTGTTCCTTACATCATCGTATTCATGAACAAATGTGACATGGTTGACGATGAAGAGCTGCTGGAACTGGTAGAAATGGAAGTTCGTGAACTTCTTTCTGCTTACGATTTCCCAGGCGACGATCTGCCAGTAGTACGTGGTTCTGCTCTGAAAGCGCTGGAAGGCGAAGCAGAGTGGGAAGCTAAGATCATCGAACTGGCTGGCTACCTGGATTCTTACATCCCAGAACCAGAACGTGCTATCGACAAGCCGTTCCTGTTGCCAATCGAAGACGTATTCTCTATCTCTGGCCGTGGTACTGTTGTAACTGGTCGTGTAGAGCGCGGTATCGTTAAAGTTGGTGAAGAAGTAGAAATCGTTGGTATCAAAGATACTGCTAAATCTACTTGTACTGGCGTTGAAATGTTCCGCAAATTGCTGGACGAAGGCCGTGCTGGTGAGAACGTTGGTGTTCTGCTGCGTGGTATCAAACGTGAAGATATCGAACGTGGTCAAGTTCTGGCTAAACCAGGCTCTATCAAGCCACACACTACCTTTGAATCAGAAGTTTATATTCTGAGCAAAGATGAAGGCGGTCGTCATACTCCGTTCTTCAAAGGCTACCGTCCTCAGTTCTACTTCCGTACAACTGACGTAACCGGTACCATCGAACTGCCAGAAGGCGTCGAAATGGTGATGCCAGGTGACAACATCAACATGGTTGTTACTCTGATTCACCCAATCGCAATGGACGACGGTCTGCGTTTCGCAATCCGTGAAGGCGGCCGTACTGTAGGCGCTGGTGTTGTTGCTAAAGTTATCGCTTAATTGTTTTATTGATTAAGTAGAGGGCGCTTCGGCGCCCTTTTTATTGCCCAAAGTCAATAATCTTAATTGAAATAACTCGCATTCTTATTTACACTTGAAATACTGGTTAAGAAGTGAGTCATTTTATGTATGTCTGCCTGTGTAATGCGATATCTGACAAAGTTATCCGTAAAGTGGTACGTCAGCACCATCCACATACCATTCAACAATTGCGTCAACTAGTACCGATTGGTACCGACTGTGGAAAGTGTATTCGGCAGGCGAGAGAAATATTGATCGAGGAACGTGCCAACATTCCAG
Organism: Yersinia artesiana; assembly: GCF_902726545.1. Taxonomy (GTDB): domain Bacteria; phylum Pseudomonadota; class Gammaproteobacteria; order Enterobacterales; family Enterobacteriaceae; genus Yersinia; species Yersinia artesiana. The sequence goes on along the minus strand of NZ_CACVAD010000009.1, from coordinate 25,472 downwards.
AAATGAACGATGTTGCCTAATAGTTAACCGGGAGAAGTTTTCCCCACACTTTGCCATCTGGTACTACACTTTTAGTACTGGAAGCGGAGGGTATTTCTATGAAAGGCGATAAAAAGATAATTGCACATCTCAACAAACTGCTCGGAAACGAGTTAGTTGCTATCAACCAATATTTTCTCCACGCCCGAATGTTTAAAAACTGGGGATTGATGCGCCTTAATGATAAGGAGTATCACGAATCCATCGACGAAATGAAACATGCTGACAAATATATTGAGCGTATCCTTTTCCTCGAAGGCATTCCTAATTTGCAGGACTTGGGGAAGCTGAATATAGGTGAAGACGTTGAGGAAATACTGAAGTCAGATCTAGCCCTTGAACTGGCGGGAGCGAAGGATCTTCGTGAAGGTATTGCCTATGCAGATTCGATACATGATTACGTCAGCCGTGATTTGTTGAAAGAAATTCTCGCTGATGAAGAAGGTCACATCGATTGGCTGGAAACAGAACTTAGCCTTATCGAACGTCTGGGAATACAGAATTACTCACAGGCTCAATTGGCAAAAGATTAACTCCTTCACCTAGCGTGCAGTCGCTCGCTTACCCGCCACAATATATTGAGTTAAAAGAGTGGGAGCCGGATCGGCCTCACTCTTTCTTATCTGCAAACCTTCAAACATAGCCATATTTTCCCCTAATTAAATTATCTGGTAAGTTTTCGCATAGATTTTCAACACTGGCTTGCTTCCTGCTGGTATTTACGTATAATGCGCGGGCCTACCTAATCTTGATAGGTCAGATTGAAACTAATCTGTCGGTTGCAGCCTAGTGCTAGAACCGAACAATACTCCCGATATGGGGGTTATATGTTGAACGATTACACTCCCCCATCAATCGAAATGGGTGTGAGGAGTAATCATTTACGTTTATAAATAATTGGAGCTCTGGTCTCATGCAGAACCAAAGAATCCGTATCCGCCTGAAAGCGTTTGATCATCGTTTGATCGATCAATCAACTGCGGAAATCGTCGAGACTGCCAAGCGCACTGGTGCGCAGGTTCGTGGTCCGATCCCGCTGCCAACTCGCAAAGAGCGCTTTACCGTTCTGATCTCCCCGCACGTCAATAAAGATGCGCGCGATCAGTACGAGATTCGCACTCACAAGCGTCTGGTTGACATCGTTGAGCCAACCGAGAAAACCGTTGATGCTCTGATGCGTCTGGATCTGGCTGCCGGTGTAGACGTGCAGATCAGCCTGGGTTAATCAGGTCATTGAGCGATTGAGAGGTTGAAACAATGATTGGTTTAGTCGGTAAGAAAGTGGGTATGACTCGTATCTTCACAGAAGATGGCGTTTCAATCCCAGTAACTGTTATCGAAATTGAAGCGAACCGCGTAACTCAGGTCAAAAGCCTGGAGAACGACGGATACCGTGCTGTACAAGTAACTACCGGTGCTAAAAAAGCTAACCGCGTTACTAAACCAGAAGCGGGTCATTTCGCTAAAGCTGGCGTAGAAGCTGGCCGTGGTCTGTGGGAATTCCGCCTTCCAGAAGGTCAAGAATTCACTGCTGGCCAAGAAATTAGCGTCGAGATTTTCGCTGACGTTAAGAAAGTTGACGTTACAGGTACGTCTAAAGGTAAAGGTTTTGCCGGTACTGTTAAGCGCTGGAACTTCCGTACCCAAGATGCTACCCATGGTAACTCCTTGTCTCACCGTGTTCCGGGTTCTATCGGTCAAAACCAGACTCCGGGCAAAGTGTTCAAAGGCAAGAAAATGGCTGGCCACCTGGGTGACGAGCGTGTAACCGTTCAAAGCCTGGACGTAGTACGTGTTGACGCTGAGCGCAACCTGCTGCTGGTTAAGGGTGCTGTACCGGGCGCAACCGGTGGCAACCTGATCGTTAAACCAGCTGTGAAGGCGTAAGGGGATAGCAATGGAATTAGTATTGAAAGACGCGCAAGGCGCGCTGACTGTTTCCGAAACTACCTTCGGTCGTGATTTCAACGAAGCGCTGGTACATCAGGTTGTTGTTGCTTATGCAGCAGGTGCCCGTCAAGGTACTCGTGCTCAGAAGACCCGCGCTGAAGTGACTGGTTCCGGTAAAAAACCGTGGCGCCAGAAAGGTACCGGCCGCGCACGTTCAGGTTCTGTAAAGAGCCCGATCTGGCGTTCAGGTGGCGTGACCTTTGCTGCGAAGCCTCAGGACCACAGTCAGAAAGTAAACAAAAAGATGTACCGCGGCGCGCTGAAAAGCATTTTGTCCGAATTGGTACGTCAAGATCGTCTGATCATTGTCGAAAAGTTCTCTGTTGAAGCACCTAAAACTAAGTTGCTGGCGCAGAAACTGAAAGATATGGCTCTGGAAGATGTGCTGATCATCACTGGTGAACTGGACGAGAACTTGTTCTTGGCAGCTCGCAACCTGTATAAGGTTGATGTCCGTGATGTAGCCGGTATTGACCCAGTTAGCCTGATCGCCTTCGACAAAGTGGTTATGACTGCTGATGCTGTGAAGCAAGTTGAGGAGATGCTGGCATGATTCGTGAAGAACGTCTGCTGAAAGTACTGCGCGCGCCGCATGTATCTGAAAAAGCGTCCGCTGCGATGGAAAAGAATAACACCATCGTTCTCAAAGTTGCCAAAGACGCGACCAAAGCAGAAATTAAAGCTGCAGTGCAGAAACTGTTTGAAGTCGAAGTCGAAGACGTTAACACCTTGCTGGTTAAAGGCAAGAGTAAGCGTCACGGTCAGCGTGTTGGTCGTCGTAGCGACTGGAAAAAAGCTTACGTCACCCTGAAAGAAGGCCAGAATCTGGACTTCATCGGCGGCGCAGAGTAAGTCGGAGGAGTAAACAATGGCAATTGTTAAATGTAAACCTACGTCTCCGGGTCGTCGCCACGTTGTTAAAGTGGTTAACCCTGAGCTGCACAAGGGTAAACCTTATGCCCCGTTGCTTGAGAAATTAAGCAAAAGCGGTGGCCGTAACAACAATGGCCGTATCACTACCCGTCATATCGGTGGTGGCCACAAGCAACATTATCGTCTGGTTGACTTCAAACGCAACAAAGATGGTATCCCTGCTGTGGTAGAGCGTCTGGAGTACGATCCGAACCGTTCCGCGAATATCGCGCTGGTTCTGTACAAAGACGGCGAACGCCGTTACATCCTGGCGCCGAAGGGCCTGAAAGCTGGTGACCAGATTCAATCTGGCGTTGATGCTGCAATTAAAGCAGGTAACACCCTGCCTATGCGTAACATCCCAGTTGGTTCAACGGTTCATAACGTAGAAATGAAACCAGGTAAAGGCGGCCAATTGGCTCGTTCTGCTGGTGCATACGTTCAGATCGTTGCTCGTGACGGTTCCTACGTTACTCTGCGTCTGCGCTCCGGCGAAATGCGCAAAGTTCTAGCTGATTGCCGCGCCACCTTAGGTGAAGTCGGTAACGCTGAACACATGCTGCGTGTCCTGGGTAAAGCAGGTGCTAGTCGTTGGCGTGGTATTCGTCCTACCGTTCGCGGTACGGCGATGAACCCGGTAGATCACCCACACGGTGGTGGTGAAGGTCGTAACTTTGGTAAGCACCCGGTAACCCCGTGGGGCGTTCAAACCAAAGGTAAGAAGACCCGTAGCAACAAGCGTACTGATAAGTTCATCGTACGTCGCCGTAGTAAAAAATAATTAGAGGATAAGCCATGCCACGTTCTCTCAAGAAAGGTCCCTTCATTGACCTGCACTTGCTGAAGAAGGTAGAGAAAGCGGTGGAAAGCGGAGACAAGAAGCCAATTCGGACTTGGTCCCGTCGTTCAACGGTCTTTCCAAATATGATCGGTTTGACCATCGCTGTCCATAATGGTCGTCAGCACGTTCCCGTTTTTGTTTCCGATGAAATGGTCGGTCACAAACTGGGCGAATTCGCGCCGACCCGTACTTATCGCGGCCATGCGGCCGATAAAAAGGCTAAAAAGCGCTAAGGTAGGAGGAAGAGATGGAAACTATCGCTAAACATCGCCACGCTCGTTCTTCTGCTCAGAAGGTTCGCTTGGTAGCGGACCTGATTCGCGGTAAGAAAGTGTCGCAAGCTCTGGAAACTCTGGCCTATACCAACAAGAAAGCTGCTGGTTTGGTTAAGAAGGTACTAGAGTCTGCCATTGCTAACGCAGAACACAACGATGGCGCTGACATCGATGATCTGAAAGTCGCGAAGATTTTCGTAGACGAAGGCCCTAGCATGAAGCGCATTATGCCGCGTGCAAAAGGTCGTGCAGATCGCATCCTGAAGCGCACCAGCCACATTACTGTGGTTGTGTCCGATCGCTGAGACTCTGGAGACTAGCAATGGGTCAGAAAGTACATCCTAATGGTATTCGACTAGGTATTGTCAAAGCTTGGAACTCTACCTGGTACGCAAATACCAAAGAATTCGCTGACAACCTGGACAGCGACTTTAAAGTTCGCCAATTCCTGACTAAGGAATTAGCGAAAGCTTCCGTTTCTCGCATCGTTATCGAGCGTCCAGCGAAGAGCATCCGTGTGACTATTCACACCGCTCGTCCTGGCATCGTTATCGGCAAGAAAGGTGAAGATGTCGAAAAACTGCGTAAGGTCGTAGCGGATATCGCTGGCGTTCCTGCACAGATTAACATCGCCGAAGTCCGTAAACCGGAACTGGACGCAAAATTGGTTGCTGATAGCATCACTTCACAGCTGGAACGTCGTGTTATGTTCCGTCGTGCTATGAAGCGTGCTGTACAGAACGCAATGCGTCTTGGCGCTAAAGGTATCAAAGTTGAAGTAAGCGGCCGTCTTGGCGGTGCTGAAATCGCGCGTACCGAATGGTACCGTGAAGGTCGTGTTCCGTTGCATACACTGCGTGCGGATATCGATTACAACACATCTGAAGCGCACACCACTTATGGTGTAATCGGCGTTAAGGTATGGATCTTCAAAGGTGAGATCTTGGGTGGTATGGCTGCTGTCGAACAACCGGAACCGGCTGCTCAACCTAAAAAGCAGCAGCGTAAAGGCCGCAAGTAAGGAGAATCGCTGATGTTACAACCAAAGCGTACAAAATTCCGTAAGATGCACAAAGGCCGCAACCGTGGCCTTGCGCAAGGTACGGATGTTAGCTTCGGTGAGTTCGGCCTGAAAGCTAGTGGCCGTTGCCGCCTGACGGCTCGTCAAATCGAAGCAGCCCGTCGTGCGATGACACGTGCAATTAAGCGTCAAGGTAAGGTCTGGATCCGTGTATTCCCGGACAAACCGATCACCGAGAAGCCGCTCGAAGTACGTATGGGTAAAGGTAAGGGTAACGTAGAATATTGGGTTGCCCTGATCCAGCCAGGAAAAGTTTTATTTGAAATGGCTGGTGTGCCGGAAGAAACTGCTCGCGAAGCATTTAAGCTCGCAGCAGCGAAACTGCCTGTAGGAACCACCTTTGTAACTAAGACGGTGATGTAATGAAAGCACAAGAGCTGCGTGAAAAAAGCGTTGAAGAGCTGAACACTGAGCTGCTCAACCTGCTGCGTGAGCAATTTAATTTGCGCATGCAGGCGGCTAGTGGCCAGCTGCAACAAACTCACCTGTCGAAGCAAGTGCGTCGTAATATCGCACGTGTTAAGACTTTACTGACTGAAAAGGCGGGTGCGTAATGACTGACCAAATCCGTACTCTGCAAGGTCGCGTAGTTAGTGACAAAATGGAGAAATCCATGGTTGTTGCTATCGAACGTGTGGTGAAGCACCCAATTTATGGGAAATTCATCCGTCGTACGACGAAATTGCATGTACATGACGAGAACAATGAATGTGGAATCGGTGACGTGGTAGAAATCCGCGAATGCCGTCCATTGTCAAAGACTAAGTCTTGGACACTTGTTCGCGTTGTAGAGAAAGCGATTCTGTAATAGAGTAGCCAACTCGAACATAATAAACGGCTCAGAAAGTGGGCCGTTTATTTTTTCTACCCATAATTTGGAAGCGGTGTTATAATGCTGCGCCCTCATTCATGGGGCTTTTAAACGACCTATTCTGGGTCCTAAAGTAGTAGTTGACATTAGCGGAGCACTAACATGATCCAAGAACAGACTATGCTGAACGTGGCCGACAACTCCGGTGCACGTCGCGTAATGTGTATCAAGGTTCTAGGTGGCTCGCACCGTCGCTACGCAGGCATCGGCGACATCATCAAGATCACCATCAAGGAAGCAATTCCTCGTGGCAAGGTTAAGAAAGGCGATGTTCTGAAGGCGGTAGTGGTGCGCACCAAGAAGGGTGTACGTCGCCCGGACGGTTCTGTCATTCGCTTCGATGGCAACGCTTGCGTTATTTTAAATAATAACAGCGAGCAGCCAATCGGCACGCGTATTTTTGGGCCGGTAACTCGTGAACTGCGTAATGAGAAGTTCATGAAAATTATCTCTCTGGCACCAGAAGTACTCTAAGGAGCGAACCATGGCAGCGAAAATCCGTCGTGATGACGAAGTTATCGTGCTAACCGGGAAAGACAAAGGTAAGCGCGGTAAAGTAAAGAATGTCCTGTCTGCTAGTAAGGTCATTGTTGAAGGTATCAACCTGGTTAAAAAACATCAGAAGCCGGTTCCGGCCCTGAACCAACCAGGTGGCATTGTTGAAAAAGAAGCTGCAATTCAAGTTTCCAACATTGCGCTGTTCAACGCGGCAACTGGTAAGGCTGACCGTGTAGGCTTTAGATTCGAAGACGGCAAAAAAGTCCGTTTCTTTAAATCTAATGGCGAAACTATCAAGTAATTTGGAGTAATACGATGGCGAAACTGCATGATTACTACAAAGACGAGGTAGTCAAACAACTGATGTCTCAGTTTGGCTACAACTCTGTCATGCAAGTCCCTCGGGTCGAGAAGATCACCCTGAACATGGGTGTTGGTGAAGCGATCGCTGACAAGAAACTGCTGGATAACGCAGCAGCTGACTTGGCAGCAATCTCCGGCCAAAAGCCGTTTATCACCAAAGCACGCAAATCTGTTGCAGGCTTCAAAATCCGTCAGGGCTATCCGATCGGCTGTAAAGTAACCCTGCGTGGCGAACGCATGTGGGAATTCTTTGAGCGTCTGATTACCATTGCTGTACCTCGTATCCGTGACTTCCGTGGCTTGTCCGCTAAGTCATTCGATGGTCGTGGTAACTACAGCATGGGTGTGCGCGAGCAGATCATCTTCCCGGAAATCGACTACGATAAAGTCGATCGTGTACGTGGTTTGGATATTACCATTACCACTACTGCGAAATCCGATGATGAAGGCCGTGCATTATTGGCTGCTTTTAAATTCCCATTCCGCAAGTAAGGTAGGGTTACTGATGGCTAAGCAATCAATGAAAGCACGCGAAGTCGTTCGCGTGAAACTAGCTAACAAATACCGCGCTCAACGCGAGGAATTAAAAGCTATTATCTCTGGTGTGAACTCATCCGACGAAGAACGTTGGAATGCTGTTCTGAAGCTGCAGTCTCTGCCGCGTGATTCCAGCCCGTCCCGTCAGCGTAACCGCTGCAACCAAACTGGTCGTCCGCATGGTTTCTTGCGGAAGTTCGGGTTGAGCCGTATTAAAGTCCGTGAAACCGCAATGCGCGGTGAAATCCCGGGCCTTAAAAAGGCTAGCTGGTAATTGTCACCAATTGAATCACGGGAGTAAAGACAGATGAGCATGCAAGATCCGATCGCGGATATGCTGACCCGTATCCGTAACGGTCAATCCGCAAACAAAGTCGCGGTCACCATGCCTTCCTCCAAGCTGAAAGTGGCAATTGCCAACGTTCTGAAGGAAGAAGGTTTTATTGAAGATTTTAAAGTCGAAGGCGACACCAAGCCTGTTCTGGAATTAGCTCTTAAGTATTTCCAGGGTAAGGCAGTGGTAGAAAGCATTCAACGTATCAGCCGTCCAGGTCTGCGCATCTATAAGAAAAAAGATGAGCTGCCAAAAGTTATGGCCGGTTTGGGTATCGCTGTTATTTCTACCTCTAAAGGTGTTATGACCGATCGTGCAGCTCGCCAAGCTGGTCTTGGTGGCGAGATTATCTGCTACGTAGCTTAATTCGGGAGGAAAGAATGTCTCGTGTTGCAAAAGCACCCGTCGTCATTCCTGCCGGCGTAGAGGTAAAACTCAACGGTCAGGTTATTTCGATTAAGGGTAAGAACGGCGAGCTGACTCGTACCGTCCATAGTGCTGTTGAAGTTAAGCAAGAAGAAAATACACTGACTTTCGCTCCACGCGAAGGCGCTGTAGACGGTTGGGCCCAAGCGGGTACCACTCGTGCACTGCTTAATGCAATGGTCATTGGTGTTACCGAAGGCTTCACTAAGAAGCTTCAATTGGTAGGTGTAGGTTACCGTGCCGCAGTTAAAGGCAACGTGGTGAATTTAGCTTTAGGCTTCTCTCATCCAGTTGACCATGAATTGCCGGCTGGCATCACTGCTGAATGTCCGACCCAAACTGAAATCGTGCTGAAAGGTGCTGATAAGCAGGTAATTGGTCAGGTTGCAGCAGATTTACGTGCCTACCGTCGTCCTGAGCCTTATAAAGGCAAGGGTGTCCGTTACGCCGACGAAGTCGTGCGTACCAAAGAGGCTAAGAAGAAGTAAGGTAACACTATGGATAAGAAAGCAGCTCGTATCCGTCGTGCGACCCGCGCACGCCGCAAGCTCAAAGAACTGGGTGCGACTCGCCTGGTGGTACATCGTACCCCACGCCATATTTACGCGCAGGTTATCGCACCAAACGGTTCTGAAATTTTGGTAGCAGCTTCTACTGTAGAAAAAGCTATCAATGAGCAATTGAAGTACGCCGGCAACAAAGATGCCGCCGCAGCTGTAGGTAAAGCTGTTGCAGAGCGCGCATTGGAAAAAGGGATCACGAAAGTATCCTTTGACCGTTCCGGTTTCCAATATCATGGTCGAGTCCAGGCACTGGCAGATGCTGCCCGTGAAGCTGGCCTTCAGTTCTAAGGTAGAGGTGTAAGATGTCTCACATCGAAAAACAAGCTGGCGAACTGCAGGAAAAGCTGATCGCGGTAAACCGCGTATCTAAAACCGTAAAAGGTGGCCGTATTTTCAGCTTTACCGCACTGACAGTAGTTGGTGATGGTAACGGTCGCGTTGGTTTTGGCTACGGCAAAGCACGCGAAGTTCCGGCAGCGATCCAGAAAGCGATGGAAAAAGCCCGTCGCGCTATGATTAATGTTGCTTTGGATAACGGTACTCTGCAGCACCCTGTTAAAGGTGCTCACACAGGTTCCCGTGTATTCATGCAACCAGCTTCTGAAGGTACCGGTATCATCGCCGGTGGTGCAATGCGCGCCGTCTTAGAAGTTGCAGGGGTTCATAACGTTTTAGCTAAAGCATATGGTTCTACTAACCCGATCAACGTGGTTCGTGCAACTATCGCTGCTTTAGAAGATATGAAATCCCCAGAAATGGTCGCTGCTAAGCGTGGTAAGTCCGTCGAAGAAATTCTAGGGAAATAACCATGGCAAAGACTATTAAAGTAACTCAAACAAAAAGCAGTATCGGTCGTTTGCCAAAACATAAGGCAACTCTGATCGGTTTAGGTCTGCGTCGTATTGGTCATACTGTAGAGCGTGAGGATACTCCTGCTGTACGTGGTATGGTCAACTTGGTTTCCTACATGGTTAAAGTTGAGGAGTAACAGATGCGTTTAAATACTCTGTCTCCGGCTGAAGGTGCCAAGCATGCGCCGAAGCGTGTAGGTCGTGGTATCGGTTCTGGCCTGGGTAAAACTGCTGGTCGTGGTCACAAAGGTCAGAACTCACGTTCTGGTGGTGGCGTACGTCGTGGTTTTGAAGGTGGTCAGATGCCTTTATATCGTCGTTTGCCGAAATTCGGCTTCACCTCTCGCAAAGCTATGATCACGGCAGAAGTTCGTCTGTCTGAACTGGCTTTAGTGGAAGGCGACGTAATCGACCTGAACACGCTGAAAGCCGCTAACGTTGTTGGTACCCAGATTGAGTTCGCGAAAGTTATGCTTTCTGGCGAAATCGGTCGTGCGGTAACTCTTCGTGGTCTGCGTGTCACCAAAGGCGCTCGTGCTGCTATCGAAGCTGCTGGCGGTAAAATTGAGGAATAAGTAGCAGATGGCTAAGCAACCAGGATTAGATTTTCAAAGTGCTAAAGGCGGATTAGGCGAACTGAAGCGCAGACTTTTGTTTGTTATCGGTGCGCTTATTGTTTTCCGTATCGGCTCTTTTATTCCGATTCCTGGTATCGATGCCACTGTGCTTGCTAAATTGCTCGAGCAGCAGAGAGGGACCATCATTGAAATGTTTAACATGTTCTCTGGTGGTGCTCTCAGTCGTGCTTCTATCTTTGCCTTGGGTATCATGCCGTATATTTCGGCGTCGATTATTATCCAACTGCTGACGGTGGTTCATCCAGCGTTAGCAGAAATAAAGAAAGAAGGGGAGGCTGGCCGTCGTAAGATTAGTCAGTATACCCGCTATGGCACGTTGGTATTGGCTATATTCCAATCGATCGGTATTGCTACCGGTCTACCGAATATGCCTGGGATGCAAGGTCTGGTAATCAATCCAGGCTTTGCCTTCTATTTTACCGCTGTTGTTAGCTTGGTCACAGGGACTATGTTCTTGATGTGGCTTGGCGAACAGATTACTGAGCGTGGTATCGGTAACGGTATTTCAATCATAATCTTTGCTGGTATTGTTGCCGGTCTTCCACCTGCAATAGCCCATACCATCGAGCAAGCTCGGCAAGGCGACCTGCACTTCCTCCTGTTGCTGTTGGTTGCAGTATTAGTGTTTGCAGTAACCTTCTTCGTTGTTTTCATTGAACGTGGTCAGCGTCGTATTGTCGTTAACTATGCTAAACGTCAACAAGGTCGTCGTGTTTATGCAGCACAGAGCACACACTTACCGTTGAAAGTGAATATGGCGGGGGTTATCCCTGCAATCTTTGCTTCCAGCATAATTCTGTTCCCTGCCACGATTGCATCATGGTTTGGGGGTGGGACAGGCTGGAACTGGCTGACGACTATTTCGATGTATTTGCAGCCGGGACAGCCGCTTTATGTGTTACTCTATGCGTCTGCAATCATCTTCTTCTGTTTCTTCTACACGGCGTTGGTGTTTAACCCGCGTGAAACAGCAGATAACCTGAAGAAGTCCGGTGCATTCGTGCCAGGAATTCGTCCGGGAGAGCAAACGGCGAAGTACATCGATAAAGTAATGACGCGTCTAACCTTAATTGGTGCGATGTATATTACTTTCATCTGCCTGATCCCGGAGTTCATGCGTGACGCGATGAAAGTACCATTTTACTTTGGTGGTACCTCCCTACTTATCGTAGTGGTGGTCATCATGGACTTTATGGCTCAAGTGCAAACTCTGATGATGTCTAGTCAATATGAGTCTGCATTGAAGAAAGCAAACCTGAAAGGCTATAACCGCTAATTCAGGGATGTTTGAGAAGTTACGGAGAGTAAAAATGAAAGTTCGTGCTTCCGTCAAGAAATTATGTCGTAACTGCAAAATTGTTAAGCGTAACGGTGTCGTTCGCGTAATCTGCAGTGCCGAACCAAAGCATAAACAGCGTCAAGGCTGATTTATCTTGCATATTTTTCTTGCAAAGTTGGGTTGAGCTGGCTAGATTAGCCAGCCAATCTTTTGTATGTGACTGCAATGCTATTTGAGTATCCTGAAAACGGGCTTTTCAGAATGGTATTGCTGTATAAAATAGTAGGAGTGCATAGTGGCCCGTATAGCAGGCATTAACATTCCTGATCAGAAACATACCGTTATCGCTTTAACTGCGATCTACGGCATCGGTAAGACCCGTTCACAGGCTATCTGTGTCGCTGCGGGTATTGCTGAACATGTTAAGATCAGTGAGCTGTCTGAAGAGCAAATCGAGAAGCTGCGTGACGAAGTTGCCAAGTACGTTGTAGAAGGTGATCTGCGTCGTGAGGTGACCCTGAGCATCAAGCGTCTGATGGACCTTGGGACTTATCGTGGTTTGCGTCATCGTCGTGGTCTACCAGTTCGCGGTCAGCGTACTAAGACCAACGCACGTACCCGTAAGGGTCCGCGTAAACCGATCAAGAAATAATCGGGGTGATTGAATAATGGCAAAGGCACCTATTCGTGCACGCAAGCGTGTAAGAAAGACAGTCTCTGACGGTGTGGCTCATATCCATGCTTCTTTCAACAACACCATCGTTACCATTACAGATCGTCAAGGTAACGCATTGGGTTGGGCAACAGCAGGTGGTTCCGGTTTCCGTGGATCTCGTAAGTCTACTCCGTTTGCAGCGCAAGTTGCAGCAGAGCGCTGCGCTGACGCAGTGAAAGAATACGGTATCAAGAATCTGGAAGTTATGGTTAAAGGACCTGGTCCGGGCCGTGAGTCTACTATCCGTGCGTTAAACGCGGCTGGTTTCCGCATCACTAATATTACTGATGTGACTCCGATCCCTCATAACGGTTGTCGTCCGCCGAAAAAGCGCCGCGTATAACGCTGCTTTTAGGTTTGTTGGAGAGAGAAAATGGCAAGATATTTGGGTCCTAAGCTCAAGCTGAGCCGTCGTGAGGGCACAGACCTGTTCCTTAAGTCTGGCGTTCGCGCGATTGACACCAAGTGTAAGATTGAACAACCACCTGGCCAGCACGGTGCGCGTAAACCGCGTCTGTCTGACTACGGTGTGCAGTTACGTGAGAAACAAAAAGTTCGCCGTATCTATGGTGTTCTAGAACGTCAATTCCGTAACTACTATAAAGAAGCAGCACGTCTTAAAGGCAACACAGGTGCAAACCTGTTGCAATTGCTGGAAGGCCGTCTGGATAACGTAGTTTACCGTATGGGCTTTGGCGCAACTCGTGCTGAATCACGTCAGCTGGTTAGTCATAAAGCTATCATGGTAAATGGTCGCGTTGTTAACATCGCTTCTTATCAGGTATCTCCGAATGACGTAGTCAGCATCCGTGAGAAAGCTAAAAAGCAGTCTCGTGTTAAGGCAGCTTTGGAGCTGGCTGAGCAGCGTGAAAAGCCGACTTGGCTGGAAGTTGATGCTGTTAAGATGGAAGGTGTGTTCAAACGTATTCCTGAACGTACTGATCTGTCTGCGGACATTAACGAACACCTGATCGTCGAGCTTTACTCCAAGTAAAGCTTAGTACCAAAGAGAGGACACAATGCAGGGTTCTGTGACAGAGTTTCTAAAACCGCGCCTGGTAGATATCGAGCAAGTCAGTTCGACGCACGCCAAGGTGACCCTTGAGCCGTTAGAGCGTGGCTTTGGCCATACTCTCGGCAACGCACTGCGCCGTATTCTGCTTTCATCTATGCCGGGTTGCGCGGTGACCGAGGTTGAGATTGATGGTGTACTGCATGAGTACAGCACCAAAGAAGGCGTACAGGAAGATATCCTGGAGATCCTGCTCAACCTGAAAGGGCTGGCGGTGAGAGTTCAGGGTAAAGATGAAGTTATTCTTACCCTGAATAAGTCTGGCATTGGCCCTGTGACTGCAGCCGATATCACCCATGATGGTGATGTCGAAATCGTCAAGCCGCAGCACGTTATCTGCCACCTGACCGATGAGAACGCATCTATTAGTATGCGTATCAAAGTTCAACGTGGTCGGGGTTATGTGCCGGCTTCTGCCCGAATTCATTCGGAAGAAGATGAGCGCCCGATTGGTCGTCTGTTAGTAGACGCATGCTATAGCCCTGTAGAGCGTATTGCCTACAATGTTGAAGCAGCGCGTGTAGAACAGCGTACCGACCTGGACAAGTTGGTTATCGAGATGGAAACCAATGGTACGATCGATCCTGAAGAGGCGATCCGCCGTGCGGCAACTATCTTGGCTGAACAGCTTGAAGCTTTCGTTGACCTACGTGATGTACGTCAGCCGGAAGTTAAAGAAGAGAAGCCAGAGTTTGATCCGATCCTGCTGCGCCCTGTTGACGATCTGGAATTGACTGTCCGCTCTGCTAACTGCCTCAAGGCAGAAGCTATCCACTACATCGGTGATCTGGTACAGCGTACCGAGGTTGAGTTGCTGAAAACGCCTAACCTGGGTAAAAAATCTCTTACTGAGATTAAAGACGTGCTCGCATCACGTGGTCTTTCTTTAGGCATGCGCCTAGAAAATTGGCCACCGGCTAGCATTGCTGATAACGAGTAACCGGATCACAGGTTAAGGTTTTACTGAGAAGGATAAGGTCATGCGCCATCGTAAGAGTGGTCGTCAACTGAACCGTAACAGCAGCCATCGCCAGGCTATGTTCCGTAACATGGCCGGCTCTTTGGTTCGTCATGAGATAATCAAGACGACCCTGCCGAAAGCGAAAGAGCTGCGTCGCGTTGTTGAGCCGCTGATTACTCTTGCCAAGACCGACAGCGTAGCTAATCGTCGTCTGGCATTCGCCCGCACTCGTGATAACGAGATCGTGGCAAAACTGTTTAACGAGCTAGGCCCGCGTTTCGCGAGCCGCGCCGGTGGTTACACTCGCATTCTGAAGTGTGGCTTCCGTGCAGGCGACAACGCACCGATGGCTTACATCGAGTTAGTTGATCGTGCTGCATCGCAAGCAGAAGTAGTTGCTGCAGAGTAATCTGTAAACGCGTAAAAAAACCGGGCTTGCCCGGTTTTTTTACGTCCAGAATTCAGCAAGATAGATATCTACCCCTCGTATCTTTCCTCTTTCCTCTTATTATTTATCTGCCAATCCATTAATCTTAACTACCACTCCACTTTGTGTACTCTGATCTTTAGGAGGGGATATGGGATTGATTGACGAATGGGCTGAAAGACACATTATCAGTGCTCAAGAAAAAGGCGAACTCGATAATTTACCTGGGTATGGTCAACCATTAATACTCGATGATGATACCTTCGTTCCCGCTGAGCTAAGAGCCGGATACAGATTACTGAAGAATGCGGGATACCTTCCCCCAGAATTGCAGGATAGGCAGGAAGCACTCACTATCACTGATTTATTATCACATCTCGACAAGCAGCATAATGACTATGGGGAGTTACATAAACGATTGGTTTTATTAGAGCTAAGGTTGAAGCAGGCAGGTCTTAGCACGGATTTTCTGCATAAAGAATATCAGCATAAAGTGACATATAAACTGTCTAAAGAGGAATGACGAATGTTAAAGATTGGGCAGATCGCTAAACTTGCTGACGTAACGCCAGATACTATTCGCTATTATGAAAAACAGGGAATGATGGATCATGGTGAACGGACTGAAGGTGGCTACAGGCTTTACACCGAACAAGATTTACAGCGTTTGCGGTTTATCCGTTATGCAAAGCAACTTGGTTTTACATTAGAAACGATTGCCGAATTATTGTCGATCCGCGTCGATCCTGAACATCATACCTGCCAGGAATCGAAGGCTATTGTAGATTCCCGCTTACTCGATGTAGAAAGTAAAATTACAGAGCTAAAAAGAATGCGGGACTCACTACAACGGCTTAGTGATGCATGCTGTGGTAGCACGCATGCCACGACTTATTGCTCAATTTTAGAGGCGTTGGAACAGGGAGCTGCTGACGAGTTAGATAGGAATTAAATCTTTTAAATGGATAGTTTTAATCAGTTCACGCAAGCGGTATTATTCGTGGGATTTTTAATCAATATTTTCATTAGTGAGGCACTTCTATGACGACATATCGGCATAACAAAGGAAAAATTAAGGACAACGCGCTGGAAGCTCTACTCCATGATCCTCTTTTCAGACAACGTATTGAAAAGAATGTTAAAGGTAAAGGAAGCTATCAGCGTAAAGAAAAACACGCAAAAGGTGGTAACTGGGAGGCCAGTGGTAAGCAATCAATCGATTTATTACCACTGGCCTTCTCGATTTGAAACTAATAAAAAAGCCATCACTTGATGGCTTTTGACGTTAAATAAGGCTGTAGTTATTTTGGCTGTTGTGCTTTCAGTAAATCACGAATCTCTGCGAGCAGTTTTTCTTCTGTTGTTGGTGCTGGCGATGCTGCAGGTTCTTCCGCTTTTTCACGGCGTAATTTATTCATCAGTTTAACGGCAGAGAAAATAGCTAGCGCAACGATGACAAAATCAAAAACACTTTGAATAAAGCTACCGTAATTCATTACAACGGCAGGGATATTTCCTTCGGCGGCACGTAATACGAAATGGAATTGTTTGAAATCGACCCCACCGAGTAATAAACCTAATGGTGGCATTATGATATCGGCAACAAGTGAAGAAACAATTCTGCCAAATGCAGCACCAATAATTACCCCGACAGCCAGGTCGACCACATTGCCACGCATGGCAAATTCACGAAATTCCTTCATAAAACTCATAACCAACACCCCCTTTAAAATGAACGACTTAATTTTAGCTAAATAAAACGGAATACAGCCATAATTATAGGAAACTTTTTTATTCTCTATCGGAATAGTTTTAATTTAATCGTCTTTGATTACAAGAAGAATGGACTAGGTTGGAACAACCGCTCCACATCAGGGACAAATTTTTTGTGGGTAATAAACATCACAACATGATCCCCCTGTTTAATAACCGAGTTCCCATTAGCAATGATAACTTCGTCACCACGAACAATTGCCCCAATAGTTGTCCCCGGTGGCAGTTTTATATCTTCGACCATGCGGCCTACTACTTTTGATGTGGTTTCATCACCATGCGCAATGGCTTCTATCGCTTCTGCAACACCGCGTCTTAATGATGACACGCTAACGATATCGGCTTTACGTACGTGACCTAATAGTGCGGAAATAGTGGCTTGTTGTGGTGATATAACAATATCAATAACACTTCCCTGAACCAGATCGACATATGCACTACGCTGGATTAATACCATTGCCTTTTTAGCACCCATGCGTTTTGCGAGCATGGCGGACATAATATTAGCTTCATCATCATTAGTAATGGCAATAAAAACATCAACCTGTTCAATATGCTCTTCTGCCAATAATTCCTGATCTGATGCATCGCCATAAAATACGATTGTATCGTGCAGCATTTCTGCTAATTCGGCAGCGCGTTGCTGATCCCGCTCGATTAATTTTACGCTATAGTCTTTTTCTAATCGTAGCGCCAGGCCTGCCCCAACGTTCCCACCGCCGACAATCATGATGCGCTTATAGGGTTTTTCCAGCCGTTGCAGTTCACTCATTACGGCCCGGATATGCTGCGAGGCGGCAACAAAGAAAACTTCATCACCAGCTTCAATAATTGTAGAACCTTGTGGGCGGATTGGCCGGTCTTGACGAAATATAGCCGCGACTCGGGTATCAATATGCGGCATATGTTCACGTAAAGATGATAATGCATTGCCGACTAATGGCCCGCCGTAATAGGCCTTGACCGCAGCAATACTGACTTTACCTTCAGCAAAATTGACTACCTGCAACGCGCCTGGATATTCGATTAGTTTATAGATGTAATCTATAACTAGTTGTTCGGGTGATATTAAATGGTCAATAGGAACCGCTTCCGGTAGAAACAGTTTATCTGCTTCACGAATATATTCAGCTGAACGAATGCGAGCTATGCGATTTGGCGTGTTAAATAGCGAGTAAGCTATTTGGCAGGCAACCATATTGGTTTCATCTGAATTCGTTACGGCAACCAACATATCGGCATCTTCGGCCCCGGCTTCTCGTAAAATTCGCGGGTGCGAACCATGGCCTTGCACGACTCGCAGATCAAATTTATCTTGCAACTGGCGTAACCGGCCGGAATCGACATCCACTACGGTAATATCGTTGTTCTCACCCACCAGATTTTCTGCCAGGGTACCGCCAACTTGCCCCGCCCCAAGAATAATTATTTTCATAGCGTTCTCTGTTTCACACTGAAATTAGGTTTGAGGCAGCAAAGGCCACGGCTATCTCTTGATCAACTTTGCATAATAAAAACCATCACCATCCTCAGGATGTGGCAAGTTTTGCCTGCCAGGTGCTGAAGCTGTACCGGTTTCGACCAATTCTGCTTCACCGTGGCGTTGCAGGAAAGTGGCGATCTGCTGCTGATTCTCTTCGGGCAATATTGAGCAGGTAGCATAAACCATTACGCCACCTTTTTTCAGTTTAGGCCAGATAGCTTCAATTATCTCAGATTGGAGCTGGGCCAACTCGGCGATATCACTGTCTCGGCGCAACCATTTGATGTCTGGGTGTCGGCGAATAACGCCGGTTGCGGAGCAAGGGGCATCTAACAGGATTCGGTCGAATTGTTGATTACCACACCATTCATCTGGCGTTCGGCCATCGCCGACTCGCACGTCGGCATGCAATTTAAGGCGTTGTAAGTTTTCTTTAACCCGGCTGAGGCGCTGCTCATCTATATCGACAGCTAATACATGGGCCTTTGGCGCAGCTTCCAGAATATGAGTTGTTTTCCCCCCCGGAGCGGCACACAAATCGAGGATCTGCTCACCATTTTGTGGATCAAGCAGATCAACACAGCCTTGTGCCGATGCATCTTGCACCGTTACCCAGCCAAGTTCAAAGCCAGGGAGATCACTGACAGCGCAAGGTGTGATAAGGCGAACAGCGTCAGGGTAAAAGTCATGAGGCAGGGCATCAATATTGGCTTGCTTCAATAGCTCAAGATATTCACTGCGTGAATGGTGTAGTCGGCTTACGCGTAGCCACATGGGTGGTTTCTGGTTATTTGCATCCAGGATCTGTTGCCAGTTATCAGGATAGGCCCGCTTAATTCGTGCCAATAACCAGCTTGGATGGAGATAGTGACTATCGTTATTTGCAGCCCGTTCCAGTAATTCCACTTGTTGGCGCTGGAATTGACGCAGCACGCCATTGATTAGCCCTTTTAACTGCGGGCGTTTGAGTGCAGTTGCACCTTCGACAGTCTCCGCCAGCGCCGCATGAGGTGGAATTCGTGTGTATATCAGCTGATAAAGCCCAACCATAATCAGATAATGAAAAACACGCTGTTTGCCAGTCATTGGGCGTGCCATTAACTGTTGGATACACCACTCTAGCTGTGGGAGGACACGCAAAGTGCCAAAACACAACTCCTGCAACAATGCGCGATCTTTATCGGAAATGTTTTTATGTAGCCCAGGCAAAACGGTACTGAGCGATTGCCCCTGATCCAATACCTGGCTAATTGCTTTAGCAGCGATGCTGCGGAGATTATATGTGTTTTTCATAACCAAAAAAGCCGACAAACGTCAGCAAATAAAAGGAAAGTGGCCCGATGATGAAGTATCGGGCGATGTATATAGCTGTAGCTACTGGGCTATTATGCTAGCCGACTACCGGGTGTAAACCATTCGCGCCGTGAATTTAACAAGTCAGCAGCAGACATGGCTTTCTTCCCGGCTGGTTGCAGTTGCGTGATATTCAAAACACCATCAGCGGTTGCAACTTGAATGCCATGCTTATCGGCATGAATGATTGTCCCAGGTGCTGCATGATCAACAGTTGCGAGCACTTGTGCTTGCCAAACTTTGACAGGTTGTTCATCAACAACGAAATAGCTGACTGGCCAAGGATTGAAAGCACGAATACAACGCTCTAACTGGACAGCAGAAAGTGACCAATCTAATTTGGCTTCCTCTTTGCTAAGTTTTTCTGCGTAGGTAACTTGCGCTTCATCTTGAACTTCGGGCTGTGCAGTGCCTTCGGCCAGCTGTTGTAATGTTACCAACAAACCCTGAGGGCCGAGCTGCGCCAACTTATCGTAGAGCGTTGCACTGGTATCTTCTGGCTGAATATCACACTCAATTTTATGCAACATATCACCGGTATCTAGCCCGACATCCATTTGCATGATTGTCACACCGGTTTTTACATCACCTGCCCATAATGAACGTTGGATTGGTGCAGCACCGCGCCAGCGCGGCAGCAGAGAACCATGGACATTAATACAACCTAATCGTGGCATGGTCAAAACAGATGCTGGGAGAATTAAGCCGTAGGCGACCACCACCATAATATCCGCGTTAAGATCGGCAACCAGGTGCTGATTCTCTTCTGGCCGTAAAGATTTTGGCTGAAAAATGGGAATATTATGTTGTTCGGCTAAGACTTTAACCGGACTTGGAGTGAGTTTATTCCCTCGGCCAGCCGGGCGGTCTGGTTGAGTGAAAACCCCCACAATCTGATGTTGAGATGATAACAGCGCGCTTAAATGGCGCGCTGCAAAGTCAGGAGTTCCGGCAAAAATAATCCGCAAAGAATCAGACACATTGGTTTCCTGAATTAAAAGGGGTTAGTTGGCACGAGCATTCAGCTTGGCCATTTTCTCCAGCTTTTGGCGGATGCGCTGACGTTTCAGTGGTGATAAATAGTCCACAAACAGTTTACCAACCAAGTGGTCCATTTCATGCTGAATGCAAATTGCCAACAAATCATCAGCTTCTAGCTCGAACGGTTTGCCGTCACGATCTAATGCTCTGATTTTGACTTTTTCAGCTCGAGGAACCAATGCACGTTGCTCAGGAATGGATAAGCAACCTTCTTCAATGCCGGTTTCACCGCTTTTTTCCAACAGTTCAGGGTTAATCAACACTAAACGCTGGTCACGATTTTCCGAAACATCAATGACAATAATTTGCAGGTGAACATCCACTTGTGTTGCAGCAAGGCCAATACCTTCCTCTGCGTACATCGTTTCGAACATGTCGTCCACGATACGCTGGATTTCACCATTGACTTCTTTTACCGGCGCTGCAATTTTGCGCAGCCGCTCGTCTGGGTAATGTAATACTTGTAATACTGACATAAATATCTAGATCTGCGTCCGAGTAGTGAATGATATTCAATCCTTATTCTAGACATTTCCGGCTCTGATTGACAGCATCGTCTACCAATTGAACAAATCGGCGCAATCTTAGGCAGTAAGCCATGGAGATGATATGTTAGCGGCAGAATTATGGCTCAGGATGGGCCAGGTCAAAGGGCTTGGAACAATAAAAAGCAGTGCCTTGGTCAGGAGATTACTCGCCAGTGGTGATGTTCACCTCGGGAGATTAGCTGCCTACGGGTTAGAACCGCAGCAATGTCAGCAATTTACTCAGGTGGAGCCTCACTATATTGATGCTACCCTAACCTGGCTGGATCACCCCTCTCATCACTTACTGGCTTATGGCGAGCCAGGTTATCCGCCGCGTTTGACTCATATTTCCTCCCCTCCATTGGTCATTTTTGCCGCTGGCGAACTTGATGTTCTTTATCGACCACAAGTTGCCATGGTGGGGAGTCGTCATTTTAGTCATTATGGCGAACATTGGGGGCGACATTTTGCTTCAGAACTGGCTCTTACGGGGTTAGTTATCACCAGTGGCCTGGCTATGGGGATTGACGGGATATGCCATAAGGCGGCTTTAAATTCTAAAGGAAAAACTATTGCGGTATTAGGTAGCGGTCTGGAAAACATATACCCACGTCGTCACAGCCAATTAGCGCGCGAAATTGAACTCCAAGGTGGTGTTTTGGTATCAGAGTTTCTGACAACAGCATTACCTGTTGCCACTCATTTTCCCAGAAGAAATCGTATTATCAGTGGGTTAAGCTCTGCTGTATTGGTGGTTGAAGCTACACTGAAAAGTGGCTCTTTAATTACTGCCCGCTATGCTATGGAACAGGGGCGAGATGTGTTCGCCATACCGGGGCCATTGGGCAGTGCAACCAGTGAAGGCGTTCATTGGTTGATTCAGCAGGGAGCTTACCTGGCCAGGTCTGCCCGTGAGGTCGCCGAACAGGTCGGTGGCTCGCTGCAATGGATATCATTACCCGAGAAAGTAATTATTTCTTCATCCGAAGAGCAAGTTGAATTGCCATTTGCCGAGGTGTTGGCTAACGTAGGAGATGAGGTGACACCCGTTGATGTCGTCGCCGAACGCGCCGGCCAACCTGTGCCAGATATCGTCAGCAAATTGCTCGAGCTGGAGTTAGCAGGGTGGATCGCAGCTGTACCCGGCGGCTATGTCCGATTAAGGATGGCAGGCCATGTTCGACGTTCTAATTTACTTATTTGAAACTTATATGCATAACGAGTCGGAAATGCTTGTTGATCAAGACAAGATTACTGACGATCTTGCACAAGCGGGTTTCTATCGTGAGGATATCAACAACGCCCTGAACTGGTTAGAGGCTCTGGCTGACCTACAAGAAGGGCAGAAAACACCTTACCTCTATGCTGCTGATCCGCAAGCACTGCGTATTTATACGGCAGAAGAGTCCCAACGCCTGGATGCCACTTGCCGTGGTTTTATCCTGTTTCTTGAACAAATTCAGGTATTACACCTTGATACCCGTGAGATGGTTATTGACCGTATTATGGCATTGGACTCGAATGAGATTGATCTGGAGGATCTCAAGTGGGTTGTGCTGATGGTGCTATTTAACATTCCGGGTTATGAAAGCGCTTATCAACAGATGGAAGAGTTACTTTTTGAAGTCAATGAAGGTTATTTGCACTAAGTGGTAATATCACGGGTAAATAACTTTATAGATAGAAGGCGTTATGACAAAAATAGTTCCTGCCAAGGATAATGGGTCGTGTCCGGAGTGCGGATCGGCGTTAGTCATTCGCAGCGGCGGTCATGGCCCATTCCTTGGTTGCTCACATTATCCAGGTTGCCAGTACATGCGCCCATTGAAAGCGCAATCTGATGGTCATATCGTGAAAGTTCTGGAAGGGCAGCATTGCCCTGAATGCGGTTCGGATATGGTATTACGGCAAGGGCGTTTTGGTATGTTTATTGGTTGTAGCCAATATCCACAATGTGATCATACCGAAGTCATTGATAAACCTGACGAAACATCGATCGACTGCCCACAGTGTGGGCAAGGAAAATTGCTACAGCGCAAATCTCGGTTTGGAAAAGTCTTCCATGCCTGCAATCGTTACCCCGATTGCCAGTTTACTATTAATCAGCAACCCATTGCGGGAGAGTGTGTTTATTGCCACTATCCATTGTTAATGGAAAAGAGAACAGCACAAGGCGTAAAACGTTTTTGCGCCAGTAAGTTATGTGGGAAGGCAGTCGTCAGTGAGTAATAACAACGTGAGTAGAAATGAGAATAGATCCGCTTTGTCGGATGTGTTGCGGGCATTGCAACAAGAAGAAGTTATTGCCTATCCGACAGAAGCCGTTTTTGGTTTAGGCTGTGATCCTGATAGTGAAAAAGCAGTAAATGCTTTATTAGCATTAAAACAACGGCCATGGCAGAAGGGACTTATCCTCATTGCTGCCAATTATGAGCAGTTAAAGCCGTATGTGGATGACACGGCACTCACTGATACCCAGCGAGAGGCTATTTTTTCCTTTTGGCCTGGGCCGGTAACTTGGGTCATCCCCGCGCGCCCTGAGACACCGCGCTGGCTAACGGGCAGTTTTGATTCATTGGCAGTGAGAGTGAGCGATCACCCACTTGTACAGCAACTCTGTTCCCAATATGGCAAACCTTTGGTTTCAACCAGCGCTAATTTAAGTGGTCAAGAACCATGTCGCACAACGGAAGAAGTCAGAGTGCAATTTGGCTCTTCTCTGCCAGTGCTGGATGGTTTGGTTGGCGGGCGTTTGAATCCATCTGAAATCAGAGATGCACTAACCGGCAAACAATTTCGTCAAGGATAGGAAATAGCATGGATCAGAAGTTCGCAGTGTTTGGTAACCCTATTGGGCACAGTAAATCGCCAAGGATCCATGCGCTCTTTGCCGAGCAAACCGGTATCGAACATTGCTACGGTATGGTTTTGGCCCCGAATGAAACCTTTGAAGAGACATTAACGTCTTTTTTTGCTGGTGGGGCGATAGGTGCAAATATAACGACACCGTTTAAAGAACGTGCTCACGCGAAGTGTGACGAATTGACTGATCGTGCGTCGCTAGCGGGAGCCGTTAATACGATTAAGCAATTAAAAGACGGGCGTTTGTTGGGTGACAATACTGATGGTATTGGTTTACTCAGTGATCTTGAACGACAGCATCTGGTCCAGACGACAGATCGTATTTTATTGGTGGGTGCTGGAGGGGCGGCTAGAGGTGTGATCCTTCCTTTACTTTCATATGGCTGCAAGGTCGTTATCACTAACCGGACTTATGCTCGCGCGCAGCAACTTGCAGAAGTATTCCACCATTTAGGGGATATAGATGCTATTGAGATGCAAGATCTGAGTGGGCAGTCGTTTGATTTAATCATCAATGCGACAGCTTCGGGTATTCATGGAGAAGTGCCAAACTTGCCGATGGATATTATTAGCCCACAAACTCGCTGTTACGATATGTTCTATCAAGCTGATACTACGCCATTTTTAGCGTGGAGCACGGGGTTGGGGGCGACGAGCTATGCCGATGGTTTAGGTATGTTGGTGGGGCAAGCGGCGCATGCTTTTCAGTTATGGCATGGCGTCATGCCTGAAATTACCCCTGTATTAAATCAGTTGCGCGATGAGCTAGCTAAATAGAAAGATATGGAACAATGCAGGGGAGACATGGCTCATTCCCTGCATCAGAAATTAACCTCTATTTAGTTTCTGCTAAATAGTCATCTTTCCAGCGCACATAGTTACCCGCAGAATAAAGCAGGCCTTCTAATTCAGCAGGTGTTAAAGGGCGGACTTGCTTGGCAGGGCTACCCATATAAAGGTGACCACTAACCAATCGCTTGCCAGGGGAAACCAAACTACCCGCTCCAATCATTACATCATCTTCTATAACCGCGCCATCTAGTATGATAGAACCCATCCCTACTAATACCCGATTGCCAATAGTACAACCGTGAAGCATGGCTTTATGCCCGACGGTCACATCTTCACCAATAATCAGCGGGTTTCCCTCGGGATTATGTTCCGAGTGATGAGTAACATGTAACACGCTGCCATCTTGAATATTAGAACGTGCGCCAATACTCACCTGATTGACATCACCCCGAATGGCGACTAGCGGCCAGACACTGACATCATCACCCAAAACAACATTACCAATGATCACACTGGATCTATCGATCATGACGCGTGCACCTAGCGTAGGTAAGTAATGAAGATAGGGGCGAATAGCATCGGACATAATAATAGCCTCTTTATAAGAAAGTACTTTACCGGCAATACTAGCCTTTGCTGATGGAATTACAACCAATTGAGCACGGGGATCGCCGTGAAAATACAGCGGATCGGCCAAGATCTGCACGTAAGGAGTGAAAAGTATTCAAACAGGAAAAAAACACGAAAAAAGAGTTGTGCAAAAAATTCGACTCCCTATAATGCGCATCCATCGAGACGGCACACAACGAATCAAGTAGTTAAGTGACCGGCAAAGAGAACAGAGAAATTCAACGAAATTAAATGTTGACTCTGAATGAGGAAAGCGTAATATGCGCACCTCGCGTTACCAACCAAGTGTTGCTAACGCACTGCTCTTTAACAATTTATCAGACAATCTGTGTGGGCACTCGCAAGACGATATCGAAGCCTGTTTCGACAGGCAGAAGA
>NZ_CACVAD010000008.1 GCF_902726545.1 Yersinia artesiana | reverse complement strand
CTTCTTACAGATACTTTTACACAAATTAAGCACCGTAAAAACCACAAAGGGATCCTATAAATTGCACTTAAGTCCAATTAATAGGTTAAATAATAAGTCGTATTTTATTTTAATAATGACGCGCCCAGCAGACTGCATGCCCGAACGTTCAATAACCCAATTATGCCAGTTCATTATGCATTCAGCCAGCAAAGATATTTATGGTTCGCTCCCTTTTCCATAGCTAAACTCAACCTGACGGTAACGTTTTATTATTATTCTGGTTGCAAATAATCCTATATGGTTAGATGTAGCAACCAAGTGACATTTAGCATCATTGTGGGGATATATGCAGAAACTCGCTGAAATAATTGATATGACTGCCCATCCGATCAACGACCCGGCATTCATTGCACAATGCAAAAGTACCTTAGAAACCGATGGTGCCTTGGTTTTATCTGATTTTCTATTACCACCGGCCCTGAATAGTATTAAGCAAGAAGGTATTGAACATCAGCATTTGGCTTACTACGCGGCCAATCAACACAATGTTTATCTGACCAAAACGGATCCAGAGTTTGCCACTGATCACTCTCGCAATCGGTTGGTTACCTCATCAAAAGGCTGTATTACCGATGAGGACATTCCCGCAGATTCCGCACTACGAACACTCTATGGTGCTATTGATTTTCAGGATTTTCTCTGTGCTGTCTTAGGCGAAGAACAGCTCTATCCCTATGCCGATTCGCTTTCTTCGATAAATTTACACTACGCCAGCCAAGGTCAGGAATTAGGTTGGCACTTTGATAATTCATCATTTGCCATCACTTTATTAGTACAACAACCGCAGGCGGGTGGCGTGTTTGAATATATTGAAGAGATGAGAGATGCCGATAAAGGTGAGATGAATTATTCCGGAGTAGAAGCACTATTAAACCACCACATCACCCCCAAAACATTGCACATTGAACCGGGGGATTTAGTCCTATTCCGCGGCAGAAATGCCATTCATCGCGTGACGCCGACACAAGGTGATATCACCCGAATGCTGGTGGTTCTGGCTTATAATGCACAACCCGATATTTCGTTATCTGAAAGCGCCAGAATGACATTTTATGGCCGACTTTAGTTTTTAGCGGTGAAAACTGGCGGGCTTCCTTGCCCGCCTTAATAAAGAAAACAACCGGTATTAAACCACCCCAGTGGTTACGCTAAAATGGCGGGTTTCTCCCGGTGATAACATCTGCAAAGTGCCCTTCTCTTTTGCGGCTAAATACCCTTCTGGACGACAGGTCGCCGGTAAAATAAAAGCAGCCACTTTCTGATCGCCATTATGTAATATCCAGCGAGTACCATAATTAAACTGTTTAGTTGAAAAACGTGTGACAAAGCGGTGCCCTTGCGGAGCCAGCATAAAGAACTCGGCATTATCAACATATTGTGAAAGATCATCGGCAAAGAAAACAATTTCCGGATCATAAAACTCAGGCTCATTTAAATCAGTGAGTCCCGCCGGACGTTCGCGTAATTGCTGTGTGTATTGCAGCCATTGCGGTGTTGGATGAACATGTGCGGGCACAGTTTCACGTAGTGTTAAGGCTGAGCCGGGTAAATTTTGCCGGAAAGTGGCCCCTGGAATATAAGCGTAATTCATATGACACATATACTGGAGAGGCATAGCGATGCTGGCTAAGTTAGTCACATTCATTTCAATATCGAATTGTGCACTATCTGCGGTCAACCGAACTAGCGGTTGAGCACAATAGTGGTCACCAAAACCTTTTACATATTCCACACGGCCCGTCAGTGCCAGTCGATCACCCTCAACAACTAACCAGGCTTGGTCCATGTCGGCGCATGGCATTTCACCATGTAATACATGGTCATCCTCAGATGATGGGCAACCGTTGCGCAGCAGGCCTGAATGGAAAGCAAAACAACCGTAAGTATCGACAATATTCTCCCCCCGCTTAGGCTGAGAAAACATGTTATCCATTTTCAGATTGTGACCATCAAATTCTGCATCCCAAATCATCTGGCCGTAATAAGGCAACAGAGTGATATAACCTCGTGAGTTGGTGATTTTTAACACTTCAATACCTGATGCATATTTAAAACTGGTCACAGTAAAATAATCACTGCGGTAAATTTCCTGCTCATGACGGCTGAATTGTTCACGAAACAGCATTATTTGGGCGGTCATTTATGATTACTCCCCGGTTAATTAGGATTCATTATTTGCCAATATTGCCGCATTGACCCGCTGCTTATTGCGCAGTTCACCCCAAAAATAGAAACCTACATAAACAAAGCATAATAGTGAGACCACGAAAGCATGCTGCATTGAACCCAGATGGTCAGAGACAAAGCCTTGCAATGCCGGTACCACAGCAGCACCCACAATTGACATGACAATAATGGCCCCGGCAACTTCGGTATATTTATTATCCACAGTATCCAGCGTGCCAGCATAAATAGTCGCCCAACAAGGCCCGAACAGGACACTGACAAATACCGCCGCATAAACCGCTGTAAAGTTAGGCACGCATACTACATATAACAGGGTCAACGCTCCTAAGATGGAATAAGCTATTAACACTTTTTCAGCTTTAAAACGCGTCATCAGGAAGTTGGCAATAAACTTACCAATAAAGAAGCAAATAAAGCTGTAAATCATAAAGTTTGATGCATCCCGCTCATTAGATGCGCCCAGATTCAAGGCTAAGCGAATAGTAAAGGACCATACTGCAACCTGCATTCCCACATAGAGGAACTGCGCCATAATGCCTTTTTTGAAACGCCCATTGCCTGCCAGATATTTCAGTGTTTCTTTTAATGAAGGTTGAGCTACTTTTTTATTATTGTCACCTTGCGGTTTGCAATGAGGGTAGCGGGTAATAACAAAAAGCAGCATGACCAATAACAGGACAAAAATCAGATATTTATAAGGCTCTAATGTGTGTTCTAACATGCTGAGGCGGAATTCATGAATCTGTTCTGGCGTCATTGATGCCATTTGATTCTGTAAACTGTCGCCTTCCTGGAATACCAGATATTTCCCTAATACGATCCCCATCAATGCGCCAATGGGATAAAACGTCTGGCTGATATTGAGCCGCAACGTCGCATAATCTTTATGACCAATCATTGAACTGTAGGTATTCGCGGCTGTTTCAAGGAAACTTAACCCAATGGCAATAGCGAAAATAGCCGCCAGAAACATGGTATAGGTTGCCATATGAGAGGCCGGGTAAAATAGAGTACAGCCCACAATATAAAGTGTTAGCCCAATCAATATAGCGACTTTATAACTGCTTTTTTTAATCACTAATGATGCAGGAATAGCAATCAGAAAATAACCACCATAAAAAGCACTTTGTACCAGTGCACTGGCAAAATCGCTGAGTGCAAAAACGCTTTTAAATTGGGTAATTAAAATATCATTCAGACTGGCTGCGCATCCCCAAAGCGGGAATAAACAGGAAAGCAAAATAAACTGGAATAATGGTGTTTTATTTAAATAGCCATCGGGCAGTTGAACGGTATTAAGGCGCATTTTATTTTCCTTGGTGTAGGGTCTGTAAAAAATCAATAAATTGCGACGCGTCAGGGTAAGAACGTTGCGTTCCTTTGCCGGTGACACTGTATGCAGCAAAAGCAGACGCCATTTCCATGGCTTTTAATATGTCGCCATGCAAGACATATTCATGAGCAAAACACCCAATGAAAGCATCTCCCGCACCGCTGGTATCGATGGCGTGAACACTAACCGGTGGAACATGATGAATTTCTTCGCCATGCATCCATAACGAGCCACGATGCCCCAAGGTAATAATCAGATTATGCAGGCCTTTATCCAACAAACTACGCCCTGCCCGATAGATATTATCCAGACTGTCTACTGGCATTCCTGTCAGAATGGCCAGTTCTGTTTCATTTGGCATAAAGAATTCACATTGGCAGGCGTAGCCGATATCCAATGCTTTGGAAGCTGGGGCCGGATTAAGAATAACTTTAATATTATTCTGTCTGGCAAAATCAATGGCGGCGTAAACAGTTTCCAGTGGGATTTCGAGTTGTAAGATAATCAACTGGCAGGTTTTTAAAGCATCTGCGGCGGCGTCAACATCTGCCGGTAATAGGTGGTTGTTGGCACCTTTAATAATCAAAATACGATTTTGTGACGACTTATCGACAAAAATCGGAGCCACGCCACTGGACGTTCCAGCGACTGCTTTAACATGTTGGGTATCCACCCCCGCTTGTTGCAGATTTCTAATGGTATTTTCAGCAAAAAGATCATCACCTACGCGGGTAACCATCATGACATTGGCACCTAATCTGGCCGCTGCGACCGCCTGATTTGCCCCCTTTCCCCCACATCCGATTTCAAAATCTGGTGCTTCTAATGTTTCCCCGACTTGTGGCATGTCATCAATGTAGGTAATCAGATCAACCATGTTCGAGCCAATGACTGCAATATCCATCATCCATTCCTCTGTGCTATTTTTTTATCATTCAATGTTATTGCAATAACATTAACAGGCGAGAAATGTTATGTATGTGACAATGATCGCATCAATGAAAGTGCAATATACCGAAAATTGGCCTTATCCAGAGCGAGGTTAATGTTATAATTATAACAATTGGTAAGCTGTAGTGATGTAAAGGAAGGCTTGCTAGTGGTGTAGAAAATTGGGGCAACGTGCAGAAATGAAAAATCCCGGCCACAACTGCACCGGGATTCTCAACAACAAGTGCGGGTATTTATTTAATCGCCATGGCATCGCGCATGGTAAAGAACAGATCAGTTTGGTCTGTCAGACCCACTACATTCGCCGCATGTGGGCCGTAAGCGGCAATACGCAATTGTGTGCCGGTATGCCCCTGGGAATCATCTTCTGAGTTGCCATAACTGATAGCCATTATTGCGCCATCTTTGGTGGTTAGAGCTTGGGTCAGGCCCGGAGCTTTGGCATCAGCTTCAATAATTTGACTGGAATGAGCATGGTCTGCGGTCACGATAACCAGTGTGTTGCCATCCGCGCGAGCAAACTCCAATGCTTTTTGCACTGCTTCGTCCAAATCAACGGTTTCACCAAACTGGCCGCAAGGGTTAGCTGCGTGATCTTGTTTATCGATTGATGCCCCTTCGACTTGTAAGAAAAAGCCCTTCTCATTGGTTTTCAGCAGGTCAATAGCCTTTTCCGTCATAACGGCCAAGGTTGGCGTGCCCTGAGTTCGCTCAGCATTGTTTTCACAAATCACCGGCGGCTTATCTATATTGCCGTGATAAGAGGCTTTTGGCCCCTGCCAACGCACCGGCATGTTGCCAGAACTGAATAACCCCAACAGTGGCTTTTGTTGGTCGGCCTGTTTTATAGCATTCAAATCATCCAGGTTTTCGACAATCACATAACCGCGAGCCAGTGCCTGATCACGCAAAGATTTATCTTTCCATTCACCCGCTTTGGCAACCTGGCTAAATGATTTTGAGCCGCCGCCTAAGGTAACATCGGCGCGCCCTTCAATCATTTGCTCAGTGATGGAACCACGACCGCCATTCTCCAGCGCATTCGTGCTGCACTTCTCACTGGTTTCTTCCGGGCCATAACATTTGCGACCAGTGACATGGGCAAATTGTGCCGCAGGCGTTGCATCTTGCAGTTCAGCCGTTGAAACGTTGCCAGTAGCTTTACCCGCTTTTTTAGCCAATTCCAACAAGGTGACGTGATCTTTCCCGAACACATCGACACCCAGTGCGCCATTATAGGTTTTCACACCGGAAGACCATGCAGTCGCCGACGCGGCCGAGTCAGTTACATAATCGGGTTTCTGTGTTTTCTTATCTAATGAATAGTGCGTGTATTGTCCGGTCAGCGGCAATGCATCAATCCCTTTGAAGAAACCACCCGCGCCCATGGCATAGTTACGAGCCGAGGTTATCTCTGAGTCGCCCATCCCATCGCCTATCAGCAAAATGACATTTTTTACCGTTTTGTTGGACAGCGAGTCACGAAGAGCCTGAGTTTGATCTTCTGTTAAACGGCGAGCACCACCAAATTGAGTGATATCACCGTGGGCGCTGCGATCGTATAAACCGGTGGCAGCGGCAACAGCATTGGGGGCGAACAAAGAGCTGCTCAGCATCAAAGTAGATAACGCTATGCCGGACAAAGTGGATACGCGGTTCTGCATCAGTAGAGTTCCTTGTTGTAAAACAGTCATACAATTTGTATTGATTGGTTACAACGGATACTAGAACAGGCGAATGACGCTTTTATGACAGTCCACGCTTTTATGGCAGCCCAACTAATTATTATTCCTTATCTTTCAGGGGAATTCCCTGGCCCCACCGCGCCTTCCCACAATAGGGTTAAATCAACCCACCATTGGCGCGCAGCACTTGCCCATTGATCCAGCCGCCGTCTTTTCCGACCAAAAATGCCACAGCCGCTGCAATGTCCTCTGGTGTGCCCAATCTTTCTAATGGTGCCATTTTCGCCATTTTTTCAATCAGTTCAGCGGATTTTCCGTTCAGGAAAAGATCAGTCGCGGTCGGCCCTGGAGCCACAGCATTGACAGTAATATCGCGGCCTCGCAACTCTTTTGCCAGAATCGCCGTCATCGTTTCAACCGCAGCCTTGGTGGCAGCATAAACAGCATATTTTTCCAACTTTAAGCCCACAACACTGGTTGAGAAATTAACAATTCGGCCGCCATTTCTGAGCCGTTTCGCCGCTTCTCGCATTCCGTTGAAGCTTCCTTTCAGGTTAATGGCAATTTGGCGGTCAAAATGTTCATCGTCGCTGTCTGCCACCGTGCTGAGTGACATAATACCGGCATTATTGACCAACACATCAACCCCACCGAAGGCGGTTTCAGCTTTGGTAAACAATTGGGCCACGGCGGTGGGATCGCTAATATCGCCTTTGGCACTCAATGCATTGCCGCCCGCTTGTTGAATTTTACGCACCAAGGCTGCGGCTTCATCATCAGCCCGAGAGTAATTGATCAAGACGGTATAGCCCTCCTGAGCCAAACGCTCGGCTATTGCCGCACCAATACCCCGTGATGCACCGGTAACAATCGCGACCTGCTGAATGGTATTTGTCATAATATTATCCTGAATGCGAGTTTCATCGTCTGTCTTGGTTCGCGGGCAGCTGCTCCTAACGTCTAAAAGACAAGCGCTAACCCACTTAAATCGGTAGACAAAGCATGCCACTTTTACTACTGCGGATAATGACCTATTATTCGACAACACTATCCCAAAAAAGCCAACAATGATGTGGCAAACAGCCGAACTGTTCAGACCCGGCTGCTTATCTAACTTTATTGGTTTTTCTCAACGGATTGGTAGATATCAATATCAAAATAGCCATCAGCCCTGCCGTCATTGAGGTAAACTTCGTAGCACGCCCCTTCGGTCGGGCGATAGCCACTTTGTGGTAAATGCTGGTGATACAACTCTCCCCAAGCCTTGGCGTAATCATCATCCGTTACTCGAGTGTGATACACCGCATACAAGCCCGCGGGAATCACCTGCAATTGCAAGTGATCACTGAGTTCTGGCGGTAAGACATAATCATCCGCAACAGACAATGACACATCAGCCCGCAACTTAGCCGGTGTATTGGTTTCTGGGTTATCCCAGTAAAGTGCTAACCAATCTTTTCCCGGAATTTGATGCTGAGTATAAAGTGATGATAGTTGGTCAAAACCTTTTGGGATGGTTTCGTGATAAGGGCCGACGACTCGGATACTCACAATTTGTTGCGGTTGTTTTTCAATTATCTGAAATGCCATATCGCTACCTCGACTTAATGGTTTCAATAAAAATCAAGTGACGGAAGATACGAATCATATGAATACTGTGTATTTATACAGTATAGCGACATTTTATGACTTTTGATTAATTTTCAATCTGGATTTGCGAAGCATTTCGCAAAAAATCATCCGCCAGCTCAAGTTGAAGATGACTGAACACGGTGATCCCATGGCGGCGCAATAAAGCCGTTGTCACGCCCTGTCCTGCGCGTTGGGTGCCATTAAAATGACCATCATAAATACGGCTGCTGCCGCAAGAAGGGCTACCTTCAGTCAGAATAGCCAAGGTGCACTGATGTTTTTGGGCTAACGCTAATGCCTGATAAGCCCCTTGCAGAAATTCCCGGCTGACATCATTACCCCATTGCTCAATCACCCGGGCCTGGCCCTGTAATACCGCTTCACCATTACCTTGCTGAATTTCAGCAGGCGGTCTAGGTACTGGCATTCCCGCTGCCAGTTCAGGACACACCATAACCAGCCGCCCTTCATCCTGCCAGCGTTGAATAATTTCATCATGAACAGACAGCGCACTGCCGTTATAACGAACCGGTTTGCCCATCAAACAGGCACTGATCAGGATACGCGCGGGTTTGGCTTCCACGAGATTATCAACCTTCAAGTTGTGTGATAAATAATTGGTTATAAATTGAAAATAACTATAGCCACCGATAATAACTAATTAATAGTGGCCAGTCATAAACCCGGAAAAATAATTGGCACAAAACAGACTTTTCTTGAGCCAATATATAGGTGACAACTTAGTTTGAATGGGTATAGGCCGTCAGGACTTGCGGTAACAACCGCGCCAGCCGTCTGGCCCATTCCTCCTGCCCATTCTCATCAGTAATAAGATCCTGGCGAATCTCGATGCCAACATAAGGTAACTGCCGCTGCTCGGCATGGAATGGCAACGTGAAATCTGTTGCATCTGTCATAGCATAAGGTTCATTGATGCCGACATTTAAAGCATCTTCTTGCTGTAAAAATGACACTAACTGCAACGCAAACTCAGGATTTCGGTGAAATAACGTGCCAATTTGCCAAGGTCGGGAAATATTTTTAAATGACGGCGTAAAACTGTGCATCGAAATAATGATACTCGGCTGACCACTATCACGGCGCTGATTAAGTGTCTGTGTGATCAAGTCATGATAGGGCTGAAATACCGCTGCTCGACGGGCTTCAGCCTCTTCCACTGTGACACCGATATTACGCGGGATCCGTGTATTTTCAGAGATTTCAGGGATAGAACTGGCGATACCGGGGGTACGGTTACAATCGATAACTAAACGCGAATAACGCTGATGAATCAATGTGGCATCCAGATACTGGCTCAGTAACTGCGCAGTGGCTAAGGAGCCAATATCCCAACCAATATGTCGATCAATTTCTCCTGCTGGTAATCCTAAATCCCTAAGTTGAACCGGAATACGCTGCCCGGCATGGTCGGCCAACAAGATAAAGGGCGAGCGACTTTCAGCTCGTTCGATAGCCGCAGCGGGCGGTTCGTCTTCACGTAATAAAGGAGGCAGAGCAAAATTGGACATGAATTGAATACCTGATATGAATTGATTTCGTAAATAACAGACTTTTATCCTAGCGGCTTACACTCACTTAGCCCACCCCGACTTTATCTCTAAACGTTATGGTTTATGCGATTAACGCCGCAATAAAAGCAGGTTTTTGCTTTTCAGCCCGGATAGTCATCTATTGATGTTATCTTTCATGTAATAATCGCCGGCAAAGTTTTTAAGCCAACAATTCGCTCAACCAGTGGCAGCACGTCGTGGAGAACTATGGAAACGTTTTTGATTGATAGAATGGCAACCCCACAGGGGGAACTGTTGTTAATTGCTGACGAAGAGCACCGGCTACGCGCCATTGATTGGACTGATCACTATGAACGTCTGATGAAACTACTACACAATCATTACGGCGCAAATACTTTTACCCTGGTGGAACAGCGCAATCCTGGTGGGTTGAGTGACAGTATGCAACGCTATTTTGCCGGCGAATTGGACATTATTGATAATTTACCGGTGAAAACCGCCGGTACTGATTTTCAGCGTCAAGTTTGGCAACAACTGCGTAAAATTCCCTGCGGTGAAACCATTACTTATGGTGAGTTAGCAAAACGCATTAACCGCCCCACTGCTTCTCGAGCGGTGGGGATGGCGAACGGCTTGAACCCGATATCGATTGTTGTTCCTTGTCATAGGGTGATTGGGCAGCAAGGGGCATTGACCGGTTATGCGGGAGGCGTGGAGCGGAAACGCTGGTTATTAATGCACGAGGGATATCTTTTAGCGCGCTAACTATTGTTGCTCTTATCAGACGCAAGAAAAGATGTTAAAATTGACGCATATCAATATTAATGGGAATACCCTATGATCCCGGAAAAACGAATAATCCGACGTATTCAGTCTGGCGGTTGTGCGATCCATTGTCAGGATTGCAGTATTAGTCAGCTCTGTATTCCTTTTACTTTGAATGAAAATGAGCTGGATCAGCTCGATAATATCATTGAAAGGAAAAAACCTATTCAGAAAGGACAGGCGCTGTTTAAAGCAGGTGATGAGCTTAAATCCCTGTACGCTATCCGTTCCGGGACCATTAAAAGTTACACCATTACCGAAGAAGGTGATGAGCAAATTACCGGTTTCCATCTGGCGGGCGATTTAGTCGGTTTTGATGCTATCAGTAACTTGCAACATCCAAGCTTTGCGCAGGCCCTCGAAACCTCAATGGTGTGCGAAATCCCGTTTGACACACTTGATGACTTATCCGGCAAAATGCCAAATCTGCGCCAGCAGATGATGCGCTTAATGAGTGGCGAGATTAAAGGTGATCAAGACATGATTTTGCTGCTTTCTAAAAAGAATGCAGAAGAGCGTCTGGCCGCGTTTATTTATAATCTCTCGCGCCGCTTTGCTCAGCGTGGTTTCTCACCACGTGAGTTCCGTCTCACTATGACGCGGGGTGATATCGGTAACTATTTGGGCCTGACGGTAGAAACCATCAGCCGCTTATTGGGCCGTTTCCAGAAAAGCGATATTCTGAGTGTGAAGGGTAAATACATCACTATCGAGAATACTGAAGCACTGGCTCAACTGGCGGGTAACCCAAAACCAAGCTGTAATTAATATTATTGCGCTATGACGTCAGTCAATGGGTAGGCGGGGATATGTACCGGATGTGTGTAGCGGCGCGAGCCGAACGGTATAGTCACCCGCCACTTTCTGACTCACAAAATGGATTTATCCGTCACCCTCATACTTATATAATTTATCTGGTTCGTGCTCTCACCTGTTCTCTTTCACTTTCATGGTTTACTCTTTAACTAACATACTGTTAATTCACGGTTGTAAGGAGACTCTATGGCAAAGTATCAGAATATTCTGGTTGCTATTGACCCCAATCAGGATGATCAGCCTGCATTAAGACGTGCAGTTTATCTTGTGCGGCGTAATGGCGGCACAATCAAAGCATTTTTGGCTATTTACGACTTGTCCTATGACATGACCACCCTACTGTCGCCTGATGAACGCACCGCTATGCGCAAAGGGGTTATCAGCCAACGTTCAGCGTGGATAAGCGAGCAGTGCCGGTTTTATCTCGACGAAGGAATACCGATTGAAATCAAAGTGGTATGGCACAATCGGCCTTACGAAGCCATTATTCAGGAGGTTTTGAAATTTAAGCACGATTTATTGCTCAAAATGGCGCATCAGCATGACCGCCTCGAATCAATCATCTTCACCCCCACCGACTGGCACTTATTGCGTAAATGCCCATGCCCGGTGTGGATGGTCAAAGACCAACCTTGGCCTGAAGGTGGTTCAGCACTGGTTGCCGTCAATCTTTCGAGTGAAGACCCGCTGCATGATCCGCTTAATCTGCGTCTGGTTAAAGAAACCAGAGAGCTTGCTGAACATCTTAACCAAACTCCGGTGCATTTGATTAGCGCCTATCCGGTGACCCCGATTAACATTGCCATTGAATTGCCTGATTTTGATCCGAGTGTCTATAACGATGCTATTCGTGGCCAACATTTGGTGGCGATGAAAGCATTGCGCCAGCAATTTGGTATTGATGAGAAATTCACTCATGTCGAAAAAGGTTTGCCGGAAGAGGTTATTCCTGATTTGGCGGAACATTTACGGGCTGGGGTGGTGGTTCTGGGGACTTTAGGACGTACTGGTCTCTCTGCCGCCTTTATTGGGAATACTACGGAGCATGTGATCGATCATCTGAAATGTGATTTATTAGCCATTAAACCGGAAGGTTTTAATTGCCCGGTGGAAAGCAATGAAGATTCTGAGGATGGAGAATAACCGCTTCACAAGCTATTCAGATTAAAGCAAAAAAAGGCCACCTTGGTGGCCCTTCAGACTGCTGACAAACCCCTACGACTCGATCTTGCAAGGTGAAGACAGGCAGAGGAGTAAAGCGTCCGCGCCAAGGACGGCGCGGCTCGAGCCCCCAGGGAAGGGTTTACGGCGTCTTTACGATCTGCCTGTTTTCACCGTGACGGGCACTTTGTCATTAACCTCAGGCCACCTTGGTGGCCCTTAATCAATACCCTACCGCCATTACAATGCGCGTAAAATAGCTTCCACGCTGTCTTTGGCATCGCCAAATAACATCTGTGTATTGTCTTTGAAGAACAATGGGTTTTGGACGCCAGCATAGCCGGTGTTCATTGAACGTTTGAAGGCAATAACATTTTGTGCTTTCCACACTTCCAGCACCGGCATACCGGCAATCGGGCTGCGAGGATCTTCAAGTGCTGCCGGGTTTACGGTGTCATTAGCACCAATAACCAGCACCACATCAGTGCTTGGGAAATCATCATTGATTTCGTCCATCTCCAGCACCACATCGTAAGGCACTTTAGCTTCAGCCAATAACACGTTCATATGGCCTGGCAAGCGACCTGCTACTGGGTGAATACCAAAACGCACTTTAACCCCACGAGCTTGCAGTTTTGCTGTAATTTCAGCAACCGGGTACTGTGCCTGCGCAACCGCCATACCATAACCAGGGGTAATGATGACAGAGTTGGCATTTTTCAGCAGTTCTGCCACTTCTTCAGCATTGGTTTCACGATATTCGCCCATCTCTTCAGCATCGCCAGTGGAAGAACCGTCAGTACCAAAGCCGCCGGCAATAACGCTGATGAACGAACGATTCATCGCTTTACACATGATGTACGACAGAATCGCACCGGAAGAACCCACTAACGCACCGGTTACAATCAGCAAATCGTTGCTCAGCATGAAACCCGCCGCCGCCGCTGCCCAACCTGAATAGGAGTTCAACATTGAAACGACCACCGGCATATCAGCACCGCCAATGGATGCAACCAAATGCCAACCGAAGGCTAAAGCAATCACGGTCATCAATAATAGTGCGACCACTTGCAGGGCCACGCTATCTGTTTTGACGAACATAATCATCAGCAAGAATGAAACAACCAGTGCAACCAGGTTCAGCTTATGGCGATGCGGCAGCATCAGCGGCTTGGATGAGATAATCCCGCGTAATTTACCGAAGGCAACAATAGAACCAGTAAATGTCACCGCACCGATAAAGATACCGAGGAACACTTCAGTCAGATGGATATTCACCATCACGGCGTCCATGACCGCCGGGCCATGATCCAGATAGCTGTTAAAGCCAACCAGAACCGCCGCCAAACCGACAAAACTGTGCAAGATAGCAACCAGTTCCGGCATTTCGGTCATTTCGACTTTCTTCGCCAGATAAATACCAATTGCTCCACCAATCACCATGGCGATGATAATCCAGGCAACGTTACCTGAGTCTGGCCCCAGAATGGTCGCGATAAGCGCGATAGCCATACCGGTCACACCGAAAGTGTTACCTTGTTTGGATGTTTCGTGGCGCGACAGCCCAGCCAAACTGAAAATAAATAAAATCGCAGCAACTATGTACGCAGCTGTAACGAGACCACTAGACATTAGTTACCCCTTCATTTTTGTATAACGTTGTCTTTATAAACATTGTTGTTTTTATAAACATTGTTTTATCCACTCGGCTTTATCAACTTGCGTTTTAGGCAAGTTCGGTCTCATCGAAACCTAGTTTTTACGGAACATTTTCAGCATGCGTTGGGTGACGGTAAAACCACCAAAAATGTTGATGCTGGCGATCAAAACGGCAATAAAGGATAAGAAACTCACCCAGCCACCATGACCAATCTGCAACAATGCGCCAACCACAATAATGCCGGAAATAGCGTTGGTGACTGACATCAGCGGTGTATGCAGCGCATGGCTGACGTTCCACACCACGTAATATCCAACCACACACGCCAGTGCAAAGACCGTAAAGTGAGATAAAAACTCTTTCGGTGCCACATTAGCCAACCAGCCAAATAGCACAATAGCCAGCGCCATAATGATGTATTTCGGCCAAGGTGAGGAAGGCTTAGCGTCCTCTTTGACAACAGGAGCAGCTTTCGCCGCCTGAGGTTGTGCTGATACTTGAATTGGCGGTGCCGGCCAGGTGACTTCACCGGTTTTGACCACGGTAACACCGCGAATTACGGTATCTTCGAAATCAATGTCAATCTCGCCATTTTTCTCTTTGCAGAGTAATTTCAGCAAGTTAACCAGGTTAGTACCATAAAGCTGGGATGACTGTGTTGGTAAGCGACTTGGCAAATCGGTGTAACCGATGATTTTCACGCCATTCTCAGTCACCGTCACTTTGTCGGCCACTGTCAATTCGCAGTTGCCCCCTGTCTGGGCGGCCAAATCGACAATCACACTGCCCGACTTCATTGACGCAACCATCTCTTTAGTGATCAAACGCGGCGCGGGTTTACCCGGAATCAACGCGGTAGTCACAATGATATCCACTTCAGCCGCTTGCGCTGCAAATAGCGCCATTTCGGCTTTGATAAATGCTTCAGACATGACTTTGGCATAACCATCACCACTGCCAGCCTCTTCTTCGAAATCGAGTTCGAGGAATTCAGCGCCCATGCTCTGGACTTGTTCTTTCACTTCCGGACGGGTATCGAAAGCGCGGACAATCGCACCCAAGCTCCCTGCCGCACCGATAGCGGCCAGCCCGGCAACACCGGCACCGATAATCATCACTTTAGCTGGAGGAACTTTACCCGCAGCCGTGATTTGCCCGGTGAAGAAACGGCCAAACTCATGCGCCGCTTCAACAATGGCACGATAGCCCGCAATGTTAGCCATTGAGCTAAGGGCATCCATGGATTGCGCGCGCGAAATACGTGGCACAGAATCCATTGCCAATACCGTCACCTGACGCTCTGCCAATTTTTGCAGTAATTCCGGGTTCTGAGCCGGCCAGATGAAGCTGACCAAGGTGCTCCCCGCACGCATCAGGTTAATTTCTTCCTCAAGTGGGGCATTCACTTTGAGGATAAGGTCGGATTGCCACACATCGGTGGTATCCGTAATGGTGGCACCCGCATCCTGGTACGCCGCATCGTCAAAACTGGCTAAATGGCCAGCTCCGCTTTCAATCGCCACGGTGAAACCCAGTTTCAGCAATTGTTCTACCGTTTTCGGCGTTGCTGCAACACGGGCTTCATTGGCCAACCGCTCTCTTGGTACACCAATACGCATAATGTTCCCTTTTTTACCTGTCTTTGATGATAAGTATTGCCATGTTCTATTGGGTTACTGACAAACCTGCTTTGTTACGGCTCCCTATAACCTACTGAAAATGTGACTTATGATCCATATCTGTATGCGGTTCTGCAGCAGTTTTTGCACTAAAACTGGCAGGCGGAAAGAACTCTGTATAATTCACTATAAAAATAATATTTACTAGCGGCTTGTCCTGCAACTTTGAGCCAAAATAATAAGCTTTAGTATAATAAGGCAACCCAGTCATAGCGCGGCATCAGGTTATAAAAATGTAAATAAACAACGCTTATCACGTTAAAGCCATTATTCGTAAAGCTTATCCCAATTATTGAGGCAAAGTGCTATCCGGCCTAACTGCGAAATTCATATATTTAGCTATATAAATTATTTAGTCATATAAATTGCGGAGACACCCGCCATTATTACATGTAATAATCATCTGCTATTCTGTTACACATCAATTGTTCCGCACGTATCAACGTTAATGCGCAAGGCGAAAGGATTTTTTATGAAGCTGAAATACACGATCATCGCGTCGGCATTGCTATCACTCTCGGCGCTTTCTGCTGCACATGCGGCAAAAGAACTTACACCAGAGCAAGCAGCAGCCATTAAGCCATTTGATCGTATTACTATTACCGGCAGATTTAATGCAATCAATGAAGCCGCTGATGCGGTATCCCGTCGTGCTGATAAATTGGGCGCTGATTCATTTTATATTCAGGATCTGAACAGCAACAATAATGGTGGCAACTGGCGTGTAACGGCCGATGTTTATCATAAAGATGCTGAGGAAGTAAGCAAAGATACCCAGTATCGTATCTTCAATGGCATCAAAGAATTACCAAAAACAGAAGCTTACACCTTACAACCTTATGACACTGTTTCTGTTAGTGGTTTCTTCCGTAGTCAGCCAGATATTAATGATGCTATTTCCAAAGCGGCGAAAGAGAAAGGTGCATACTCCTTCTTCATCGTGCGTCAGGTTGATGCTAACCAAGGCGGCAACCAGTTTGTGACTGCTTATGTTTACAAACAAGATGCAGCCAAACGTACCGTACAAAGCCCTGATGTTATCCCTGCTGATTCAGATGCGGGCCGCGCTGCACTGGCCGCTGGCGGTGCCGCTGCTGCAAATGTCGAGATTCCAGGTGTTGCCTCTTCCGGCACGCCAAGTGCTGATGTGGGCCGTTTCTTTGAAACGCAATCATCAACAGGTAAACGTTACACTGTCACCCTGAGTGATGGCACCCAAATCCAGGAATTAAACAATACCACTGCCGCGCAGATGGTTCCGTTTGATTCTGTGACCTTTAGCGGCCACTACAACAGCATGACCGACGTCTCCCATGAAGTGGCTAAGCGTGCTGCCGCCAAGGGTGCGAAGTATTACCATGTTACTCGCCAGTGGCAGAACCAAAGTGGCGGCAATGTGAGTATTAGCGCTGACTTGTTCAAATAAGTTTGCGGCAATGATTACTGTTAAGGGCAGCCATTGGCTGTCCTTGAGGTTAATGACAAAGTGCCCGTAACGGTGAAAACAGCTAGATCGTAAAGACGCCGTAAACCCTTCCCTGGGGGCTCGACCCGCGCCATCCCTGGCGCGGACGCTTTACTCTTCTACCTGTCCTCACCTAGTAAGATCGTGTCGTTGGAGCTTGTCAGCAGTCTGAAGGGCAGCCATTGGCTGTCCTTTTTTTATCAATTAATCACCATAATGCCATCACGGCATCTGACTGAATAATTTTTTGCCTAAATCGCATAACCAATCATTGCATGATCGCGCCCCACTCCGTAAAATCTCCCGAAAATTTTGGGGCTATTATCTGTCAAGTATTGATAGATTAGCCTCAGATAATGCTACTTATAAGCCAGTAACCATTCATTCATACTCTAAAAACCAGGATCCATAATTGGAAAGAAAACTCGGCCTGACGGCGCTAACGGCGCTGGTTCTTAGCTCAATGCTGGGTGCAGGTGTCTTTAGCCTGCCACAAAATATGGCTGAAGTTGCCAGCCCGGCGGCACTGCTTGTTGGCTGGAGCATTACCGGCGTTGGGATTGTTTTTCTGGCGTTTGCCATGTTATTACTGACGCGTCTACGCCCTGATCTGGATGGTGGAATATTCACCTATGCCAAAGAAGGTTTTGGCGACCTTATTGGCTTTTTCTCTGCCTGGGGCTATTGGCTCTGTGCTGTTATTGCTAACGTATCTTATCTGGTGATTGTTTTTGCAGCATTGAGCTTTTTTACCGATAAGTCTGGCAACACTGTTTTTGGTGAAGGTAACACCTGGCAGGCGCTACTGGGTGCCTCTTTTCTGTTATGGGGGGTTCATGCCCTGGTATTGCGGGGTGTGCAAACCGCCGCCAGCATCAATTTGGCTGCGACACTGGCAAAACTGCTGCCAATCGGCGGTTTTATTGTGTTAGCCGGCCTGGCATTCAGCCTCGATACATTTAGTTTTGATTTTACCGGCCTTGCCCTGCACACCCCCGTTTGGCAGCAAGTGAAAGACACAATGCTCATAACGCTGTGGGTTTTTATTGGTGTGGAAGGCGCTGTTGTGGTTTCTGCCAGAGCACGTAATAAGAAAGATGTTGGTCGCGCGACCATGCTGGCGGTTATCTCGGCTTTATGTGTTTACCTGCTCATTACGTTACTGTCGCTTGGTGTGGTGCCACGCGCTGAACTCGCGGGGATGCGTAACCCATCAATGGCCGGTATTATGGTTGAGATGATTGGCCCATGGGGGGAAGTAATTATTGCTACCGGGCTGATTATTTCAGTGTGCGGCGCTTACCTTAGCTGGACCATTATGGCGGCAGAAGTTCCGATGGTGGCCGCGAAACATGGGGCATTTCCTAAAATGTTCCAGCATCAGAATAAGCACAATGCACCGGCAAAATCGCTGTGGCTGACTAACTGTGCGGTGCAAGTAGCGCTGATCCTTATCTGGCTGACAGGCAGTAACTACAATACATTGCTAACAATTGCATCAGAGATGATTTTAGTGCCCTATTTCCTGGTGGGAGCATTCTTATTTAAAGTGGCCTTAAAACGCCAGGACTGGCGATTGATTATTGCGGCCAGTGGTGCGTGTTTGTATGGTTTATGGCTGATTTATGCCGCCGGCTTGCTGTACCTGTTGTTATCCGCCCTGTTATATGCCCCCGGCCTACTGGTCTTTATTTATGCGCGCAAAGGGCATGAAGGTCTCAGGATACTCAATACAGTGGAACGCGCAGCAATTTGTCTGGTTCTGATTGCCACTATTCCGGCAACCTGGCTGGTTATGCATTAAGGCTAATCCTCGACAAAACCGGTCTAATCAATGGGCTTGCCAGTTAAACTGGCTGCTCATTTGAGCATCTAGCAGCAGATAACTAATAGTGTTCTGTTCCGGATATATCCACCGATAAGCATTCACCCTTTTGACTTAGCCGCATTGAAGAGGGAAGTTTTTGTTTGATGGTACCCAATTGTGCGGTTTCAAGCGGATAAGGTAATTGGATATCCAACGCTGTTATCCCTTGCTGCTCAGCAAGACGAATCAATCTAATAATATTAGTTTCATCGCTAAGCTGGGTTGATAATACCTGTAACGCCAAGGCGGTAAGCCGTTCCTGGGGTGTTTTCTCCAGCTCAGCCTGAGATTTCACCACCATCCCGAAAATCGGCATGACACCATAAATAGCATCAATAAAACCCCACCGCTTTTTGCAAGAAGCAGCTAGAAATTCCGTGTAATCGAAGCAGACTCTTTCACTGTGTGCTGGCACACCAATGTGTTCGCCACTCATCCCTCAGTCCTTAGCTGATCGATACAGCTATTCATTAATCATCAATATTGATATATAAACGATGGGCGCAACTAAGCAACTAAATAGAGATGACGA
The DNA here is from genome assembly GCF_902726545.1 of Yersinia artesiana. Taxonomy (GTDB): domain Bacteria; phylum Pseudomonadota; class Gammaproteobacteria; order Enterobacterales; family Enterobacteriaceae; genus Yersinia; species Yersinia artesiana. The sequence goes on along the minus strand of NZ_CACVAD010000008.1, from coordinate 88,707 downwards.
TATAATCACTTTCATTAATATAATGAAATAATTTGCTGGTTGTCTACCTATCAGTCATTGCCGCGTCATTGGCATAAAGAATAAAGTAACGTGCATAGTATTGCGGCCAACAGCGCGCTATGCTGAATTCCGGCACTTTTATAAACAGAAAAACATGACCAAAATTGTTTTTGTAGAAGACGACCCGGAGGTCGGAAAACTGATTGCAGCCTATCTCGGCAAGCATGACATTGATGTGTTTGTGGAGCCGCGAGGTGATACTGCCCAAGCGGTTATTCAACATCAACAGCCCGACCTGGTGTTGCTTGACATTATGCTGCCAGGGAAAGATGGCATGACGTTGTGCCGTGATTTACGACCAAGTTATGAAGGCCCAATAGTGCTGCTGACTTCTCTTGACAGTGATATGAATCATATCCTATCTCTTGAGATGGGTGCCAATGACTATATTCTGAAAACAACACCTCCAGCGGTGTTGCTGGCACGGCTACGCTTGCATTTACGTCAGCATAATCAGCAACAAATCAAAGAACCCCCCCACCTTCCACTCACTGGGCACAATGCCATTCACTTCGGTTTACTCTGCATTGATCCCGTCAATCGACAAGTCAATCTTGGCGATGAAGAGATTGCATTATCGACTTCAGATTTTGATCTGCTGTGGGAACTCGCAACACATGCCGGCATCATCATGGACAGAGAAGCATTATTGAAAAATTTGCGCGGTGTCAGTTATGACGGGATGGATCGCAGTATTGATGTAGCCATCTCGCGCTTGCGCCGCAAACTCTATGACAATGCCCTTGAGCCTTTTAGAATCAAAACGGTACGCAATAAAGGCTATTTGTTCGCCCCTAATGCCTGGGAGTCAGTGCAGCAATGAGGAAGCTATTTATTCAGTTTTTCTTATTGCTGTTCGTCTGCTTTATGGTGATGGCGATGCTGGTTGGCCTGGTTTATAAAGTCACGGCCGAACGCGCTGGCCGCCAGTCATTAGATGATCTGATGAAAAGCTCCCTGTCATTGATGCGCAGTGAGTTACGAGAAATTCCGCTAAAAGATTGGAATAAAACCATCGCTACGCTGGATTTAAATCTCTCTTTTCAATTACATATTGAACCTCTCGATAAACGTGATCTGGGCGAAAGATTAAATAAGCGCCTGCGTGCGGGTGAAATTATTGCTTTGGATGATGAGTATACCTTCCTGCAACGAATTCCCCGCAGCCACTATGTTCTGGCTGTTGGCCCGGTTCCTTATCTGTTTTATTTGCACCAAATGCGGCTGCTAGATTTAATCTTGCTCATCCTGATTGGTCTCTCTTTGGCGCTGCCGGTGTTCCTGTGGATGCGCCCTCACTGGAAAGACTTGCTGAAACTGGAGAATGCCGCCCAGCGGCTTGGGGCCGGACATCTGGACGAACGGACACATTTTGATCCCACCTCCAGTTTAAGCCGCTTAGGTGTTGCTTTTAATCAAATGGCCGACAACATCAGCACATTGATAGTCAGTAAGAAGCTGCTTATTGATGGCATTGCTCACGAGTTACGCACCCCACTTGTTCGCTTGCGCTATCGGCTAGCCATGAGTGATAACCTGACTGAAAGTGAACAACTGGCGTTGAATCATGATATTGGTCAGTTAGAAGCACTCATCGATGAACTGCTGACTTACGCACGGCTGGATCGCCCCCAAGTCGCGCTCAATCTTGAACCGATAGACTTACCGGCGTGGCTCAGCGCAAAAGTAACCGATATGCGGTTGATTCATAGTGAGCGTGAGATAGAGCTCGATATACCTCATCGCGGCGACTTTGGTGCCGTCGATCTGCGCCTAATGGAAAGAGTATTGGATAATCTGGTCAATAACGCCCTGCGCTACTCGACTCAGCGATTACGCATTGGTTTGTGGTTTGATGGCGATAACGCATGTCTACAAGTTGAAGATGACGGGCCGGGCATTCCCTTAGAAGAACGCGCACGGGTATTTGAACCGTTTGTCCGTTTGGATCCTAGCCGTGATCGTGCAACCGGTGGCTGTGGCCTGGGGCTTGCGATTGTTCACTCCATCGCACTGGCTTATCAGGGCAGTATTTCTGTCGATGCCAGTTCTCTCGGTGGTGCCAGTTTTCGATTTTGCTGGCCGGTGAAAAACGCTTACTCACTGTCAGCAGACCAAGATCACAGAACTAAGCCTTAATAAAATAAGTTGGCCTATCAGCTTTATGGAGTGTTTTATGACCACTGCTTATCAGAACCTGCGCACCACATTTACACGCCTCTCCCGCTTTGAGCACTTATCCGCCATTGCCGGCTGGGATATGCAAACAATGATGCCACCCAAAGGAAATCTTGCTCGCTCAGAGGCAATGGCTGAGCTCAATGTGCTGCAACACCAGATTCTGACGGCCAAACAGGTCGGCGAATGGTTGCAACAAGCGGAACAAGAAACGCTGGATGATATCGAGCAAGCAAATTTGCGCGAGATGCGCCGGCATTACAATAATGCGGTGTTAGTACCAGAGGCTTTGGTTGAGGCAAAATCATTAGCAGGTGCGCGTTGTGAGCACGCATGGCGACAGCAGCGCATTGCAAATGACTGGCATGGTTTTGCTGAAAATCTACGTGAAGTGGTCAAGTTAAGCCGTGAAGAAGCGGCAATTCGGGCTCAAGCGGCTGGGACATCGCGCTATGATGCATTGTTGAATTTATATGAGCCGGGCACGAATAGTGCGGATTTGGACCGTATCTTTGGCGACCTGAAACAATGGCTACCGGCGTTATTGCAAAAAGTGATCGCCAGGCAAGCAAATGAAACCTGCCTGATACCGCAAGGGCCATTTGACCTGGAAAAACAGCGTCAACTTGGCTTGAATGTGATGAAAGTGTTGGGCTTCGATTTCGACGGTGGACGAGTCGATGTCAGTGTGCACCCATTCTGCGGAGGTGTTCCGCAAGATGTACGCATCACTACTCGTTATAACGAACAAGAGTTTCTCAGTGCGTTAATGGGGATTGTTCATGAAACGGGCCATGCGCGGTATGAGCAGAATTTGCCTCGCGAATGGTTAGGCCAACCAATATCACATGCACGCTCAACCGCAATTCATGAATCTCAAAGTTTACTGTTTGAAATGCAATTAGCGCGCAGCAAAGAATTTCTGCAAGTCATCCGGCCTTTGGTTATACAGCAATTCGGCGAGCAACCGGCTTTTAACCAGCAAAACTTCACTGCCTTGAATCAACGCGTCAAAACCGGCTTCATTCGGGTCGATGCCGATGAAGTTAGCTACCCTGCTCATGTGATTTTGCGCTATGAGATTGAAAAAGCGTTAATTAGCGGTGAAATCGAGGTGGATGATATCCCCGCGCTGTGGAATGAGAAGATGCAACAATACCTCGGAATAAATACCGAAGGAAATTACCGTAATGGCTGTATGCAAGATATCCATTGGACGGATGGCGCTTTTGGTTATTTCCCAACCTATACTCTGGGTGCCATGTATGCGGCTCAACTATTCCAAACCGCGCGTGAAGCTATCCCTGAATTAGATAGCAATATTGCCAATGGCGATCTGAGTAAGCTATTTAATTGGTTACAGAAAAATATCTGGCAACACGGAAGCCGTTACTCAACTGCAGAGTTGATTACCAAAGCAACCGTTGAATCACTTAACCCTCGCTTTTTCCGCGAGCACTTAGAACGCCGTTATTTATAATTTCCTCCCCAGATAGCTGACTTCGGTACTGCCCTTCCTTTGAGGCAGCAGTACCGCTCTGCTGAATATAAATGTCATTTCCGTTACAAATTTGTATGTGCCTCCAGAGATCACTTTTTAGATAACCACCAAATGTATGTTGTAACTAAAATGGAGTTTTCAACAAATCAAATGGCGTTATTATTCTTCTCCACTTTCTTTCTATCTCTACAATAAAAAGCGCGTAGCGGCACGGCATAAACTGAATGAAGAGTGGGTTATTCGTCATAACAATCAGTTCTGTACAATCGGTTACAAGCCGAAACCAATGACTCACGGAAGCCACAAACCATTTACTCTATTCTCATTACAACGACCCAACGGGGCCGATATGCAAACAGAACACTGAGGAATAAATCATGAAAACAGTATTAGCTCTGATTGTTGCTGCAACCTTGGGTATGTCTTCTATCGCATTCGCCGCCGATACCGTTGCACCTGCAGCGCCAATGGCAGGTGCACCAGTGGCTCATAGTGCTCCAGCCAAGACTATGCATCACAAAAAATCGACCAAATCGGTGAAGAAAACAGAGAAAGCCGCGCCAGTACCAAAAGCGACACATGCCAAATCTGCCCCGGCAGCAGTTCCCGCCGCAAAATAAAGTCGAAAAAGCTAGCTGAAGACAGCTTTTTACGATTGACCTGCAACAGCTTCACTCGCTCAACACCCGGTTCTCCGGGTGTTTTTTATCAGGAGTGCTGATAATGCTGCGCCGTTATTTATTTGAAATCACTCTGACTATATTAATTATTTGTGGGCTGACCACATTGTTTTTTTATTTATAGAGTATAGATGTGGTGCTTCAAGCTGTAGGTGTATTGTTTAAGGTATAAGTGATTTATATCGTGCTAAATTTATTGAAAAATCAAATACTGACAACATACTACATAGCTAATTGTGTCTATAGTTAGCAGTAGGGAAGCTTGTGATTAGCAGCTTAACCAGTAGGTCTCAGGTTTGTGAATAAATCCCCCTTTTGGGAATAAGGCAGGCTAATTTTTTATGCGTTTATCTTCATTACTACTATTAAGTCTGTTACCTCTTTCTGTGGCTTATGCCCTTCCCTCCACTGACACGTCAAATGACGACAGCAGTATTGCCGATCAAACCACCCTATTTTTTGGTAAAGATGATCGTACTGCGGTCACTGATGGCTCACAATGGCCATGGCAAGCCATCGGGCAAGTTGAAACGGCCAGTGGCAACCTTTGTACTGCGACATTAATCTCCCCTCGCCTCGCACTTACCGCTGGGCATTGTGTATTAGCCCCTCCAGGTAAGATTGATCGTGCAGTCGCCTTACGGTTTATTTCGCACAACGGTCATTGGAAGTATCAAATTACGAATCTGGAAACCCTGGTTGATGCCAAATTGGGTAAGAAACTCAAACCTGACGGCGACGGCTGGATAGTTCCACCCGCTGCTGCTGCATATGACTATGCTCTTATTCGGTTAACTAGTAAAAAGCCTATTCCTATCAAGCCGTTGCCATTGTGGGATGGAACCGCTAATGAATTAACCCAAGCGCTTAAACAAGTTGACCGTAAAATAACACAAGCGGGTTATCCACTTGACCACCTGGATACTCTCTATAGTCATGAAAATTGCCTGATCACCGGCTGGGCGCAGCAAGGTGTACTTTCTCATCAATGCGATACATTACCCGGCGATAGCGGCTCGCCCCTGTTACTGAAAAATGGCGAGAAATGGTCCTTGATTGCCATTCAGAGCTCAGCTCCCGCCGCTAAAGACCGTTATCTGGCGGATAACCGAGCTTTAGCGGTCACAGCCATAAAAGACCGATTAAAAACGCTCGCTAATAAAGCAGCTAAATAAAAAAGACAAAGACCATGTGATCAACATTAATTAGCACTAAATTAAATTATTTCTTACTGCTGTAATGGGGCTTTTGATTAAATTTAAAAACAAAAGTCCCACCTAATGCTGCGGCATATCGACTCAATGTCGTGAGATTAGGCGAAATGATACCTTTTTCCATCCGGCTAATATTTTGTTTCTTCAGCCCCGCTCTCTGGGCAATGTCTTCTTGAGTCAAATTGCATCGCTGGCGAGCAGCCTTAAGCTCCGTCATCATGGCTTGTCTAATCTGCAGGTCAGAATACGCTTCATTTACCTGAGGGTGATTTAAAGCGTTCGCTTTAACCTCAGAAAAAGGAAGAATGTCAAAATCATCTTGTTTTTTCATGGCAGCAATCTCCGTTTGAGTTCCTTCATACGCTGATAAGCCAACATCAGTGTCCGTCTTGGGGTCTTTTGCGTTTTCTTCTGCAAGATGTGAATGATATAAATCTGCTGTTCGGCCTGGTAAAAGAAAAAACCACGCCCGCAACCTTCCTTTGCACTGACCCTCAATTCTTTCAGCCCTTTCCCTATATCCCGCACTACAGGTTCTTTCAACTCATGACCATAAGCCTCTAACTCATCAAGAGCCTTAATCAGAGCCGCCTGTATCCCCGCAGGTAATTTAAACAATTCTTTTTGTGCCAACCGCAACAAACTAATCGTATACATAAGCAATCCTTGCTGCCGAAAACTCTATCAAACTCACCAACTGTAATCAAATATGGTGACCCACAATCAGACAAACTTTTAACAAGCCGTCTGAATGCCATGGCAGATATAGCCGTAGTTGAAGACCGAAGGCAATAATCTTGCCGCGCAATAGGTGAGTTAATTGAGAGTTTTCGAGAGGCTTCGCATGAAAATCAGCAGGTTTCATCAATTACATATTTGAGACACAAATGAGAGGATTTAAATGATATAAATACGGGCGTGGAAACGGGAACTAACGACTGAAAAACTCCGCGTCTGAGTCATTGTCTCAGGCGCGGAATCATCTTGATTAACCATCAGGCAGAGAGTTGTTCGATAGTCTGTAAAATCCGCTTATCTGAAATCGGATACGGTGTTCCCAATTGTTGGGCAAATAAACTCACGCGCAACTCTTCAATCATCCAACGAACTTCTTTAACGTCTTCATCTTGTTGACGTTTAGGCGGCAATTTGTTGAGCCATTGCTGCCACGTCTGCTGTACATGTTCCACCCGTTGCATTTGGGCACGATCACGATGAGGATCTACGGCTAACTTCTCCATCCGTCGCTCAATGGCGTGCAGATAGCGCAATGTATCCGGTAAGCGTTTCCAACCATTATTGGTGACAAATCCGCGATAAATCAGGCCACCAAGCTGTGCTTTGATATCGGAAAGCGCTAATGCTTGCGAGATATCGACCCGGCCTTTTAAACGCTTATTAATGCTGAATACGGTAGTCAGGATCTGTTCAACTTGTTTGGCAATATCCACCACAGTATCGTTTAATTCGGCCCGAACTTTTTCTTGTAGCCGAGCAAAATCAGCCTCTTGCCATACCGGCCCACCATATTGCGCCACGAGTTTATCCACCCCACAAGCAATGCAATCGTCAATTAGATCCATCACTTTGCCATAAGTATTGAAATAGAGGCCAAGTTTGGATTTATTCGGCAACTTTTCATGTAAATACTTAATCGGAGAAGGAATATTTAGCAGCAATAAACGGCGTGTTCCCTGCCACATGGCCTGTTGCTGTTGGGCTTCTGTATCAAATAAGCGAATCGCAACACTGTCTTTCTCATCCACCAGTGCCGGGTATGCTTTAACTTCGTATCCACCACGGCGTTGCTCGTAGCACACCGGAAGCGAGCCAAAGCTCCAGATATGTAAGTTATTTTGCTCAATACCGTCATCGGCAACCGCTGAAAGCGTCTCTTGTACTTTCTCCTGGAGTTGGAGCTTCAGGGCAGCAAGGTCTTTCCCCTCACGCAAAGTTCGGTTTTTATCATCCACCACGCGGAAGGTCATTTTTAGGTGGTCGGGGACTTGCTCCCACTGCCAGCTTTCGCGTGACACCGTCACTCCTGTCATACGCCGTAACTCGCGCTCTAATGCATCCAGCAGACTGGTTTCCAACGGGGTTGCCCGCGCTAAGAATGCCTCGGCATAATTAGGTGCGGGTACAAAATTGCGCCGAACCGGCTTAGGTAGCGACTTGATGAGCGCCACCACCAACTCACGGCGGATCCCCGGAATCTGCCAGTCAAACCCCTCTTCCTGAACCTGATTCAGGATAGGCAGTGGGATATGGACTGTGACCCCATCAGCATCCGTACCGGGTTCAAATTGATAAGAAAGTCGTAGTTTGAGCGACCCTTGATACCAAAAGTTCGGGTAATCCAGCGGGTTAACTTTGTTTGCACCATCCTTGATAAGCATGGTTTTTTCAAAATTGAGCAACTCCGGCTGGGTCTGGCTGGTTTTCTTCCACCAGCTATCAAAATGACGTGCAGAAATAACATCACGGCTAATACGCTGGTCATAGAAGTTAAACAATGTCTCGTCATCAACCAGAATGTCGCGGCGGCGAGATTTGTGCTCCAATTCTTCAACTTCAGCCAATAGCTTTAAATTGGCGCGGAAGAAAGCATGGCGCGTCTGCCAATCCCCTTCAACCAAGCCATGACGGATAAACAACTCGCGACACAGCGGCGGATCAATTGGCCCATAGTTGATCTTGCGCTCAGTGACGATAGGCAACCCGAATAAGGTCACTTTCTCACTGGCCATCACCGCCCCTGGTGCTTTCTCCCAATGTGGATCGCTATAGTGATGTTTAACCAAATGTTGTGCCAAGGGTTCGATCCATTCCGGTTCAATTCGAGCCGCAATGCGCCCCCATAAACGGCTGGTTTCGACCAATTCGGCCACCATGCACCACTTTGGCGGTTTTTTGAATAAACCAGAGCCTGGGAAGATGGCAAAACGGGCATTGCGTGCACCAGTATATTCTTGCTTTTCAACATCTTTCTGGCCGATATGTGACAGCAACCCAGTCAGAATGGCTGTATGAACACTGCGATAGTCTGCGGCGACGCTATTGACCGGAATACCCAACTCTTTCACCACCTGACGCAGTTGGGTATAGATATCCTGCCATTCGCGCACCCGCAAATAGTTCAGGAAATCGCTGCGGCATAATTTACGGAATTGCGCCGATGACAGCTCTTTTTGCTGCTGTTTCAGGTAATCCCATAGATTAACAAATGCCAGGAAATCAGAGTCTTTATCGGCAAAACGTCGATGTTTTTCATCGGAGGCCTGTTGTTTATCCATCGGACGTTCACGCGGATCCTGGATAGACAACGCCGAGGTGATGATCATCAATTCCCGCACACTGCCACTTTTCTGGGCTTCCAGCACCATTCGAGCCAAACGGGGATCAACCGGCAATTGGGCTAATTGACGACCTAGCGGTGTTAGTTGCTGATGGCCGTTACTGGCCGTCTGGATAGCACCCAATTCTTCCAGCAGCCGCACGCCATCTTGAATATTGCGCTTGTCCGGTGCCTCCACAAATGGGAAGGCCGCGATATCCCCTAACCCTAATGAGGTCATTTGCAGGATAACGGAGGCCAAATTGGTGCGCAGAATTTCCGGATCTGTGAATTCAGGGCGTGAAAGGAAATCTTGCTCGGAATAAAGACGGATACAGATACCGTCAGAGACACGGCCACAGCGGCCTTTGCGCTGATTAGCCGAGGCTTGTGAAATCGGTTCAATCGGCAACCGCTGAACTTTGGTACGGAAACTATAGCGGCTGATACGTGCGGTGCCGGGATCGATAACATACTTGATGCCCGGCACGGTGAGTGAAGTTTCCGCCACGTTAGTCGCCAGCACAATGCGCCGCCCATGATGAGACTGAAACACCCTATTTTGCTCACTATTGGATAAGCGAGCATACAGCGGCAGCACTTCGGTATGTGGCAAATTCTGTTTCATCAGCGCGTCAGCAGTATCACGAATTTCCCGCTCACCACTCATAAATATCAGGATATCGCCGGGACTTTCACGCCCCAGTTCATCTACCGCATCAAAAATCGCCTGTAACTGATCGCGCTCAACATCATCGGCATCATCCACGATCGGCCGATAGCGCACTTCCACCGGGTAGGTACGGCCAGAGACTTCGATAATAGGCGCATTATTGAAATGGCTCGAAAAGCGCTGCGGGTCAATGGTCGCCGAAGTGATAATCACTTTCAGATCAGGGCGCTTTGGCAATAACTCCCGCAAATACCCCAAGATGAAATCAATGTTCAGGCTGCGCTCATGCGCTTCATCAATAATCAAGGTGTCATATTGCATCAACAGGCGGTCTTGCTGAATTTCAGCCAGCAAAATACCGTCAGTCATCAACTTCACGAGGGTATTCTCGCCCACTTGATCATTAAATCGCACTTTATAACCGACACAGCCGCCAAGTGAGGTGTCTAGCTCATCAGCAATACGATTTGCCACAGTACGGGCAGCAAGACGACGCGGCTGGGTATGGCCGATGACCCCTTTAACACCACGCCCCAATTCCAGGCAGATTTTTGGTAATTGTGTGGTTTTACCAGAACCGGTTTCACCAGCAACAATGACCACCTGATTGTCGCGAATAGCATTATAGATATCTTGTTTCTTCTGACTGACCGGTAAATTCTCGGGATACGAGATAGCCGGACACGCCGCCCGACGACTGTTAACCCGCTGCATTGCCGTGGCAATCTCAGCTTCGATTTCGCGGGTAATCGCCTCTACAGCCTCGGGATTATGGACTTTTCGTGCGCCTTGCAGCCGACGCCGCATACGCTGTTGGTCACGGAGCATCAACTCACCGAGTTGCGAGGATAATGCTGCGAGCGAAGATTTCACGTTCAATATTCCTTGTTACGATGCGGCTGAGACGCAAGGTGTCAGCTCAATGATTTCATACTATGAATTTGATTAGCCATTGTTTTTTATTAATTGATGTCAATTCTTGATCGGCTAATCCTCTACGAGTAATCCATAGTTTTTAATTATATATACCCAAAATAATTCGAGTTGCAGGAAGGCGGCAACTGAGTGCATCCCGATGAGCTTACTCAGGTAAGTGATTCGGGTGAACGAGAGCAGCCAACGCACATGCAGCTTGAAGTATGACGGGTATAAGCCCTTGTCATATAGGGTAACACAGCCAGGGTTGGTGCTGTAACCGGCGGATACTGAGCTATCTGATTATCATCATTCAATAAAATCGAACAAAGAACGCAAAATATTGCGCTATCACTGATAGAGAAAGTTGAATAAAGTGTATCTCATTGAAAGGGCGTATCGCCTAAGTCTCTGTTACCTGTTAAGGAATTACGATGAGCAAAGTTCTGGTTCTGAAATCAAGCATTCTGGCAACCTATTCACAATCTAACCAATTGGCTGACTTTTTTGTTGAACAATGGAAAGCGGCTCACGCTGGCGATGAAATCACCGTGCGTGACCTGGCAGCTCAGCCGATCCCGGTATTAGATGGCGAATTGGTCGGTGCGTTACGCCCTTCAGATGCCGCGCTAACACCGCGTCAACAAGAAGCACTGGCGCTGTCTGATGAATTGATTGCTGAGTTGCAGGCTAATGACGTGATCGTCATGGCGGCGCCAATGTATAACTTTAACATCCCAACTCAGTTAAAGAACTACTTTGACCTGATTGCCCGCGCTGGCGTGACTTTCCGTTACACCGAAAAAGGGCCTGAAGGCCTGATTACCGGTAAACGCGCCATTATTCTGACCAGCCGTGGTGGTATCCATAAAGACACCCCAACTGATCTGGTTGTGCCTTACCTGCGTCTGTTCCTCGGCTTTATCGGGATTACCGATGTCGAGTTCGTGTTCGCAGAAGGTATTGCTTATGGCCCTGAAGTGGCGACCAAAGCACAAGCTGATGCCAAAGAGTTACTGACTCAGGTTGTTAGCGCTTAATGAATGACTTTCATGCATCGGCAGGTGTCTCTGCTGATGCGTGACTGAATGACCTGGTATTACCCTCGTTTTTACCCAGTAGTGTTATTGAATGATTACGCGCCCCTGGGCGCGTTTTTTTATCGTCTGCTACTACGCCAGCAGCGCGATGGCGCTCTCTTCGTCCGTCACCAGACCATTCACCCAATGCCCCCTAAGAGCGGCTTTGATAGCTTGATGTTTCTCTGCACCGCCCGCAATAGCAATAACCGGTTTTTCCGGCCGAATACGCAGGCTGGCACTGGTTAAACGCTGATCCAGCTCGTAGCTTACCCGCTGACCATTGATATCGATGAAATTACCCAACATTTCAGCCACCACATTGGATGCCGTCAGTTGCGCCACATCATGCTGTGAAATAAAGCCATCTTTGTGCAGCGGGCAATGATAACCCATTGAACCAATGCCAATAAAAGTCACATCAGCTTGCGCTGCTTTCTCGGTCACCGTGCGGTAAATCCGATGATTACACCACAGGTCACGATCTGCCGCGCTATCCGCAAAAAGCGGCGCGGGCAAAATAAAATAGCGGCCTTGAGTTTTCTCCGCCATCCATAACGGCACATCATAGCGGGTACAAGAACCATCAGCAGCTATTGCCCCAATCAGGGAAACGCAACTGTGCTGTGGGCGTTCCAAATCCGGCAACTCATCAATAGCCGCTTTTAAGCTGCGCCCGGACCCCACACCAATCACCAGTGGTTGCTCTTGCCGCAGAAACTGCGCCATCACCTCGGCCCCCACCACGGCGATAGCCCGTTGCACGCCCGCACTGTCCATCCCCTGGCTTGGCACTACCTGGCACTGATGTAATCCGTAGTGCTTTTGCAGTTGATCCGCCAGCGCCATACAGCGCCCCACCGGATGGGCGATGCTGACACTCACCAGCCCGTTATCGATGGCACAGGCCACCAACCGCTGAGCTACCTGGCGAGAAACCCCGAGCGCTTCAGCAATTTCATGTTGTGTTTGACCGGCTACGTAATACATCCAGGCCGCTCGGGCGGCTTGATCTAATTTCTTATCACTCTTATGCATGGCTGTTCTGCGCGCTAGTGGTGAAAACATCATGTTAATCATTTTACACCGCTGTTTGGCAGATTTTTATCTCCGCTAACGTTTATGTGAGCTAAAGCCCAACTTAAGGGCAAAAGTTACATTAACCTAACGCCATCAGAGCAAATGCCCAACCAAAGAGCTTATGCTCAAGAATTATCTTAATGCTGACTGAGATTGCGGAGAACATGATGAATACTGAACTGAACTCTACCCCTGCGGTGTGGCTACATATTGGTGCGGGATCTTTTCACCGCGCTCATCAGGCCTGGTACCTGCATCGTTTACGGGCTGCGGGTGATAACCGCTGGTCTATTGCGCTGGCAAATATTCGCGATGATGCCGCCCCTTTGCTGGCAACTTTAGCGGCACAAAATGGCGAATACATGCTGGAAACTGTCACTCCCGCCGGTGAGCGCCAATATGAAAAAATCACTTCGCTGCGCAACATCATCCCGTGGGATAAAGAGCTGAATCATTTGGTTGAGCAAGGGAGCAAACCGGAAACTCGCGTTATCTCCTTTACCGTGACCGAGGGCGGTTACTATCTGGATAACCAATTTAACCTGCAACAGGATAACGCCGATATTCAGGCCGATCTCACCGGGGATTGCCGGACAATTTATGGCGCCATCAGCCGGATTTTGCTGCAACGCCAACAATTGCACAGCGGCCCGGTCACCCTGCTGAACTGCGATAATTTGCGCCATAACGGTGAGCGTTTCCGCCACTGCCTGTTGCAGTTTTTGGCACTGCGTGACCAGCAAAGTTTGCTCAGTTGGGCAACAGAGCAAACTCGCAGCCCCAATACCATGGTTGATCGTATTACGCCTCGCCCATCTGACGATATCGCCCCGCGTGTACTGGAACAAACTGGTTTTGCCGACCAGGCACCGGTTATGGGTGAGTCATTTATTCAGTGGGTTATTGAAGATGACTTTATTGCCGGGCGGCCCGCGCTGGAAAATGTGGGAGTAGAAATGGTCGAATCTGTGCTGCCCTATGAAGAAGCAAAGATTCGTATCCTTAATGCCAGCCACAGTTGCATTGCCTGGGCTGGTACGTTGATCGGTCAGCGTTACATTCACGAAAGCACTCAAACAGAGGCTATTCGCCAGATGGCCTATGACTATGTGACCCAGGATGTCATCCCGTCGCTGTCACCAAGTCCATTGGATTTAGCCAATTATCGTGATGTGGTTTTAGATCGCTTCAGTAACCCGTATATCCGCGACACCAATCAGCGCGTCGCCGCCGACGGTTTCTCCAAAATCCCCGGTTTTATCACACCGACACTGATGGAGTGCTACCAACGAGGTTGTACCCCCGCCGCCACCGCCATGCTGCCCGCCCTGTTCTTTGTCTTTATGGAGAGTTGGCACCAAGGCACCCTGCCATATGAATACCAGGATGGCATGTTAGATGCTTCTGCCGTTCATGCCATGTTCCAGTCGGCTGACCCTGTGGGTCTGTTTGCCCGCGATAACAAACTGTTTGGCGCTCTGGCCAGTGACAACCAGTTTGAACAGTTATTACGACAATCCATTGACCGGGTTAATGCCTGGGTGATGGCTAACCGTTAATCAGCGACAAGGAATGGCTATGTATCTTGGACTTGATTTAGGCACATCAGAAATTAAAGCCGTGGTGATTGATGATCATGGGCAGATCCTGGCAAGCGAAGGTGAGCCGCTCACCGTGCAACGCCCGCATCCGCTGTGGTCAGAACAAAACCCCACTGACTGGTGGCAGGCGACACAACGCGTGATTGGCCGCCTGCGTCATAAAATACCGCAACGCTGGGGTGAAATCCTCGCTATTGGCCTGTCGGGGCAAATGCACGGTGCGGTGTTGCTCAACCGCGAAGACCACATCTTGCGTCCGGCGATTTTGTGGAATGACGCGCGTTGTGCCGACGAGTGCGAGGAGCTAACGCGCAATGCCCCGCAGTTACATCAGATTGCCGGTAATTTGGCGATGCCGGGTTTCACTGCGCCAAAACTGCTGTGGGTGGCGCGTCATGAACCAGAAATCTTCTCACAACTCGCCACCGTGCTGCTGCCAAAGGATTATCTGCGCTGGATGATGAGTGGCGATAAGGTCAGCGATATGTCTGACTCCGCCGGAACACTGTGGCTGGATGTGGCAAAACGGGATTGGTCAGACTCGCTGCTGGCAGCTTGTGGCTTATCGCGCGATATGATGCCGCGGTTGATTGAAGGCAATCAGCCCAGCGGCTATCTGAAAGCAGATATTGCCCGCGAATGGGGGTTGTCCGATAAGGTGGTGATTGCCGGTGGCGGTGGCGATAATGCCGCCAGTGCCGTTGGGATTGGAGCTATTAATCCCGGTGATGGATTTATCTCTTTAGGTACATCCGGCGTATTATTTGCCGTTAATGATTGCTATCGCCCCAATCCACAATCGGCGGTACATGCTTTTTGCCATGCCTTGCCGCATCGTTGGCACCAGATGAGTGTGATGCTCACCGCTGCCAGTGCGCTGCGCTGGTTATGCCAACTGCTGGGCACCAATGAAACCACCTTGTTATCCGAAGTAGCTCAACTCAGTCGGGCGGAACAACGGCTAGCCCCTATTTTCCTGCCGTATCTTTCCGGCGAACGTACCCCCCATAACGATCCACTGGCCACCGGCGCTTTTCACGGCATGACACATGCGACTGATCGCGCGGCATTGGCTTATGCGGTGCTGGAAGGCGTCACTTTTGGTATTGCCGATGGTTTAGCGGTATTGGAACAGGCGGGCACCCAACTCACCCAGGCATCGCTGATTGGCGGCGGTGCGCGCAGTGCCTGGTGGGGGCAACTGATGGCCGATACGCTTAATTTACCTATTGTGACCCACAGTGGCGGAGAGGCTGGCGGCGCGTTAGGTGCAGCACGTTTAGGCTGGCTGGCGACCGGCGGTGATGAGCAACGGGTGTGTGCCAAACCGCAAATTGACCAGCGCTTTATTCCGGATATTAACCGGCAAGATGCCTTATTCGCCCGCCTTGAGCGCTACCGATTACTTTACCAACAGCAACGCCAGTTGCACCAAGCGTTAACACGATAAACCCCAAACACACATACGCCCGGGCGAGCAAATCGCCCTTTTATTCGCTGTCCCTACAAATAAGCAGCTGGCGCTCAAGCGCCAAAGGAACTGACTATGCAAAAAAAATCGACTCATTGGTTTGGCTTGCCGATGAATTTATTCTGGGGCTACATTGCTATTGCCATATTTATGAGCGGCGATGGCTTTGAGATGGCCTTCTTATCCAAGCATATTACCGATATGGGGTTTTCACCGGCGCAATCGGCCTTTGTCTTTACCCTCTATGGGTTAGCGGCAGCCATTGCCGCCTGGAGTTCCGGCGTGGTGGCGGAAATTATCACGCCACAACGCGCAATGCGCATAGGTTTTATCCTGTGGGTGGTGATGCATTGCCTGTTTATGCTGTTTGGCCTGGGGATGAAAAGCTACCCATTAATGCTGGTGTTCTACGGGATCCGTGGTTTGGCCTACCCACTATTTATCTATTCATTTGTCATGTTGATTGTGCAAAACGTGCCTAAACAGCAACTCTCTTCGTCGATGGGCTGGTTCTGGGCCATGTACTCGGTGGGCATTGGTGTGGTGGGCAGCTATTTACCAAGCTTCACCATTCCGATGATCGGTGAAACCGGCACGTTGTGGTTTGCCATTGTGTGGGTCGCAGTCGGTGGCATGATGGCCCTGATACTGCTGCGCAATGTCGGTACCGCCAGTCCGAAGGCAGCGCTGTCCAATAAAGAAAAAATCAAAGAGTTGTCGCGGGCAGTGACCATTCTCTTTACCAACAAAAATATTTTCTTGTCCTGTCTGATCCGCATTATTAACACGCTATCCTTGTTCGGATTTGCCGTGATCATGCCGCTGCTGTTTGTTGGCCGACTCGGCTTTAGCATGTCTGAATGGCTGCAAATCTGGGCGGTGTTCTTCTTCGTGACTATTTTCACTAACATCATGTGGGGGATTTTGGGCGAAAAAATTGGTTGGATGCGGCAGGTGCGTTGGTTTGGTTGCATCGGCTGCGCAATCTCCAGCCTGGCGTTTTACTATATTCCAATGCATTTTGGTCATAACTTCTGGGCAGCCCTTATTCCGGCGGTGATGTTAGGCATAACAGTAGCGGCGTTTGTCCCAATGACCGCAGTGTTCCCGGTATTGGAGCCAGAACACAAAGGTGCCGCTATTTCGATTTATAACCTGTCTGCCGGTTTGAGTAATTTTGTTGCGCCGGCCATCGCCTCGCTGGTATTACCTTTCTTCGATATTGTCGGTGTGGTGTGGGTGTATACCGCGTTGTACCTGATTGCAGCGGTGCTGACCTTGATTGTCAAAGTCGAACAACCGGGCCATGTGGATACCTATTACCGCAAAGAGTCGCTAAATAGCATCAATACGCCTCCTGTTGCAGCAAGTTTGCAGGCTGAGCGCAGCTAAATAGTAAGATTACCGAATGGGTCGGAGCGCCCATTCGGTACAATCATATCAGCGCTGTATCCACTGGCCGTTAATCCCACGCACATATTCGCCCGCCGCCGCACGGTTAACCAACTTCTGCCCCGCCAGCTTGGCTACATCCTCGGTCGAAATATGGTTTTTTTGCGCCACTTCCTGATACTTCTCTGCTCTGGCGATGTTAATTTGTTCCACCAGCGCCAGTGTTTCGGCATCTTTTTTCACCGGTGCCAGATAGCCACTCAGAGTTTCACCCACCCGGCCTTGCTGTTTAGCCTGCTCTAATGTCAGCGCAAATGCCCCTGAGCTAAACACTAAGCTGCCGCTTAATATTATGCCGCCTAATATTACGCGAATTAACTGTTGTGGTGAGCCAATCCAGCCGGACGTTAGCTTTTTCATAATGGCCCCTTAAAATAGATTGGATTGATTTTTAAGCAGATTTTCCACATCTTTATCAACTCTAATCTGGATTTCATGCTCAATCTTGACGTTCATATTAATCGTGATCGGTTTTTCCGGGGTTGCTACTTCAAGGCGCAAACAGCCACTTAGCATAAAAATGCCCAGCAGGATTGCCACAGGTTCCCATGTCAAGATCTTCATTCCTTAGCCCTCACCGGTATAGATTCTGTTGGTCGTAACGAAAGTGTCTGCTGTAACCACTCTTGTAAATTGTCACCAAAACGCAGGCTGCGCCAGAGTTGGAATATATTTTCCTCATGCTGATAATTCAGCACTATCTCTCGTTTTGCGTTTTTCTGTGTATTAACACCATGGATCTTAGAACGTAACGTCAATTGACCCAGGTTATCTAAACTGACGGTGGCATAAGATTGGTAAATCTCCATATAGCGCAACCAGTCAATCGCCGCGCCAGCCACCAAATTGCTCTCACCGATAGAATTAGCCAAATCAGGATCCAGACGCAGTGTCACCATGCCGTCATTCGCCATCCAACCATTGCGCACCAGCCATTGTGGATTATTGAGATAAAGCGGCAATTCACCGTTCACTTTACCCGACATCGCCAATTGTTTGGGTTTGAGCACGGTAAATAATTCACTTAAATCAATCGCTTTTAATTTCAGCACCGCCGCGTCATGTTGGGGTAAGCGCAAAGCCGATAAACTTAAATGCCCTTTCAGAATATCCATGCCAACGTGACTTAAGGTCAATGGGGTTTGCTCTGAATAGGGAAAAGTCCCCTGCAAATCGGCGGTGATATTCTGCATTTCAAACAAATTGGTTAGCGAGGCAATACGTAGCATAACAGGCTGTTTTGGCCCCAACAGCCAGTGGTGATTTTCTAAGCGATAAGACATGACAAAATCCAACCCGCTGAGTTCGCCATCTTTCAACCACATCCCGCCGTTGTTGACAACCCAATGCCCACCCGCAGTAAAACCTTGTGTGCGAGCAGCAGAAAAAGCGGCCTGAGCATACAGCTCACCATCACGCAGTTTGATACCCAATTCTTCTGAAATAAGCGGTTGGAATACGGTCAGCGATTGTTTTGGCCACCAGCCCTCACCCCGTAAACGCTCGCCATCCCAACGGCCACGTAATGCGATTGGCCCGATAGCCTGCGCCTGTAACTTACCTTGCCACAAAAAGTTGTCCGGCTCGCGGCCATTCAGTTGCAGTGAGAGCACCGCCGGAGGCAGATAACCGCCACCGTCACTAAATGCGACTTTCTTAGCGCCCAGTTCAAAACCGGCAATAAACGCCGGATGATGATTATCGCGCTGCCAGGTCAGCGGTTTGACTAAAGTCAGCCGTGGAGCCTCGACCGAAACCAGCCCATATTGCAGCCGATCAAAGCCGGTCGAGAGTTTATCGACAGTGATCAACGTCCCCTGCCAACTTCCCCTGCCACCCATATCCCAACGTGCAGCCAGCGGCGGCAACTGACCATTGCCCCAATATCGCCACTGCCACTGGCCTTTATCGGGCCAAAACTCCTGCGCCTGCCCATCCAAATGCAGATTAAAATCACCCCAATAACTGTCCTGTGCATCCACAATGGCCTGTAGCCGCCCCGTCACTCCAGCAGCCGTCACCTTGACTCCCGCCAAAGGCCAGCGTGCATCTCTGATACGTAGCTCCGGTGTCACATTACCATGAGCACGCAACAAAGCACCGGGATGCAGTAGCCAGGTTGGATTCAATATCGAACCGCTAAGTAAGCCGGGGATGGTGGCATTCAATACCATGCTTTCCAGATTAGCTTGCCCACTGAGCTGGAATTTTAAATCGCTGTTTATCATGCTCAGATTGCCTGGCCCCAGGGTCAGGACAGCATTGCCTTTACCACTTTTGCCCGAGGTGATGACATTAATGCGCGCCTCAATCGCGGTTTGATCCAACCCCTGATCCCAGTCATACAGTGTCAGATTAATGCCGCCACTCAAGGGTTGCAGCTGATAGGGCCATTGCCACTGACCGTTAGCTATCTGAATTTTGTTCGCGGAGACGTGCCACGGCAACCGCGCGAGGGGAGAGTCATCACCGCGCTCTGTCAGGGTTAAAACGCCCTCTTGTTGTTGCCAACTTAATTTCAATAATAACGGTTGAGACAGATAGCCTGTCGTCAATACCCCGTCGAGCGCGCCTTGTTCTGGCCAATCGTCCAGCGACAGTGGGATTTTAATTTTACCGCTCAGTTCGAAGGGTTGCGGGGTGCCGGGAACGGCAATAGAGAATTGATGTAAGCTAAGTTGCTGCTGCGCATCCAGTGTCGCGGTGAAACTCAATTGCTGGCCCTGATAACGTAACTGTTGGCTGAGTTTTTGCGAGGTTAACGTCAGCTTACCCGCGTATTGCTGCCACGGCGTAATCTGCAAATTGCCGATATTCAGATCAAGTTTTGACAACTGTTGCTGCCAATAAGCCAAATCTTGCGGCGCACCCTCGTCGCTGCCCGCTAACTTGCTCAGACAGGCCGTATCCACCGTGACGGTATTAGCCGCTAACTGCCACCGACCTTGGTGATAACCTACACTTAATTGGTCAATATTGGCCAAGGTGCAATCTTGCACCCGATAGCGCAGTAGTGGCAGACGCAATGCGCCATCATGCCAAACTGGGGGGTGGGTTAAGACCAGTTGGCTACCCGCAGGTAACCAGAGTTGTGCAATTTTCGGCAGCCACTGCGGTAGCGTTTTCCATAATACCACCAGAAAAATTGCGCTGATTAATAGCAACCAACCCACTGTTTTTGCGCATTTAGTCATGACTTACCTTGTGTTATCACCAACCCGACGTCCAATGTACTGTCTAAACTGCTGCAAGATACCATAATAACGAACTATGCTCTGATGACTCACACACAGAACTGCGGCCATTGAAATCTGGAAGAAAAACCTTACCTCAATGGCATAAGAAACTTACAAACACCTTACTTAACTTATTATTGTGGCAAATTGTATGATTTATTCAAATCTGTTAGATTGATCACAATATTTTAGCGGAGATATCATGATGAAATTAGCCGTTTACAGTACCAAACAGTATGACCGTAAATACCTCGAATTGGTCAACAAAGATTTTGGCTTTGAATTAGAGTTTTTCGATTTTCTGTTAAGCCCAAAAACCGCCAAAATGGCGGCGGGCTGTGATGCGGTTTGTATTTTCGTCAACGATGATGCTTGTCGCGAAACATTGACAGAATTGAAAGAAGTCGGCGTTAAGATTTTGGCATTACGCTGCGCTGGCTTTAATAATGTGGATTTAAATGCAGCCAAAGAATTGGGTATTCCAGTGGTTCGCGTACCCGCTTATTCACCGGAAGCCGTGGCGGAACATACTGTCGGTATGATGCTGAGCCTCAACCGCCGTATTCACCGTGCCTATCAACGCACCCGTGATGCCAACTTCTCGCTGGAAGGCCTGATTGGTTTCAATATGCATGGTCGCACTGCGGGGATCATCGGCACCGGTAAAATTGGTGTTGCAACCATGCGCATCTTGAAAGGTTTTGGTATGCGCTTGTTAGCCTATGACCCTTACCCAAACCCGGCGGCGCTGGAATTGGGAGCGGAATATGTTGATCTCGATACCTTATATGCTCAATCTGATGTTATCTCGCTGCACTGCCCGATGTCGCCGGAAAACCATCATTTACTCAATAAGCAATCATTTGAAAAAATGAAAGATGGCGTGATGATCATTAACACCAGTCGTGGTGGTTTAATTGACTCTACGGCAGCGATTGATGCACTAAAACAGCAGAAAATCGGCTCACTCGGCATGGACGTATATGAAAATGAACGTGATTTGTTCTTTGAAGACAAATCCAATGACGTGATTCAAGATGACGTCTTCCGCCGTCTGTCTTCTTGCCATAATGTGTTGTTTACCGGGCATCAGGCCTTCCTGACAGAAGAAGCGCTGACCAGTATTTCTAACACGACCTTGCAGAATATTGCGCAACTGGAAAAGGGTGAAACTTGCCCGAATATGGTTTCGGCCTAATATCCTAATCTCTGTCGGCCCAAGGATGGGCCACATATTGAGCGTAGCCAACACACCTGCCATTTGAAAGATAACGAGTATCAGCGAGCCGGACAAGCGCCGCGCATTAATGCCCACTCCTCACAGCGTTTACCATCCGGTAATTGACACATGCCGACACTACCGCCATTAAGTTGCTTGGCTATGGTCAATACACCGCCTGCATTGGCACAATTGACGGCCGCAGGATTCGCCATATTAAGATTATGCACATTGGCACTGGTGGCTTGCTGTTCCGGTTCATAGGTATCGCTATTGTTTAAAGTGGTATCTGTTGGATTATTGCTGCTACAGGCGGCTAAAAAGAACACGGCTCCACCGACAAACCAGGATATCAATTTCATTCTTTTGCTCCGGCATGAGAAATATATCGCGCTATAATTGTTTTATATAATAACTGTTATAATTAAAACACAACAGAAATAAGCATAAATGCATTAATTAAATTTAGCCCAGATCAAAACGGGCAATCGAGTTATCGCGCTATTCTGGCGCTAAGGGCTGGCTAAAAATAAGCAAACCATATTAATCATAGAAAAGAATCAAACACCTACAGTTTGTACAAAATAAAACGGGAATAATTATGATTACTGATTTACTACTACGAATTACTTTAGCGGGTGCTTTGGGAGGATTGATTGGGCTGGAACGTCAGTTGCGTGCTAAAGATGCCGGATTAAGAACACATATCCTGGTGGGTATCGGTAGTGCCATGTTTATGATTGTCTCAAAATATGGTTTTGAAGATTTGCTGACATTAGAACACGTCAGTTTTGACCCCAGCCGTGTCGCGGCACAGGTCGTCAGTGGCATGGGCTTCCTCGGTGCCGGGACCATCATGATTCAAAAGCAGATGGTCAAAGGGCTGACCACCGCTGCCGGAATGTGGGTCACCGCCGCGATTGGTCTGGTGATTGGTAGCGGCCTATATGAGATTGGTATTTACGGCACCATGGTGACATTAGTGGTGCTGGAGATCTTCCGCCAGTTAAGCAATCGCTTTATTGGTGAGCACCATTTTGTTTCGATTAAGCTACTCGCGGACAGCGTGCCGCGTATTTTGATTGCGATGCAAAAATTGCAGCTACACCCCACTAATTTGTCTGTCACACATAAATCTGAAAAAGGCGAACACGATTGTGAACTCACAATGGAAGTGATGCTACCGCCCAAAAAAAGCCTGGATCAGATCTATGAAAAATTATTAGCGGTTGAGGGCATACATCAGGTAGATATTAAATAGTTAAAGGGTATGGAAAGTCTATCAGCGCGTTATCGTTCCTGCCGCGATAACGCGTAAGCGGGAATAGGCTTTTCACCGTCAGATGATGATTAATGCATCGGCGTCTTCGACAACAGGTTAATCACCAGTACACCGGCAATAATCAGTGTCATACCGGCAACCGCAGCCCAATCTAACTTTTGCTGATATAAAAACGTAGCAGCAACTGACACTAATACAATTCCCAACCCTGACCAAATAGCATAAGCAATACCCAATGGCATGGTTTTCACCACTTGCGACAAGCCCCAGAAAGCAATGCCATAGCCGATCACCACCACAATCGAGGGCACCAGACGGGTAAAGCCATCAGAGGCTTTTAACATCGTGGTGGCTATCACTTCGGCAACAATTGCCATCATTAAATACATGAAACCACTCATTATCAGTCTCTCATTTCAGCATTGGGTCGTCATTATGCCCGCCGATGGTTAAATGGTCATTAAATCTATTTACGCTTCACAATTATTTCACAAACACACTAATCAAACTTCCGCACAATAATTGCCCGCCGTAATGGGAGTGATATATTATTGCTGTTATAGAAAGTTTTCTAATTGTAATAATTATTATCCGAAAGCGACAATGCCCCCCCCAACACGCAATTCGCCTTATTTACGCCACCATTTGTTGGGCCGCCGCCACACAAACGCGATAACTGGCAAAAATACTCTCTGCTAGAATTTCATTATTAGTTCAAATAGTCAGAGACACCCCGCACTTCTTTTGTTCTCAGCATGACTTGCAATGTGAAGGTATAAATTAATGATTACTACTGACGGTAACAGTGCAGTAGCTTCTGTGGCCTATCGTGCCAGTGAAGTTATTGCCATCTACCCTATTACGCCAAGTTCCACCATGGCAGAACAAGCTGATGCCTGGTCTGGTGATGGCAAAGTCAACATCTGGGGTGATGTTCCCCGCGTAGTTGAAATGCAGTCTGAAGGCGGGGCCATTGCCACTGTGCATGGCGCACTGCAAACTGGCGCATTGTCGACCTCGTTTACCTCCTCGCAGGGATTGCTGTTGATGATCCCGACCCTGTACAAGCTGGCTGGCGAGCTGACACCTTTTGTCCTGCATGTGGCGGCGCGTACTATCGCGACTCATGCCCTGTCTATTTTTGGTGATCACTCCGATGTTATGGCTGTGCGGCAAACCGGCTGTGCCATGCTGTGCGCCAGCAGTGTGCAGGAAGCGCAAGATTTCGCCCTGATTTCCCAAGTAGCAACTCTCAATAGTCGCATTCCATTTATTCATTTCTTTGATGGTTTCCGCACCTCCCACGAAATCAATAAAATTGTACCGCTCAGTGATGATACGCTGCGCCAACTGCTGCCGCAGAAAGGCATCGACGGCCACCGCAGTCGGGCGCTTTCGCCGGATCATCCGGTGGTACGGGGCACTTCCGCTAACCCGGATACCTATTTCCAGTCGCGCGAAGCCACTAACCCTTGGTATAACCATACTTATCAACATGTTGCCGATGCGATGCAGGCTTTTGCCGAAGCTACCGGGCGTGAATATAAACCATTTGAGTATGACGGCCATCCACAGGCGGAGCGCGTTATTATTCTGATGGGGTCAGCCATTGGTACCTGTGAAGAAGTGATTGATAGCCTGCTCACCCGTGGCGAGAAAGTGGGCGTACTGAAAGTGCGCTTATTCCGCCCCTTCTCTGCTGAACATCTGCTCAGTGTCTTGCCGCAATCAGTGACTAAAATTGCGGTGCTGGATCGCACCAAAGAACCCGGTGCACTGGCCGAGCCACTTTATCTTGATGTCATGACCACGCTGGCGGAAGCCTATAGCCGTGGTGAACGCGCCACATTGCCGAAAGTGATTGGTGGCCGTTATGGTTTATCTTCCAAAGAGTTTGGCCCCGATTGTGCGCTGGCGATATTCAAAGAGTTATCACTTGATGCACCGCGCCCACGCTTTACTGTGGGGATTTTTGATGACGTGACGGGGCTGTCCTTACCGCTCACTGATGAGAAAATCGAACAACGCGCCACATTGGAAGCCCTGTTTTACGGCTTGGGCAGTGATGGTTCGGTCTCTGCGACAAAAAATAACATCAAGATTATCGGCAACAGTACCTCGCTGTATGCTCAAGGTTATTTTGTTTACGACTCGAAAAAGGCCGGTGGCCTGACCGTCTCTCACTTACGTGTCAGTGAAACCCCGATCAATTCGGCTTATCTGGTCAGCCAGGCCGATTTTGTCGGCTGCCATCAGTTGCAGTTTATTGATACCTACCAAATGGCGGAGCGCCTTAAACCCGGCGGCATCTTCCTGATTAATACCCCGTTCAGCGCCGATGAAATGTGGCAGCGTCTGCCGCAGGAAGTTCAGGCGGTACTGCACCAGCGCAATGCCCGCCTGTTTGTGATTAATGCGGCAAAAATTGCCCGCGAATGCAAACTGGGTGCGCGCATCAATACCGTGATGCAGATGGCGTTCTTCCATCTGACACAAATATTGCCCACCGCTATGGCGCAAGAGCAATTACGGGCGGCCATTGAGCGTAGCTACAGTAATAAAGGGCCGGAAATTGTTACTCGCAACTGGCAGGCGCTGGATGCCACCCTTGATGCATTGGTAGAAATCCCCCTGCAACCGATTGATGAAAATAGCCCGATGCGCCCACCGATTGTCTCGGATCAAGCGCCTGATTTCGTTAAAACTGTCACTGCCACCATGCTGGCCGGTTTGGGGGACGCCCTGCCCGTTTCGGCCTTCCCACCAGATGGCACCTGGCCGGTGGGCACCACCCAGTGGGAAAAACGCAACATTGCTGAAGATATTCCTATCTGGCAACCTGATCTCTGTACCCAATGTAACCACTGCGTTGCCGCCTGCCCACACTCGGCCATTCGTGCCAAAGTAGTACAGCCGGATGCGATGTCAGGCGCACCAGGCAGCCTACAATCGCTGGATGTGAAAGCTCGCGATATGCGTGGTCAAAAGTATGTCTTGCAAGTTGCTCCGGAAGACTGCACTGGGTGTAATCTTTGTTATGAAGTCTGCCCGGCGAAAGACCGGCAGAACCCGGAAATCAAAGCTATCAATATGCAACCGCGGCTGGAACATCTGGTGGAAGAAAAAGCCCACTATGATTTCTTCCTCAAATTGCCGGAAATCGATAAAACGCAAATGGAGCGCATCGATATCCGTACCTCACAGTTGATCTCGCCGCTGTTTGAGTATTCCGGTGCTTGCTCAGGTTGTGGTGAAACGCCATACATTAAATTGCTCACCCAGTTGTATGGCGATCGTCTGTTAATTGCCAATGCCACTGGTTGCTCTTCAATTTATGGTGGTAACCTGCCGACCACGCCTTATACCACCAATGCCGATGGCCGTGGCCCCGCCTGGGCTAACTCACTGTTTGAAGATAACGCCGAATTTGGTTTGGGCTTCCGCCTGACTGTTGACCAACATCGCCAACGGGTTATCCGTTTGATCAATCAATTGGCAGCGCAATTGCCGCAGGAATTGGTCAACCAACTGCTGAATGAGGAGGCGACACCTGAAGTTCGCCGTGAGCAGGTCACACAACTGCGCCAGCTATTAAAAGATATTCCGGGTAATGATGCACAACAATTGGCAACCGATGCAGATTATCTGGTGGATAAATCCATCTGGCTGATTGGTGGTGACGGTTGGGCCTATGATATTGGCTTCGGTGGCCTGGACCATGTGCTCAGCTTGACGGAAAACGTCAATGTGCTGGTATTGGATACCCAATGTTATTCCAATACCGGTGGTCAGCAATCCAAAGCCACTCCGCTGGGCGCGGTAACCAAGTTTGGCGAGCATGGCAAACGTAAGGCGCGCAAAGATTTGGGCGTCAGCATGATGATGTATGGTCATGTTTATGTCGCGCAGATTTCGCTAGGGGCGCAGTTGAATCAAACCGTTAAAGCTATCCAGGAAGCGGAAGCCTACCCTGGCCCGTCTCTGATTATTGCTTACAGCCCTTGCGAAGAGCACGGTTATGATTTGGCCTACAGCCATGACCAAATGAAGCAGCTAACCGCCACCGGCTTCTGGCCGCTGTATCGCTTTGACCCACGCCGTACCGACGAAGGCAAAGTGGCTTTGGCACTGGATTCTCGCCCACCAAACAGTGATTTGACCACCACCTTGCTCAATGAGCAGCGCTTCCGGCGACTCAATACCCAAGAGCCAGAGGTCGCGGCCCAGCTCTATGCTGCGGCTGAAAAAGACCTGAAAAAACGTTATGACTTCCTCAGTTTGCTGGCGGGTAAAGGGGAAAAAGCAGCAACGGAATAATAGCCAATCCGTTACACCAAAAAGCCAGTCAGTGAAAAACTGACTGGCTGAGGTTAATGACAAAGTGTCCGCATCGGTGAAAACAGGCAGATCGTAAAGACGCCATAAAATCATCCCTGATGGCTCGAACCGCGCCATCCGTGGCGCGGACGCTTTACTCTTCTACCTGTCTTCACCTTGCAAGATCGAGTCGTTGAGGTTTGTCAGCAGTCTGAAGCCAGCCAGTGAAAAACTACAAATATTCACCATTGGTTTCGATCACTTCCTGATACCAATAAAAACTCTTTTTACGGTAACGATCCAAGGTGCCATTACCCTCATTATCTTGGTCTACATAAATGAAACCATAGCGTTTATTCATTTCTGACGTTGATGCGCTAATCAGATCGATAGGTGCCCAAGAGGTATAGCCCATCAATTCAACCCCATCTTTGACGGCCTCTTTCATTTCCTTTAAATGGGAACGGAAGAATTCGATTCGATAGTCATCATTGATTTGGTTGTCCTGATCAATTTTATCAACGGCCCCCATCCCATTTTCCACCACAAATAATGGGATTTGATAGCGGTCGTACATATCATTTAGTGCAATACGCAAACCAACCGGATCAATTTGCCAGTCCCAGTCAGTGGTCTTCAAATACGGGTTTTTAACGCCGCCCGCAATATTCCCACCCACTTTATCCATCTTGTCGGCATTAACACTGGTCACCAACGACATGTAATAACTGAATGACAGAAAATCTACCGTATGTTGCTGCAGAATCTCTTCATCGCCGGGTTGCATGACGATGTTAATACCTTTTTCCGCAAAACGACGCGTCATATGACGTGGATAACGGCCCCGGATTTGGACATCCGAGAAGAAATAGTTAAGTTGATTTTCCTGATAAGCCAGCAATACATCTTCCGGGGCACAACTTTCCGGATAGGTCAGCAAACGAGTCAACATACAGCCTATTTTGGCATCCGGTGAAATTCGCTTACAGTGTTTAACGGCTAATGCACTGGCAACAAACTGATGGTGCAACGCTTGATAAATAATCGATTCGACTTCATCCGCTGGGAAGCGCTCAGTCACAATACCGCCGGAAGTAAATGGATGGCGAATTAAACTGTCGATCTCATTAAAGGTCAGCCAATACTTTACTTTATGTTGGTAGCGCTCTAAAACAGTAATCGAAAACTTCTCAAATAAATCGACCGTTTTTCTGCTACTCCAACCGCCGTAATTATTAACTAAATAGATTGGCATTTCATAATGGGAAAGTGTGACTAAAGGTTCAATACCGTTCTTATGCATTTCATCGAACAACTCATCATAAAAACGCAAACCCTCTTCATTTGGTTGTTCTTCAATGCCATTAGGGTAAATACGTGTCCAGGCAATAGATACGCGCAGGACTTTAAAATTCATTTCGGCAAATAGCGCCATATCTTGTTTATAACGATGATAGAAGTCTATACCCCGCCGCTTTGGATAATCACTTGCATCCTTAGCAGCAATAGCATCTGCAATTTGTTGATTGCTAATTTTATAATGCTTCTCATACTCTTCACGTTTGAGATCTTTTTTATGAATTGCCATGTCGGCGGTAGATAAACCTTTGCCCCCTACATTCCAACCACCTTCAACCTGATTAGCGGCGACAGCGCCCCCCCACAGAAATCCCTTAGGAAAACCTTTAATCAATAAATCTGTCATCTTATATCTCCAATATATATTTAGGCTGAGGCAGGAAGCACAGTCATTAATGTATTGCTACGGTCAATACTATCTCGCTCAGTGACCAGAATATCTTTGTAGTCGTCGGTATTAGCAATAATAACTGGTGTTGTTATATCAAACCCTTTAGCCACAAGCGCATTAAGGTCGAATGTTAAAAGCAGTTGCCCTTGGGTGACAATATCACCTTCATTAATATTATTTTTAAAAAATTCGCCATTTAATTTTACCGTATCAATACCTACATGAATGAGAATTTCCACCCCCTCATCGGAGATAATCCCTATAGCATGGTGAGTATGGAATAATTTTGACACAACACCATTCACTGGCGAATAGACAAAACCTTCAGTGGGATAAATGGCAATTCCCTTCCCTATTATTTCGCTGGCGAAAACGCCATCTTTAACATCAACTAACGGTACTATTTTTCCATTAATGGGTGCATTCAATAACACTTCAGTTAATGCCGTTGCTGAGTTATTTCGAACCATTTGACTATTTGAGGTGCTATCTGGGCGCGACACCACACTGTTTTCATCTATTTTCTCATCAAAACCTAATATATAAGTCAGCACTGTTGATAAGACAAATGCCATCGATATACCAATAACATAGTAAGCAAAAGTATTGGTCATAAATGCGGGCAGCGTAGTCAACGCCGGGAAAACATATGCCATCACGGTGGTGCCCATGGCACCAACAAATCCCCCAGCAATAGTTCCTGCAATAAGAGAAGCAATTAATGGACGCTTATATTTGATGGAAATACCGTAAACAATCGGTTCAGTCACCCCGGCAAATAACGCGGGAACCATAGTGGACAAGGCGAAGGATTTTAATTTCTTATCCTTGGTTTTAAGGAATACACCAAATGCAGCGCCAGCCGAAGCAAACGTTGCGGTGGCCGCAGCGGGCTTAATGGTATCAAAGCCATGTAATGCCAGGTTATTCAGCATCACCGGAACTAATCCCCAATGTAAGCCAAACATCACTAACAATGTCCAGCCACCACCAATAATTGCACCCGTCAGCATACCGCTTACATTATTCATATAAGCAATACCGGCACCAATGCCATCCCCCAGATACACGCCAATCGGCCCAACAGCAATAACGATTACTGGCACCATGATGAGCAGCCCAAGCATAGGAACAGCTATCATTTCAATACTTTGATGGATAAAACGTTTTAAAAAGCGTTCAAGATAAGAGTAAGCCCAAATAGCGAGAATAGCCGGGATTAGGGTTGATGAATATTTCATCAACACCACGGGGATCCCCATAAACTCGACAATATCCCCCTGATTTTTCATCAATCCGGTAAAGGTGGGTTCCAGTAATGCCCCAACTATTGCCACTGACACAAAGGGGTGAGCATTGAAAGATTTAGCACATGAGAACGCTAATAAGAGTGGAAGAAAATAAAATACACTGTTACTCGCCGCAGCCAGAATTTTATAAGTGCTACCGGTTGGGTCAATAAAATGATAAGTCGATAAAATAACCAGCAATGCTTTCAACATACCAGCACCAGCCAGCGCCGGTACAATAGGGACTAAAATAGACGACATTTTATTAAAAATACGGCCAACTATATTACCTTTCTTATCAGATGATGACTCATCATCTATTGATGATGCACTTCCTTTAATACCAAAATCGTCAACGATCACATTGTAGACTTTAGTCACATCATTACCGATAACAACTTGATATTGGCCATTACTTTCAACAGCTAAAATGACACCTTCCAGTTTATCTAAAACTGATTTATTGAATTTTTTAGAATCTTTGAGAGAAAATCTTAAACGTGTAATGCAGTGAGTAAGCGAAACAATGTTTCCTTTCCCACCTACATGTTCAATTATCTCCCCTGCCAGCATATTATATGCACCCATGGGATAACCTCAATTAAATTGATAATCTATTGAATCCATTTATTCTCTGGATAATTCTTGTAATTTATTAATATTCTATTTAAGTCGGTACTCTGACATGTTCAATGTGAATAGCGAGAAACATCATTTCGTCACCGGTCAATTCCCGTCCATAATCATGTTTAATAAATTTATTGACTTTCTTAGCACACTCATAAGAAGTCGAATATTTTTCCGCAACAACATCATGCAAAGAGTTGTCATTGGTCAAGACATAAGTATTACTGAGTAAACGATGAGAAAAGAATTTTAAATGCGTCACAAAACGTTGGAAATTAATTGATTCTTCTTCATATTCGATATTGAAGTGATATTTAACGATATTCAATAAGTCCTGAATAACTTTTGATACATTCTCTATATCCGGCATGGTGCCGTCTTTCTGTGAGTTCAACAGATGAAGAGCAATAAATCCCGCCTCATCCTCAGCAAGATCAACATTGAGTTTTTGTTTAATATTTTCCAATGCAGCAACGCCAATAATAAACTCATTCCGGTAGAGACGTTTGATATCCCAAAGCAGCATATTTCTAACATGGATCCCTTGCTTCGCTCGTTCAATAGCAAAACTAATATGATCCAACAATGAAGCGTAAACACTCTTATGAATCTTTCTATCTAATTTGGTCGTGGCTTGTTTAACAATATCCAGCACAATGTCAAACAACTCCTCAGGGAGATCCTGAAAAGCATCATGGGTCTTATCAAAGCTATTTTCTTCATCAAGACGGAATATTTTTTGAATGCCAGCTTCATCAACCAGGTCATTTGACTTTTTATTGAAGCCAACGCCTTTGCCAATAACAACACATTCTTTCCCACTGAAATCGTGAGCAACAACCACATTGTTATTTAGAACTCTTTGTATTCTCATATTCCACCCAAAAAAAAAGGCAAAACTTAAAAGAGTTCATTCTCTTTTAGGTTTTGCCTGTTCTTACACAGTAACAATCCGTTGAAACCACTACACCATAAAGGATGGATTGTGGCAAGTTGCGATAATGATTCTTCCTTTTTTTGTGAACTATTTCACAAGCTATAGACAAACGCCTTTCACAAACCTCATATATCATGCCCTGCTTACCAGAGATTAAAACACTAATATATATGCTTGTTGAATGATAAACTTATGCCATCGCAGCACTGCCGTCATGCCCCTAACTGGATATGAGTCACGAACAAATGCAAGAGAAACAAGTGGTTAACCAAAAAGCACAATACGATTTGAACAAATTACAGAAACGTCTGCGCCGTAATGTCGGGCAGGCGATTGCTGATTTTAATATGATTGAAGAAGGTGATCGCGTCATGGTCTGCCTGTCAGGGGGCAAAGACAGCTACACGATGTTGGATATTTTGCAGAACCTGCAAAAAAGTGCGCCAATTAACTTCACTCTTATCGCGGTTAATCTGGATCAGAAACAACCCGGTTTCCCTGAAGATATCCTGCCTGCCTATCTGGATAAGCAAGGTGTTGAATACAAGATTGTAGAAGAGAACACTTACGGGATTGTGAAAGAGATCATTCCGGAAGGGAAAACCACCTGCTCACTCTGTTCGCGCCTGCGCCGTGGGATTTTATACCGCACCGCGACTGAACTGGGAGCGACCAAAATCGCGCTTGGTCACCATCGCGATGATATTCTGCAAACGCTATTCCTCAATATGTTCTATGGCGGCAAGCTGAAAGGCATGCCACCCAAACTGATGAGCGACGATGGCAAACATGTGGTTATTCGCCCACTGGCCTACTGTCGCGAAAAAGACATTGAGCGTTTTGCTGTTGCCAGAGAGTACCCGATTATTCCGTGTAACTTATGTGGCTCGCAGCCTAACCTGCAACGTCAGGTGATCAAAGATATGCTTCGTGATTGGGATAAACAGTATCCAGGGCGGATCGAAACCATGTTCAGCGCCATGCAAAATGTGGTGCCATCACATTTAAATGATCACAAGTTATTTGATTTCAAAAGTATCACTCACAATAGTGAAATTGTTGATGGCGGTGATTTGGCGTTTGATCGTGAAGAGTTGCCGTTACAACCGGTTGGCTGGCAGCCAGAAGATGATGAGGACGGCGATAAGCAGCCGCTGGTTCGCCTCGACGTACTGGAAATCAAATAAGCGAGTATCAGGTGTTGCTTCTCACCATTCAGGTGTAGAGGCAATATCCCCTTTTTTACTACCCTACCCACTGTTTTCCCAAAAACAAAAAAAATGCCGATGTTGAGACAACATCGGCATCGTAACAATTATGTGCTATGCAGTAATTCAAAAATAAAAGTATTACAAATATGGAGCGCAACGCCCATCGCTTGACGTTGCATTCACCTGCAAAGTGATAATGCCTGAGTCATCACGGTCAAATCTTGATATCGCTCAATTTTGCAGTGATTAACGTGCTACCTGGCACACTCTTTTACTCGCTTGCGAATAGCTAATTAGAGCCATTTACTGCGCTTTAACCACCATGCAACACCGAGCACCAACACCACCAACATCATGCAAAATGTCGCAAAACCAAAAGAATCGGTATTACCGGGAATGCCACCGAGGTTGACACCAAACAGCCCAGTCAAAAAGGTGGTAGGTAAAAACACCATCGCCAACAATGACATGGTATAAGTACGCCGGTTCATTGCATCAGCCATTAATGAGCTAATTTCATCAGACAACACCGCTGTACGCGCGATACTGGAGTCTAAATCCTCTAACCCCCGCCCCAAACGCTCTGAGATTTCCTGCATACGACGTCGGTCATCATCATTCATCCACGGCAAGCGCTCACTGGCTAGCCGAGAGAAAACATCACGCTGAGGTGCCATATACCGCCGCAGTACAATCAACTGCTTACGTAACAAGGCCATCTGCCCACGCTGTGGGATTTTTTGCTCTAATAAATCATCTTCGAGATCGATAATTTTATCGTGTAAGTCTTCGATAAACTCACTGGTGTGATCGGTCAGACCATCGACAATCTCCACCAGCCAGTTGCCACTGTTGGTTGGGCCAGTGCCACTTTGTAAATCATTGAGCACATCATCAATCGAGTAAACTTTGCGATGCCGGGTTGAAACAATCAACTTATCCGTCATATAAACCCGGATAGTGACTAACTGGTCAGGGCGGGCATCATTATTGAAGTTAATTCCTCGGAGAGTGATCATTGTGCCGTCACCCAAGCGGGTCACTTTCGGCCGGACACTTTCACCCGCCAGGCCATCGCGAACAACTTCAGGCAGTAGCGGCGTATTTTGCAGCCAGGCGGCGCTGTCCGGGTGAGTGTAATCCAGATGCAGCCAGCAAGGCTGTTCTGTTGTAGCAACGGCATCGGGGCTGATTGATGTCACGCCCCCTTTACCATCGAGTTGATAAGAATAAACGGCATCAGAAACTTGAAGTGCTTTTCCTTCGACTACATCCACGACAACATCCTCAAATTCAGCATTTATCATGCAATTAGCTCAGTGTAGCGCCCCCCCACTGATCTTTAAAGGTGATGTATGCGGATAGCTTGCTCTCACTATAAAATAATCGAAATACATTTTATATTGATGCCTCGTCAATGCGGCTATCTGATTCATTAACTATATGTTTCTGGCCAACAGAATTTATATCAAACAGTTCTATTTGAGATTAAGGATACATAATAATAAAAGCAGAAGAAGCCCTCAAACTTTGAGGTGCAATTTTGCTAATTATCACGTTATATATTCAAGGGATATTGATTATGGAAACCAGCATTATTACATTAATGAAAGCATTCATTGGTGGCGCAGGAGCAGGGTTTGCATTGACTGGAGGGTTATCATTTTTAGTCCCCACATTAACCATTACCACATCCCTTGCATTTACATTTGCAGCTATTGGCAGTGTATTAATTACCGGTATCTATCTGAGCAAGCATTGGGGGAGCTGAATTGGAGCCACTCTCTTCCCTCTGGTACTCACCGCAGACCACTGATGAGTTAACGAGGTTCTACTGTATCATCTGTATTTCTTACATGTTGGTGCATATCGCGTGGGACTGCATTTCAAAAAAGACACCAAAATACAAAGAAAAATATAAACCAACTCAAGATTAAACGTTGCCCAAATTAATTAACCCACAAGTGTAAATTCCCCTGCGGGTTAATTATCTAATGACCACTAATGTTTGATGAGGTAAATCATGTGGCTGTATGCCACGTCTTCCGGGTTAGTAATCGGGTAACCTTTTACCCACGGTTTAATTAAGCGCCCGTTAGTAAATTGGTATATAGGTGCTATTGGTACTTGCTCTGCAATAATTTGTTCTGCTTTATTATAATCATCACTTAGCGCTTTAGGATTAGTTTGCTTACCGGCTTCACTCAGCAAACGGTCATAATCCGCATTGGTAAACTTAGCAATATTACCACTGTGGGTCGAGGTCAGTAATGACAGGAATGTAGAAGGTTCATTGTAATCCCCAACCCATGAAGCGCGAACCACATCGAAATTGCCGGTATTACGGCTATCAATATAGGTCTTCCACTCTTGGTTAATCATTTGAACATCCACACCCAATGTTTTCTTCCACATTGAAGCAATGGCGATGGCTAACTTTTGATTATTATCCGATGTGTTATACAGCAGCGACAATTTCAGTGGTTTATCAGGGCCATAACCCGCCGCATGCAGCAGCGCTTTAGCTTGTGCATTCAGTTCGTCCTGATCTTGTTGTTGTAATAAATTGGTCACCGGATGATAGCCAGCCGTGACATCAGGGGTAAAGTGGTAGGCAGGTTTTTCCCCGGTACCCAAAACTTTTTCAGCGATAATTTTACGATCTATTGCATAAGATAATGCTTTGCGTACCCGAACATCATTTGTTGGCGCGCGCTGGGTATTAAAGGCGTAATAATAAGTGCCTAACTGGTCAGGGGTATAAACTTGATCAGGAATATCTTTTAATAGCTTCTGATACAAATTTTTAGGGAAGGATTCCGTAATATCAATATCGCCAGCCTGATAGCGTTTAGTGGCATTGGCTTCCTGATTGATAGGAATAAAAGTCACTTTGGTGAGAACAGTATGAGCATGGTCCCAATAATAGTCGTTAGGCACCAAGACTAGTTTCTCATTCACGACTCTATCTTGTAATTTGAATGCGCCATTTCCCACCAGATTACCGACTTTCGTCCAGTCACTCCCGTATTTCTCAACCACGGTTGATGGCACCGGGAATAGGCTGAAATTAGCGGTCAGGCTGGGGAAATAAGGCACCGGCTTGCTGAGTTTAACTTTGAGGGTGTAATCATTAACAGCACTGACCCCAAGAGTCTCTGGTGGCATTTTCCCGGCAATAATCTGTTGTGCATTCTCCATACCAGCCAGTTCCGCAAACCAGGCGAAAGGAGATAAACTTTTAGGGTCAACCAGGCGACGCCAACTATACACAAAATCCTGCGCGGTCACGGGGTCACCATTCGACCATTTAGCATCTTTGCGTAAGGTAAAAATATAGGTTTGGTTATCAGACGTTTTCCAATTTGTCGCAACGCCTGGAATTATCTGTCCATGCGCATTCTGATTAACCAGCCCTTCGAATAAATCACGGGCAACCTGAGCTTCGATTAACCCAACCGCTTTCATTGGGTCAAGGGACGCGGGCTCATCTTTAATATGACGAACCAATTCTTGTTTTTCAGCCAATACAGTGCCAGCAGGGACATCAGCAGCATTTGCCGCGCCCAGCGCTGCCCCCACCAATGCGGCGCACAATGCAAAACGGAAATAGCGCATAATGATTAACCTTTTCGTTGTCGTTCCATTTCAGCGAAAGTCACTAACTCTTATCAACATAAACTAGCAGATCAATTGGTTCAAAGTAATAATGCTAAATGATATGTTGAGTGTAATATGCATATAATTCGGAATAACAGAATATCATGACTCAATATCGCCCCCGCTCCACACGGGGAAATCTGGTCACCTTAGGGCAACACTACGGTACCTCTCTGCTGGGAGCACCACTGACCTATTTCCCGGCCGCCAATCCATCAGCACAAACCGGGCTGATTATCGCGGGAACTCATGGTGATGAGAGTGCAGCAATTGTGGCCCTCTCCTGCGCGTTACGTAGCATTTCCCCTAAACAACAGCGCCACCATGTGATATTGGCAGTCAATCCCGATGGCTGCCAATTAGGGCTACGGGCGAATGCCAATGGTGTTGATCTTAATCGTAATTTTCCGGCTAAAAACTGGCAGGCTGGCGAAACAGTTTATCGCTGGAACAGCGCGGCGGATGCAAGAGATGTGGTGTTAGCGACCGGAGAGTGTGCAGGCTCAGAACCCGAAACTCAAGCATTGTGTGCATTGATTAAACAGCTGCTCCCGCGTTGGGTAGTCTCTTTTCACGAGCCATTGGCCTGCATTGAAGACCCCGATAGTTCAACGCTCGGGGAACAGTTGGCAGCAAACTTTAAACTACCACTGGTGACGAATGTGGGTTACGCCACTCCGGGGTCATTCGGCAGTTGGTGCGCCGACATCCAATTACCTTGTATTACCGCGGAGTTACCCCCCATTTCTGCCGATGCAGCCAGTGAATGTTATCTGGCTGCCCTGATAGACTTACTCACAAGACCGGATTAAGCCGATAAATCAATAGCGCCAGTCGAAAAATGTAACCCGTCCTCGACATCCTGTTGTAACCACGTCGGGCCATCCAGATCGACAAAGCGAGCGCCTGGAGCCAGTGGCAATGCAGCACGTATTGCGCGCGAGGTACACAACATACAGCCGAGCATAATGGCAAATCCGAGCGATTTTGCCTGTTCGGCCAACAACAGTGCCTCTGTTAATCCACCGCTTTTATCCAGTTTAATATTAACCATGTCATAACGGCCAACCAACCCCGCCAGGTCAGCGCGTGTATGGCAGCTCTCATCAGCACAAATAGGCAGCGGGTGGATAAAGTTCTGCAATGAATCATCATTCCCGGCGGGTAATGGCTGCTCCAACATAGCCACGCCTAAATCTGCCAATAACTGGCAACGCGCGGCCAAGCCCTCAGGCTGCCAGGATTCATTGGCGTCCACAATCAATGTCGCTTCTGGTACTGCGCTGCGAATTGCCACCAACCGCTCAGCAATCAGATGGTCATCCAGTTTTATTTTCAATAAGTTAGCGCCCAGATATGCCAATGCACTGGCACTGTACGCCATCGCTTCCGGTGTCCCGATACTCACCGTCTGGGCCATAGAGATACAGGGGACAGGTGCCGTCTGGGTCAACTGCCATAAACTCTGCTGTTTCTGCAAACTCTCCAACTGCCATAACGCACAATCGACCGCATTCCTCGCCGCCCCAGCAGGCAATAACTGTTGTAAGCCCTCGCGTGAAACGCCTTGCTCAACAGCGCTAACCACCAGGGCCAACTGTGCCATCACAGAAGATTCACTTTCTCCGTAATGTGGATATGGAGTACATTCACCAAAAGCATGAATGCCGTCTTCCTCAATCTCGACAACCACAACTTTTGCTTCGGTACGACTTCCGCGGGAGATAACAAATGCGGAATGTAGGGGCCAGGACTCTGGATAGCAACGCAGGGTTCGCATTATGGTTCCTCAGAAGAATTCAGGGGCTGACTGTCGGTATTAGAACCTGATGTCACTAAAATCTAAATTATTTAGCAAATTTCTCATATCCAAGTGGCTATTGTTACCTTAAACTGAACTTCGTGTTACACATCTGTAAAAGGGATCAAATAATGACACAGACAGTACATTTCCAAGGCAATCCAGTGACCGTTGCAGGTCAACTACCGCAACCCGGCGATAAAGCTAAAGATTTTACTTTGGTTGCGAAAGATTTATCTGATGTTGCACTGAGCAGCTTCGTGGGTAAACGTAAAGTCCTGAATATCTTCCCAAGCATTGATACCGGTGTTTGTGCCGCATCTGTACGCAAATTCAATCAATTGGCTGGCGAACTTGAGAACACCGTGGTGCTTTGTATCTCCTCTGACCTGCCATTTGCCCAATCACGTTTTTGCGGTGCTGAAGGTCTGAGCAACGTCGTTACACTGTCAACCTTGCGTGGCGCAGATTTCAAACAAGCTTACGGTGTGGCCATTACTGAAGGCCCATTGGCAGGTTTGACCGCTCGTGCTGTAGTGGTTCTGGATGGTCAGGACAATGTTATCTACAGTGAGTTGGTTAACGAAATCACCACCGAACCAGACTATGATGCCGCACTGGCAGCACTGAAGTAACTCGTACTACTTTGGTTTCACAAACGGCTGGCCCTCTCGGGTACAGCCGTTTTTTATGGTTTTCTCTTTTACGCCTTACTCTTCTTCGCTTTCATCACTGGCAGAGCGTTTACTACTTAAACCATATTCACGTAGTTTATTAGCGATCGCGGTATGGGATACACCAAGGCGCTTAGCGAGTTTACGTGTGCTGGGATAATTGCGGTAAAGTCGAGTCAACACAGAGCGTTCGAAACGTTTGCTAATATCGTCGAGCGAGCCATCAAGCACTTCATCCCCCAGAACCGCTTCAACTTCAAACTCCGGTAAGACGATATCTTGTGGCCGTAACTCCGCCCCTTCCAATTGAGTCAGGGCGCGATAAATTGCATTTTTCAGTTGGCGAACATTACCCGGCCAACCATAATTGGTCAGGAAGCTACTCAGTTCAGGCGCCAATTTCGGCCGAGGTACGCCCTGTTCGTCAGAGAAACGCGCAACAAACAG
This sequence comes from Yersinia artesiana, assembly GCF_902726545.1. Taxonomy (GTDB): domain Bacteria; phylum Pseudomonadota; class Gammaproteobacteria; order Enterobacterales; family Enterobacteriaceae; genus Yersinia; species Yersinia artesiana. Next base: position 49,016 of record NZ_CACVAD010000008.1, on the reverse strand, counting down.
CGCTGTCAATGGCATGATATCGGCTTGACGCTCACGCAACGGCGGCAAAGTGATGGTCAATACATTAAGGCGATAATAGAGATCCTCACGGAATTCGCCTCGCTGTACTAATTCCACCAAATTCTTTTGGGTGGCACAAATAACCCGCACATCGACATGCACTTCATGCTCTTCTCCGACACGGCGGAAAGTTCCGTCATTAAGGAAACGTAACAGTTTGATCTGCATGCGAGGCGACATTTCGCCGATTTCATCTAACAGTACTGAGCCGCCATTAGCCTGTTCAAAGAAGCCTTTTTTACCCTCAACAGCGTTGGGGTATGCTCCTGCAGCATAGCCAAATAGCTCACTTTCCACGACATCATCAGGTAAAGAAGCGCAATTAAGCCCGAGGAAGGGCATTTTCCCGCGCGGGCTGCGCAGATGACAAGCACGTGCCAAGAGGTCTTTGCCGGTGCCGGTATCACCAACCAACAGTAACGGTGCATCCAACATGGCTAATTTACGCGCTTGATCAAGCACTTGGCGCATTTTAACGCTGGTGGCAACAATCTGTTTAAATTCGGTATCATCATTTACCGATAAGATTTGCAGTTGTTTCCCCATGCGAGCGGTCGATTTTAACATCACCACAGCGCCTACCGTCTGGCTCTGCTGATTTTCATCTTCAAGCTGAATCGGGGTGATCTCCATCAGGTAATCCTGATTATTGATCAATACACGTTCGGTATGAGGAGCGGTTTCTCCCCCATCGAACCAACGAGCAAAGTTATATCCGCCCAACAAACTACCCGCAGTTTTGTGACGAACCTTCTCCTCATTAAGGGAGAACAGCTCACGGGCAGCCGGGTTAGCTAACTCAAGGTTGCCTTTTAAATCGATAGAAAATACCGGCTCTGGCATGGATTCAAGCAGCGCCCGCAGCGAACGGTGCTCTCGCTCAGATGGCATAAAGGAGACAGTGCGAACATCAGTCACTCCATCAATGCGTCGAATATCCATCATCAACGCACTAAATACACTGAAATCCAACTGTGAAAAATTCAGATAAATACGGCCAATCGGATCAATTTCGATCCCACGTAAATCAATGCCGCGTAAAACCAAGAGATCAAGTAACTCTCTGGTGAGACCAATTCGGTCTTCGCAAAAAACTTCCAAGCGCATCAGTATCGACCTTATGTAGGGCAGGTGCGGAATATCTGGCTATGATAATACCCTTTCCCCCCTGACTGATGAAGCAGTCTGTCAGCAAAAGTTGACAGGAATCGGCTTTTTGCTGTTTTTTCTATCCAACTGAACTCACAAAGATAAGATCATCACCCCCTATCAGCGCCATATATAGCGAGTTATTAGTTTTTATGATAATAATTTAGAATTATATAATGACGCATGCCGTCAACATCCTCGTCAAGAACCGGTGACACTTTGCTTTATATCGGCCAACTGGCTATAGTATGCATAGCCAATTGACCGAGGAGGTTACATGAGAGCATATCACCCCACTCCCGCGACCAGAACAGGGGCGCTATGGCGAGAGATTGGTTTGCCCGCCAGCCGCGGTACTGTATTGGTCGATAGTATCAAAATGGGTTTTTCTGTTGATGTCATTGACAGCATCCATCTATGGGCATCTATCCCAAAAGCTGAGATTTTGCGCGCGACCGGTATCCCCAGCCGCAGCCTGACACGCAGACGCACACATGATGGCCGTTTCACTCCCGAAGAGAGTGAGCGAATCGCACGATTCGTTCGGGTGATGGACGCCGCAGTTGAACTATTTGGCGGCGATAAAGGCAAAGCTATTACTTGGATGTCGACCCCGATTAAAGGCCTGGGCCACCGCAGTCCGGATTCCTTACTGGAAACCGAAACCGGCGCATTGGAAGTCTGTGATTTGATTGGGCGCCTGGAGCACGGCGTATTTTCATAATTGAGCGCTATCAGGATCAGTAGCTTATGAAGATAAATCCGGCAGGCCGATACTTATGATGCTCTACCGCATTGTGATGCGCCGCTATCTTGCTTCAACCTGGACCGGCTATGGTGCCGAAATCTATGGTGGCCGCTGGAATCATAAGGGGTACGCCGCCATCTACTTGGCCAGCAGTGTGTCGCTGGCGATGCTGGAGACGTTGGTACATATTCAGGACAGCTCAACACTCAGTGAGTTCGAGTTATTCCAAATTGAAATCGAAGATAGCAACATTATGCTGCTTCAGCCGCAAGATTGGCCCACTGACTGGCGCAGCGACCCCGCGCCGGCGTCAACAATGGATATTGGTACCGAATGGCTGGAGTCAGAATCATCACTTGGATTACTGGTTCCATCCACTCTGGTACCATCAGAAAACAATCTGCTGCTCAACCCACGGCACAAAGACTTTCAAACCTGTCTAAGCAGTGTCCAACCGCTATCTTTTGCCTTTGACCCACGGCTGAAATAACGTTACTGCTGCGCCAGTTTATCTTTTTTTGGCAAGGTATTTTTCAATTGACCAATCAATTGCCGACGGAAATCGCCCAACTTAGGTTTATCATCTCCCAACCACGGCAATGGGCGACACAACTCCATTGCTTTAATACCCAGTCGGGCCGTCAGCAAGCCAGCCCCGATACCTTGCGCGGCGCGGGCGGATAACCGTGCGGCTAAATCCTGCGATAACCAGTCCATACCCACTTCGCGCACTAATTCAGATGCCCCGGCAAAAGCAATATTGAGCAGTACCAAACGGAACAAACGGATGCGGCTGAAATACCCCAATTCAATACCATACAAAGCAGCAATACGATTGATCAGACGAATATTTCGCCAGGCGATAAACGCCATATCCACCAGCGCCAGCGGGCTAACGGCAATCATTAATGCTGACTCGGCGGCATAGCGGCTGATTTCGGCCCGCGCCAGATTATCCAGTGATGGTTGAACCAGTTTGGCATACAGTTCAACCACTTCACGGTCATTATGGGTTTCATGTAGCGAGGCTTGCCAACGCTGGAGTGCCGGATGCCCTTGATCCAGTCCGGCCTGACGTGCCAGCTTTTCACAAAACGCCCGCCCTTGGCCAATACCGTGACTCACCAGCAGTTCGCGCGCAATATCGCGCTCTTCAGCCCGTTGGCGCAGGCGGTACAAGCGCCGCCACTCCGTCACCACAGAACCCACTCCCGCCAGCACGATCAGCCCCCCGGCAGTGGTAGCCCCCAGTGCAATCCAATCCTGCTGTTGCCATGCCTGATTAACCCATTGCACTGATTGAGCAATCACACTGACACCAAATAAAGCTATCCCCGCCGTCACCATTTTACGCCACAGGCTGCGTTTCGGTTTCAATGCCGCGTTAACCAGCCCTTCTACCCGCCCTTCTTCATTCTCTGCATCCAGTTCCGGGGCCGCAGGATAGAAATTCTCAGCCGCATGTTCGTCAAAAGCTTGTGCCGCTTTTAATACCGGTTCGTCTAAGGGTTGCAAAGGCTGTTCAAAATCGATCCGGGGCTTTAAAGGCTCGCTCATCGCAATTTATCTCCCAATAAAAATTCCATGACGGCATCAAGACGAATATGGGGCAATGGGCTGTCAACATGTACCGCTTGCGGGCGGAACTCATCAAAATGAAACCCTTGCTGTTGCCAAAATGCGGGGCCGGGTAAACGCGCCGGAACATCGCCGGGGAAGACCGTTAGTGGCGCGCCATCGGTTAGCCGATTGCCACGTAATGCAGGAATTTTCTGCCCTTGATGATCAACGATGCCGCTTTGTGTCGCCTGTACCGACGCCAGCCCAACACAATCCATACTGATCCCTTCAAATGCGGCATTTTGCCAGGCTTCCTGCACCAATTGTTGCAGCAAGGAGACCAAATTAGCGTGTTGATCGGCTGTCACATGGTCGGCTTTGGTTGCCGCAAACATCAGCTTATCGATACACGGAGAAAATAAGCGACGGAATAACGTGCGCTTCCCGTAATGGAAACTTTGCATCAATTGCGTCAACGCCAGCCGCATATCGTTAAACGCCTGCGGCCCGCTATTCAGGGGTTGCAGGCAATCCACCAGTACGATTTGTCGGTCAAAACGCACAAAATGTTCTTTGTAAAAACCTTTCACGACCGCGTTGCAGTAATAGTTAAAACGAGTGCGCAGCATGCCCAAATTGGAGTGTTTATCGGCCTGAGCCAGCCGCGATTCGCCAAGATCAGTGACATCCGGCCACGGGAAGAACTGCAATGCAGGCGCCCCCGCCATATCACCCGGCAACACAAAACGCCCCGGTTGAATGAAATGCAGACCTTCATTTTTGCAACGAATCAGATAATCAGTATAAGCCTGAGCAATCGCCGCCAATTGATTTTCATCGGCTGGGGCCAGCGGATCGCACCGCTGACACAGCGTCAACCAAGGTTTGGCCCACTCAGCGCGGTCGCCTTGTAACAAGCCCGCCATCTGGCGCGACCAGCTCAAATAATCTTGTTCCAGCATGGGTAAATCCAACAACCATTCACCCGGATAATCAACAATTTCCAGATACAGCGTTGATGTCTCTTTAAAATGGCGCAACAGAGAGTCGCTGGAGCGAAAACGCAAAGCCAAACGAATTTCGCTCACACCACGGGTCGGGGTTGGCCAATTAGGTGGCGTACCATATAAAGAGGCCAGACCTTCATCGTAAGTAAAGCGTTGAATGCCCAAATCACGCTGCGGCACCCGCTTTACCCCCAGTAAACGCTCTTCGCGCACAGCAGAAAACAGCGGCAAACGCGCGCCGCTGTGGACATGAAGTAATTGATTCACCAGAGAAGTGATAAATGCGGTTTTCCCGCTGCGGCTCAAGCCGGTTACTGCCAATCGCAGATGCCTATCCATCCCGCGATTGACCAATGATGTAATCTCATTTTGCAGTCGTTTCATGCTTCTCCTTGGCAAATTGACCCGCAGCCGCCCCCATGGCACGTTTTAGCATCGGTTCCAGCATCATCAGCAACAACCAGCGCAGGGGTTTGCGGCTGACATTTCTGACGATAAAACCTGCTGCACCTGCCGGGCCATAGGCTAATGCGACACTAAAAATAATTTTTATTAGTGTGGTTAATACTACACCTGCACGGGTTCGGACGGGGGTATTATTCATATTTATGCCCTCCGGCAGGCTTGACCATTAATTGAATGAGTCATATCACAACTGACGAAAACGGCTCTGCACTCCGAAGGTTTCGGAAGTGACATAGCGCTCAACCTGGCGCAGACGTTGCTCTCCTGCCACCAATTCATACTCTAACTGATCAAGAAGCTGACGCGGTGTCGCCTCGTGATGTTCACTAAAACTGGATGCGGGTGCAGGTTCCAGCATGAAAGTCAGCACGATATAAGCCGCAATAGTGAAAACAAACAGACCAAAGAACAGCGATAACACCACCATCACTCGAATCAGCCGCACCGGAATATCAAAATAGTGCGCTAGCCCGGCACAAACGCCTTTAATCATGCCTTCTTCTGGTACGCGATAGAGTTTCTTCTTACTTAACATATTATTTTTAAATATATCGCCCATTATGACTGCCTCCAGTTCGGATGCTCAGCATCAAGAATTTCTTCCAATGCCTGAATGCGCTCACGCATCCGGCGTGCATCATCAGTTAACTGCGACAGACGTTGCATATCCTGATGGCTAAGTTGAGCACCACTTTGCTGGCGATTGCTGTAATGCAGCCATAACCAAATCGGTGCCACAAACAACACAAAAATGGTCAACGGTATGGCAAGAAATAGGATACTCATTGGTTCCCCACAAATTTATGCTCGCGGATATCCGCATTTTAATCATGACAGGCCGCGTGTATAACGACGGCCCGACGAGGTATTTTTCTGAAATTTAGCAAAAACTTATTGTGCTGAATTCATTTTTGCTTTCAGTGCGGCCAGTTGATTGCTAATTTCATCATCAGCTTTCAGTTCGGCAAACTGGCTTTCCAATGACTTTTGTTTGCCAATACCCACAGTTTCAGCCTCAGCTTCCATATGATCAATGCGGCGCTCAAACTGTTCAAAACGCGCCATTGCTTCATCTAATTTGCCGCTGTCTAACTGACGGCGAACATCGCGAGATGATGCGGCCGCTTGATGACGCAGTGTCAGCGCCTGCTGCCGGGCACGAGTTTCAGTTAACTTACTCTCCAGCTCAGTGATTTCATGCTTCATGCGGGTGAGCGTTTCATCAACTGTTGCGACTTCGCGAGTCAGCGTATCAATCAGTGCCACCACTTTTTGCTTTTCAATCAAGGCGGCACGCGCCAAATCTTCTTTATCTTTGCGCAAAGCCAGTTCGGCTTTATCCTGCCATTCTTGCTGCTGGCTTTCACAGTGGTCAATGCGGCGTAGCAGTTGTTTTTTCTCAGCCAGTGCGCGGGCCGATGTTGAGCGGATCTCAACCAGTGTATCTTCCATTTCCTGAATCATCAGCCGCACCAGCTTCTGTGGATCTTCAGCTTTATCCAGTAATGTATTGATGTTGGCGTTCACGATATCGGCAAAACGAGAAAAAATACCCATAATTTACATCCTCTTTAAACTGATTGGCGTTTGGTGGCGCCGATTCACATAATTTCAATAGTGATATATCAAGAGTCGTGCCAACTTTCTGACAAATTTAATGCATTGAAAATAAACATAAAATATTTTTTGATTGTTGTAAGATAAAATGTAGAGTGATTACTTTAACCAACTATTGGCGAATTTCATCATGAGTGAGCAATTAGAAAATCTGTTAGGCCAAGCCAACGCTTTTGTTGAGGTGCTGGAGCAAGTTTCAGGATTGGCAAAACTGAATAAGCCGGTGTTGGTCATTGGTGAACGGGGTACCGGCAAGGAGCTGATAGCCCATCGCCTGCATTATTTGTCCAACCGCTGGCAAGGGCCGTTTATTTCACTCAATTGCGCTGCTCTTAATGAAAACTTACTCGATTCAGAGCTGTTCGGCCATGAAGCGGGGGCCTTTACTGGCGCGCAGAAGCGTCATCTTGGGCGTTTTGAACGCGCAGATGGCGGCACTCTGTTTTTAGATGAACTGGCAACTGCTCCTATGCTGGTACAGGAAAAACTATTACGGGTGATTGAATATGGTCATCTGGAGCGTGTTGGCGGGAGTCAACCCTTGCAAGTGGATGTTCGTTTGGTGTGCGCGACCAATGATAACCTGCCCGCGCTGGCGGCCGCTGGAAAATTCCGGGCTGATTTACTCGACCGTCTGGCATTTGATGTGGTGCAATTGCCACCGTTACGTGCGCGCCAGCAAGATATTATGTTGCTGGCAGAGCATTTTGCGATTCAGATGTGCCGGGAATTAGGTCTGCCACTGTTCCCCGGCTTTACCCCGCAAGCTGAACAGCAATTACTGGAATATCGTTGGCCGGGAAATGTGCGGGAACTGAAAAATGTCGTCGAGCGCTCAGTATATCGCCACGGTGATAGCAGCGAGGCGCTGGATAACATTATTATCGACCCTTTTGCACGCCAACAGAACCAAGAAAACGAGAGTATTGAGCGCAACGACTCTGATAACCAAACCAGCGAGCTGCCCGCCTTACCGCTCAATCTTAAAGATTGGCTGCATAATAGTGAAAAACAGATGCTCCAACAGGCGTTGGAGCAAGCGCGATTTAATCAGCGCAAGGCCGCCAGCTTATTGGGGCTGACTTATCATCAGTTACGCGGCATGTTGAAAAAACATCAAATATTGGCAGTTGAACAATAAATAAATCAGCCTGTGGCGATAAATAGAGGGTGCTGACAGGAATATCAGTCGGCACCTTCAATTCCTCGTAGATATTTATTTTTAACGCAAACATTAACAGGGAGACTAATTAAGTACGCCGCTTGCGCAAAACTGGACATCCCTTTAGCTGCATTCCCATTTGTTCTATCATCTGCTATAGCCCCATACCATTTATCATCTATCATCTATCTTAATGTTAATCGCATCAAGCGATATATCATCCGGACGCCACATAATGCTCGCATTATAACTTTTAATTACCCGTTTATAAATCATTGTACCATCATCTATATCGCACTGCGATTTTAAATCCCCAGGTTTCGTTGCCAGTGCGGGGATACATACAAATATAATAGCCCCATAAAAAATTAACCTCATAATATAAACACTCCATTTAGTTATATATTGAAATCATCTTTACAAAACAACTATCATCTTAAACATTTTGTTATTACCTTTTTTATTTAACTTTATGCTTCGTTTGAAATCTATTGAATCCATACTGCCAAAACATGCCCTAATCATTGGTCTGATTCCCATTCTTAGCATCCAGATTCGCATCATATTCATCGCTGAAGGTATAATAAAAACACCATGATAAGGGTGCATATTGGCGCTCGAGCGTGTTTGCCGATATAGTGGGTTAGGGATGTATTCATTAAGTATAACGCTGCCCTCTTCCAGGATGTATGAAGTTGCTGACATAATCTGTTCCGATAAGACGCTACGATGTGCCATCCATTCTGATAAATAAGGTGCATAGCGAAAAATACGATGAATCTCTTGTTGAATCTCACTCGCCCCCAGTCGTAATAAAAAATTCAAGGTATAATCTGCGCTATACATATTAGCATCAGCGCGTATCTGATAAATATAAGCTTTTGCACTGCTGGTTAGGGTCGTCTGTATATTTTTCAATACTCGCTCTAAATAATTATACGCAAACCCCCGATCAGCCGTGGTGGAAATAAATGCGCTATCTGCCGATTGGTTGTCGATACTACGGCAACTTCTGCCACTGAGGTGCTCAAGTACAAAATCATTGTCACCAGAAGAATAAAAACCTGTGCTGAATATTTCTTTATGGTCGCGAGTATCAACACGCCAAACGATGTCCGGGGGTTTGGCTCTGCTATTAAAATTTACCAGACAGAAAAAAAATAATAACATTGTTAACTGATATCGCCCCATGACACCCCCAATAAAATATAACTACGTTACTCATATATTTCATGCATAAATATAGCAACGGGTATATTGATGTCATAATCCAAAATATCTGGGAACATACATGATAAATATCATTATCATTTAAAATTAAATCGTGAATGGACGTCTGTACGCATAATATTTGACAGGGAAATGACAGCAGGTGAACAGGTAAAAAAAAAGCCAGCACCCGAGCTGGCTTAAAAAACACTGGAAGCAATGTGAGCAATGTCGTGCTTTTCTGTCAAAAGCCTGAAACTTTAGGCTTTGTTCCGAAGAGCAAAATGATGATAATAGTTATCAATAGCACTTGCAAACACTTTGTTGAGAATTTTTCTCATTCCCACACTGATTCTGATGGATTTATGCACAAATTCAGAATGAAAAACCTTTCCCGTCAATGATTCATTCAATATTTCTCGGTGAATAAACAATAATTTGCTGTTTATCGCGCTCAATTGCTGCAACAAACAGCGGACAGCACAGTTGTTTTGCTCAATGGATTGGGAGGCGTGCCAGATTACGGTACACTAAGTGTATTGCTTACTTACTGCGAAGCGTTTATGCGTGCATTACTTATTTTGATGCTATCGATTTGGATGCTGTCGCTAGCTTGCCTTGCGACCCCAGCACTGGCGCAACCTGCCCCAGCCGCCGAACCGACTCAGCCCCTGCCGGATATCCGTCAGCGCGGTTTTGTCTATTGTGTCAGTGGGATACTGAATACCTTCAACCCACAGATGGCCAGTAGCGGATTAACTATCGATACTCTGGCCGCTCAGCTTTATGATCGCCTATTAGATGTGGACCCCTATACCTACCGGTTAAGCCCTGAACTGGCGGAAAGCTGGCAAGTGCTGGATAACGGCGCTACCTACCGTTTTCATTTGCGTAAAGATGTCCCTTTCCAGACCACTGATTGGTTTACTCCCACCCGCAAGATGAATGCTGATGACGTGGTGTTTAGCTTCCAACGGGTATTGGATTCGCAGCATCCTTATCATGATGTTAACGGCGGTGAATATCCTTACTTTGATAGCCTACAATTTGCTGATGCCGTGCAAAGCGTCAAAAAAATTGATGACTATACCGTTGAATTTAAACTGAAAGCTCCGGATGCATCATTCCTTTGGCATTTAGCAACTCACTATGCGCCCATCCTGTCAGCCGAGTATGCCGATGTATTAACCCAAAAGGGCCGACAAGAGCAGATCGACCGCGAGCCGGTAGGCACTGGCCCCTTCTTGTTAAACGAATATAGATCTGGGCAATATATTCGTTTGTTCCGTAACAGTGATTATTGGAAAGGTTTGCCACGTATGCCGCAGGTCGTCATTGATCTGGGCGCGGGTGGGACTGGCCGTTTATCTAAATTACTGACCGGTGAGTGTGATGTGCTGGCCTATCCCGCCGCGAGCCAGTTATCTATTTTACGCGATGACCCCCGCCTGCGTCTGACACTGCGCCCAGGGATGAACGTGGCTTATTTGGCCTTTAATACCCGCAAACCGCCGCTGAATGATCAACGTGTCCGCCAGGCAATCGCATTATCTATTAACAACCAACGATTGATGCAATCAATCTATTACGGTACGGCGGAAACTGCGGCATCCATTTTGCCCCGTGCATCATGGGCTTATGATAATCAGGCTCAGGTGACTGAATATAATCCGGAAAAGGCCAAAGCGATCCTCAAAGAGCTGGGTATCACCAAGCTGCAACTCAACTTATGGGTACCGACGGCATCGCAGTCCTATAACCCCAGCCCATTAAAAACGGCGGAGTTGATACAAGCAGACTTAGCGCAGGTCGGGATTACGGTGAATATCGTGCCGGTCGAAGGCCGTTTCCAGGAAGCTCGCCTGATGGAGATGAGCCACGATCTGACGCTCTCCGGCTGGTCAACCGACAGTAATGACCCCGACAGTTTCTTCCGACCGCTATTAAGCTGTGCGGCAATTCGTTCGCAAACAAACTATGCTCATTGGTGTGACCCTGAGTTTGATGAGCTATTGCAAAAAGCCTTACGTTCCCAGCAATTATCGGCACGTATTGAATATTATCAGCAAGCCCAACGCATTCTGGAACAGCAACTGCCGCTGTTACCTCTGGCCTCATCCTTACGGTTACAAGCATACCGTTATGATATTAAAGGTTTAGTTTTAAGCCCGTTTGGTAACTCTTCTTTTGCCGGGGTATTTCGCGAAAACCAGCTACGCGAAAGCCAGTCTCACGAAAGCAATCGCGATGAGGGCAAAAAGCCATGATAATCTTCACTTTACGGCGCTTATTACTGCTGGTGATAACATTATTTATGTTGTCATTGGTCAGTTTTAGCCTGAGCTATTTTACCCCTCATGCCCCTTTAAATGGCGCATCCCTGTTGGATGCTTATCGTTTCTATTTCAGCAGCCTGCTTCAGTGGGATTTTGGCGTTTCCAGCATTAATGGTCAGCCCATCAGCGAGCAACTGCGCGAGGCTTTTCCTGCCACTATGGAGTTGTGTGTTCTGGCCTTTGCCCTGGCGCTGTTTGTCGGCATTCCGCTGGGGATTATTGCCGGAGTGATGCGCGGCAAATTTGCCGATCTGGCGATCAGTTCAATTGCACTTATCGGTTTCTCAATCCCGGTATTTTGGCTGGCTCTGCTGCTAATGTTGTTCTTTTCACTGCATTTAGGGTGGCTGCCGGTTTCTGGGCGTTTTGACTTGTTGTATCAAGTCAAACCCGTCACCGGGCTGGCGTTAGTCGATGCGTGGCTGTCACCCTCGCCATATCGTAAAGATATGATGCTCAGTGCGCTACAACATATGATTTTACCCATTACAGCTCTGGCCGTAGCCCCCACCACGGAAGTCATTCGTTTAATGCGCACCAGTACCGATGATGTTATCGGGCAAAACTATATTAAAGCGGCAGCAACTCGCGGCTTGTCCCGATTTACCATTATTCGTCGCCATGTGTTGCACAATGCTTTACCGCCGATCATTCCAAAATTGGGGTTACAGTTCTCAACCATGCTGACATTGGCGATGATAACCGAAGTGGTGTTTAACTGGCCGGGGTTAGGTCGTTGGCTAATCAATGCAATTCGACAACAAGATTATGCCGCAATCTCAGCCGGTGTGATGGTGGTTGGTTCATTGGTTATCGTCATTAACGTCCTGTCGGATATTCTGGGCGCGATGATGACGCCGTTAAAGCATAAGGAATGGTATGCCCTTCGATAATGTCTACCGCGAGAAGAAAATGCCCAGCCCGCTGCTGTATACCTGGCGGCTTTTCTATGCCGATGGCCTGGCAATGGTGGGGTTTTATGGCGTGCTGGGTTTATTATTACTCTGTGTGCTGGGTAGCACGCTGGCCCCTTACGCGCTCGATCAACAGTTTTTGGGCTACCAATTACTGCCCCCTTCATGGTCACGTTACGGCAATGTCTCTTTCTTCCTGGGCACCGATGACTTAGGGCGCGATATTTTAAGCCGTTTATTAGCGGGCACCGCGTCCACTTATGGATCGGCGCTGTTGGTGACAGTGGCGGCAGCACTGTGTGGCCTGATCCTCGGAGTGTTCGCAGGTATCACCCACGGTTTTCGTTCAGCCATTCTTAATCATGTGCTCGATACATTGCTCTCTATCCCCTCGCTGCTGCTAGCCATTATTGTGGTGGCTTTTGTCGGCCCAAGTCTGGAACACGCCATGTTCGCGGTTTGGCTGGCGCTGCTGCCCCGCATGGTGCGTACCATCTACAGTGCGGTGCATGATGAACTGGATAAAGAATATGTCATTGCTGCCCGTCTGGATGGTGCGTCTACTCCGCATATTTTGGCCTATGCTATTTTGCCTAATATCGCGGCAGTGTTGGTCACTGAATTTACTCGCGCACTCTCAATGGCAATTTTGGATATTGCGGCCTTGGGTTTTCTCGATTTGGGCGCGCAGTTACCCTCGCCAGAATGGGGCGCAATGCTCGGAGATTCGTTGGATTTAGTTTATGTCGCGCCGTGGACAGTGATGTTGCCCGGTGCAGCGATTTTGGTCAGTGTGTTGCTGGTTAATCTGTTAGGTGATGGTATGCGCCGAGCCATTAATGCGGGGGTGGAATAATGCCATTACTGGATATTCGTAACCTCACCATTGAGTTTATGACCGCCGAAGGGATGGTGAAGGCGGTTGACCGCATCAGTATCACCCTTACTGAGGGGGAAGTCCGTGGAATAGTCGGTGAATCAGGCTCAGGCAAGAGCTTGATTGCCAAGGCTATTTGTGGTGTAAGCAAAGACAACTGGCGTATTACCGCTGACCGTTTCCGCTTTAATGATATTGACTTGTTGCAACTGACTCCCCGTGAGCGACGTAAGGTGATCGGCCATAATATCTCGATGATTTTTCAGGAGCCACAATCCTGTTTGGACCCATCAGAAAGTATTGGTCGGCAATTGGTGCAAGCTATCCCCGGTTGGACTTACAAAGGCCGCTGGTGGCAGCGATTTCATTGGCGTAAACGGCGGGCAATCGAACTGCTGCACCGGGTGGGGATCAAAGACCATAAAGATATTATGGGCAGCTATCCCTACGAACTGACCGAAGGCGAATGCCAGAAAGTGATGATTGCTATCGCGCTGGCCAATCAACCACGGTTATTGATTGCCGATGAACCCACCAATGCGATGGAACCTACTACTCAGGCACAGATTTTCCGTTTGCTGGCGCGGCTGAATCAAAACAACAACACCACGATATTGCTCATCAGCCATGATTTGCAGATGATGAGCAAATGGGCCACCCGGATTAATGTGTTGTATTGCGGCCAGACAGTGGAAAGTGCGGTTTGTGAAGACCTGCTCTCTTCCCCACACCACCCTTATACTCAGGCGCTGATCCGCGCCATGCCTGACTTTGGCCGCTCTCTGCCACACAAAAGTCGGCTGAATACTTTGCCGGGGGCGATACCGTCATTGGAACACCTGCCGATTGGCTGTCGTCTGGGGCCACGTTGCCCTTACGCCCAGAAAACCTGTATCGAAACACCGCGCTTGCGATTGGTGAAAAGCCATGCCTTTGCCTGCCACTTCCCCTTAAATCTGGAGGAGCAATAATGGCCGAGACACTGCTCGAAGTCCGTAACCTGAGCAAAACCTTTCGCTATCGCACTGGGCTGTTTCGTCGCCAGCATGTGGAGGCGGTCAAAGCGGTCAGTTTCACCTTACGCGAAGGACAAACACTAGCGGTTATTGGTGAGAATGGTTCGGGTAAATCTACCCTGGCAAAAATGCTGTCGGGTATGATTGAACCGACTGACGGTGAATTGCTCATTGACGACCACCGTCTGGTGTATGGCGATTATGCTTATCGTAGCCAGCGTATTCGGATGATTTTTCAGGATCCCAGTACCTCGCTTAACCCACGCCAACGCATCGGCCAACTGCTGGATGCCCCACTGAAACTGAATACCGATTTAGACGCCGCAGCACGGGAACAGCGCATCAATCAGACTTTGCGCCAGGTAGGGTTATTGCCTGACCACGCTAATTACTACCCTCATATGTTGGCCTCCGGTCAGAAACAGCGAATCGCGCTGGCGCGGGCATTGATCTTGCAGCCAAAAGTGATTGTTGCCGATGAAGCTTTGGCATCACTGGATATGTCGATGCGTTCGCAGATTATTAATCTGATGCTGGAGTTACAGGAAAAGCACGGCATATCATATATTTATGTAACGCAACACTTAGGCATGATGAAGCATATCAGTGACCAGGTGATTGTGATGCATCAAGGGGAAGTTGTGGAGCGCGGCAGCACCGCAGAAGTGCTGGCTGCCCCCTTGCATGATTTGACTAAACGATTGATTTCAAGTCATTTTGGTGAAGCACTGACCGCAGATGCCTGGCGTCGGGATAGCGCAAATTTCTAACCGCCCAGAATTAATGTGACGTTGTAACGCTATCCGTAAACCAACTTGTCTCCGCGATCGTCTGATCGCGGAAATTTTATGATCCTATATGAGATTAATGGCAAAGCTATTGGTGACTGCTAACAAAGTCAAATGAAGGGGAATCGTGCCGTTGGGGTCGTAGCGACGGAGTCGCCGGAGCGCCCCTAGGTGCGGTAAACCCTTCACTCACTGAGTCTGATACCCTCGTTAGCCAGTTATTAACTAACGTAACAACATTTTTGTTATATATAATAATATGTTATTACTTTTAGTTATTGATTATGGTTTAACATTATTTTATCTCGCCAACTCAATCAGCAATGATATCCACCGTGTTCATTCCATAAAACAACAGGATATCTCGCCGATGTTAATACCTCGCACTTTACATAACGCCCAGCCAGATACCGCAATACCCACTTTGTTCAGCATTCATCTGTACCTGCCGTCTGGAGAGGCGCTTCCCCCACATTCACCTTTAACTTTGGCGCGTTGCTGCCCCTAACGGAGGTTATTATGGTGCAATTTAGACGACAAGATAATGCTCACTGGTATCATGAAACTCAACGCAGTGGTGGAGTCCTTGCAGCACAGGTTGCCGACGAAAGTGACACAACCAATAGTGGCAACATCGGTAATCCATATCAGAGTAGCGCCCCCCTTGAGCAAGGCATTTTCCTGCTCTGTTTAGCTAACGATATTCCACTGGCATTAACTCACACCTTGCAGCACTACTCGGCTATTTTATCTGCCTCAGATGCCATGTATCTGGCGCTTTTCCCACCAGTTATCGAACTCAATCGCGAAAATACATTTTCCCTCTATGACCGATTAAGCAGCGCCTTGACTGTCGCGCAGGTTACCGGCATTCAGCGTTTATGCAGTCACTATGCTGCCCGCCTGACGCCACTTTCCAGCCCAGATGCCTCGCGGGAAAGTAATATGCGGCTGACACAAATCACCCAATTTGCGCGCCAACTCGCCAGCCAACCGACACTGATTGACCGACATGCACTGCAACAACTGGCTGAGGTAGGGCTAACCGATGCAGATATTATCGTTTTATCGCAGATAATTGGTTTTGTTGGATTTCAGGCCAGAGTGGTTGCCGGTTTTTCTGCTCAAGCGGGCTATCCGACCGTCATGCTACCCGGCTTTCCGCGTATGGAAGATGCCCCGCCAGCTCCGTTATCAGATAGTGAGCCACAGTGGCAAGGTTGGCTGCCCTCATTGGCACCAAACGACGCCATTGCAACCGAGGACATCCCAGCGGCTAGCGAGTTGACACTTAATGAGTTGCTCTCACATCATCAAGAGAGTTTGCACGCCTACAGTGCTATTGCCGCGCAATTGGATAATGCTGAGCGAGTACCCGCAGACTGGCAAGAATGGGTGTCACTGGCGAGCGCCCGCATTAATGGCAGCCGCTACTGCCAGGCTCGTCATCAGCATAATTTGCAACAACTAACTGGCGATAGCGCATTATTAGCCGCACTACAGACGGGGATCGGCCAGGCTTTAGCGGTACAACCCACTGAGCAAATCCCCCACCAGCTTATTTCTGTCACCGCCGAACTGACCCGCGCACCGGAGCGCTTTGGCCATCAGCATATTAGCCCGTTGCGGGCGATGGGCCTCAGTGATAAACAGTTGCTGGGCATCATCTTCAGCGCCGCCTCGGCCGGATGGACTAACCGGTTACGCCATACTCTGGGGCAAAGGGTGTAAATTCGACGATCACCTCAGTTATTACGCCTCGTGGGAAATCAGCCACTCTTGGGCGACGTCAAAGAAGTGCTGGGCCAGCGGTGTCACACGTCCTGGTTCAGCCACCACCACCGCAGCATGTCGGCTCATTTTGGGAATATCTACCGGCCTGCGCAGTAATGCCGGAGACATCTCTGCCAGCAAACTGCCCTGAGGGAATAAACCGCAACCCAGCCCGACAAAAATCCCTTGCAGCAACTGAAGTATCGATGCGCTTTCCAGCCGGGCATGCAGTGATAACCCAGCATCGCGGAAACTATTATCCAGATAACGGCGGAAGTAACGGCTAGGTTCCGCCAGACACAGTGGTAATGCCGCTACCTGAGAAAGTGTCAGCGGCTCGGTACCTGTCAATTCAGGGAAATGGCCGGGATGAAACACCACATCAACCCCACTATCGACCAAGGGTTGAGCTTGAAAATGCAGCTCATTGAGTGTGGTTAATTCAAAAAATCCAATACCCACATCGACGGAGTGGCCGGTCAGCGCTTCAAGTAACTGATCAGCACTTAATACTGATACCCGATAGTCCAGATGAGGGTAGCGCTCACTGGCGCTTTTCAGCAATCGAGCCAATGAGATGCTGCATTGTGGCACCACACCAATACGTAGCGTGCCATTCAACCCATTTTTGAGGGACTCGACTTCCAGTTTTAGCCCTTGATAAACAGAGACAATCTCTCTTGCCCACGATAATACGCGCTCACCTTCTGCGGTAAATCCCTCAAAATTATTGCCACGGTTTATCAGTGCAACACCCAACTCCCGCTCCAGATTTTTCAAACGCATCGACAAGGTAGGCTGGCTAACAAAACTGGCTTCAGCGGCTCGGCCAAAATGCCGTTCGCGCTCCAAATTACACAGATAGATAAGCTGTTTGATATCCATAGTGACACTCAGATTTTTATGATTGGGTGCAGTATATCATTGCCCTTTCACCACATGTTCTGCTGTATAAGCCTTTTTAAGGCCAAAAATTTTCACAATTTTCCGATTAATATCTCAATTTGGCCGTCAGCTCCTGCTTTAACCCGATTAACATTTGACCTTATTTTGCATAATTTCAGATTTTACCCTATAAGCACAATATTGATTTGGTTATTCACATACAGGTAACGATATGAACCATAAAAATCCTAAATAGCAGAATATATGCCTGATTAAAATCAGTTCAGCATTTAATCAAAACAAAAATTCGCCAAACAGCGAAAACATAAACGTTAATACTGCATAACATTTGTAACATGGTTTTATCGCATTGACAGATATATATGTAACAGAGTATTGCAAAGGACTTGTCTCGTTGACAAAGATAGTGAACATTAACCGCCGCTAAACATCTTATAACAACGCAAAAGGATGCCATCTCGCGCATTCACTTTTGTCTTTCCT
Organism: Yersinia artesiana; assembly: GCF_902726545.1. Taxonomy (GTDB): domain Bacteria; phylum Pseudomonadota; class Gammaproteobacteria; order Enterobacterales; family Enterobacteriaceae; genus Yersinia; species Yersinia artesiana. Next base: position 30,946 of record NZ_CACVAD010000008.1, on the reverse strand, counting down.
GTCATTTATGGCGGGTAGTGAAAACAGAGGTTTCCGTGTCAACTGCAAACAACAATCAACAACCACCAAACAACAGCCAACCCGAAATCAGTATGAATGCTTTCAAGCAACCGAAAGCGTTTTACCTGATTTTCTCTATCGAGCTTTGGGAGCGTTTTGGTTATTACGGCCTGCAAGGGATCATGGCCGTCTATCTGGTGAAAATGCTCGGGATGAGCGAAGCCGACTCTATCACCTTGTTCTCATCTTTCAGCGCCCTGGTCTATGGTTTTGTTGCCATTGGTGGCTGGTTAGGAGATAAAGTCCTCGGTGCAAAACGCGTTATTGTGCTGGGTGCGCTGACGCTGGCAGTGGGTTATGCCATGATAGCCTACTCCGGTCATGACATTTTCTGGGTCTATCTCGGCATGGCGACTATTGCCGTTGGTAATGGTTTGTTCAAAGCCAACCCATCCTCCCTGTTGTCAACCTGCTATAACAAAGACGATCCGCGTTTGGACGGTGCATTTACTATGTACTATATGTCCGTCAATATCGGTTCGTTCTTCTCTATGTTGGCAACCCCATGGTTAGCCGCTAAATATGGCTGGAGCGTGGCGTTCTCACTGAGTGTTGTCGGGATGTTGATCACGCTGGTGAACTTCTGGTTCTGCCGCAAATGGGTGAAAAATCAAGGTTCTAAACCTGACTTTGCCCCATTACAATTTAAAAAGCTGCTGATGGTCTTGGTGGGTGTCGTTGCTCTGATCGCACTGTCAAGCTGGCTGCTGCACAACCAAATAGTGGCACGCTGGGCATTAGCATTGGTTTCTGTCGGCATTATTTTTATCTTTGCCAAAGAGACATTCTCACTGCACGGTACCGCACGTCGTAGAATGATCGTCGCATTCCTGCTGATGCTGGAAGCGGTGGTATTCTTTGTGTTGTACAGCCAAATGCCAACATCGCTGAACTTCTTCGCTATTCATAACGTTGAACATTCCATCTTTGGCATTGCCTTTGAGCCGGAACAATATCAGGCATTGAACCCATTCTGGATTATGGTTGCCAGCCCAATACTGGCTGCCGTCTATAACAAAATGGGCGACCGCCTGCCAATGCCGCACAAGTTTGCTTTCGGCATGGTGCTCTGTTCCGCAGCCTTCCTGGTGCTGCCATGGGGTGCAAGCTTCGCCAACGAACACGGCATTGTTTCCGTCAACTGGTTGATCCTTAGCTATGCGCTGCAAAGCATCGGTGAACTGATGATTTCAGGTCTGGGTCTGGCGATGGTCGCACAGTTGGTGCCGCAGCGTTTAATGGGCTTCATCATGGGGTCATGGTTCCTGACCACTGCCGCGGCTGCCCTGATCGCCGGTAAAGTTGCTGCATTGACTGCGGTGCCAAGTGATATCACCGACGCCCATGCATCACTTGCTATCTATAGCCATGTATTTATGCAGATTGGTATTGTGACCGCTATCATCGCTGTTCTGATGATGCTGACCGCACCAAAACTGTATCGCATGACATTGGCACCGAGTGACAGCAACAAACCCTCTCCTGCCGCCGCCGTTTAATTTGCTGGCTGGCTAAGAGCGCTCCTGCGGGAGCGCTTGAGGTTAATGACAAAGTGCTCGCATCGGTGAAAACAGGCAGATCGTAAAGACGCCGTAAACCCATCCCTGGGGGCTCGACCCGCGCCATCCTTGGCGCGGACGCTTTACTCTTCTACCTGCCTTCACCTTGCAAGATCGAGCCGTTGGAGTTTGTTAGCAGTTTGGAGTTGATTTCTGCGAGCTGTCAGTTATTTGACCATACGGCCAACTGATATCCATCCGGATCGGTGAAGTGGAAACGCCGCCCACCCGGGAAAGCAAATATCGGGATGACAATCTTGGCGCCCGCCTGTTCCAAACGTTTTTGCATCTGTTCTAAATTATCAGCATACAAAATGACAAGTGGCCCACCATTAGGCTGAACTTCCCCTAAGGTGAACCCTCCTGTCAATCGACCATCGGTAAACTCACAATAGCTCGGCCCATAATCAGTAAAGCGCCAATCAAAAACCGTCCCGTAGAAATCTTTTGAACGGGCAATATCACTGACAGCAAACTCTATATTGTCGATACGACTATCATTTCCCTGAATACCCATGATCTACTCCGGTGATTAACTCATCAAATAGTATTGTCGATTTATCTTATTCATTCCCTCTAATTATGTCTGCACCGCCGCCCAACACCAATGTGAATAACGTCACACTCTTGGTGTACAAAAAATAAACTATACTCACTTTATATCGCAGAGTAGTACCCCATATCTCAGGCTGATATACGCCTGTTATCTGCGGTCGATAACCGATCAGGAGGTGATTTATGATCAACCATGTTTGGGGGCTTATGACCCATCCCGGTCAGGAGTTTCAGCAAATCAAACGTGAGGGCGAAAGTGTACGTCACATGTACGCTCATCACATTCTCCTGATGGCAGCCATCCCGGTGATTTGTGCATTTATCGGCACCACGCAAGTCGGTTGGAATTTTGGTGATGGGCAGACTATAAAACTGGCGCCTCTAACCGCACTCTATTCCGCAGTCATTTTTTATGTCTTGATTCTGGCGGCCGTAGCACTGATGGGGCGGGTGATTTACTGGATGGCACGCCGCTATGAAAGCCGCCCAAGTTGGCAACACTGCACCTTATTCGCCGGTTATGCTGCCACACCGATGTTGCTGGCCGGAGTGGTCGCCCTCTACCCAATTATCTGGTTGTGCTTATTGGTCGGGGTGATTGCACTTTGCTATGCCGGTTACTTGATGTATCTGGGTATCCCCGCCTTCCTCAATATTGACCGGCAAGAAGGTTTTATCTTCTCAGGCTCTACCTTTGCCATCGGGGTGCTGGTTTTAGAATTACTTCTTGGCCTCACCGTTTTACTGTGGGGCTACGGTTCGCGATTGCTGTAATACTCTAAATGCTCCGCTCCTGGCGTTATTTCGCTGAGAGCGAGAGCGGATTCTCTATTTGAAGTCACTAACAGGCTTTTATCGTGATTAATGTCGCCCAGATCGCAATCTCTTACATCTCCACTTAGGATAAAGTTGTACACTAGGTAGGACTGAGGCAAACAAGGCAAAAAAAATGAAAAAGCTGACATTAAAAGAAATGACCGAAAGTGAGCAACGTGACGTCAAAACGCAACTCGATAAAGCCAGGATAAATTTAGGAAGGGCATTAACCAACTCAGAACAAAATAAAGTGAAAGACGAAGCCATAGAAAAAATCATGAATGCCCGCGAACAAGTCGCAAAATTAACCCGCGTAGAAAGAAAAACCAAAAAAACAGCACCAAGCACCACCACCTTTAGCTGGTCTGCCTCGATCAGCACACGTCCAGCACGTCCACCACGGTAACTATCTCCACTGACAGAAAATAACTGTCATGGATGGCCTACAGTGGGGGAAATATACTGCTGTAGGTCAACTTCTCACTTCTTGCACAATTATATTACATTGCATTAGCTGCATTTTTTGTCTGCCTGTCTTAGGATTAATGGAAGCTTTTTTCTTTCAGTATGCTATTGAGGAGTTTATGATGAAATTGTTCTATAAACCCGGTGCCTGCTCTTTGTCTCCCCATATTGTATTACGTGAAGCGGGGCTAGATTTCAGTATTGAAAGTGTCGATTTGGCGACTAAAAAAACTGAAACGGGTGAAGACTATTTACGCATCAACCCGAAAGGACAAGTACCTGCCCTGTTACTGGATGACGGAAGCCTGCTCACTGAAGGTGTAGCCATCGTACAATATCTGGCAGATAAAGTGCCTGACCGCCACCTGATTGCGCCATCCGGCACCCTTTCTCGCTACCACGCCATTGAGTGGTTAAACTTCGTTGCGACTGAATTACATAAAGGTTTCAGCCCGCTGTTTAACCCGAAAACACCTGACGAATACAAAGTTATCGCCCGTGAACGGCTGGATAAGCAATTCAGTTATGTCGATGGTGAATTAGCAAAACATGATTATCTGTTAGGCTCAAAATTCAGCGTGGCCGATGCTTATCTCTTTACCGTGACTCGTTGGGCAAATGCACTGAAGCTTGAAATTAAACAGCGCAGTCATTTAGATAAATATATGGCGCGGGTAGCAGAACGTCCGGCAGTGAAAGCGGCGCTGGCGGCAGAAGACGTGAAGAAATAAGAAAATCACTTATTTGAAGTGCCCCTAAATAAGGGGCACTACAGACCAGGATTATAATTTCGTCGCAGTAAAATGACAGGAAGGGTTAACAATAGCGTCCTGTGCCGCAACCACTTGAAGTTCATACTCACCCATCTGCTGAGTTTTCAACATCACTTCATATACCGCCGCCGTCACATGCTCCAGCGCCTTATCCAAGGGCTCGCCTTTAAGTAGATTGACTAGCAATAATCCACTGGTCAAATCGCCCACACCCACTGGCTGGCGGGTGCCAAAATCTACCAGTGGACGGCTGATGTGCCAGGCATCATCCATGGTCACTAATAACATTTCAAAACAGTCACGGTGATAACCGGCACGGCTCAAATGCTTGACCAAAACAACTTTTGGCCCTTTCGCACAAAGGTCGCGGGCAACTTTTACCGCTTGATCAACATTGTCTACGTGCACGCCACTGAGTTGCTCCAGCTCGAGCAGATTTGGCGCAATGATATCGCTGGCGGGTAACGCTTCTTTGCAAAAGAACTCTGCTACACCGGGGGCCACAATACAGCCTTTCTCAGGATGCCCCATGACCGGGTCACAAAAATACCAAGCGTTAGAATTAGCCTGTTTCACCCGCGCAACTGCCGCTAAAATATGACCACCTTGCTCTGGTGAGCCAATATAACCACTCAATACGGCATCACAATCTTTCAGCCGATCAATATCGGCAATACCTTGTACAATTTCAGTCAGATGGCTGGCTGGCATAACACATCCCGTCCAGTGACCATATTGCGTATGATTCGAAAACTGAACGGTATTTAATGGCCAGACATTAACACCCATCCGGCGCATAGGGAATTCAGCCGCACTATTACCTGCATGGCCAAAAACAACGTGTGACTGAATCGAAAGTATATTTTTCATTGGTACGGCCTAAAGTGAATAAACCATCAGCAAAAAAATAAGGGACATACTTGCCCCTTATTTTTCTTTTTACTCTTACAGCCAGCTAATCAGGCAATAATGTTTTTTACCACGGCGCAATAAGGTATAGCGACCAAATAGACGATCAGCATCCGTGAAAGTGTATTCCGGATCAGATTGCTTCTCACCATTAATCGCCACCGCATTAGAGCTAATCATAGTGCGAGCTTGACCACGAGAAGGCACCAACTCCGCATTGACCAACGCTTGCTGCAAATCGGCGTCACGAGTCAGTTCAATGGTTGGCATGCCATCTTGCGCCAGTTGAGCAAAGTCAGCTTCTGTCATGTCGTTTAAATCACCGGAGAACAAGCTGGCAGTGATGCGTTTAGCCGCCGCCAGACCTTCTTCGCCATGCACCATACCAGTGACATTTTCCGCCAACACATACTGAGCGCGCGGCGCTTTGCCACTGTTTTTATCTTCTTCTTCCAGTGTGTTAATCTCTTCCAGACTCATGAAAGTAAAGAATTTCAGGAAGCGATAAACGTCAGCATCTGCGGTATTGATCCAGAATTGATAGAATTTGTAAGGGCTGGTTTTCTTCGGATCAAGCCACACCGCGCCACCTTCGGTTTTACCGAACTTGGTGCCATCTGCTTTGGTAATTAATGGTACGGTCAGGCCATAAACCTGCTGCTGATGAAGACGACGAGTCAAATCGATACCGGAGGTAATGTTACCCCATTGGTCAGATCCCCCAATTTGTAATGCAACGCCGTGCGCTTTATTCAGGCAAGCAAAATCATAAGCCTGCAACAAATTGTAGGAAAACTCGGTAAATGAAATACCGCTATCGTCGCGATTTAAACGCTGTTTGACGGCCTCTTTGTTGATCATCTGATTAACAGAGAAGTGTTTGCCGATATCACGCAGGAATGTCAGCACATTCATGCCACCGAACCAATCGTAGTTGTTGGCCGCAATAGCACTATTGTCACCGCAATCAAAATCGAGGAATGGCGAAACCTGCCGACGGATTTTCTCCACCCACTCGTTCACCGTATCTGCCGTATTCAGTTTACGTTCGCTGGCTTTGAAGCTTGGGTCACCAATCATACCGGTCGCACCACCCACTAAAGCAACCGGGCGATGCCCTGCCAGTTGGAAGCGCTTTAGGCACAACAACGGAACCAGATGACCCAAATGCAAGCTGTCTGCGGTAGGATCGAAACCGCAATACAGTGAAATTGGCCCTTGCGCCAGTCTCTCTGCTAACGCGTCTTCATCCGTAACCTGGGCAACGAGGCCCCGCTCTTGCAATTGTTTAATCAGGTTGCTGCTGGTCATCAACGACTCCATTGTTTTACAAAATTATTTTTACAAAAAATTTGTCTTTTACGAGGTAACGCGGATTTATACCCTAAATAGTTCGAGTTGCAGGAAGGCGACAATTGAGCAAATCCCCAGGAGCTTACTCAAGTAAGTGACTGGGGCGAACGAAAGCAGTCAACGCGCATGCAGCTTGAAGTATGACGGGTATAGAATAAAGCGCGCGCCCGATGAGCGCTAGGCTTAACCACAATTATTTCATCATTCTCACGGCGCTAAACGGTCAATGTTCCAGGCATCTGCATTCCGTTGATAGATAAATCGGTCATGCAGACGGTGTTCGCCTCCCTGCCAGAACTCGACCGAATCAAATTTAACGCGGAATCCACCCCAGAAACTGGGCAGTGGCACATCACCTTGCTGGAATTTTTGCTTCAGCTCCAGGAATTTACTTTCCAGCACACCTCGGGCAGAAATACGTGAAGATTGCTGGGATACCCAAGCACCAATCTGGCTATCTTTGGGGCGAGAACTGAAATATTTCAGCACTTCGAGGGTGGAAAGGCGCTCTGCTGTGCCAAGGAATATGACTTGCCGGTCAAGCATATGCCAAGGGAATAATAAGCTGACATGCGGGTTTTCAGCCAATTGCTGTGCTTTACGGCTGCCTAAGTTTGTATAGAACACCAATCCTTGATCGTCATAATGTTTGAGCAGCACAATCCGCTGATAAGGCTGGCCGTTGGCATCGACGGTTGCCACACACATGGCTGTCGGATCAGGTAAGCGCGCATCACAAGCCTGTTTTAACCAGCGCTCAAACAATTCCAATGGATTTTCGGTTAAGTCGCTGCGGCGTAAACCGCCACGAATATATTCACGGCGCAAGTCTGCAACATCAAATTCATTACTGTCAGTCATATAAGCTCGGTCATGCACAGGAAAGCAGTGATCATCATTCTGCCCTTGCAGCGGCAGAATCACAATCACAATCACCCTGAACCGACAACCGCCGGATTACTTGATAAAAGTATTTATTTTATCAACATACAGTCATTGATAATGACTTTTTCGTCACGCTCAACAAAAGCCGTATTGCCCTTCGACCAGAAAGCATAATGGCCGTCACTGTATTTAGCCCCAGAGGCAGCACGTACTTGCGGCAAGGTGAGCTGTTTGCCGTCCAGCACTAAACTGACTTTATCCTGTTTATTATCCTGCATGACCGTCAGCCTGGTGGTGCCACATTGGTAATGCAAAGTTTCGTTTTTTGGCTGCACCAAACTGCATCCCGCCAGCATCAATACTGCTGCTGTACCCAATATTGCCGTCGAGCCAAATAGATGTTTCATTTTGCCATCCTTCTTGCGTGAATAAGCCACCTGGAGTCATGGCAGCTTATCACCGTCATCGTGACGATACAGGATAGACTGCTCCTAAAATGGTTTCGCAACTGGCTCCGGTCACCGAGGGCAAATTACCCGATTTACCGGATAAGGTTCGAAAAGCCAGCCAGGCGAATGCCAGTGCTTCCATATCATCGCCACTGACGCCAAAATCATCAGTGACACACACTTCGGTACCCGGCAGTAAAGTTGACATCCGTGACATAACTAATGGATTCCGCGCCCCGCCGCCGCACACCAGCAGCCGCTCACAGCCACCGGCCAACTGAACTTGCTCAGCAATGGCGAGTGCGGTTAGCTCCGCTAATGTCGCCTGGACATCTTCAGCTTTGCAACCGGGGACTTTATTCAATTGCTTATCCAGCCAACCGGCATTGAAATACTCGCGTCCGGTACTTTTTGGTGCCGGTTTCGCAAAATAGGGGTCACTGTACATCAGTTCCAACAATGACTGATTAACCTGGCCCGATAGTGCCCAGGCAGCATCCTTGTCATAAGGTAGCGCACGATTACGCCAAATCCAGGCATCCATTAGCATATTCCCCGGCCCGGTATCAAAACCGCGCACCGGCAAATCAGGTAATAGCATCGATAAGTTCGCGATACCGCCGATATTCAACACCATGCGCCGTTCTGTGGAATGGGCTAATAACGCATGGTGGAAGGCCGGAACCAGCGGTGCGCCTTGCCCACCATAAGCCATGTCCCGGCGGCGAAAATCCCCGACAGTGGCAATTTTTGTCATGGCGGCAATACGATTATTGTCACCTAATTGCATGGTAAAAGCAGGTTCACCCAGTGGCTCATGCCATACCGTCTGCCCATGACAGCCAATTGCCGTGATGTCCTGTGCTGTCAGCCCCTCTTTGGCCAGTAGTGCCAGCACTGCTTCGGCAAATAGTATTCCTAATTGCGCATCGAGCTTACCCACGGCAGATAACGTGGTTGATTGCCCTTGGCACATACCGAGAATGTCTTTTTTTAGCTGGAGCGGCAGCGGGTGACAATAACTGGCCTGCTGAGCCACCATGCGCTCATCAATGGCAGTCAGAACAACATCGATACCATCCAGACTGGTTCCCGACATCACCCCAATAAAACGGCCTGATTTCATAGCAATGACCTTATTTCCCATTAAGGGACAAAAAAGCAACGAGACTTTACCCAAATCACGTCAGAATAATAAAATTAACATCATGAAAAGATATACTTTTTTAAGTGTATACCGCCATAGGGCATGTCTTAAAGAATGATTTTTATTTGCAAGAATGGTCACATAAAAGTTATTAATTCTTACAGTATGCGTTATGACAGTGACATTTCTAACTTTGAGAAAGTTAAACTGCCGTTTAATATTGGTTGAAGTATAAACCGCTAAGCTGCGGTTCTATTGGTGTTATCAAAAAATAGCGCACACAGCCAAAAACACGGTAAGTAGTGAAATAAATATTTGGGTAAGCCATACTTTATGCAAATACTAGGCCGTCAATGGACTGGATTTGGATATACCAGGCATACTGAACCCTAATACGGTTATGCATTTTAATAGGAGTTTTTATGATTAAGCCATTAATCGCCGTTGCTATTGCTGCGGTTACTTTGACCGGTTGTGCCAACAACAACACCTTGTCTGGTGACGTTTTTAGCGCTTCACAAGCCAAGCAAGTACAAACCGTAACTTACGGCACATTGATTTCAGTTCGCCCGGTAACCATTCAAGGCGGCGATGAGAACAACGTTATGGGCGCAATCGGTGGTGCTGTATTAGGTGGTTTCCTTGGGAATACTGTCGGTGGCGGCACAGGTCGTAGCCTGGCAACGGCAGCCGGTGCGGTTGCGGGTGGTATGGCTGGGCAAGGTGTTCAAGGTGCAATGAACCGTACTGACGGCGTGCAGCTTGAAGTGCGTAAAGATGATGGCACCACAATTCTGGTTGTTCAGAAACAAGGCCCAACCCGCTTTAGCGTAGGCCAGCGTGTCATGCTCGCCAGCAGTGGCAGCACAGTGACTGTTAGCCCGCGCTAATCGTCTCTCTGCAATATACTTTTTGATGTCATCCGTAAAGCCAGAGATCATTGCGATCTCTGGCTTATTTTTACTGCTGAAAATTTTCTTTCTGCTGTGAATTGAGTCTTAAAACTTTATTTTACTTACTTTGTAATTGAATAATGTTTCTCTCAAGCTTATCAATCAAACCAGATAACAATTCAATTTCATCTGGCGAAATTCCCCCAAGAATTTCTTTACGCGTGGAACATATGACTCCATCAACCTGCTCTATTATCGGTGAAGACTGTTCCGTCAGTTTTATCCTCTTTGCACGCCGATCATTTGCACAGGTATGGCGTGTGATTAGACCTTTCTCCTCCAGTTGATCTAAGGTTCTAACCAATGATGGTTGTTCGATACCAATCGCTTTTGCCAGTTGAATCTGGGATTGCTCAGGTGGTAAACGATTAATGTTATGCAAGGTAACCCAATGCGTTTGGGTCAGCTCCAGCGGCTTCAACCGATGGTCGATTAGCGCGCGCCAAACGCGAACTAATCGTGCTAAATCAGATCCTAATGTCGATTCCAATTGCCCCTCCTTTTATTTAGCGTGCTAGCATAACTACCAGAGTCCAGTCTATTTTGGGTAATTAACATTAAAAACACAAATGTATATATACCGTCGATGCTAGGACAATAGCAATAAATACGGGGAATCCTTTAGCAAAAATTATGTATTTACTTAAATTACCTCTTAAGGATTAACCTTATGTATGTATCTATATTATCCGCAAAGGCACCCTTATCAGACTTGGTTTTAGGTGCTTCTATCTATTTCCCGCCGATGTTTAAGGCGGTTATGCTAGGTTTGGTGTTATGGCTATTGATCCATCATATGCTGCGGAATTGGATCTACTCTGGTGACATCTGGCATCCAATATTAATGGATCTGTCCATTTTTGTCATTGCAGTCAGTGTTTCTTTGTGGATATTAGCCAGTTGGTAAATTGATATGAATCATCAGTCTCTTAAATATTTCTCTTCTGTCATCGTATTCGCCCTTGCACTCTGTGCTGGTTGGTGGATGTGGAATTATTATATGCAATCCCCCTGGACTCGCGATGGCAAAGTTCGGGCAGAATTGGTCAGCATCACGCCAGAGGTCTCTGGTCAGTTGGTTAAAATATTAGTTCATGATAACCAGTTGGTAAGCTCCGGTAGCCTATTATTTGTGATTGACCCGCAACCCTATCAGTTGGCTCTGGATAATGCTCAAGCCGCCCTTGAGCGCGCGCAAGCTGAACTGGCTAAAGCCAATCATGAAGCTGAACGTCGGCGAAACTTACCTAAAAATACCATTTCAGGTGAGGATCTGGATATTGCCAATTTAAGTGCAAATAGCATGAAAGCTGCGTATCAAGGTGCGTTGGCAAACCTCGAACAAGCGAAATGGAATCTCAGGAAAACGCGTATTTATGCTCCAGCCAACGGCTATATTACCAATTTACAGACTCGGGTCGGCGACTATGCCACCACCGGTACTCCATTAGTTGCGCTAATAGATACCGATTCATTTTACGTCATGGGTTATTTCGAAGAGACCAAACTCCGACACATTAGAGAAGGTAATGAAGCCAAGATTGTTTTGTATAATGGCAACATTCCTTTACGGGGAGTGGTAGAAAGTATTGGCCGAGCCATTTACGACCAGAGTGTCGATAGCAGCGGAAATTTATTAGTTGATGTGAAACCTAATGTCCCATGGGTGCGGCTGGCACAACGTGTTCCAGTCAGAATTAAATTGCTGGATGTTCCGCCCGATGTCACCTTGATTGCTGGCACTACCTGCACCATTTCGCTGGTAAATTAAACCATGCGCCTCTCTTTTCCCTCATGGCAGCAAACCCCTTGGGGCAAGGCGAATGCAGGTCAGTGGCGTTATGCACTGCGCAATTCGCTGGCAATGTGTTTATCGCTGTGGATTGCGTTTGCGCTGAATTTAGATGAGCCCTATTGGGCGATGACTTCTGCGGCGGTAGTCAGTTTTCCAACGGTTGGCGGTGTTATCAGCAAAAGTATTGGCCGGGTTATTGGCAGCCTGATTGGTGCCGCCGCATCACTGATCATTGCCGGTCATTGCCTGAATGACCCTTGGTTATTCACCTTTGTCATTGCCGCCTGGATTGGCCTGTGTACTTTTGTCTCCAATCACTATCAAAATAACGTTTCTTATGCTTTCGCTTTGGCCGGTTATACCACCGCGATCATCGCCTTTTCTACTGTCAATACCACTGATACACAACAAATTTTTGATATTGCCCAAGCCCGAGTGTGTGAGGTGATTACCGGCATTCTCTGTGGCGGTCTGATGATGATGCTACTCCCCAGCACTTCAGACGGTGAAACACTGCTGACATCCTTGCGCCGTATGCAATCGCGCTTGTTGGAACACGCCGAGTTGCTGTGGCAAACCGAGCAAACACCACAGATTCGCACCTCCCATGAGGGGTTGATTGGTCAGATCCTCACCATGAATCTGCTACGTATCCAGGCATTTTGGAGCCACTACCGCTTACGACGACACAATAATGTATTGAATTTCATTTTGCATCGCCAGTTACGCATCACCAGCGTGATTACCAGTTTGCGCCGAATGTTGGTTAACTGGCCATCGCCACCGGCGAATCTGCCCGCTGTTCTCGCTCAATTGCTAACCGCTTTACAACAACCTGGCTGTGATAAATATCAGATAGCCAAAATCCTGCAACACATAGCACCCCATGATGAGTTTGATTATCGTCATCGGGCCTTCTGGTTACGCTTGCGGCATTTTTGCTGGTTATATTTGCAGGTGAATCGCTGGCTGGCCCAACTGGATAAAGAACCGGAAAACGGCATGTTGCTGCCCCCTGCCGTAACCGCGCTGGCGCGCCACACCGACACCTATGAGGCTGCCTATAACGGCCTGAGAACCTTTGTTTGTATTGTTATCGGTTGTGCCTTCTGGATAAATACGCAGTGGAGTTCTGGCGCTGCTGCTTTGTCATTAGCGGCGGTCAGTTGCGTGCTCTACTCTGCCACCCCTTCGCCAACTGACAGCATTGCCACGCTAGTGAAAGCCATTATTTTGCTTTCGATTGGCTGTTTTATTCTGAAATTTGGTGTCATGGTGCAGATTGATGATTTTTGGCAATTTGCCGTGGTGTTGTTCCCCATTTTAATCACCATGCAAATGATGAAACTCCAGCATCCGGCTTATGCTTCCCTGTGGGGGCAATTGATTGTTTTTATGGGATCATTTCTGAGTGTCACCAACCCGCCCAGCTATGATTATCAAGAGTTTCTCAATGATAATATTGGCAAGTTAGTTGGCGTGATGTTGGCCGGCGTGGCTTTTCAGATACTGCGCCCCAGTTCAGATAAACGTAAAAGCCGGCGTATCATTCGCCTGTTACGCCGTGATTTTATCGATCAACTTAGTGCTCATCCGCAGCAAAGCCAAAATCAATTTGAATCACTGATATATCACCGCATCAATCAGCTCAATCTCAGTAAAGATCAATCGGCACGCCTGTGGCTGCTCCGCTGGGGAATGGTGCTGCTCAATTGCAGCCATGTGGTCTGGCAGTTACGTGATTGGCAGACCACTGCTGCGCCTTTATCTGCCGTGCGGGATGTATCTATTCATTGTCTGAAAGGCTGTATGACCGAGAAAGGTGTTCAGCCGAGTTCACTACAAGCTACGTTGCAGGAATTGCAGCGTATGAGTGCTATTTTAGGGCAATATCCGGATGCTACAGGCCGGGAACTGGCCGGGCTTATCTGGCGGCTGTATTGTTCGCTAACACAGTTGCAAATGGCGGCGCCGGGCGAAGAAAGCAAGGTTGCACCAGCCTGAGGCTCGCTGGCGCAATGGATAAAATTAAGGCACGTCATAACCCAGCGCAGCACGACGGATACGGAACCACTGCTGGCGAGTCAGGGTTAGGGAGAGCGATGCCCAGGCAGTTTTAACGCGCTCTATTTTGCCGGAACCAATAATCGGTAAGGGTGCCGATGGCAAACGCAGTACCCAGGCATACACCACTTGCTCGATACTTTCAGCGCCAATCTCATCAGCGATGGTCTGTAACTCATTGCGTAATGTCTGGAATTCAGGGTCGCTAAACAAACGCCCACCCCCTAAACAAGACCATGCCATTGGCTTAATACGTAACTGCTGGCAAGCATCCAGTGTCCCATCGACAATGGCCGGTTGATGTAATGGTGAAATCTCGACCTGATTAGTGACCAAGGAGAATGGCAGGCGTGACTGCAATAAACTGAATTGCGCCGGCGAAAAGTTTGAAACACCAAAATGTTTTACCTTGCCGCTTTTGTGTAATTGAGTGAATGCTTCAGCAACTTCATCTGCATCCATCAATGGATCTGGGCGATGGATCAGCAATAATTCAAGATAATCTGTATGTAGATGAGTTAAGGATTGTTCCGCGCTTTCAATGATATGGGAACGATCAGTAATATAATGCCCCAAGGCATGTTCTGGCTTGGCCGTGGTGGCAATGCCACATTTGCTAACTAATTCCAGTTGGCTGCGTAAGGACGGTTTAAGACGTAATGCCTGGCCAAATGCCTGTTCGCATTGATAACCGCCATAAATATCAGCGTGATCAGCAGTCGTGATACCTAACTCAATATGTTGCTCAATAAAAGCTAACAACTGTTGCGGCGTCATATCCCATTCCATCAACCGCCAATAACCGCAAATCATGCGAGAAAATTCAGGCCCAAGCGGGGCCAGTTGGCTACGTGTATCCATTATTAGCTACCTCATTTGTTTATCTGCCCTAAGCATACACAACCGACAGAAAGGTTAAATCCTCCCTGCGTAATGAATTGGGGCTGAATGACGAATCAGAATAATGAAGCTTGTTCTGGCAGGGGATCATCTGGTTGTTTGTTGGCACGCTGTAAGCGTAACAGGCGCTGACGACACAGCCGCAGGACGTCGCGCTTTTGCGGGTCACTCATTTTCATCCAATTAAAGCGCTCATCCCGGCTACGCATACACCCACGGCAAAAGCCGCGATCATCTGTTTGGCAGATACCACGGCATGGGCTGGGGATGTCAAAAAACTCAAGTTGCTGAGCCAAATCGCCTCTCCTGCTGCTGACACTTTAATTGAAGCCTGCTTCAGTGAGACTGGCAAGTTCCTATTGCCAATCACGTTACACACTATGCCCTAACCGCTAAGGTTATCTTAAGTTTCATTCAGTAGCATTCAGTTAATTGGTTAATACTAGGGTTTGATTTTAACAATGAATGTTCGACATAAGTTACAGTGTAACGGATTGGTATTTATTTTAGTCACCGCACTGTTTTTTACTCTTTTCCAGAATGCGCTGTTTATTTATAAAGCCTGGTCGTTAATTCACTTTGACAGCAGTGATAGTTATTTCTTTGCCGCAACTATTCCGCTGGTGATTTTCTGCGCCCTTAATATTATTTTTAGTCTTTTGGCGGTACCCGTCCTGCGTAAGCCAATCATTATTTTGTTTCTGCTGGGGAGTGCGTCGGCCAACTATTTTATGTTCAGTTATGGTGCCGTTATCGACGCCAATATGATGCAAAATGCGTTTGAAACCAACGCACAGGAAGCCACCGCCCTTTTCACGCCGCGCATGGCTTTATGGTTGCTGATATTAGGTATTTTCCCCGCCATTATTATCTGTTTCGTGCGTATCCGCGTGACGCGCCCCTGGTGGTATATGCTGGGGTTAAGAGCCGCCAATATTCTGGCGTCAGTCGTCATCATTCTGCTGATCGCGGCACTGTTTTATAAAGATTACGCTTCTCTGATTCGTAATAATAAAAGCATTGTTAAAATGCTAACACCGTCCAATTTTGTCAGCGGTAGTTTTCAATTCGCCAAACATAAATATTTTGCCAGTAATATGGCATTAGTAACGATAGGTGAAGATGCCCATAAAGGCCCCTTAATCAGCGGGCAACCAAAGAAAACACTGGTGATATTAGTGGTGGGCGAAACCGCTCGTGCTGAGAATTTCTCATTAGGGGGTTATAAGCGGGAAACCAATCCTCGACTGAAAAAACAGGATGTGACCTATTTCAAAAATGCCTCATCCTGCGGGACTGAAACCGCGGTTTCCGTACCTTGCATGTTCTCGAATATGCCGCGTAAAAATTATGATGCAACACTTGCCAGCCATCAGGAAGGCTTGATGGATATTCTTGCCCATGCCGGGTTGAATGTGTTGTGGCGCGAAAATGATGGTGGCTGTAAAGGTGCCTGCGATCGCATTCCTCATCAGGACGTGACCCAGTTGCAATTAACCACTGATTGCGAGAATGGTGTGTGCCTGGACAATGCATTGCTCTACAAGTTAGATAATTATATCAATGGGCTACAAGGCGATGGTGTTATTGTGTTACATCAGATGGGCAGTCACGGCCCGGCTTACTACCGCCGATCCACGCCAGAAATACGTCAGTTTGCGCCGACTTGTGATAGCAACCAAATTCAGGATTGCACGCCACAGGAACTGGTCAATACCTATGACAATTCCATTCTTTATACTGATGCGATGCTCGATAACACCATCAAATTACTGCAACAGCATACTGATAGATTTAATACTGCACTGGTTTATCTCTCTGACCACGGCGAATCCTTAGGTGAAAATGGCATGTATTTACATGGCACACCCTATATGTTCGCCCCCAGCCAGCAGACACATATACCTTTTTTGATGTGGTTGTCGCCCGAATATACAAAAAACTATGGCATTGATCGCCAGTGTTTGTCCGAGAGCGCACAACACGATGAAGTTTCGCAAGATAATCTCTTCCACACTATTTTAGGGATGGTGAATGTTCAAACAACTGAATATCAACCCGGAATGGATTTGCTACAAAAATGTCGAAGCTAAGGTTAAGCAATAAAAAATAGACACAAATAGCCGATAGATATCTATATTGATGCCAGCGCCCCCCGCTGGCATTTTTTTCTTGACCTAGACCAATCGGTCTATTAAGCTTTCAGGCATGAACAAAATACAACATACACATGTAGATACCCGTGAACACCTGCTGGCAACCGGTGAGAGCCTCAGCCTGCGCCTTGGTTTTAATGGTATGGGCCTGAGCCAGTTACTCACGACTGCGGGTATTCCGAAGGGGTCGTTTTATCACTATTTCCGCTCAAAGGAAGTGTTTGGTGAGGCGATGCTACAGCGCTATTTTGATCGCTATGATGCACAGATGGCAGCCCTGTTAACCGACTCGCAAGGTGATAAGCGCCACCATCTACTGCACTATTTTGCTCAAGCGATTGCTAACTATTGTGGCAGTGAATGCCACAATGCTTGTCTGGCGGTTAAACTATCAGCCGAAGTGAGTGATTTATCCGAACCTATGCGTCATGCATTAGATATCGGCACTGCTCGCGTCATTGGTCGTTTGCAAGATGCCATCGAAGCCGGCATTGAAGAAGGCTCTTTGCGTATTACGCTTTCCCCTGCGGCAACCGCAGAAACGCTCTATGCCTTGTGGCTGGGCGCTTCGTTGCGAGCGAAGGTGAAACGATCAGTTACGCCGCTGACCTGTGCGCTAGAAAGTATCGAACTGATTTTACAACCAGCCCAATAATCCAATGATCCTGAATTTCATGTTTGTTATTTTTCAGGGTTTACCCAGTCACTAGTTGACTGGTCTATTAATATAGGACGCACCATGAAGACTGCTAAACTGTTCTCCCCTTTGAAGGTTGGCGCGCTCACATTGCCGAACCGTGTATTTATGGCTCCACTGACGCGCTTGCGTAGTATTGAGCCAGGTGACATTCCAACGCCTTTGATGGCTGAATATTATCGTCAACGCGCCAGTGCTGGTTTAATTATCACTGAAGCAACTCAGATTTCTTTCCAGGCGAAAGGCTACGCTGGCGCTCCGGGGTTACACACTCAAGAGCAGTTAAACGCCTGGAAAAAAATCACTCAAGCCGTCCATGATGAAGGCGGCCATATTGCGGTGCAGTTATGGCATGTGGGTCGCATTTCACACAACAGCTTACAGCCAGGCCAACAAGCACCTGTCGCACCTTCAGCGATTGCCGCGGATACCCGCACCACCGTTCGTGATGAAACAGGTGCCTGGGTTCGTGTTCCCTGCTCTACCCCACGCGCGCTGGAAACAGAAGAGATCCCAGGCATCGTTAATGATTTCCGTCAGGCAACCGCTAATGCCCGTGAAGCCGGTTTTGACTATATTGAACTGCATGCAGCCCATGGCTATTTGTTACATCAATTCATGTCGCCGGCATCAAACCAGCGTACTGACCAATACGGTGGCAGCATTGAAAACCGCACTCGCCTGACCCTGGAAGTGGTTGATGCCACTGTGGCCGAATGGGGCGCTGAGCATATTGGTATCCGTATTTCACCCTTAGGGCCGTTCAATGGTTTGGATAATGGTGAAGATCAGGAAGAAGCGGCGCTGTATCTGGTTGAAGAGTTAAATAAACGCCATATCGCTTATCTGCACATTTCCGAGCCAGACTGGGCCGGCGGTAAACCTTATTCAGATGCATTCCGCGATGCTGTGCGTGCCCGCTTCAAAGGGGTGATTATCGGCGCAGGTGCTTATACCGCAGAAAAAGCCGAAAACCTGATTGAGAAAGGCTTTATTGATGCCGTTGCCTTTGGCCGCAGCTATATTGCCAACCCTGATCTGGTTGAGCGTTTGCAGCAAAATGCACCACTGAATGAGCCTGACGGTGAAACCTTCTACGGCGGTGGCGCTAAGGGTTATACCGACTATCCAACGCTGTAATCCTGCTTATTTGTGAATCAATTGATGCTCGCGGTCAGGCAATATGCCTGGCCGTTATCATTTGCAGTCTATTCATTTTCTGTAACCCATTGAACTGATTTAATTACCAAGGCTATACTTAAACTTAGTTTCATTCACTCTTGCCCACCATTTCAGGCAACATAGCAACAGAGGGTATTATGCGCCTACTCCATACCATGATCCGCGTCGGTGATCTGCAACGTTCCATCGATTTCTACACCAAGGTATTAGGGATGCGTTTGCTGCGTACCAGTGAAAATACCGAATATAAATACTCACTGGCATTTGTCGGCTACAGCGATGAGAGCGAAGGCTCAGTGATCGAATTGACCTATAACTGGGGCGTAGACAGCTACGAGATGGGAACGGCATTCGGTCATTTGGCTTTGGGTGTGGATGATGTTGCTGCCACCTGCGACCAAATTCGTCATGCTGGGGGCAAAGTGACCCGTGAAGCAGGCCCGGTCAAGGGTGGAAATACTGTGATTGCTTTTGTCGAAGATCCAGACGGTTACAAAATAGAGCTAATCGAGAATAAAAGTGCCGGGCACGGCCTCGGAAACTGATTAGCAAGAAGGCACCTGCACGGTGCCTTTTTTCTCATCGCGATATCCCCCTGCATCCCACGCCAAAATTTGACATAATGCGTGCTGAATTCGATGAAGATAAGAAACTGATGGCAGATAAAAGTGACCTTAACGCCCTGAGTGGCCGTTTTCGTGGGTATTATCCCGTAGTAATTGATGTAGAAACCGCCGGTTTTAATGCGCAAACCGACGCATTATTAGAGATTGCCGCCGTCACCTTGCAAATGAACAAGGATGGCTGGCTGTTGCCTGATGAAACGCTGCATTTTCATGTGGATCCGTTCGAAGGTGCCAACCTGCAACCAGAAGCACTGGCATTTAATGGAATAGACCCCACTAACCCATTACGTGGTGCAGTGAGTGAACATGATGCGTTACATGCTATTTTCAAAGCCGTGCGCAAAGGGTTGAAAGAACAAGGTTGTAACCGCGCCATTATCGTCGCACATAATGCACATTTTGATCACAGCTTTGTGATGGCCGCGGCTGAACGCGCCAGCTTGAAGCGTAACCCGTTCCACCCATTTGCCACTTTTGACACCGCAGCACTTAGTGGGCTGGTTCTGGGGCAAACCGTATTGGCAAAAGCATGCCTGACGGCAGGTATTCCGTTTGATAGCAGCCAGGCTCACTCTGCTTTGTACGATACAATGCAAACGGCGAAATTATTCTGTGAGTTGGTCAATCGCTGGAAAAAACTGGGTGGCTGGCCAGTGCCAGCGGCTGAATCTGCGTAACGTAACTCATATCAGTAATAGCAACTTCACTATTAAAAAAGGTGGCCTGAAAGCCACCTTTTTGTTTGTTACTTAACCTGCCAGCACATTACTCTGCTGCGGGTTTTTCTTCTGCAGAACGGTATTTATCGGCAGTTTCTTTCAACAGTTGTTGCAGTTCGCCACGCTGATACATTTCCATCAGGATGTCGCAACCGCCCACTAATTCACCGTCAACCCACAGTTGTGGGAAGGTTGGCCAGTTAGCGTATTTTGGCAGCTCAGCACGGATATCCGGGTTTTGCAGAATATCAACGTAAGCAAAGCGTTCGCCACAAGCAGATAGCGCCTGCACAGCCTGAGCAGAAAAACCGCAGTTTGGCAGCTTTGGTGAGCCCTTCATGTAAAGCAGGATTGGGTTTTCTGCTATCTGGCGCTGAATTTTATCAATCGTCGTCATTTCTTGCTTCCTCAAGCCATTTAGTGGCTACAATACTTAGAACCTATCCATTAGGGCTATTTTATTATTGCGTCCGGCCTATTGTAGCGACTGTCACCACTGGAATAAAACGCCATCTTTTGCAGGGGCTTTACCCGGTCAACAAAGGGTTATATTGTCAGCTACAAATATGTGCATTTAGAATAACATTTTTGATCCCCTCTCTTCATTATTATCTTCACGAAGGGATACCCGAAATTCGGGCCGACTAACTCGTTGACGGATGGTTGATTTAAGTCCATTAGCCGTGTGAAAAAACGACAATTGCGACGCCATTAACGTTTTCTCACAATATCGACTAAAATCCTGTAGCTCTCTGCTTTTTTATATCCGGAGTTTCGGCAATACTGTGACTCTTCGTATTCATTTCAGGGCCAAGGTTGGTAGCGTTATTATGCGTTTAATACTTACGCTGTTTGTGCTGCTGTTTACCCAGCTATTTCTAAACCTCGCGCATGCGTCGCCGCAGGCTCACGTCTCGGCTGAGCAAAAGAAAGGCCAGGTTAGTCAGGCCAGTCCTGATGACCGTAAAAAACGTAAAGCTGATAAGAATATTAAAAAAGCCAAAGTTGATAGCAATAAAACCAGCAGTAAAAGCATGACAAATAAAATAGCGGCCAACAGCGATAAAAAGAAAACGACAGCCACTGCCAGCAAAACCATTAAGAAGAAAACACAGGAAGTCAGTAAACCTGCCAGCAAAAAAACGAATATTAAAACGGCTGCCAATAAAAAGGCTGCGGTTAACAAAACAGAAAAAGTGGCTTATGGCCGCCAGCGCAATAAAGTCCAAGGTAAAGCGAATACTGAATTAGCGGCAAATAATAAAATAAAGCTCAGCTCTGCGCATAAAAAGCGCTACCAGCATGCCAAACAAACCGCAATGAGCAAACTGATGAAGCAAGTGGGCAAACCTTATCGCTGGGGTGGCACCTCCCCTAATACCGGTTTTGATTGCAGCGGGCTTATTTACTACGCCTACAAAGATGTCATCAGAATAAAAATGCCACGTACTGCTAATGAAATGTATCATTTGCGTGATGCAGCACCGGTTAAGCGCGCTGAATTAGAAAGCGGTGATTTAGTGTTCTTCAATATTGCTAATCGCGGTGTTGCTGATCATGTCGGCGTTTATTTAGGCAACGGCAAATTTATCCAGTCACCACGCACCGGTGAAGAAATTCGTATCAGCATGCTAGATAATGACTACTGGCAAGATCACTATGTCGGCGCTCGTCGTGTTGTGACACCGAAAACTATCCGCTAATCCCAGCATCAGCACCCGGTCTATCGGGTGCTGACGCTCAGCATGCCCTTCACTCCCATGACATCACGTATCACTTTCACTTAATATCCCATCTAATACTGTGGTTATCTCTGTCATTTTTGGCGAAAATTGTTAAGATTAATACCCACAACAAAAATACAACAATTACGATTTTAACCGCTCCTCGCCTCATTTTAGCAAAAATTCATGATTGGATTTGAGGAGCAAACACCCTGAGCAACCCCGAAAGGAGAGAGCTATGTCTTTTGAATTACCGGCATTACCTTATGCACAAAATGCATTGGAACCGCACATTTCGGCTGAAACACTGGAATACCATTATGGCAAGCACCACAATACCTATGTGGTGAATCTCAATAACCTGATCAAGGATACTGAGTTTGCAGGTAAATCCTTGGAAGAAATTGTCAAAACCTCCAGTGGCGGTATTTTTAACAATGCAGCCCAAGTCTGGAACCACACTTTCTACTGGCACTGTTTGTCACCAAATGGTGGCGGTGAGCCAACTGGCAAAGTCGCTGAGGCCATTAATCAGTCCTTTGGTTCTTTCGCTGAATTTAAAGCGCAATTTACCGATGCGGCAGTGAAAAACTTTGGTGCAGGCTGGACCTGGCTGGTCAAGAAAACAGATGGTACTTTGGCTATTGTCAGCACATCAAATGCGGCGACACCGCTGACGACCGCTGATAAGCCGTTGTTAACTGTGGATGTGTGGGAACACGCTTACTATATTGATTATCGTAATGCGCGACCAAAATATTTGGAGAATTTCTGGGCGCTGGTGAATTGGTCTTTTGTTGAGAAAAACTTAGCCTGATAAGGCGAAAAACCCAAAAAGCTACGTCATCGTATTACCAGTTAAAATAATTAAGGGCGGGTTAACCGCCCTACTTATCACTGCACACCGGCTTGCGGCTTAATTAATTCATGACCGCCACGAAGCTAAAGACAATAATCATCGCCAGCGCACCAACAGTCGTAATCAGCGACATTTTCAGATTGGTATCCATAAGAACTCCTCAGTCGGTTAATTTTTATACGCGTTATACTTCAAATAGCATGTGCGTTGGCCAACTTCACTCGCTCGAACTATTTAAAGTATAGTAGGGTAAAGGCACATAATTAGTGCGTTAAATTATTTTCCCACAGTTAAGAAAAAAAATCTTGTGCTCATTACGCACTTTATAACATTGATTACCTCTTCCACTTTTCCTCCAGATCAGCCAAAATTCGCAGTTCACAACTGTATGCCGACTAATAACGTCTAATAAATACTCTCAGACGACCATCTGACTTAGCTCTCCAGCCTACTATCTTGTTTCTGTCTGAGCGGTGTTCGAGTCATGTAGGCAAACGATTAACATAATACTTACCTGCTGTAACAGGTGAGCTTAGGAGTCATTCTTTTTATGGCAACGATTAAAGATGTGGCCAAACACGCGGGTGTGTCTACTACCACCGTTTCGCACGTTATCAACAAAACTCGTTTCGTCGCCGAAGACACCAAGGCCGCAGTGTGGGCGGCCATTAAAGAACTGCATTATTCACCGAGCGCGGTGGCCCGCAGTTTGAAAGTCAATCACACTAAATCAATTGGCTTGTTGGCGACATCCAGCGAAGCCCCCTATTTTGCTGAAGTGATCGAAGCGGTCGAAAATAGCTGTTATAGCAAAGGTTACACCCTGATTTTATGTAACTCTCATAATAATCTTGACAAGCAAAAAGCCTATTTGGCGATGTTGGCACAAAAACGTGTCGATGGATTGCTGGTGATGTGTTCTGAATATCCAGAGCAACTGCTGGGGATGTTAGAAGATTATCGCAATATCCCGATGGTAGTGATGGACTGGGGTACTGCCCGTGGCGATTTTACCGACTCGATTATTGATAATGCATTCGAAGGCGGTTATTTAGCTGGCCGTTATCTTATTGAGCGCGGTCATCGCGATATCGGGGCTATCCCCGGTCAGTTATCGCGTAATACCGGTGGTGGTCGTCATCAGGGCTTTCTGAAAGCGTTAGAGGAGGCCAATATCACCCTGCGAGAAGAATGGGTGGTTCAAGGTGATTTTGAGCCAGAATCCGGCTATAAAGCCATGCATCAAATTCTGACGCAAAAGCATCGTCCAACTGCTGTATTCTGTGGTGGTGATATTATGGCGATGGGCGCGATATGTGCCGCAGATGAATTAGGTTTGCGAGTGCCACAAGATATTTCGGTGATCGGGTATGACAATGTGCGTAATGCCCGTTATTTCTCACCAGCACTGACCACCATTCATCAGCCGAAAGAGCGATTGGGTGAAACGGCTTTTGCGATGTTGCTCGACAGAATTGTCAGCAAACGCGAAGATCCTCAAACCATTGAAGTACATCCCAAATTGGTCGAACGCCGCTCTGTTGCTGATGGCCCATTCCGCGATTATCGTCGCTAAACACGATTATCGTCGCAGCACACTTAGCCTGCCGGTAGCACCCTGTTGCCGGCTGCTACTCCTGCCGTTTCTCATCAACCGAGCCATTGTCATCTCTTAACCACTCATCATTTAACGTGACACTGTCACCCAAATATTCCAACATCCAGGCTAAGGCCGGGGAATGGCTATTCTGCTCCCACGTCAAGCAGCACGGGCTATCAGGTAAGGGTTCGTCGAGTGTTAAAGCTGTCAGTTTCCCTTGTGCAATCAGGGGCGATACCATATGAGTGGGCACCATGCCAATACATAACCCCTCACACAGGCAGTCTATGCCCGTCAGCCAGTCCGGTGCCACTAATCGCTGTTGGTTATCTAACGTCCAGGTATCTCGTTTCGGCAAATTTCTCGCAGTATCCTCTAAACAGAGGGAGGGATAAGGCCGCAACTGATCATCACTAAGCGGCCCGGTTAACTGCGCTAAAGGGTGATTAACACTGACCACACATTGCCAGGTCAAAAAACCCATATCGCGGAAGACAAACCGCCCGCCAACTGGGATAGCACGAGTCGCGCCAATGGCCATATCCGCTTGCCCATCCACCAACGCATCCCAAACGCCGTTAAAGACTTCATAACGCACCCGCAATTCGATATCAGGAAAATGGCGATAAAAATCCAACACTAATCGGCGGCTACGCTGTGGTTTGACGATTTTATCGATCACGATATTTAGCTGCCCGCGCCAACCATTCGCCACTTGTTGACATTGACGGCGTGTGCCATTCATTTTTTTGATAACATCGCGGGCTTCTTTAATAAAAATCTTGCCTGCTTCGGTCAATTCGACATCCCGATGACGGCGCGCAAACAGCGGCACAGCCAACCACTCCTCCAATTGACGCACGGTATAACTTATCGCAGACGGCACGCGGTGCAATTCTTGAGCGGCCGCACTGAAACTTCCCGTTCGGGCAACCGCATCGACGACATCCAATGAATATTCTGACCACATGGTTTGGCGCTTCTCTTAGACGAAATATTTACTATCAATATTTTTGATAGCATGGCGCAAATATTACCGTTTCACAACCGAATATCGCGCCGCTAGAATGCCCCCCGCTATTAATTTTCAATAACAAAAGTTTTACCTGCAAAACTATAATTTAGCCAAAGTCATTGGAGCCACAGGTAGGCAGCTACCCCCTGCGCTTTCAAAGACGAAGGATATAATGAGAAACAATAATGAAAACGACATCGAGTTTTATGTTCTATCTGGCCGGTTTGAGCATGTTGGGGTATCTGGCCACTGATATGTATTTGCCCGCATTTGGTGCCATGCAACAAGAACTCCAAACCTCCGCTGGATCCATCAGCGCCAGCCTCAGTATCTTTCTCGCCGGTTTCGCTATCGCCCAACTTATCTGGGGGCCGGTTTCGGATAAAATAGGTCGCAAACCAGTGCTATTAGCAGGATTGGGATTATTTGCCATCGGCTGCCTGGGGGTTTTATGGGTTGAAACTGCAGCGCAGTTATTGGTTTTGCGCTTTATTCAGGCGGTGGGGGTGTGTTCCGCGGCAGTGAGTTGGCAAGCCTTAGTGGTCGATCGCTATCGCGACGGCAAGGCCAACCGGGTATTTGCAACCATTATGCCCTTAGTGGCGTTATCCCCTGCGCTCGCGCCATTACTGGGTGCCTGGTTATTAAACCATTTCAGCTGGCGCTCAATTTTTGTCGTGCTATTGGCGATTACCCTGCTGCTACTGATTCCGACTGCTTTGCTTAAGGAACGGAAAAAAACAGCGCCGGATAACGTAGATAAAAACAAAAACGCCATTAGTTTCTGGCAGTTGCTGAAATCGCCGGTATTCAGCGGCAACGTGATGATGTTTGCTGCATGCAGCGCCGGATTTTTCGCCTGGTTAACGGGTTCACCGTTTATTTTAGGCGATATGGGATATAGCCCGAATGTCATTGGTTTGAGTTATGTTCCACAAACATTGGCCTTTCTACTGGGGGGATTTGGTTGTCGTAGTGCATTGAGTCGAATGAAGGGCAACACCCTGCTACCGTGGCTATTGGCCGGTTATGCTATCAGTATGATTGCACTCTATCTGATAGCAACGATGACGACACCCACACTGGTGACCTTACTTATTCCGTTCTGCTTAATGGCGCTTGTGAATGGTGCCTGCTACCCTATTATCGTAGCAAATGCATTAACGCCCTTTCCCGCCAATACGGGTAAAGCAGCAGCGTTGCAAAACACACTGCAACTGGGCTTGTGTTTTATTGCCAGCATGCTGGTGTCGGCCTATATCAGCCAACCGTTGTTGGCAACCGTCACTGTGATGCTGACAACGGTTGTGTTAGCTGCATTGGGATATGGCATTCATTGCTATGCGTTGCGGAATAATAAAACCCAGACTAACAAGTCTGACTATATTTGCGAAGAGTCATAATTCTCAACAGAAATAGTCACTAAGCGGAATCTCGGCCGGGAAAGATTTAGTATTGAGAAAGCTTCCCGGCAGGCCTATACTCGGTTTAACCAATTAGAATATCATTTAAAAAAAGCATTATCTTAAGCACTTGCTGGACGCGTGGATTGCGTCACATTTACTCTTATGGATGAGTAACCCTAAATTAGGGTTTCTTCTTAATCTTCCTCTGTCCGTAATGGATACCAGACACCAACTTTATTGGTATGTATCTGCGCATATAGATTTTATCGCGGGTCATAAGTCAGAAGAAAGTGATGGAGAAGCTATGAGTTCATCCTGTATAGAAGACCAGAGTATTCAAGAAAATCCGTGGTTTCGCATTGTGCAAGAAATGCTGAACCGGGCGGATATTGAAATCAATGGCTCACGCCCCTTCGACATTAGAGTTAATAACCCAGACTTCTTTAAGCGGGTATTACAAGAAGGATCTTTGGCATTAGGTGAGAGTTATATGGACGGCTGGTGGGAATGCGATCGGCTGGATATTTTCTTCCAACGCGTTCTCAGGGCTGGCCTGGAGCATCAACTTCCACACCATCTCAAAGATACTTTACGCATTGCCGCCGCACGTATTATTAATTTGCAATCAAAGAAACGAGCCTGGATTGTCGGTAAGGAACATTACGATCTTGGTAATGATCTATTTAGTCTAATGCTCGACCCCAATATGCAATATTCCTGCGCCTATTGGAAAGATGCGACCACCCTTGAGCAAGCGCAGGAAAATAAATTGCAGATGATCTGTGAAAAGCTGCAATTAGCGCCGGGCATGAAACTGCTCGATATTGGTTGTGGCTGGGGCGGGCTTGCCGCTTACGCCGCGCGCCATTTCGGGGTATCGGTTTCAGGTGTCACTATTTCAGCTGAACAGCAAAAATTGGCACAAGAACGCTGCGAAGGGTTGGATGTCACTATTTTACTGCAAGATTATCGCGACCTGGACGAACAATTTGATCGTATAGTCTCGGTGGGAATGTTCGAACATGTCGGCCCCAAAAATTACAACACCTATTTTGAGGTGGTTAAGCGTAATTTAAAACCTGACGGTTTATTCCTGCTGCATACCATTGGTGCTAATCGTACTGACCTGAGTGTTGACCCATGGATTGATAAATATATTTTCCCCAATGGGTGTCTGCCATCGGTACAACATATTGCCAAAGCCAGCGAGCCTTATTTCATCATGGAAGACTGGCATAATTTTGGCGCCGATTACGACCGAACACTGATGGCATGGTATGAACGTTTCCAAGCCGCATGGCCAAAATTAGCTGAGAATTACTCGCCTCGATTTGAGCGGATGTTTAGCTATTATCTGAATGCCTGTGCCGGTGCATTCCGCGCCAGAGATATTCAATTGTGGCAGGTATTATTCAGCCCCAATGGAGTAGAAGGCGGTATTCGGGTTGCTCGTTAACATCTAAAGTTATTCTTTTTTAAAAAGGCAGGAGCACAGCAGCCCTGCCTTTTATTATTCTATGCGCGAGCGACTTTTTCAGCCACTGCAGCTACCTGCGCAATTTCACGTTGCGCTAATACCCGCTCAACGGTATCCACTACAGCCTGTGTTTGTGGATCTATTTCAATATTCACCCGATGCCCTAAGCGCTTTTTACCTAATGTGGTTCGCGCCAGTGTTTCCGGAATCAAATGGACGCAAAAACGGTTACCCACCACTTCACCGATAGTCAGGCTGATGCCATCAATACCGATAAAACCTTTGTGTAATACATATTTCATTAAATCGTCGCTGGGCATACGAAACCAGATCTGACGATTATTTTCTGAGGTGTATATTTTGGCTATTTCCGCGGTACAAATAATATGACCGGACATGAGATGCCCGCCAATTTCATCACTAAATTTAGCGGCCCGCTCCAGATTAACCACATCCCCGACTTTAATATCACCCAAATTGGTAATACGCAGGGTTTCCTTCATTAAATCAAAACTGACTCGATTTCCGTTTACTTCAGTCACTGTCAAGCAGCAGCCATTGTGGGCCACTGAAGCACCTAATGCTAATTCAGGCAACATTTCACTTGGCATTTCAACCACATGGGTGCGGAAGTTGGATTTCTCGTCAATGGCAACCACTGGCGCGGTGCCTTGAACAATACCGGTAAACATACGCCATGCCTCTTATCTGTAAAAAAGTCTGTAGAAGAAAAGTTTCACTGCCCTGATTTTGCCTCAGAAGATAAGGAAAACCAAACCACTTAGACTAAAAATCTGTATTCGTGTTATTTCATTGAAACTGAATGACAAGGATTGCTTAAGCTCGGCGAGGAGGTACAATCTTTTATACTCTTCGTGCTCCAAGAGTATTATGTTTTCCCGCTATTTTATTTATCGGCTACAAAGCGATAAATTATCACTACTGAACTTATAACTAGGTTATACCCATACATCTTCAAGGACGATGGGTAGATAAAGGTGCATACGTGCAGAAGTATATCGTCGAAGCGCGTAGCTTATTGGCTCTCGCTATTCCTGTTGTTATCGCGCAATTGTCCCAAACGGCCATGGGTGTGGTTGACACTATTATGGCCGGTTCGGTCAGTGCAACCGATATGGCTGCGGTGGCGGTAGGGACCTCTATCTGGTTACCCGCCATATTATTCGGTCATGGGTTATTGCTGGCATTGACGCCAACGGTTGCCCAACTTAATGGCTCCGGACGCCGCAACCAAATTGCTCATCAAGTCAGACAGGGCTTTTGGCTGGCATCCTGTGTCTCGGTGTTAATTATGGTGGTCATCTATAATAGCGACCACGTAATTAAGCAGATGCACGACATTGATCCGGTGCTGGCTGATAAGGCCGTTGGTTTCCTGCATGCCATTATGTGGGGCGCGCCAGGCTATCTCTTTTTCCAGGTGCTACGTAATCAGTGCGAAGGATTATCTAAAACCAAGCCGGGGATGGTGATTGGTTTTATTGGCCTGTTGGTCAATATCCCCGTTAACTATATCTTCATCTACGGTAAATTCGGTGCTCCGGCATTAGGCGGTGTCGGTTGCGGGGTGGCTACCGGAACGGTTTATTGGGTGATGTTTTTAATGATGCGTTGGTATGTCACTCGCGCCCGCTCACAGCAAGATATCAAACTGGAAAAAGGGTTTGCCGCACCGGACTGGCAAGTGATGAAACGCCTCGGGGGTCTTGGGCTGCCGGTTGCGCTGGCGCTGTTTTTCGAAGTGACTTTGTTTGCGGTCGTCGCATTACTGGTTTCTCCGCTGGGTATTGTCGCCGTGGCCGGGCACCAGATTGCCCTCAACTTCAGTTCATTGATGTTTATGTTACCGATGTCATTGAGTGTCGCCGCGACCATTCGTGTCGGTTTCCGTCTGGGGCAAGGGTCAGTTGAAAACGCCAGAGTGGCCGCGTATACCAGTATTGCGGTGGGGTTAATGCTGGCATGTGTCACCGCGATATTTACGGTGGTGTTCCGCGAACATATCGCGCTGCTCTATAACAAGACACCTGAAGTTGTGGTCATGGCCTCACACTTGATGTTGTTGGCGGCACTTTACCAATTATCTGATGCGATTCAGGTGATCGGCAGCGGCGTATTACGCGGTTATAAAGATACTCGCTCGATCTTCTTTATTACTTTCACCGCCTATTGGTTGTTGGGACTACCGAGTGGTTATTTACTCGGGTTGACCGATTATATTGTGCCAGCGATGGGGCCAAGTGGTTTCTGGATAGGCTTCGTTATCGGCCTGACTTCGGCAGCTATATTGATGGCGCTGCGCATCCGCTGGTTACAAAAACAGCCAGCGGCTTTTATTCTGCAAAAAGCCGCTCACTAAGCGCTTGTCATTATGGGCATTAATTGCTGACGCTCACCTCAGTGATTAATGCCCTACCAAATAAGAAAAGCTGGAGAAAAAAACAGCGCAATGAGTAAAAGCGCAGCAATTACGTGAGTTTGCGGTGAATATTATGTTTTTCCCCTTGCCAGAGGACGGGCGGCTCGTTAATATTCGTCCCCGCTGTCAGCATTGATGGCGAATAATAAGAGTTAGGTATTGCGTCCGTAGCTCAGTTGGTTAGAGCACCACCTTGACATGGTGGGGGTCGATGGTTCGAGTCCATTCGGACGCACCAATCTTATTATTAAAGTGCCAAGTTATTAGAATGCCAAGAGTATGATGTGCGTCCGTAGCTCAGTTGGTTAGAGCACCACCTTGACATGGTGGGGGTCGATGGTTCGAGTCCATTCGGACGCACC
>NZ_CACVAD010000007.1 GCF_902726545.1 Yersinia artesiana | reverse complement strand
GGTATAGGTTATGTAGGTTTATCTAATGGTATTTTACTTTCGCAATATCATGAAGTCGTAGCGTTAGATATTATTCCAGAAAAAGTTTCGATGCTTAATCGCAAAGAATCTGTAATTGTTGATTCTGAGTTACAAGATTTTTTAAAAAATAAATCGCTTAATTTTCGAGCCACGCTAGATAAGCATGAAGCTTATGAGGGAGCAAGTTATATTATTATTGCTACCCCTACCGACTACGATCCTGAAACTAATTATTTTAATACTACATCTATTGAAGCCGTCATTCAGGATGTTATGACTATTAATCCTGATGCTGTTATGATTATAAAATCAACTGTGCCAGTAGGTTATACGACAAAAACAAAAAAAAATCTTGGTTGTGATAATCTTATTTTCTCGCCTGAATTCTTACGAGAAGGGAGCGCTCTCTATGATAACTTGCACCCTTCCCGTATTGTTGTGGGTGAACGTTCCCAGCGCGCTGAAGTATTTGCTAACTTATTAAAAGAGGGCGCAATTAAAGAAAATATATCAACTCTGTTTACTGATTCCACTGAAGCTGAGGCGATAAAACTCTTTGCAAATACCTATTTAGCTATGCGGGTTTCCTACTTTAATGAACTTGATACTTATGCGGCCTCCCATGGTTTAAATACACGTCAAATTATCGATGGGGTATGTCTGGACCCTAGAATTGGGACACACTATAACAATCCATCGTTTGGCTACGGTGGCTATTGCTTACCTAAGGATACTAAGCAACTCCTGGCAAATTATCGCCATGTCCCACAAAACATTATTAATGCTATCGTAGAGTCCAATACAACACGAAAAGATTTTATAGCAGCAGAAATCCTGCAACATAAACCAAAGATTGTTGGTGTCTATCGTCTCATAATGAAAAGCGGATCTGATAACTTCCGAGCATCTAGTATTCAAGGGATCATGAAACGTATTAAAGCGAAAGGTATTGAAGTTATTATCTATGAACCTACACTAAAAGAATCTGAGTTTTTTAACTCTCGAGTATTGACTGACTTAGATAAATTTAAGAAAGAGTCCGATATAATCATAAGTAACCGGATGATTGATATATTAAATGATGTAAAAGATAAAGTTTATACCCGTGACTTGTTTGGTGACAACTAACTTTCGGTTATTTTATTGTGCTGAATGATACTTTTATCTTCAGCACAATAAATATTAATGGGGGAGATTCGTAACCGATAACTTACTCACCTGTAGACCTATTTATTCCCCGGGAAACAAAAAGGGATTAATACTGCTACGGGCAAACCCTTCGCCTTCCATCTTGGCATCAAGAATCAGCGAAGCCAAATCATCTGCCACCGCTTCTACCAGCGGGTCTTTTTCCTGATATAAGATTTTCAGGTAAGTGCCACAATCACCACAACTTTCCGCTTTCACGGCGGCTAATTCGGTGTCTAGCGACCAGTAGTTCAAATCACGGGTCTGCTCGCAATTACTGCATTTAATCCGCACCACATGCCACTCGCTTTCACACAAGTTGCAGTGCAAATAACGTAAACCGTTTTGCGTACCGATATGTACCACACTGGAAACAGGAATACTGCCGCACACCGGGCAGAATTGGCGATGTTCACCATATTCGGCCCGCGCTTTGCCAGGAATTTGGCTCGCCATCTGCGCCCAATACAAGGATAGCGCAGCCCAGATAAAGGGCGCTTTTTCGCTGCCAATATCTGCAAATTCGCGGTTTAACAGTGCATCTGCGTACAATTCCAGCTCATGTACTGATGCCTTATCCAGATTATCCAGCACCGCCACGATATGGTCGGGGGCATCATGGCGTAACTCGGCAATCAGTGCTGATAACAGCTTGCGCCAGTGATCGGTGCGCGGAAAAACACTCAAATCTAGCGGCGGTTTACCACTGGCCGCAGATTGTGCCAACTCAGTCTGCATATCCAACACCAGCGGGTGGTCATGCAGCGCTTTTTGCTGCGCCTGGGTAATTTTGGCGGCGAAATCCAGATAGTCAGCCAGTGGATTATCCAGCGCTAACTGCTGTAAACGTTCGGTGCGCCGGGTATACAGGCTTTTTAAATTCGCGAAAAGTAACGGCGGGATATTCCCCGCCGTTGTACCTTTTTCGCTCTGTTTACCTAATTGATCTTTAGGGACAATGCGAATACTCATCAGGGTTTCTCTTCCTGTTTGTTCTGAAGCTGCCTTTTGGCATTGACCTCGCGATACCAACGCGGATGGTGCTTTTTAGCCCATGCTGCGGGTACCCAACCTTCTACCATCGCGGTAATGGTGCCTTTCACCCATAGGGCGGCATAAATATGCACCATAATCACGATAATCAATCCTACCGCGGCCAATGAATGCACCAACAGCGCCAGACGAATCAGTGGGATCGGGAAAGAGGGCGCAAAGTAAGGCCGCCAAATCACCACGCCACTGGCCAGCAATAACACCAGGCTGATAATAGCAGCCCAGAATACGCATTTCTGACCAAAATTATAGCGCCCCGTATCACCCACTTCCTCATTCATGGCAATTTTATGGATATTTTTAGCCCACTCCAGGTCTTCCTTGTTGATCAGGTTATGTTTCCAGTAACGGAAGAACATGATGAGGAAGGCGGCGAACATAATCACCCCGGCGAAGGGGTGAAGGATGCGCGCCAACTGCGGCGTACCAAAAATATTCATCAGCCAGTTAAATGATGGGAAGAAGAACCCAAGCCCACTGATGGCAGCTAATATAAAACAAAAAGCCACTATCCAATGGTTGATTCGCTCCGGCGCACTGTAGCGCTGGATACGCTTTTCTTTTCTCATTTCCGCGTCTCCCCGTCGTCTGAGTGTTCAGCGGTGGTAGGCTCAGGAGCCTTGGATGCGGTATCGGAAGATGCGGAATCCGGTTTATCGTCTTCCTCCTCTTCTTCTTCAACCCGATTCGGGCCGACACCCACGTAGTGGAAGATACTGGCGGCAAAGGTCGCGGCAAAGCCAATCGCGGCCAGTGGTTTCCAGATGCCTTTCCAGAAAGTGACCGTCGGGCTGATGGTCGGGTTCTCCGGCAAACCATGATAAAGCTGAGGTTTATCCGCATGATGCAGCACATACATCACGTGGGTGCCCCCAACACCTGCTGGGTCATATAACCCGGCGTTATCAAAGCCGCGCGTTTTCAGTTCGCTAACCCGGCCTGCGGCCACTTCTTTCATCGCTTCTTTAGTACCAAAGTGAATCGCCCCGGTCGGGCAGGTTTTCACACAGGCAGGTTCCTGACCCACACCGACGCGATCGACGCACAGAGTACATTTGTATACCCGATTGTCGTCTTTGTTCATGCGCGGGACATCAAACGGGCAACCAGCGATGCAGTAACCACAACCGATACAATGCTCTGACTGGAAGTCGACAATACCATTCGCATACTGAATGATAGCGCCTTCTGACGGGCAGGCTTTCAAACAGCCCGGATCAGCACAATGCATGCAGCCATCCTTACGGATCAGCCACTCCAGCTTGCCGCTCTCTTCGTCTTCAACTTCAGAAAAACGCATTACCGTCCATGACTTGGCGGTCAAATCGGCGGGGTTATCGTACACCCCGACGTTATGGCCCACTTCATCACGAATGTCGTTCCACTCCGAACAGGCCACCTGACAGGCTTTGCAGCCGATACAGGTGGTGACGTCGATAAGCTTGGCCACCTCTTGCTGGTGGTTACGATCCTGTGGCGGCGGCGTAAGGGAATTGGTGCCGGAGCGCCGGATAATGTCTTGAGTTTGCAGTGACATAGGTTCTCTCCGTTACACCTTTTCCACGTTGACCAGGAACGCCTTAAACTCTGGCGTTTGTGTATTAGCATCACCGACAAACGGTGTCAGGGTATTGGCAATAAAGCCTTTTTTCGCCACCCCTTCGTAACCCCAGTGGATCGGGATACCAATAGTGTCAACTTCCTGCCCATGAACATTCAGCGTACGAATACGTTTGGTCACCACTGCCTTGGCTTTGATATAGCCGCGGTTGGAGCTGACTTTCACGGTATCGCCCTGCTTAATGCCCTTTTTCGCCGCCAGTTTTTCGCCAATTTCCACAAACTGTTCTGGCTGAGCGATAGCATTGAGCAGCGCATGCTTAGTCCAGTAGTGGAAATGTTCTGTCAGACGATAAGTGGTGCCGACATACGGGAACTGCTCATGAGAACCCATGGCAGCCAGATCATCTTTAAAGACGCGCGCGGCTGGGTTGGATATCACATTCGGATGCAGCGGGTTGGTGCCCAGCGGCGTTTCGAATGGCTCATAGTGTTCCGGGAATGGCCCTTCTGCCATTTTGTCGATGGCAAACAGACGTCCCATGCCCTCAGGCTGCATAATGAACGGCCCGACATCACTGCCCGGTGCAGCAGCGCTGTAATCTGGAATATCGACGCCGCCCCATTTGGCACCATCCCACTCCAGTAACTGGCGTTTCGGATCCCAAGGTTTACCCTGTGGATCAGCGGACGCGCGGTTGTACAGAATGCGGCGGTTAAGCGGCCATGCCCATGCCCAGCCCAGCGTATTGCCAAGACCTGATGGATCAGCATTATCACGCCGTGCCATCTGGTTACCGGCGGGTGTCCAGCTACCGGCAAAGATCCAACAGCCACTGGCGGTGGTGCCGTCATCGCGCAGGTGAGCAAAGGTGCTGAGCTGCTCGCCTTTTTTGACCAGAACTTTGCCATCGGCATCGGTAATATCGGCCAGCGCTTTACCATTGCTTTCCTGTGCCACTTCTTCTGGCTCTGGATTGTCTGGCGTCAAATAATCCCAGGTCATATTGAGCACCTGTTCTGGCACGGCACCACCTTCGCGGCGGTACATATCACGCAGACGACTAAAGATACCGGCCAAAATAGCGCCATCGTTCAATGCTTCGCCCGGCGCATCAGCACCTTTCCAGTGCCATTGCAGCCAGCGGCTGGAGTTAACGATAGAACCGTTTTCTTCAGCGAAACAACTGGATGGCAAGCGGAATACCTCGGTTTGAATTTTCGATGGATCGACATCATTAAATTCACCGTGGTTTTGCCAGAAATTCGCGGTTTCAGTATTGAGCGGGTCAATAGTCACCAAGAATTTCAGTTTCGACAGTGATGCCACTACTTTGTTTTTGTTCGGGAACGACGCGACCGGGTTAAAGCCCTGGCAAATATAGCCATTCACTTTACCCTGCGACATCATCTCGAAATATTGCAAAACGTCGTAGCCTTTATCCCACTTCGGCAACCAGTCGTAGCCCCAGCCGTTCTCTTTCTGAGCTTTATCACCGTAGAAACTTTTCATCAGGCTGACGAAGAATTTCGGGTAATTGCTCCAGTAGTTAACCTGGCCCGGCAACAGGGTTTTCGGGGTATTGGCCTTCAGGTACGTATCAATATCCGGTTGCTTTTCTGACGGCAAGTTCAGGTAGCCAGGCAAACTTTGTGACAGCAAGCCCAGGTCAGTTAAGCCCTGAATATTAGAGTGACCGCGCAAGGCGTTAATACCGCCCCCTGCCATCCCCATATTGCCCAGCAGCAACTGGATCATCGCCATGGTACGGATGTTTTGCGCGCCAACCGAGTGTTGTGTCCAGCCCAGCGCATACAGGAACGAGGCGGTTTTATTGGACGCACTGGTTTCGGCGAGATATTCGCAAACCTGCAAGAAATCTTCTTTTGGCGTACCGCAGATGTTGGAAACCACCTCTGGCGTGTAACGGCTGACGTGTTCTTTCAGCAAGTTCCACACACAGCGCGGGTCTTGTAATGTGACATCGCGTTTGGCAAAGCCGTTTTCATCCAACTGGTAGTTCCAGGTGGTTTTATCGTATTTGCGATTTTCGGCATCATAACCACTGAACAGGCCATCATCGAAGGTATAGTCTTCCCGCACCAGCAGGCTGGCGTTGGTATAAGCTTCGACGTATTCGCGGTTAATTTTGTTGTTGGTCATCAGGTACAACAACACGCCGGACAGGAACGCAATATCAGTACCGGAGCGGATTGGCGTATAGAAATCAGCCACCGAAGCAGTACGGGTAAAGCGTGGGTCTATTACCAGCAACTTGGCATTGTTGTGGATTTTGGCTTCCATCGCCCAGCGGAACCCCACCGGATGCGCTTCTGCCGCATTACCGCCCATGACGATAATTAAGTCTGCGTTCTTGATGTCAACCCAGTGGTTGGTCATCGCACCGCGACCAAATGTTGGAGCAAGACTTGCTACCGTTGGTCCGTGTCAGACACGTGCTTGGTTGTCTACGGCAAGCATGCCGAGAGCGCGACTAAATTTCTGGGTCAGATAACCCGTCTCATTGCTGGATGCAGAAGCACACAGCATACCGGTACTCAGCCAACGGTTGACGGTCACGCCCGCATCGTTGGTCTTAATGAAGTTAGCGTCCCGGTCTTCTTTCATCAGCTTGGCAATGCGGTCAAATGCATCATTCCAAGTGATTCGCTGCCATTTGTCTGAACCTGGCGCGCGGTATTCTGGGTATTTCAAGCGGCTTTCGCTGTGAATAAAATCCACCAGCCCCGCACCTTTAGGGCACAGCGCACCACGGTTTACCGGATGATCCGGATCCCCTTCAATGTGGAAAATACTCTCTTTGGCGTTTTTAGCACCGTCGCCGAGGCTATACATCAAAAGCCCGCAACCGACGGAACAATATGTGCAGGTATTCCGCGTTTCACGGGCGCGCAGCAACTTATAATTGCGCGTTTCCGCCAGCGCCACCGACGGCGTAAAGCCGAGTGCCGCGACCGTGGTTCCTGCCATACCGCCAGCGCAGATCTTAAAGAACTGCCTTCTGCTGACCTGCATGGGTCTCTCCTTCATTCATTGTCACATTGGATGAATTTAAAATTCAGTTCTCGCTTCCCTCAACAAAACCAGAAGCGCTAAAATCGCTGACGCGATATCACCTTTATCGGTGTGGGATACATTTCTTTATAAATTGAATTATACCCATACCATTCTTAATGTGAATGTTACCACATTGTGATTATGGGTTATAACTTTCAGGGCCGCATAGTGAGCCAGATCAAACCTTCAGATATTGACCTCTCCACCGAAATTTGCGGTGCCAGGCAACTTAACGTGCTACAGCGCCATCACATGGCGGAGCCGCAATTGGATTGGCTGGCAGAAGAAGTGCCGGTAGCTCTGGTATACAACGGCATTTCTCATGTGGTGATGATGGCGACCCCTAAGGATTTAGAGGCTTTCGCGCTGGGGTTTTCGTTGTCAGAAGGCATTATTACCGCGCCACAAGAAATCTATGCCATTGATGTCACGCCCAGTTGTAATGGTATAGAAGTTAACATTGAACTCTCCAGCCGCCGTTTTGCCGGTTTAAAAGAACGCCGCCGTGCTATGGCTGGCCGCACTGGGTGTGGAGTCTGTGGTATCGAACAACTGGACGATATTTTCCGCCCAATCACCCCCCTGCCATTCACACAAACCTTTGACCTTAACCACCTAGACCGCGCACTCACACAGCTCAAACAAGTGCAAACAGTGGGTCAACTGACCGGTTGTACCCATGCTGCCGCCTGGATTAATCCTCAAGGCGAATTATTAGGTGGCTGTGAAGATGTGGGTCGTCATGTGGCGCTGGATAAGCTGCTTGGGATTCGAGCTAAACAGCCGTGGCAGCAAGGCGCAGTGCTGGTTTCCAGCCGTGCCAGTTATGAGATGGTGCAGAAAACGGCTATGTGTGGAGCCGAGATTTTATTTGCTGTTTCAGCTGCAACAACCTTAGCAGTTGAAGTCGCCGAGCGCTGCAATCTCACCTTGGTTGGCTTCAGTAAACCCGGCCGGGCAACGGTGTATACCCACCCAAATCGGATTCAGGCATAAAAAGACCACACAATAAGTACGGCATTGATAATCATTTTCAATATCATTTAATTAACTATAATGATCCGAATGCTTACGCGGTGCTTACTTTTTTTGTGCCGCCCTACACCTACGGAGACGATGATTATGAGTTACTCACTGCCATCCCTGCCTTATGCTTATGACGCCCTGGAACCACACTTCGATAAGCAGACGATGGAAATCCATCACACCAAACACCACCAAACCTATGTTAACAATGCAAACACGGTGTTGGAGAGCTTCCCTGAGCTGGCTAAATTCAGTGTTGAAGATCTGATCAAAGATCTGGACAAAGTTCCTGCAGAAAAACGCACCTTTATGCGTAATAACGCCGGCGGCCACGCTAACCACAGCCTGTTCTGGAAAGGCCTGAAACTGGGCACCACGCTGACCGGTGACCTGAAAGCCGCTATCGAACGCGACTTCGGCAGCGTTGACAGCTTCAAAGAAAAATTTGAACAAGCTGCGGCAACGCGTTTCGGTTCAGGCTGGGCCTGGCTGGTACTGAAAGACGACGGCAAACTGGCTGTTGTTTCGACTGCTAACCAAGACAGCCCGCTGATGGGTGAAGCTGTTTCTGGCGCATCAGGTTTCCCGATTGTGGGCCTGGATGTGTGGGAACATGCTTACTACCTGAAATTCCAAAACCGTCGCCCAGACTACATCAAAGCATTCTGGAACGTGGTTAACTGGGAGGAAGCAGCCGCACGTTTCGCTCAGGCTAAGTAACGAAAGCAGCTATACCCCATAGCTTTAAGTTCGAAAGATATATGCCAGCAAGGTTCTCTTGCTGGCATTTTTTATTGCTATTTGCTGGCATTTTTATTGTTAAAGTTTAGCCAATTCCTGCCGATAGAATGTACAAGAAGGTCACTGGTATTCATGGAAGAAATCTATGAATGTAGAAGTCATTACGTTTGGGAAAAGCACTCTTGCCAAGGCTGCCCCACATACCGCCAGTTCCCCGAAATCCTCTAATAATTAGACCTCCCCAAACTCACCTACGCTGATTGATTTGCAGCAAAAACACCGCATAACGGAGAAGAACATGGCAGCATTTAACAAAGTTTTTGGTAACTTTGAAAACGTGAAAGTCGGTAAAAAGCTGGGATTAAGCTTTTTCCTGATGTTGTTGTTGGTTGGGGTCATCGCTGGTACCACCGCATATCATTTCTCCGTCATTGAAGAACATGCTTATAAAGTCGATTTGAGTTACAAAATTAATGATGAGGCTAATCA
This sequence comes from Yersinia artesiana, assembly GCF_902726545.1. Lineage (GTDB taxonomy): Bacteria > Pseudomonadota > Gammaproteobacteria > Enterobacterales > Enterobacteriaceae > Yersinia > Yersinia artesiana. The sequence goes on along the minus strand of NZ_CACVAD010000007.1, from coordinate 99,229 downwards.
GGCGAAATATAACCGTGCGTTATATGAACGTACCTATGACCTGAAATACATCAAAGAAAACTCTGAACATATCAATAATATAAAAAACCTATTAACCCAAAGTGAGAACCTTAGCTGGTCGGAAGATAACCGCAAAACAATCAGTAGCATTGCCGATGTGGTAGATGAATATCTGCAACAACAAAGCAATTTTGTTAATGCGGTGGCTCATAAGGACGATGTACGCAAAAGTTGGAATATCTCTGAAACCCAGAAGAATCTCAATGAGTTACAGCAAAGCTTTCTTAATGAGGGTGCTGATACCAACACCCAGATTCTGCTGGCGGAAATGAACCAAAAGTTAATGACCGTGCGCTATAACGCGCGAGGTTTATTACTGGATCGCAACCAGGATGCAGAGTCTTCATTGATTACCTCAATCAATATTGCCAACAGCGCGGCAAATGCTTTCATGCCAGTGCTATCAGCCGATCAGCAAAAACTATTAGCTCCGGTCATTTCCAGTCTCAGTGCCTATAAAGAAAACGTATTAGCCTATTTACCTGCGTATCAGCAAGAGCTGGAAGTGGGTAAAGTGATGGAAGAGAATGCCAATGAACTCAATAAGTTGGCAACGCATTTGTTCACTCAAGAACTGCAAGGCACTCATGATGAAATCAATAATGCGCAATTGCAGCTAGCTATAGCAGCTATTGCGGCCCTGATATTGGGTTTACTGATTTCATGGCGCATGACCCGCCAGATTACTGTGCCACTACGCACCACGTTGGCGATGGCCGAGCGCATTGCCACCGGTGATTTAACCGCAGCGACCACCTCTAATCGTACTGATGAACTGGGCCTGCTGATGAATGCCGTCGCCCGAATGAATGAAAACCTGCGTGCCATGATTGACGAAATTCGCATTGGCGTCAGTCAGGTATCGCACGCTTCTGGCGAGATTGCCGCAGGCAATACTGATTTATCATCCCGCACCGAGCAACAAGCCGCTGCGGTAGAAGAAACTGCCGCCAGTATGGAGCAGTTGAATGCCACGGTTAAGCAGAATGCTGATAATGCCCACCATGCTAATCAGCTAGCAACGGAAGCATCACAAACCGCGCAACAAGGCGGCAAGCTGGTTAACGATGTAGTGCGCACCATGAACGATATTTCTGGCAGCTCTAAACGCATTTCTGAAATCACTTCGGTAATTAACAGTATTGCTTTCCAAACCAACATTCTGGCGCTGAATGCCGCCGTTGAAGCGGCGCGCGCTGGTGAGCAAGGCCGTGGTTTTGCTGTGGTCGCGAGCGAGGTGCGTAATCTGGCGCAACGCAGCGCACAAGCAGCAAAAGAAATTGAAGGGTTGATTGGAGAGTCGGTGTCTCAAGTCAATGCCGGTACATCGTTGGTACAAAATGCGGGTCAAACTATGGAAGATATTGTCCGCTCAGTGACCCATGTGCGCGATATCATGGCGGAAATTGCCTCAGCCTCTGATGAGCAAAGCCGGGGCATTACCCAGGTCAGTCAGGCTATCTCGGAAATGGATAGCACCACCCAACAAAACGCCGCATTGGTGGAAGAGTCTGCCGCGGCCGCTGATTCACTGGCAGAACAAGCTATCTTACTGGCGCAAGCTGTTGCCGTATTCCGCCTGTCCGAAACAGAAACTGAGTCTGTTCACAGTGAAACTACCGCTCCACGGGCAACCCCACCACGCCCAGCACCAGAGACAAACCGCAGCCAGCAGCAGGATAACTGGGAAACCTTCTGATTCTGCGTTAAACCATGGAGCCCTGCCGTCAGGCAGGGTATTCTGAGTCTCCCTTCTGAACGCAGACAAGGAGAGCAGGTGAAATATCCACAGGTTTATATCGGTAAAATCGAGCCTTACAGCGGCAGTTCCCCAAGTGCCATTGGCAAACGTCAGGTGCAGGGCAGCATTATGCTTACATCTCTGGGATTGGAAGGGGATGAACAAGCCGAAACTCGCTTCCACGGCGGCCCGGATCGGGCGTTATGCCACTACCCACGCGAGCATTATGCTTACTGGGCGCAGCAATTCCCTGAACAGGCTGAGCTTTTCTCCGCTCCGGCTTACGGCGAGAACATATCAACCCTCGGCATGACCGAGAAGAACGTGTTCATGGGGGATATCTATCGCTGGGGTGAGGCACTCATTCAGGTAACACAACCGCGCTCCCCTTGCTACAAACTCAATTTTCATTTTGCTATCGAAGATATGTCGGTGCTGATGCAGCAAACTGGCTACTGCGGCTGGTTGTATCGCGTGATTTCACCCGGCAAAGTCAGCGACGGCCATCCGCTGGAGCTATTAGCGCGCACCAGTGATGTCAGTGTCTCGGAGGCCATTGCTATTGCCTGGCATATGCCATTCGACGAAGAACAATATCGCCGCTTGTTATCGGTATCTGGATTATCCGCCAGTTGGAGCAAAACCATGCTGACCCGTCTTTCCCAGGGAAAGATAGAAGACTTTAATCGGCGGTTGCTAGGGAAGAATTAACGACAGGGTTATTGCATAACAAACATGCCGATTTTATCAACAAACTTGACTGTATCTCAATTGAGATACAAACTCTGTTTATTGATGAGGAGGTTAAAATGGCTACACACACCACAATGTTGCATGTCCGTATTGATGATGACGTCAAAAAACAGGCAACGGCAGCACTCAATGCAATGGGTCTTTCAGTTTCCGATGCTGTGCGTTTGTTTTTAAATCGCGTCGTCGCTGATCAAGCAATTCCATTTGAATTGAAAATACCTAATCCCCAAACACGTGCGGCGATGCAGGAAGCAGAAGAGATCGTTCAAACTCATAGCGCACGTTTTACAACTTCTGATGAGTTATTTATTGAACTTGAAAAAGACAACAGTAAGTAAACGAACGACAGTGCCAAGGACGGCAGATTATACCAACGGTTTTCTTAAAGACTGGGAAAAGCTGTCCCGCAGCGGTCGTTATGACATGCATCGACTCAAACAGGTCATGTTGCTACTTATCGCAAATGACACACCGCTAGATGCCGAATGGTTGGATCATCCGCTTAAAGGTGACTGGGAAAATTTCCGTGAATGCCATATTGGTGGAGATTTTTTACTCATCTACAAATTAAGTGGCAGCAGTAAAATAGGTGAGATTGTTTTTGTCCGCGCAGGGACACACTCAGAACTGTTTGATTGATAATATTTATATAAAACAAACCGGGCGGCGGTCATGCCACACACCCGATTATTTCGAAAGTCGTAATCAGAACGCTTTTTTGGCGTAACCAGTCACTTCTTTCAGGCCCATCTCGCGGCCTAATGCGGTCATTGGATGCACCACCACAATACCGCGCACTGCTTTCTTCAAAGTGCCCATATCGGCCTGTTCTTTTTTGGTGATGGCACGGCTGAAGGGCAGTTTAGCCAGCTTCTGGGCTTCAGCACTCAGGTTTTTAACCCTGACTTCTTTCAAGCGCTGGATTTCAGCCGCCAGTTTCTCTTTTTCTTTCATATGCTGTGCGATTAAATCCACATTACCCTGCTGAATAACAGTGGGATCTTTGTGATTCAGCGCATCCAGCATATCGCTTAGACGTTTGATTTCTGCATGTTCTTTCATAGTATTGGCCCGTACATGCCGCTAATGGGCACGATATTTCGCTAAAGTTGGAGATAGAATAGCACTGATTGTGCATCAAGATGGATAGTGTATCAGGATGCGTCTCTTTCAGCAGCAGCCTCCTGTACCGGCTGCCACTGCATTCCAGCCGGTAAACCACTCATTTCACATGCAACCGCCCCCAATCGCTCCAACGCCCCGGTATAACGGCTATTAAATGGATAACAGCAGGATAGGCGAAATGCATGACGATAGCGGCCGCTGGGTGAATAAAGTGTCCCCGGCGTCAGGCAAATCTGCTCTTGCAGCAATTGATGGAACAGCGCGACGGTATCGACGCTATCAGGGAATTCGACCCAAAAGACAAATCCGCCAGCCGGCTGTGTCACTGTAGTTCCGCGCGGGAAGTAGCGGGTTATCAGTTGTTGGGCTTGCTGTACTTGCTGCGCATAACGGCGGCGCAAGCTACGCAGATGGTGATCATAGCCGCCAGACTCAAGGAACAGTGCCAGTGTTTCCGACAACAACATTGGCTCGGCCATCGACGACACTGCTTTTAGTTTGTGCAGTGCTTCGGTGAAACGCCCGCCATCAATCCAGCCGATACGGAAATCCGGTGCCAGCGTTTTGGTAAAACTGGAGCAAAACAGCACCCAGCCATCACGATCAAAGGCTTTAACTGCCGGAGATAACGTCGAGCCAAATTGAATTTCAGCATACAAACCATCTTCAATTAATGGCACTTGATGATCGTTCATCAGCTGTGCCAAGCGTTTTTTGGCGGCGAGCGGCATGGTATAACCCAAAGGATTCTGCACCGTCGGCATAGCAATCAGCGCATTCAGCCGCCCTTCTTCAAGCAATAACTCCAGTACATCCAATGAGATACCTTGCTGTGGATCGGTTGGAATCTCCACCGCTTTCAACCCAAGACTTGCCAGCAATGGCATCAGATAGAAATAGGTCGGTGATTCCAGCCCAACACAATCCCCCGGTTTGGTAGTCACCCGTAGCGCCAATTGCAGCGCTTCCATGCACCCATGGGTAATGGTGATATCAGCCGGATCAGCCAACATCCCCAAGGTCATGGCGCGGCGAGCGATTTGCTGTCGCAGGCGCTGGCTGCCGGGTGGCAAAGAGTATTGACTGATTAATTGCGGCTCGCGGCGTAATAAGGAAGCCATGATGCGGCCCAACTTGGCGCTGGGATAAAAATCACCTGTCTGCGGGCAGGCCAGTGAGATATTGGTAAAACGCGGATTTTGCTGGGCGGCAAAAACGGTATCAATCAAATCCAGCACTTCGTCCACCGGTTTCCCCACCGTGGCCGTTGGCACCACAGCGGTTGACGGGCTACAGACATAAAAACCCGACTGCGGGCGGGCTTCAATCAGGCCGCGGTCTTCCAACGTACGATACGCAGCCACGACCGTATTGATACTGACCTGATGGCTCTGCGCGTAACCCCGCACCGAGGGCAGCCGGCTACCGGCCAGGAGACTGCCGTTTTTAATGGCTTGCGCCAAATTGTCAGCCACTTGTAAGTAGCGAATTTCGTTCATAACAAGGGACATGGTGACAGTTCTCCACAGGATCAATGGGTACAGTTTAGCGCCATGCAAACTGTACCCATTACAATAGATAACTTCTGCTTCTGACGCCATCACGGATTGATCTTTATGCTGAATCTCTTGATAACATTAATAGGATCTCCCCCATGTTGGACAGTGCTTTCATCAGTTACGTCACCGTGATGTCGATAACCCCAGGCCCGAATAATCTGTTGTTAGCCGCTTCTGGTGTCCATTTTGGCTTACGCCGAACTTTCCCGATGATGTTGGGGATTACCTTTGGTTGCGCACTGCAATGCGCATTAATGACCACGCTATTGGCATTTATCCTCAGTTGGGTTGGAGTTGTCCGTCTGCCTTTGGTGACATTAGGCGGTGGCTATTTACTGTGGCTCTCGTGGAAGATTTTTAATTCCGGCACCCCCGATGCCAGGGATAGTGAGCAACCTATGGGTTTTATTCAGGGGGCATTATTTCAGGCAATAAATCCAAAAGCCTGGTTGATGGCAATGAATGTCGCCATCTTATTCACCCCACGCGAAGGGGCGACGCTCAACCATACCCTGCTGATTATGAGCGGCTTTGCATTGTTAAACCTGCCCTGCGTCGCGGTTTGGGCAGTGATGGGGGATCAATTGCGTCATGCGCTGCGCATCAATTGGAAGCTGCGGTTATTTAACGGCGTGATGGGCGGCTTGATGGCAATAACAGCATTATGGCTGTTGGTCGAAGAATGGCTCAGTGTTTTGAATCATTAAACATGGCCAAGCGGCGAGAGTTTGGAGACTTGTTTTTGACTGATACGGGAGAGTAATTCAGTAATCGATAGCACCATGGTGGAACGCACCATCTGCTGATAACGCTGGCGTTGCATGGCAATCAGCGAAGCATCGGCTTCATCTGGGCGTAAGAATGTTGGTACTGGTGGCAGCTCAGCAACACAATGCAATTCACCAAATGGCCCGAGGATTTCGTCATCGGTAAAGCGATACTCGGTGCCATCATGGTTTAGCTCTTCACGCAGTGCCATTAATAGTTCTGCATCTTCATATTCATGCCGGGTTATAACGCCCAAAGCATAAACCAACTTCAATCGTACGGATAACTCACCCAACGGCCCATCCCCGACCAGCAATGGCTCCACAGCATATTTCACCGCATAGTCATCTTTACGAAAAACCTGCACCACGAGAATGTTTAACGCCTCTGCCAATAATTCGACAGCAGCCATCAAGAAACTCCGAACGGTCTTCCCCGCGTTCAGATGTTCAAGTACCCGATTCTCAAATGCCTGTGTTTTTTCAATCATTGTTGGTCACTGGGGTGGTTTCAGTTTATCAGGCTACGAAAGGATAAATACCGCGCAATCCGACACGGCATTTATCCCCGTCAACTGGCTTGGTGCTTATGCAAGTTTATCCTGCATGGCGTTATACACACTCACCGCCTGTTCCACAACCTCGCTATCAGCTGGCAGACCGGAAATTTGAGCCAGCGTGGCTTTCGGCCCTAATTTAGCCAGTAATTCAACCAGTTCCTGCGCTTGCGGGTCTTGCTCACTGCGATAACTCATCGCGGCAGCAATGCCGGTCACCAGGTGATTATGTGGCAACTGATATTCCAACGTTCCCAACAGTGGCTTGATCAAACGGTCACCGGCACTCAGTTTTCGCAGTGGCTGACGGCCAACACGCTCAACATCATCATGCAGATAAGGGTTTTCAAAACGCGAGAGAATTTTTTCAATATAAGCGGCGTGTTTCTGCGGATCAAACGCATAGCGCTTAATTAGCACCGCGCCACTCTCTTCCATCGCACCTTTCACTGTCTGACGTACCGCGGGATCAAGAATGGCATCACGAATGGTTTGGTGACCGGCAAGCTGGCCCAAATAAGCGGTAATGGCATGCCCGGTGTTCAAAGTGAAGAGTTTGCGCTCCACAAAGGCCATCAGATTGTCAGTCAGTTCCATACCTGCTATTTGCGGTGGCTGCCCTTTAAATTGGGTGCCATCAACAATCCACTCGCTAAAGGTTTCTACTGTCACGGCCAGAATATCGGTACTGCCGGCTTCTGATGGCGGCACAATACGGTCTACCGCAGAATCAACAAACCCAACATGTTGTTCAACCCATTCCTGCTCACTTTCTGGCAAGGCAGCAAAAACATGCTGTTTCAACTGGCTGGTGCCACGCACCATATTCTCACAGGCAATAATATTCAGCGGACGGGTGTTACCTTGCTGATGACGGGCCACCAAACCTTGCGCCACGGTACCTGCGATGCGGGCCAGAATTTGTGGGCCAACCGCGGTGGTGACAATATCAGCTTGTGCAATCAGCTCCACCACTTCCGGGCTACCGCTGTTGACGGCGCTAACATTCTTCACTTCTTCGACTCGCGCTTGCTCACCCACCACATTAACCTGATAACTCTTACGCTTATTCAGCTCATCCAATAGCGGCTGATTAACATCTGCGAAAGTGAGTTGTGCACCAGCATCAGCAAGCAGTTTACCAATGAAGCCTCGGCCAATATTACCTGCGCCAAAATGTAATGCTTTCATATTTGTTACCTTTAACTGTGTGGCTGTGAAAGGGCCGCGTACTCCCCACGGCCCTATACTCGTCATACTGCAAGCTGCATGTGCGTTGGCTTTTCTCTTGCACCCGAATCATTGACTCGCGCCAACTCATCGGGATTTACTCGCTTGCCGCCTTCCTGCAACTCGAATTATTTAGAGTATATTTAGTTATTACTGGGCTATTTTTACCACTTGGTTACTTTTTACCGCCCAATAAATCCAACACTTCTTGTACGCTAGTGGTTTTGCTTAAGCGCTCAATGACAGAGTCATCGTCCAGCGCGTTGGTCAGGCTGGTAATGACGTGAATGTGCTCATTGTTACGAGCAGCAATACCAATCACCAAGCGAGCCACTTCGTCTTCTTCATCGCCAAAGCGCACACCTTCAGGGTATTGGCAGAACACCACACCCGTCTTCAGTACACGATCTTTAGCTTCAATGGTGCCATGCGGCACGGCGATAGATTCGCCCAGATAAGTGGAAGTCAGTTTCTCACGTTCCAGCATCGCTTCAACATATTCAGGCTCTACATAACCGCCCTTCACCAACTGCTCACCGGCAAAGCGGATAGCCTGCTCTTTGGTCGCTGCATGTTGGTTCAGGAAAACATTCTCCGCGCCCAGTTTGAAGAGATTGGCCTCTGATGGCTCAAAGCTATCATCCAGTTTTTCAATCACTTTCTGGACGGTGACTGCACTGCTGCTGGCCTCAACCAGACGAGCCGTCAGGTTGCTATACAACTGGCTGTCGAGGAAGTTGGTCAACGAAATATGCTGAGCCTGCGGCGCATGACGCATGGCGCGCTCGGTCAAATCACGGTGAGTGATAACCAAATCAACATCTTCCGGCAAATTGTTAATGGCGCAGTTGGTCACAGAGATGTGCTTCAAACCAGCATCCAATACTTTCTTACGCAATACACCGGCCCCCATCGCACTGGAACCCATACCGGCATCACAAGCAACGATGATTTTACGCACAGTGCTCAAGTCCCCCGCAGCAGCGGCTGCATTGGCTGCTTGTGCCCCTTTAGATTGTGCTTTCATGTCTTGCATACGACGAGTGGCATCTTCCAGGCTGTCTTCTTCGTCGTCTTTGACTTTAGAGGTTTTCAGCAGGATGGCGGAGACCACGAAGGACACGGCAAATGCGGCTGCAACTGCTGCAATATTGGCAAAGTAAGCACCTTTAGGTGTCATTGCCAATACCGCCAGGATAGAACCAGGAGAAGCAGGTGATACCAGGCCACCGTTCAACACAGTCAGAGTGAACACACCTGTCATACCGCCCAGAATAACCGCCAGCAATAAGCGTGGGTTCATCAGAACGTATGGGAAATAGATTTCGTGGATACCACCGAAGAAGTGGATGATAGCCGCGCCGCCAGCAGATTGCTTCGCGTTACCTCTGCCGAAGAACATGTACGCCATCAACACACCCATACCTGGGCCTGGGTTAGCTTCGATCAGGAAGAAGATAGACTTACCGGTTTCAGTCGCCTGTTGGATACCCAAAGGAGAGAAGATACCGTGGTTAATCGCATTATTCAGGAACAGGATTTTGGCCGGTTCGACGAAGATAGACGTTAGTGGCAGCAGGTTAAGCTGCACCATGATATGCACGCCTTTCGCCAACACTTGGGATAATACTTCTACCAATGGGCCAATTGCCATGAAGGCCAAGATAGCCAACAGCATACCGATGATACCGGCTGAGAAGTTGTTAACCAGCATCTCAAAGCCGCTTTTGATTTTACCTTCAACCCAGCGGTCAAAGTGTTTGATTGCCCAGCCACCCAGTGGGCCGACAATCATTGCACCGAGGAACATTGGCATATCCGCACCAACGATAACCCCCATGGTAGTAATAGCACCAACCACACCACCACGATCGCCACCCACCAAACGGCCGCCGGTAAAACCGATCAGCAATGGCAGCAGGTAGGTGATCATCGGGCCAACCAGTTTGGCTAGCGTCTCATTCGGCAACCAACCCGTTGGAATAAACAGTGCGGTGATAATACCCCAGGCGATAAATGCGCCGATGTTGGGCATAACCATATTACTGAGGAATCGGCCAAAATTTTGAATTCTGACCTTTGCGTCTGGTGAAAACATAAAACACCCCTATTGGTACGCGCTAACAATAAGAGCGCGATATAATTGTTTTGTTGAGGCAGTTCTGCAAAACCCGCCGGTGTTATCGAATACAAACACACTGTATGCAAAACAAACTCTAGCATGCTCTTTTGCTCACGCGTAGCTCACCTATTTTATGTGACATAAATCACACCAAAGCACCCTCTACAGGGGTTGATTTAGTGATTAAGATCACACTATTAGGGTGTAAGAAAGCCACGGGGGATAATTTTTAAGCTAAAAACGACCATTATAGTGACTCGCATCACACTTTTATGATGGTCATTTGTTTTGAAAATGTGATGTTAATCACAAGTTATTTTTGCTCGCAGAAGCAGGATGAGACATTCGCCCACCCAATACATCGATATTGAACCACTGACTGATAAATATGTAATAAAACAACAGGAGGAAGGAGGCACACGATTGGATCGGGTTTTGGTTGATATGAGTTCATCATTGCTCACGGCCGGATCTGATTTCGGTTGATATTCGATTTGTTTTCATTGCTGGCTTTGCCGCCTCAACCGAGCAGGAGGGCAGGCCGGCCCTCCTGCACCTGCGGCTTGCGCGAAATATTACTGCTATTCGCAGTCCCCTCCGGCAGCCGTTGGCCTTATCGAGCCAGCGCGAGTCGCTTCCTGCTCCAGCGCGCTTTTCGCCGCCGTCCATGGCGGCTCACTCGGGCCATCGTCTTTGTCGGTAATATTCCTGATTGCGCTCAAGGTCAAAAGAGAAAATCAAAACCATTGTTTTGACCTAGAAATTAAAAGCACATTTGAGCCGCCGAGTGAAGAGTGGAGCAAGGGAAATCCGCCATGGACGGCGGATTTAGGCGTCACGCGGAAGGACCCGCGTAAAGCCGTCCCGTCAGCGTAATGATGAATCGAGGGTACCTGCGAAGCAGGCTAGCGATACGTGCGCTAGCGCAGGGGATCCAAGGGGGTTACGCGCTTGTAACCCCTTTGGCGGTTGGTTCATCGAAGGTTAGGTGAACCATGAAGCCATAACAACCGAACTGATCATCGAGTCACCATCAACCGAACCGGATCACCCAATCACCGAACCAATTAACCCATCAACCAATTAAAAAATCACTGCATGACACTCATGACACTCTTCTGAGCTGCCATCATCGCCGGGTACTTGGCGACCAAATTAGCCATCATCGCGTTGTATTGTGCCGCTTGCTGTGCAGTTTGGAATTGAACGCCACCATTATTGAAGGTGACTTGAGTCCCCTGCTGTTGCAGGAAATCCCCAACCTGTGCCAGATCCTGCACAAAGGCAGAAACTACTGGAACCGCCGGAATCAACACATTGGTCGGCTGAGTGACCACATTATCAAAGACTTTATTAAAGACCACCTTCAGGTCATCTGGCTGCTTCAATGCTGCCACAGCGCTGTCTGCCTGTGTTTTGGCTGTGCGAATTTGCTGCACTAACAGATTTAAAGCACCCGCTGACTGCTGTAATGCATCACGTTTATTGAGGTAATCCTGCGCGACACGAATCTCATTAATTTGTGCAATAGCGGGCGTCAGGCTGGCATCCACAGACTTACTCAGTTGCTGGGAAAAAGTGACTAAGATCGCGTAATCGCTGACATAAGGGCCAAACTTCTGCTTTTGATCTTCACTCAGCGTTGGCAGTTTCATCCCACTGCGCATCACCGTGTTTTGCAGATAATCAATAAAAGCCTTACGTTGTTCTGGCTCTTTATCCCCGCAGGCAGTTAATTGGAACACCACCAGTAACGCCAACAATGGCGCTAACCAACGTGAATATCGGGCCGTATTCAGTGCAAAAGTCATGTGAAACTACTCCTATGATAAGTACTTATTTTCACAACATTCTATTCTTATCACCCAACTCCAGTATTAAGAATAGATAAGGGGAGCGATATGCGCTCCCCTATTGCCAGGCAAGAACAGGATTACTGCAACAGAGAAATATCAGCAACCTGTAAGAACAACTCGCGCAGTTTACTCAATAATGTCAGTCGGTTCACCCGCACGGCATCATCTTCAGCCATCACCATTACGCTTTCAAAGAACTCATCAACCGTTTCTCGCAGCGCCGCCAGTTCAACCAGTGCTTCCTGGTATTGACCTGCCGCAAACACCGGTTCGAGCTTATCGCGCAACACCACCAGATGTGTGGCCAACTTCAGCTCTGCTGGCTCTTTCAGCACAGAAGCACGTACATGGTCATTCAACTTATCAGTGGATTTCGCCAGAATATTCGACACACGTTTGTTCGCCGCAGCCAGTGCTGCAGCCGCGTCCAATGTGCGGAAATAAGTTACTGCTTTCACCCGAGCATCAAAATCAGCCGGACGGGTTGGACGACGCGCCAGAACCGCCTGAATGGTATCAACGCTATGACCTTCATCCTGATACCAGGCACGGAAGCGGCCCAGCATGAATTCAATCACTTCATCGACCACTTTGGTGTTGGTCAGCTTGCTGCCATACAGGCGCACCGCTTCTTCGGTCAGCGTTTGCAGATCCAGCGACAAATTCTTCTCAACGATAATACGCAATACACCTAATGCGGCGCGGCGCAGAGCAAATGGGTCTTTATCGCCTTTCGGATGTTGACCGATACCGAAAATACCCGCCAGCGTGTCCATTTTATCGGCAATAGCCAATGCGCAAGCCACCGGATTTGACGGTAAATCATCACCGGCAAAACGTGGCTGATATTGCTCATTCAGTGCGACCGCAACGTCTTCAGCTTCACCGTCGTGACGAGCATAGTGCATCCCCATCACACCTTGGGTATCGGTGAATTCGAATACCATATTGGTCATCAGATCGCACTTGGACAGCAAACCGGCGCGAGTAGCGTGGTTAACATCGGCACCAATCTGTGCGGCAACCCAACCGGCCAGCGCTTGAATACGATCCGTTTTATCACGCAAGGTACCCAGTTGCTGTTGGAACAGCACGGTTTCCAGACGCGGTAGATTGTCTTCCAGGCGCTTTTTGCGGTCAGTATTAAAGAAGAACTCGGCATCCGCCAGACGTGGGCGCACCACTTTCTCGTTACCTGAAATAATCTGCTGGGGATCTTTCGATTCAATGTTGGCAACAAAAATGAAGTTTGGCAGCAAGTTACCCGCAGTGTCGTAAACCGGGAAATACTTCTGGTCACCCTTCATGGTATACACCAGTGCTTCCGCAGGAACTGCCAGGAATTTCTCTTCAAATTTGGCGGTCAGCACCACCGGCCATTCAACCAGCGACGCCACTTCTTCCAGCAAGCTTTCACTCAGATCAGCAACACCGCCGATCTTCTGTGCCGCTAATTCCGCATCACGCTTAATGATAGCTTTGCGTAATTCATAATCAGCAATGACTTTACCGCGTTCCAGCAAGACTTGCGGATATTGATCGGCATTATCGAGAGTGAACTCGGATTCACCCATAAAGCGGTGACCACGAATAATACGATCTGAATCGATACCTAATACCGTGCCAGGAATGACTTCAGAACCTAACAGCATGGTCACGGTATGAACCGGGCGAACGAATTGGGTGTCTTTATCACCCCAACGCATCAGTTTAGGAATAGGCAGTTTGCTCAATGCGGTATTGACCATCCCCGCCAGCAGCAACTGCGCTGATTGCCCTTTGACATGCGCGCGATACAGCAGCCATTCGCCTTTATCGGTAACCAAACGCTCTGCCTGATCGACAGTAATACCACAGCCACGCGCCCAACCCTCAGCCGCTTTGCTTGGTTTGCCTTCGGCATCAAATGCTTGCGCGATCGCCGGGCCACGTTTTTCAACTTCACGATCAGCCTGAGCAGCACTTAAGTTAATGACTTTTAACGCCAAACGGCGCGGTGCGGCATACCAAATAACCTCACCGTAAGGCAAGTTGGCGTTATCGAGTTCAGCCGTAAAATTGGCGGCAAAAGATTCGGCCAGAGAACGAAGAGCCTTCGGCGGCAACTCTTCCGTGCCGATTTCCACCAGGAAAGTCTGTTGAGTCATGACAGCCTCTTAGTTCTGATTCTTTTTGCACATAGGGAAGCCCAATGCCTCGCGGGAAGCATAATAAGCCTCGGCGACAGCTTTGGTCAGCGTACGTATGCGCAGAATATAGCGCTGACGCTCAGTCACCGAGATGGCTTTACGGGCGTCGAGCAGGTTAAACGTGTGGCCAGCTTTGAGAATACGTTCATAAGCCGGCAGTGGCAGCGGGACTTCCAGCGCCAGCAGTGACTGGGCTTCTTTCTCATATTGCTCGAAGCAGGAGAACAGGAAGTCCACATCGGCGTATTCAAAGTTATAGGTGGATTGCTCCACTTCATTTTGATGATAAATATCGCCATAGGTGGTTGTACCCAGTGGGCCGTCACACCAAATCAGGTCATAAACGCTATCTACGCCCTGGATGTACATTGCCAAACGTTCCAGACCATAAGTTATTTCGCCAGTGACCGGTTTACATTCCAAACCGCCCACTTGCTGGAAGTAAGTGAACTGCGTCACTTCCATGCCGTTCAGCCACACTTCCCAGCCCAGACCCCAGGCACCCAGCGTTGGGTTCTCCCAGTTGTCTTCGACAAAGCGAATGTCGTGAATCAACGGGTCCAGACCCAGCTCTTTCAATGAACCTAAATAGAGTTCCTGAATGTTGTCTGGTGAAGGTTTGATAATGACCTGGAACTGGTAATAGTGTTGCAGGCGATTGGGGTTCTCACCGTAGCGACCATCGGTCGGGCGGCGTGAAGGTTGTACATAAGCGGCAGCGATTGGCTCTGGGCCAAGTGCGCGCAGACAGGTCATTGGGTGGGAGGTACCCGCGCCGACTTCCATGTCCAGTGGTTGAACAATGGTGCAGCCTTGGCGCGCCCAATAGTCCTGTAACGTCAGGATCAGGCCCTGAAAGGTCTTGGTATCAAACTTTTGCATGTTGGATTCGCACGCGATACAAGTGGATTAAAATGGAATGGGTCAGTATACCCGTTGACCGTAAGATATACAGCCAGAATCCGGTAAGATGCAACAATCAAAGCAGATTTGTCGATAAAATGAGCCTTTAATTGGATTCCAACGGATAATTTTGCGCAATACCCACCAAGGTAAAGAATCTGTCGATAGGTTGCTAATCAGTCAACGAACAGCGATCATCCCCTGTTAAAATCGGCAATAAAGGAAGACGAATAATGAGCCTACAACGCTGCGGTTGGGTGACCACTGATCCTCTGTATCTCACTTATCACGATACTGAATGGGGAATTCCACGTACCGACAGCCAGGCATTATTCGAAATGCTGTGTCTCGAAGGTCAACAAGCCGGGCTTTCATGGATAACCGTGCTGAAAAAACGCGAACACTATCGCAAATGCTTCCATAATTTTGATCCGGTGCGTGTAGCGAGAATGGGGCCGGAAGAGGTTGAAAAGCTGGTGCTGGACAGCGGCATCATCCGCCATCGCGGTAAAATTCAGGCGATTATTACCAATGCGCAGGCCTATCTGGCAATGGAAGCCAACGGCGAAGATTTTTCGCGTTTTATCTGGGATTTCGTCGATGGTGAGCCAAAAGTTAACCATTGGTGGTGTTTGGCTGAATGCCCGGCAACAACCCCGATCTCAGATGCAATGTCTAAGGCACTCAAAAAACGTGGCTTTAAGTTTATCGGTTCCACTATTTGCTATGCCTTTATGCAAGCCAGTGGACTGGTGAACGATCATCTGGCGAGCTGTTTCTGCCACCCGGATAATGCAGCAAAATGATTAGAGCGTATCAACCCGACGATCTTGATGCCGTGATGCAATTGTGGCTTACCAGCACGATTGCGGCGCATCCTTTTATTGCCGAACAATATTGGCATGAGAGCGCCCCGTTGGTAAGGAACACATACCTGCCAACAGCACAAACTTGGGTATATTTACCCCCAAAAACCACTGGCGATGAAAATCCGATTACAGGATTTATCAGTATTCTGGCAGAACAACTGGTGGGGGCATTGTTTGTCGCCCAACCTTTTCACGGGCAGGGTATCGGTAAGGCATTGATGGAACATGTTCAACAGCATTACCGCGCCCTGACGCTGGAGGTCTATCAGCAAAATCAACGCGCCTGCCACTTCTACCGTAAACAGGGTTTTACCCAGATAGGGAAAACGTATAACGCTGAGACCAAAAGCACTATTTTAACTCTGCACTGGCAACACCTATTTAATTAGCTCCTTATTTTATCCCCCAGCATCTGATAAATTTTAATAAACCTCGCTGGAGAACAATAGTATTACCCTATCCCGGTACCAATTTATCAACTGGTATCAACAAGGGGGTATTATGATAAGGATATTTCTCAATAAAAAATCGCTGTTTTTTTTAATTATTATTTCACCATCTATCTTTGCTAATGAAATTAAAAGTAAAAAAGTTTACTTATATCCTGAAGATAAATATCAAAGTGAAATAGAGGTAATTCACAATACGGAAAATATTGAATATAGCAGATTTGAGCGAGACACTGTAGGAATATTAGGTTGTACCTTTATACCTGCATTGGCAATTTATAATTACATTACTCATAGCCGGTGTGATCAGGCGGATAAATTATGGAGTCAGATATCACATTGGTTTTCAGATGATAATAAAGATAAGGCGATATTGATAGTCGGTAGCACCCCATTACTTAAACCGCAACCCGCTCACCCCGCGCATAAAAATAATCAGGCCGCCCCACTCACGTTGATATTAAATAAAATCAATACGCAATTACATCATCAGGCGCTGACCTTACCAGCCACGGCTAAAATTTGCAGAACCTCGATTGATAATATCCTCGCGGCCCGCTATCCCCGTAGCCCCGATGATAACTGCCCACAATGGGTATCGCGTGTATTAGCTGACTTTACGACGTTATTCGGCCATTCAGTACGTGACTGGACGCCCGAGCAACTTCAGGATGTTATCACCAGAATTGATGCACAACATGTGACTGGCTATGCAGGCAGCGATGTAGCCACTGAAGATCATCTGGTTAATGGAATCCGCGCGATTATCCAGCAGTTGGGATTAGCTGAAACTATCAGAAAAATCACCCGCGCATTAATTTATTCCCGCTTGAATTATGCTAATTATCTTGAGCATAACCCTGGAGCCTCGGCCTCCCCTATAGCCGCGCAAAGTCTGCCATTAGGGGAATATTCGCTCTCTTTAGAGTCTTATCAATACCCCACCGAGCCACACGTGGTACGTATTCGTGAGAATAATGAGTGGGTGGTAAGGCCCGATTTACATTTTGAGGTAGAAATCATTGAGAGCAGCACAACAGAGCGGACTCTTATCACCCTGACTCATGCCGTCATGGGCCATTGGTTTAATACTTACCTGTTCGCCCCCTTAAAAACAGACCAACACGGTAACCCTCTGACTGATCTTGATCGCACCACTAGCGCCGCACGGACAACCAGCACGTCATTATTACTCGAATTAGAAAGCAATCGCAGTGGCTATCTGTTTGTGGTCGTTAGACTGAATGGAGAAATAGTCAGTGTACTGGGCGCAGCCGAGGGTAGTGAGGCGAGAAAAGAGTACTATATAGATGTTTCCGTGAGCGAACCGCGCAATGTTCTGACGCCAAACGCGGAAGGAAATATACGCGGAGCGGGCACTGCGGCAGCACATGAGTTAGCCCGTTATTTGAAACAAAAAGGTATGAAAAAATTACGCTCTAATGTTATTTCTCAGCCTTCAGCCAGAGTAAAAACCAAACTCGGTTTCAAACATGATGAGCTTTAATCGTTAGCCTTTCCTATTTTATAAAGAAAAAAGTAATAGAGGTTATATTATGAAGTCAAAGATTTTAATTCATATCGCTATATTATTTTTAATATTACCCAGTATAATAATCGCTAAAGAAATGGATAAAGACTGCACTACACATAGAATCAGCCCGCAGATTAATAAAGAGTATTTAACCCCCAAAAATAATCAAGCCGTATGTTTATATAATGATGATGAGTTATCTGGTAAATCGATGTGTTTCGCCCCAGGAGAAAATATTGACTTCCTCGATAGAGATGATGAGGTAATACAGAACGACAGTATTTCCTCTATATCTATTCCTGACGGAATGTTTGCCACTATATATAAAAATGACAATTATAATTCGCCTTATTTAAATTTAATGGAATCTATCGGGCAGCACGACCTGGCTGATTTGAACATGGATGATCAAATTAGCAGTGTCAGTGTTGCTTATTCACCCATCGAAGGATGCAGTGAGCGTTGTGTTATTCTGAAACGAATGCAACTACTGTTATCTGATATTTTTGCTCAAAATTGGGATGACCCCAACTACCCCAACAAGCAGGTTTTACTGAGTTTTGATATTAATAACCAAAGTGATTTTATGGTGGAATTAACATTAGGCCCCATCGTTTGGTTTTCTAAAAGAAATGTGTTCATTTTTAATTCGTATGATAATGAACCACTGGAGTTTCGCCTTCACCCAGATGCTAATCAATTTTCCCTGTTATTTCATCTCAACAGCAATAATATTGCCGTAGATTATATGGAAAGCCGTGATACGGAACAAATCGCTTTATCCCCCACTATCACGGTTGCAAGTGCCCCTTTTGCTCGCCTGGTAGAAACCTCAGCCATCATCATTAATAACACCAGCGAACATCCGCTGGTCATCGACCAAATCGTGATGGCAGCAAGCGCTGAAAGTATTCAGTCCGCACATCACAGAGGCGAACGGGATACCTCCGGAACATTAGGTTGCGCATTTATTCCCGCATTGGCGATTTATAATTACGTCACTCACAGCCGTTGCAATCAGGGCGATGAACTATGGCATAAGGTCAAACAATGGTTTACTGATGAAAATAAAGATAAAGCGGTATTAGTCGCAGGTGATTCATCGTTACTTAAACCACAGCCTCATTCGCCTGATAATAGCCGCGCAGCACTGACCTTAACTAAAATTGAAACTCAGCTCCATAATCAAGCAATCACGCTACCGGCCACCGCTCAGTTTTGTAAGACTTCGATGGATAATATCCTCTCAGCCCGCTATCCCCGTGATACAGATATGCGCTGCTCCCTGCGGATGTCCCGCGTATTGGCGGACTTTACCTTGCTATTTGGTGATTCAATGCGCGACTGGACTCTGGATGTTCTGCGTCGAGTGTTAACACAAATCGATGAGAATGATACGACAGGCTTTGCAACTAGCGATCCGGCAACTGAAAGTCGTCTGGTGAATGAGGTTAGAGAGGTTATACGCAATCTGGGGCAGGAAGAAGCCATTCATCAAATCATCCGGGCATTTGATTATGCACGTTTAAATTACGCCCGTTATCTGGTGCATAACCCCAGTGCGACGGCTTCTCCTGCTGCTGCCCAGCGCTTGCCTCTGGGAACCTATTCACTCGCATTAGCATCTTATCATTACCCCACCGAGCCACTTGCCGCACGGGTACGTGAAAACGGCGAGTGGGTGACTCACCCCGATTTATATTTTGATGTCGATATCCTTGATACTACTATCCCAGGTCAGCCAGGAGTTGATGAGCCTTTGATGGACGATGCCCGAGCAGCACTCGCCGCCTGGTCCGATATTTACAGAGCGACTCCTATCCATTATCACATCACTAACGAGTACTGGTCGGAATCTGACAGAACACTTGATGCAGGACAAATGCACAGTTACTCACTTTATAGCGAATTGCTCGCGCCTGAGGATAACTATATCTACATAGCAGTGCGGCTAAGAGGGGATATTGTCAGCATTCTGGCGGCCAGAAAAGATGAGTCTTTTGAAAATAGTCATGAAAACTACCGCATTGAGTTTTTTGTTACTGATCCGAACTATGTGCTGGACCCTGAGGGTGAAGGTAGCGTGCGCGGCGCAGGAACAGCAGCATTACATGGGCTGGCGCATTATCTACAACAACGCGGGGTGAAAGTGATACGTTCTCGTGTCATTTCTCAGCCCGCGGCGCGAGTCAGTACAAAATTCGGCTTTCACCATGATGAGTTTTAATCCCCCACAGGTACGGGCTGCGAAAGCGCCCGTCGAAAAGCACTGTTCTGTGCTTTTTCGTCGATAAACGCAGCATTCAGGCTAACCACATAACACTATGAGAGTTTTCTCAATGGTATTCACCCATAAATTACCGGATAACGATGGCAGATAAATGCCAGCAACTTTATTTAACGCTGGCAGATGATTTGTTAAATCAGCTATTGGGCGACGTTATCTATTTTTCGCCAAAATAGAATGCCATTTAAGGGAAATTCAATGAATAAACGCATTCTGGCCACGGTGGCCGCCGTTTCTGTCGCGCTGACACTTTCTGCTTGTACCACCAATCCCTATACCGGCGAATCACAAGCGGGTAAATCAGGTTATGGGGCAGGCATCGGAGCGGTGTTAGGTGCTGGGATTGGTATGTTGTCATCATCCAAACATGATCGGGGCAAAGGCGCATTAATTGGTGCCGCTGCGGGAGCCGCATTGGGTGGCGGTGCGGGCTACTACATGGATGTGCAGGAAGCCAAACTACGCGAAAAAATGAATGGCACAGGTGTTAGCGTGACCCGTCAGGGCGACAATATCGTGTTGAATATGCCCAATAATGTCACTTTTGATACGGATAGCAGCAACCTGAAACCGGCTGGAGCCAATACCTTGACCGGCGTTGCTATGGTATTGAAAGAGTATGATAAAACCGCCGTCAATGTGACCGGCTACACCGACAGCACTGGTGCCAGAGCGCATAACATGACGCTTTCACAACAACGCGCCGACAGTGTAGGAAGCGCACTGATTGTGCAGGGTGTGGCGGCTAATCGCATCCGCACTAGTGGTGCAGGGCCGGATAATCCGGTTGCCAGCAACAGCACCGCCGCCGGTAAGGCGCAGAACCGTCGGGTTGAAATCACCTTAAGCCCACTGTAATTGTTATTATTTTCTTGCGGATAGCGCCTCGTGCTTTATCCGCGCTTTCTCTGTCGTCGCCATCCGGTCATCATAATTATTCCAGCTTGATACGATAAGTACAGCGCCGGGAGCCGGATAGAATATGCTCCACCCGCTCAACCGGTACTCCCAGAGCTTGCTGAAATACCGATAATTCTGCCCGACAAAATCCCTGACAACTGGCAGCGGCGGCGCAAATCGGGCAATGATTTTCAATCAGTAATATTGAGCCATCGGCCTGAGTCTGGCATTCCGCCATGTACCCTTCCTGAGAGCGAATAGCCACCAGCCGCTCCACCCGTTCATCAATATTATGCGCGCCCTCCATCGCCTGGCAATACAGATCGCGTGTTTCTTGCTCACGAGTATCTATCAGTAAATTAAGCGCTTCTTCGCCTAATTTTGTGCGTACCATGCGTAATAATTGAACCGTTAGCTCACTATGAGCATCAGGAAAACGGGCATTACCTGCCTCGGTGAGTTGCCAAAGCTGGATAGGTCGCCCGACACCTTTTGCCTGGGCCACCGCCACAACCAAGCCATCTTTAGCCAATTTTACGAATTGTTGGCGAGCAGCTTCCCCTGTCGTGCCGAGGATGTTACCCGCATCACTGGCCTGCATGGGGCCACGCGTCTTCAGCAACAACAGTAGGCGTTCAGCAACAGACTGCGGCTGGCAGGTCGAATAGTCGATATCCATCTCTTCCCCAACATCGCTGGTACATTTAACTTTCTGATGATTATCAGCATAACATTTTACAAGCATATGCTTGACTTATTGTTAGTCACTGGCCTACTTTATTCCAAGAATTTACTTGTTTAACTTTATCGTAACAACCCGCTCAACTCAATAACCAGACTTCTGGCAGGATGAATAACGTGATAATGAATGATGCAAGCCGATGGAGTGATTTGTTCTCCGGCAAAAATGCGGCTTTTGCCATAGCGCTGTCGGGTGGGGTGGTGTTACATGCTATTAATATCTATATCGCCACCACTATTTTACCGTCCGTAGTGCTGGAGATTAATGGCCTGAATTTATACGCCTGGAATACCACCCTGTTTGTCACCGCGTCGATCCTCGGTTCCGCATTATCTGCCCGTTTGCTCAGTGGTTATGGTGCGCGCAGCGCCTATTTGTTTGCCTCACTGACCTTTATGCTAGGCAGTGCCTTATGCGCCATGGCACCGAATATGCCGCTGATGCTGGTTGGTCGAACCGTGCAAGGTTTAGGGGGCGGTTTTCTGTTCGCACTCTCTTACGCCATGATTAATCTGGTGTTTCCGCAATCATTGTGGCCAAGGGCGATGGCGCTCATTTCAGGAATGTGGGGGGTGGCGACACTGATTGGCCCGGCAATTGGCGGGATATTTGCAGAAATGAACGCCTGGCGTTTTGCTTTCTGGACATTGCTGCCGGTGACTCTGATTTATGCCATTTTTACCTGGCGCATCCTGCCGAAAGGAAGATCCAGCACTGCTGTCACCTCAACACTGCCGGTCATCCAACTGGTGCTATTAACCGCAATTGTTTTGACCATTTCCGCCAGCAGCATTGCCAGCAGTGGCCTGATAAATCTGGTGGGTATCATGTTGGCAGTATTACTGTTAGCACTGCTATTGCGGATAGAATCCCGAGCCACCTCGCGTTTACTGCCGAAAGGGGCGCTGCGCCTTAGCTCACCCTTGGCCGCACTCTATATCACCATCTCTTTACTGGCGATCGGCATTACTTGTGAGATTTTTGTTCCTTACTTCCTACAAACCATACACGGACAGTCGCCGCTGATTTCTGGCTATATCGCCGCCACTATGGCTGCGGGTTGGACAATTTCTGAGGTGATGAGTGCTGGCTGGAAAAAGTCAGGTATTCGTTGGGCGATTATTAGCGGCCCAATTATTGTGCTGGTGGGAATCATTGCACTCGCCATCCTAATGCCGGTAAGTTCATTGGGCGGTTGGCAGCAGATGGGCCCCATCGCCATCGCGCTAACATTAGTGGGCTTTGGTATCGGCTTTGGCTGGCCACACTTGCTGACCCGCATTCTACAAGTGGCGGCGGAAGAAGATAAAGATATCGCCGGGGCCTCGATTACCACGGTACAGATGTTTGCCACCGCCGTCGGGGCAGCAATAGCGGGTATGGTGGCGAACCTTTCCGGCCTTAATGCTCCCGGCGGTGTCGCGGGTGCCGAAAACACCGCTCACTGGCTATTTACTCTGTATACAATTGCCCCGGCACTGGCGATCATTACTGCGCTACGTTGCGCGGCCATTCGCCCCCAAACCCTGCCGGTTAACAGCGTTGCCAGCCACGAAGTGCTATAAAATCAGATGTGCCAACCTGCTCACTCGGGTTGGCACTTTAATTAGCCGTAACATTATGAGGCTGATTAGCGCTTGATCCCGCACCGGTAGTTGCTGTTATTCTGGCTTTAAATCTTAATCCTATTTACCCAAAGTCATTGAGGTTGTGATGAAGCCATCTATCGTGCTGTACAAAAGTATTCCTGCCGATCTGCATCAGCGTTTAGAGCAATATTTTACTGTGAACAGTTTTGATGGTTTAGCACCGGTTCCAGATGATGTGTTGCAACAAGCAGAAGGGCTTATCGGTTCTGGCGGTAAAATTGATCAGGCTTTCTTGGAACGTGCACCGAAACTGCGAGCTGCTTCAACCATCTCTGTTGGTTATGATAATTTTGATGTCGATGCGCTGAGCCAGCGCGGAATAGCCTTAATGCACACCCCTACCGTTCTGACCGAAACCGTGGCAGATACTATGATGGCACTGGTGCTATCCAGTGCGCGGCGGGTGGTAGAACTGGCTGAACGCGTGAAAGCCGGAGAGTGGCAAGACAGCATCGGTGATGATTGGTTTGGTATCGATGTTCACCACAAAACCATCGGTATTCTCGGCATGGGCCGGATTGGTATGGCGCTGGCTCAACGGGCACATTTTGGTTTCAGCATGCCGGTGCTGTACACCAGCCGCCGCCCACATGAAGAAGCTGAAAAGCGCTTTGGTGCTCGCCGCTGCTCACTCGATACCTTGCTAGCCGAGGTGGATTTCCTCTGTATCACTTTGCCGATGACCGAACAGACTTACCATATGATTGGCCGCGAGCAACTGGCTAAAATGAAATCCAGCGCCATCTTGATCAATGCGGGTCGTGGGCCGGTGGTGGATGAGCAGGCACTGATTGCTGCGCTGCAAGATGGCACTATTCATGCTGCCGGGCTGGATGTTTTTGAACAAGAGCCACTACCAGTGGATTCGCCATTACTCAAATTACCGAATGTGGTTGCTGTGCCACATATTGGTTCCGCCACCCATGAAACCCGCTACAACATGGCGGCCTGCGCGGTAGATAACCTGATTGCGGCACTGACTGGCACCGTCACAGAAAACTGCGTCAACCCGCAGGTATTGCAGCAAGCATAAATTATTCTACTGGCCTGTTCGCAGGCCAAATCCCCCCTCATCCGCTGCCCTCATCCCTATAAAAACTGCTCAGGGATGAGGCTATTTCTTCGCCGTCTGGCACTCTGATATTTATAAAACTTTATACGTTTCTCAGACCCAAGGAAGACGCGTTATGAAACATCTCACGCTCCCTTTGCTGCTAATCCTGTCGCCAGCAGCCATGGCGAGCTGGTCACTTCAGCATTTCCCGGCGTTTACTGAACAAGATAGCGGCGTTTTTCTGAGTAGCAGCGCACTCACCAAAGGTGAATATCCCCTTAAGTTTTATCAAGATAAACAGTGCTGGCAGCCAACCGGGCCGGTGAAACTGAATCAGACATTTTCGCTGCAACCCTGCCAGAATCAGGCTGATATCCAGTGGAAGCTGTTCCGCGATGGTCAATATCAGGTGCGTATTGATACCCGCAGCGGTACGCCTACATTCACCTTGAACATCAAAGAGCCGGTGGCGGAAGCCGTCAAAGTCGTGGCTCACAGTTGTCAGCGCTGGGATGGAAAGCCGGTGACGATTGATGTCAGCAAGACCTTCACTGAAGGTGAGATGGTGCGGGATTTCTACTCTGGTCAAACAACAAAAGTTTCTCTCGGTAAAATCACACTGCAACCCAGCCCTGAGAGTGGCGGATTATTGCTGCTAGAGTCAGCACAGACCGAGCATGCGGCTCCTTTTAGCTGGCAAAACGCCACGGTTTATTTTGCGCTGACGGATCGTTTTAAAAACGGTAATCCGGACAACGACCACAGCTATGGCCGCCACAGTGATGGCATGCAGGAAATCGGCACTTTCCATGGTGGTGACCTGGCTGGCCTAACCGAAAAACTTGATTATCTGCAACAGCTTGGGGTCAATGCGTTGTGGATAACTTCCCCACTGGAGCAAATTCACGGCTGGGTCGGGGGCGGTACCAAAGGTGACTTCCCGCATTACGCCTATCATGGTTATTACGGCCTGGATTGGTCTCGTCTGGATGCCAATATGGGCACCGAACAGGATTTGCATAAACTGGTGGAGCAGGCCCATAAGCGCGGTATCCGCATTCTATTTGATGTAGTTATGAATCATGTGGGATATGCCACTCTGGCAGATATGCAGAGCTACCAGTTCGGCGCGCTGTATTTGCAAGGTGATCAACTGGAAAAAACACTGGGTAAAAACTGGACGGACTGGACACCTGGCAAGGGGCAAACCTGGCATAGTTTTAATGATTACATCAACTTTAGTGATAAAGCCGCATGGGATAATTGGTGGGGTAAGAAATGGATCCGCACCGATATTGGTGATTATGACTCTCCCGGCTATGACGATCTTACCATGTCGCTGGCTTTCCTGCCGGACATCAAAACCGAGTCTACCCAACCCAGTGGTTTGCCGGTGTTTTATCGCCATAAACCCGATACCGCAGCGCGAGAAATTGCCGGAGCCACGCCGCGTGATTACCTCACGCATTGGTTGAGTCAATGGGTTCGCGATTATGGTATCGACGGTTTTCGTGTTGATACCGCCAAGCATGTCGAGAAACCCGCCTGGCAACAACTTAAGCAGCAAAGCACTGCGGCTCTGGCCGAGTGGAAAGCGGCTCACCCGGATCAGGCGCTGGACAACTTACCCTTCTGGATGACCGGAGAGGCTTGGGGCCACGGTGTGATGAAGAGTGATTATTACCAGAACGGCTTTGATGCCATGATTAATTTTGATTTTCAGGATCAAGCCAAACAAGCACTGACCTGCTTCTCATCCATTGACGGCACTTATCAACAAATGGCAGATAAACTGCAAGGTTTCAATGTGTTGAGTTATATTTCATCCCATGATACCCGGCTGTTTTTTAAAGATGACGCACAACAATCCTTGGTGAAACAGCAACGTGCGGGTGATCTGCTGCTGCTGGCTCCAGGGGCGGTGCAAATCTTCTATGGCGATGAAAGTGGACGAGAGTTCGGCCCTACCGGATCTGATCCCTTGCAAGGCACCCGCTCGGATATGAACTGGCATGAACTGACCGGAGAAAAAGGCGTGCTGTTGGCGCACTGGCAAAAAGTCAGTCAGTTCCGCGCCCGCCATCCAGCGATTGGTGCAGGTGTGCAGCAGTCACAACAAACCGCTGATTACTATGCTTTTAGTCGCCAACACCAGGGTGATAAAGTATTGGTGGTTTGGGTCGGAGATAAAAAAGAGTAAAGCAGTTTATTATTTTGCAATAACACTTCCTGCCGATATTTTCACTCGGCAGGAAGAATTCTTTCCGCATTGCGTCCGCTTTTATCTGCGAGTATGGTAGCTGTTCACTTACGGATAACAATAAATTTTCATTTATGAAGTTTTCACTTTTCGGCGACAAATTCACCCGCTACGCGGGTATCACCAGACTGATGGACGACCTCAACGACGGCCTGAGAACCCCCGGTTCTATCATGCTTGGCGGGGGTAATCCGGCGCATATTCCCGAGATGGATGCTTATTTCCAACAACTTTGTCAGGACATGCTGGAACGCGGCCAATTGACCGAAGCGTTATGCAATTATGACGGGCCACAAGGGAAAGATCTGCTGCTAAAAGCACTGGCCAAAATGCTGCGCGATGAGCTGGGTTGGCAAATTGAGCCACAGAATATTGCACTGACAAATGGCAGTCAAAGCGCGTTTTTCTACTTATTTAATTTATTCGCTGGCCGCTATGCCGATGGCAACCGTCGACGGGTATTATTCCCGCTGGCACCGGAGTATCTCGGTTATGCCGATGCAGGCCTCGACGAAGATTTGTTTGTCTCTGCCAAACCCAATATTGAGCTATTGCCAGAAGGGCAATTCAAATATCACGTCGATTTTGAACACCTTAATATTACCGATGATATCGGCCTGATATGTGTCTCGCGCCCCACCAACCCGACGGGTAATGTCATTACTGACGAAGAGTTGATTCGTCTGGATGCTATTGCCCAGCAACGTGGTATTCCGTTATTGATTGATAATGCTTATGGCGTGCCCTTCCCCGGCATTATCTTTTCCGATGCCACACCGCTGTGGAACCCGAATATCATTCTGTGCATGAGCTTGTCGAAGCTGGGCCTACCCGGTTCGCGCTGCGGGATAGTGATTGCCGATGAGAAAGTCATTTCAGCCATCACTAATATGAATGGCATTATCAGTTTGTCGCCGGGGAGTTTGGGGCCGGCGATTGCCGCCGAAATGATTGAGCGTGGTGATTTGTTGCGTTTATCCAACGAGGTCATCCGACCATTCTATTTTGAACGGGTACAGCAAACTATTGCTATCCTACGCAAATACTTACCGCCGGAACGCTGCCTGATCCATAAACCGGAAGGGGCGATATTCCTCTGGCTATGGTTCAAAGATTTGCCGATCAGCACCGAGCTGTTGTATCAACGCCTGAAAAAACGCGGTGTGTTGATGGTGCCTGGCCACTACTTCTTCCCCGGTCTGGAATATGACTGGCCGCATACTCATCAGTGCATGCGGATGAATTATGTCCCTGCACCGGAAGATATCGAAAAGGGTGTGGCGATTCTGGCCGAAGAAATTGAGTTGGCGTATCAGGAAGCAAAGTAAAACAGCCATTCTTAGCTTCAATAACAGAGTAAGAGTGGAGAGAACAGGCCGATCGTAAAGACGCCGTAAACCCATCCCTGGGGGCTCGAGCCGCGCCTTCCCTGGCGCGGACGCTTTACTCTTCGGCCTATCCTTTCCACTTAGTCATCACCATAGCTGCCGACCAAACTACCCGCTATAGTGTCCAGAACAGCACAGCGAGTATCTGCGGCGACATGATTCGTAAAAACATCGCCAACGGATAAACAGTGGCATAAGACAGTGCTGCTGCACCGCTGGTGGGGTGCAAACCATTGGCAAAGGCCAATGCCGGTGGATCAGTCATTGAACCGGCTAACATGCCACACAGTGTCAGATAGTTCATCTTAGCCAGCATGCGCGCCAGAATGCCCACGGTCAGTAGCGGTATCCCGGTGATCATCGCCCCGTAGCCAATCCACGCCAGCCCATCACCATTGACCAACGTATTGATGAAATCACCGCCAGACTTCAATCCAACCACCGACAAGAACAGCACAATTCCCAGTTCACGCAAGGCCAGGTTGGCACTCGGCGGCATAAACCAATATAGCTTGCCGATGCTGCCAATACGCCCAAGGATAAGTGCGACCACTAGCGGGCCACCCGCCAGCCCCAAACGCAGCGCCGCCGGAAACCCCGGAATAAACAGTGGGATTGACCCTAATAACACCCCCAGACCGACACCAATAAAGACTGGAAGCATTTGAACTTGTTGCAGTTTTTGTTGCGCATTACCCACAACAGCAGAAACGGCCTCAATCGCTTCCGGTCGCCCCACCAAATTAAGAATGTCACCAAATTGCAGACTGGCATTGTTACTGGCAACTAACTCAATCCCGGCACGGTTTAATCGCGTGATTGCCACGTCATATTTCTGTTTCAGGTTTAAGTCGCGAATTTTCTTACCTAAAACAGCCTCATTGGTCACCACCACACGGGCGGTCTGCAACACCGTGCTGGCCGTAGACAAGGTGACATCTACCTCTTCCCCGACCACCAGTCGCACTTTCTCCAAAGCCTCGCGCTGCCCGACCAAATGCAGATAGTCACCCAGCTCAATGACGGTGCCTGACAACGGAACCATCAACAAATCACCGCGCTTCAAGCGGGAACAGACCACCTCATCACTGTTCAGTAACGGCACATCCTGCATTGATAGACCATGCAGATTGGGGTTGCGTACCGCCACGTTCATGGTTTGCAGCAATTCACGGTTCTGCCCATGGCTGCTATCAAACTCTTTTGCTTCACGATCAACGTTGATTTTAAAGAATAAACGGATCAGCCACATCACCAGCAAAATACCGCAAATGCCGAATGGATAGGCCATGGCATAACCCATACCCATTTGGCTGACCAATTGGGGTGGCGAGCCTAAATCAGTGAGGATTTGCTGTGCTGCCCCCAGAGCCGGGGTGTTAGTGACCGCACCTGAAAATACCCCCAGAATGATAGGCAGCGGTACAGCAAACAATTTATGGATAATTGCAGTCACTAACCCACCGACAACAACCATCAGGATAGCAAAGCAATTAAGCCGCAACCCCGAGACTCGCAGTGAGGAGAAGAACCCCGGCCCCACCTGAATACCGATGGTATAAACAAACAGAATCAGGCCAAATTCCTGAATGAAATGCAGCATGTCTCCATTAAGAACCAGTTCGTAAGTTTGTGCAAAATGGCCCACGATAATGCCGCCAAATAGCACCCCACCGATACCTAACCCCACACCATAGACTTTCCAATTACCGATCCATAACCCCAATACGGCGACCAGCGCCAACATACTGACGGTAAGGGCGATAGCACTCATAAATCACTTCCTTGCCTAAGTTTAAAAACTGGTCGGCCACGTGGAATGTTATTTGGTCATACATGGCCTTAAATTCTTATAGTTAGTAAGGATTCTGTCAGAAGGGGGGACTAGTGAATGTGGGATGCACCACAAAATGCACCGGAGAGCGGGGAATCTCTCCGGTGAAAAAACAAACACGGAAAAGTTTAATACTAAAAGGACAATACAAGGAGAGGGGTATTCGTCACCGGCACCTCAGGCAGAGGTGCCGGTCATCATAATTACTGCTGTTCTGATTGCTCAGTTGCAACTGGATTATCTAACACCTGATGCTCTTGAGGAGCGGCACTGCCAATGCTGATACGCTGTGGTTGCAGTGCTTCTGGTACCTGGCGCAACAGATCAATGTGCAGCAGGCCATTTTCAAATTGAGCATTATCAACATTCAGATGCTCTGCCAAAGTAAAGGTCAATGAGAACTCTTTACGCACCAGACCTTGATGCAGGTATTCAACCTGTTTTTCAGCCGGTGTTGGCTTACCGCGCACAGTCAAACGCGGGCCTTCTACTTCAATATCCAGTTCGCTCTGTTTAAAACCGGCCAATGCCAGTGAGATGCGATAGTGGTTATCGTCAGTTTTCTCAATATTATAGGGAGGGAACCCCTGAGAATCCTGACCGCCCTGCATTGAACTGGCTAATTTATCAAAACCAATCCACTGACGAAGTAAAGGTGACAAATCATAATTACGCATATATATAACTCCTTCTTTGAAGCGAGATAATAGAAAGCCGATCAGTCCCCGATTACGGCAGACTTGGCTCAGTTATGAATAATGTGAATTAGTCACATTATTGAAAAACTATTTACTAAACCTATTATTTAATTTCAATACGACGTGGTTTTAAACTTTCTGGTACTAAACGCTCCAGATCGATATACAACAAACCATTGACTAAATTGGCACCTTTAATTTTAATGTGCTCAGCCAACTGGAATTTACGTTCAAAGTTGCGCTCAGCGATACCTTGATATAAATAAGTTCGTTGCGCTGGTTCATTGGCATGAGAACCGCGAACAATCAACAGGTTATCCTGAGTGACAATTTCCAGTTCTTGTTCTGCAAAGCCTGCTACCGCGATCGCGATGCGATAGTTATTTTCATCGACCAATTCGACGTTATAAGGAGGATAACCGCCATTACTTTGATTCTGGCCGGACTCTAATAGATTAAATAACCGGTCGAAACCGATAGCTGAACGATACAGTGGTGCAAGCTCGGAATTACGCATAAAAACTGCCTCCTAAATATATTAGCAAGGATGTTGTCATATTTTGTATTAAGCCTTCCACTCTGGACAGGCTGTTGGTCTGAATACCCTGTCGGCGTATTCTCTCTGACCTGATAATAAAATGAGGTCGACAATCTTCTTTTCAAGAGCAAAATCAAAAAAAATTTCACAAGAAAAATCTTAATAAGAAGTTTATTAATCTCATTATTCGATAAATGCGCTGTTATAACTTACACTTAGATAAAGTTACGTCACAAGACTGAATCTTTCACCATAGGAACTGTCTGTAAGGTGGTGTAAAAATCATGTCAAAACCTGGCATTAATAGTGGGTTGAACCTTGTAACCTGTAACTCCCCGGTATGATGAGAGCTGAAAAAAACAATGAAAAATACAGTTATCCCTTTTGTTACCGGCTGTTCGCTGCTTTTGTCCGGCGGCTGTTCCAGTATTATGACGCACACCAGTAGCAGTCAGGGTTATTACTCCGGTACTGAAGCCAATGTGGCGATGCTCAAAGATGATAATACCGGTTGGGCGCTGCGGCCCCTGCTCGCAGTAGATTTGCCGTTCTCAGCGGTGATGGACACTCTGCTTCTGCCCTATGATTACATGCGATCTGGCAACGAAGATAAAATGGCCAGCTCCCCACGCGAGCGCATCCATCAGTCCGAAGCGCAGAATCAGTCAGCAGCTCACCCCGCCGGCACGCCCGTACAATGATTTAGCCTACATTGACGGTAAAGATTTGCGCCAATCCGTCAATTTCCCGCATAAAAGCAACTTTAGTGCCATCGGGCGAAAATACCACCGCGTCAGTCATGGGTGCAACAGCACTCCGCGCGGTCAATCGCCGCAACTGACCGGTTGTACTATCACACTGCATCACACTGTTATCACACACAAATGCCAGGCTGTGCCCTTGTGGATGCCAACTGAATGCCGACTGAATCCCCCCCTCCGTAAATGTCAGTTGTCGTGGTTCACCACCATTGGGTGAAACCAGCCACAACTGCACCCCCCCCTCATCATCTTTCATTAAACAAGCAATGGCACTGCCATCGGGTGAGGTTCGCAGCCAATGCCGTGGGCTGATCGCCAGCCCTGGGAAACGCCGCTCAGCCGTAAAGGTTAACCGCCGTTGCCTGACACCTGCGGGTGGAGCTGGCATGGTGGTTTGAGTTCCCTCTAATGGCTCTTCGCCCGCACGAGCATAATCCCGGTCATGCTCTGGTAAATCAGCAATAAAGATTTCCGGAATTTTTTCGCCCTGCGCCGAAAGCGTGTCACCAATAAATGCCAATGCCCAGCGCTGGCGAGTACCGTCCGTTTTCAGATAACCCTGCGAGCCAATCCAACCCTCTTCATAAGCGCGGTTTATTTGGTCACTACCCGCCAGGGGCGTGGGGGTAGTTCGAGTCACTAACACACAGAAATGGCTGCCATCATATTCACGCGGGTGTTGCTTAGGTGGATTGACTCCATGCAAAGGCAAGGCCACGCCCACGTTGCGGCAATCCAGAGCAGGGTCTTGCTCGTGTAGCACATGGTCGTTGTAGGTAAAACTCAGGCGGCTGCCGTCAGGGCTGAAAACATGCACATGGCTGCCTCCGCGCAGCGCGCCAGGAGTAAAGGGGGGCGTGATATCCATGGCATCCAATGTGACCGCCAGTTCTCTGTCCGGCTCAGTGACAATTACCCCTCGCCGGTGATGGAAATCATAATGCCAGTGACTATCCGGATGTTCCGGGCCATGAATAAACACATAGCGCGCTGGCATATCAGGGCTAACGGTCACCACGCCAACATGCGCGCCATGCTGAGCGCGATAAATAACCTCAATCTCACCGGTTATGCAATTAACCCGCTCAATGGTTAAGCCACTAAACGTACTGCCATTAGGGCGTACATCATATGCCAGCCATTGGCTATCCGGCGTCCAAACGTTGATATTGGTGAGCTGATGACCTCGAGGATCAAAGGTGAGTTGCTGTTCCGGTGTGGAATCGCATTTTTGCATGTTCATGCTATCAACTCTTTTATGTTAGGTTGCAAATAACGTTTTTTTGCTAAATCTGTATGTCATTATGGCATACAGATTGTCTGAGGGCTGCCCGCAGTTTGTTGCAAGCAATCTATTGAAAAATAAAAATATAAAGGAACCGATATGAACACCTTATTCGATGCTATCAAAGAGGCCCACCAGACATTACGCCCACAGGTGAGGGTGACACCACTGGAATATAGTCCATTGCTGTCCCAACACAGTGGTTGTGACATCTATCTCAAATGTGAGCATCTACAGCACACCGGTTCTTTTAAATTTCGCGGAGCCAGTAACAAGCTGCGTTTATTAACTGACCAGCAACGCCAACGCGGCGTGATCACCGCGTCTACCGGTAATCACGGGCAAGCCATGGCGCTGGCAGGAAAATTGGCCGGGGTGAAGGCCACCATTTACGCACCAGAGCAGGCAGCAGCAATCAAATTAGAAGCCATTCGCGCACTGGGCGGGGATGTGGTTCTGATTCCTGGTGATGCATTAAATGCAGAACTGGCGGCGGATAGTGCCGCACAGCAACAGGGTAAAATCTATATCTCCCCTTATAACGACAGGCAGATTATTGCCGGACAAGGGACTTGTGGTATGGAAATGGTTGAACAACAGCCCGATCTGGATGCGGTATTTGTGGCAGTCGGCGGCGGTGGATTGATTTCCGGTATTGCCACGGTGCTGAAGAAACTCTCAGATAAAACTCAGATTATTGGGTGTTGGCCAGCCAACGCCACCAGTATGTATACCAGCCTGGAAAACGGCCAAATTCAAGAAGTGGCGGAGCAAGAAACACTATCTGATGGTACCGCCGGTGGCGTAGAACCGGGAGCAATAACCTTCGCACTTTGCCAGCAATTAATTGACCAGAAAGTGCTGGTGAGTGAACAGGAAATCAAAGATGCCATGCGGCTCATTGCCCGCACTGACCGCTGGATGATTGAAGGTGCCGCCGGTGTAGCCCTGGCGGCAGCACTAAAGCTGGCACCGCGCTGGCAAGGCAAAAAGGTAGCCGTAGTGCTGTGCGGCAAGAATATTGTGCTGGAAAAATACCTGGGAGCGGTCAGCGCATGATTATTCTGAATAAGCAACAGATTCTCGACAAGTTCGATGCTGATACCGTCACGTTACTGCTTAAAGCAGGGTTTATCGCGTTTAGCCAAAAACAGGTACAAATGCCACCGGTGCAGCATTTGCTGTTTGAACAAGCTGAGGGGGATTGTTGTATTAAAAGTGGCTATTTGCAGGGCGATAGCCAATTTGTAGTGAAGGTCTCAAGCGGTTTTTATCATAACCCAGCTCAAGGACTGGCCAGTAATCAGGGGTTAATGATGGCGTTTTCTGCCCAGACCGGTGAACCTCAGGCGCTATTACTCGATGAGGGCTGGCTAACCGCCCTGCGCACCGCATTGGCCGGGCGCATTGTGGCCGAACTGTGTGCGCCACAACATATCCGCGCCATCGGCATCGTCGGCACAGGTATGCAAGCGCGGTTGCAACTGATGTACCTGAAAAGCGTGATTTCGTGTCGCCAGCTATGGGTATGGGGCCGCAGTGAAACCGCATTAGAAGAGTACCGCCAATACGCACAGACAGAGGGTTTTGAAGTCAATACCACCTTGGATGCTGCGGAGTTAGGCCGTCACTGCCAGTTTATTGTCACCACCACCCCTAGCCGAGAGGCTATTTTGCACGCTGCTGATATCCAGCCTGGGACACACATTACCGCCGTCGGAGCTGATGGCGCAGGTAAACATGAACTGGCCCCGGAGCTGGTGGCAAAAGCTGACAAAATTTTGGTAGATTCATGGGCGCAATGCACTGAATTTGGTGAAATTTCATCCGCATTTCAACAGCGGCTATTAGCACATCACACTATAATCGAGATGGGTACAGTTTTAGCTCAGGGCGTGCCTTTCAGAGATAATGATCAGCAGATTACCTTAGCGGATTTAACCGGATTAGGGATTCAGGATGTGCAAATAGTGAAAGGAATTCTGGAATAACCTGATTGATATTACGCCAGGGCTGATGAAAAAACGTAGAGCATGCATGATCGCGAAAATATCAGGAGAAAGCACAATGAAAATAGCTGCATTCGATATTGGCGGAACTTCGCTGAAAATGGGCATTGTTTCATCCGAAGGAAAAATTCTGGTACAGGATAAAGCGGCGATACAGAATAGTGATGGTGACCAAATACTGGCCGAAATACTACGCTGGCTCGACCTGCAACACGGTTACGAAGGCATTGCCATCAGCGTCCCTGGGTACGTCAATCCATTCACTGGTTTGATTACCAATGGCGGGTCAATTCGCAGATTTGATCACTTTAATCTGAAGATTTGGCTAGAACAGCAGTGTAACTTACCTGTAAGCATCGAAAATGATGCTAATTGTGCATTACTGGCAGAAAAATGGCTGGGTAAAGCGCGTCAGCTAAATGACTTTCTCTGTTTGACCATCGGCACCGGTATTGGCGGTGGAATTTTCTCTAATGGCAACCTGGTTCGTGGCGGACATTTCCGCGCTGGTGAATTTGGTTATATGTTTAGCTCACGGCCTGGAGCGGAACGCCCTGGCAGCTATACAATGAACGAAACCTCTACCTTACTGGTATTACGTAAACGTTATGCCGAAAAAATAAATCGCCCGGTTGAATCAGTCACTGGCGAAGAGATATTCAGTGGCTATGATAATGGCTGCCCCATTTGCCGACGTCTGGTAGATGCTTTTTATAATGACATTTGTGCCGGTATATATAACCTGGTTTATCTTTTTGATCCGACAAACATTTTTATTGGCGGCGGAATTACCGAAAGAGAGACATTCCTCGATGAATTAAATAGCCAGCTGAATTGGTTTGATATCAAAGATACTGTTATTGATACGACAACTCATAAGAATAACTCAGGAATATTAGGCGCTGTGTATCATTTTCATCAAACTCACCAAGTCCCATAATATTGACTAGTCACCATTAAGAATATTGGTTTACAGATCGGAATAACCATCATAAAAGGCCCACAATATGGGCCTTAAATTGGCTGTTACAGCGAAACTGGCCACCGTCAAAACTCAGAGCACATACTTCTCAATAGCCATTGCCACACCATCTTCACTATTGGTACCGGTCACAAACTGCGCTATCTCTTTCAGTTCAGGGATAGCATTGCCCATCGCAACACCGACACCGGCGTAATTAACCATTGCGATATCATTACCCTGATCGCCCAGAGCCATAATATTTTCCTGTGGGATACCTAAATGCTCAGCCAACATTTTCACTCCAGTCCCCTTATCGACCCGTTTACTCAAAATTTCCAGGTAAAACGGGGCGCTTTTCATGATAGTGAAACGCTCAAAAGCTTCCGCTGGCATCATCGCTAAGGCGCGATCCAGCTTTTCTGGCTCATCAATCATCATTACTTTCGGGAAACGCAAGGTGGGATCCATCTCTTCTACCGCACGGTATTTCAATGGAATACCAGTCAGCATCACCTCATGCAGGGTGTATTTGCTAATGTCTTTGTTAGCGGTATATAAAGTATCAAAATCAAAAGCCTGGAAACTGACCCCCATTTCTCGCGCCAAAGCTTCGAAATAAAGATAATCCTCGAAACTGAGGGTTTCCTGCAAAATACACTCACCCGTAGCCGCTTTTTGTACTAACGCGCCGTTATTGCTGATGCAATAATCGCCACTATTTTCCATATTCAGTTCGCGTAAATAACGCTGGACCCCGATATAAGGCCGCCCCGTAGCCAATACCACGCAGACCCCTTTCTCCCGGGCAGCATCAATAGCCTGTTTTACCCGTGGGGTGATTTCATGTTGCGTATTCAGCAACGTGCCGTCCATATCGATAGCAATTAATTCAATAGCCATAGGTCCTCACATTTTTATAGCGAATAGCTAATGCTAACGCGATTCAGCGCTCAAATGCTAGTAAGTCCGTTTACTGCACAAATGCTATCCGCCGTTATCAGACAAAAAAAAGCCCAGTAGCAGTTTCCCGCACTGGGCTTTTCAATCTAATCAATAAGTTATCTGATCAATTAGATATCGATATTTGCTGCTCGCAACGCATTCTCTTCGATAAAGGCACGACGAGGTTCAACCGCATCACCCATCAGAGTGGTAAATAGCTGGTCTGCTGCAATGGCATCTTTCACCATCACCCGCAGCATACGGCGGCTGGTTGGGTCCATAGTGGTTTCCCACAGTTGCTCTGGGTTCATTTCACCCAAACCTTTATAGCGCTGGATAGCCAGGCCACGACGTGACTCTTTAACTAACCAATCCAGTGCTTCTTCGAAGCTGGAAACCGGCACTCGACGCTCGCCACGTTCAACAAAAGCACCTTCTTCGATTAAGCCGCGCAACTTGTCGCCCAACAGACAGATCTTGCGATACTCACCACCGTGGATGAAATCGAAGTCCAGATCATAATCGGTATCAACCCCGTGAGTACGAATACGCAATAC
This sequence comes from Yersinia artesiana, assembly GCF_902726545.1. Classification (GTDB taxonomy): domain Bacteria; phylum Pseudomonadota; class Gammaproteobacteria; order Enterobacterales; family Enterobacteriaceae; genus Yersinia; species Yersinia artesiana. The sequence continues at coordinate 61,647 of NZ_CACVAD010000007.1, read as the reverse complement.
CGGTTCGAACAGCTGACGTTCACGGTTTTCGCGCACCACTGAACTGTAGCTGCTGCCATGCTGTTCTTTCTCATTTAGCATGACCACCAGCGAATCAATCCATTGCGTTACCACCTCTTTATCGCTCAAATCCTCTTCTTTCAAGGTTGGCTGATAAATCAGGTTATTCAGTAAAGCACGCGGATAACGACGTTCCATACGAGCGATAGTTTTCTGGACGCTATAGTGCTCGGCAACCAGTTTCTCCAGATGCTCACCCACCAGTGGTGGAGCATCTGGATTGATATGCAGAGCCGCGCCATCCAGTGCCAGAGTCATCTGATACTGCTCCATCGCGTCATCATCTTTGATGTATTGTTCTTGTTTACCTTTTTTCACTTTATACAGTGGCGGCTGAGCGATAAACACATGACCACGCTCAATAATTTCCGGCATCTGACGATAGAAGAAGGTCAACAATAACGTACGGATGTGAGAACCATCCACGTCGGCATCGGTCATGATAATGATATTGTGGTAACGCAATTTGTCCGGGTTATATTCATCCCGTCCAATACCACAACCCAATGCGGTAATCAGTGTTGCCACTTCCTGAGAAGAAAGCATTTTGTCAAAGCGCGCTTTCTCGACGTTCAGAATTTTACCTTTCAGCGGCAAAATGGCCTGATTTTTACGGTTACGGCCTTGTTTAGCAGAGCCGCCCGCAGAGTCCCCTTCCACTAAGTAGAGTTCGGACAATGCTGGGTCACGTTCCTGACAGTCAGCCAGTTTGCCTGGTAAGCCAGCCAAATCCAGCGCACCTTTACGGCGTGTCATTTCACGAGCTTTACGTGCAGCTTCACGAGCACGGGCCGCATCAATAATCTTGCCAACCACGATTTTGGCGTCGGTTGGGTTTTCCAGCAAATACTCAACCAGCTTCTCGTTCATCAGCGTTTCGACCGCAGTTTTTACCTCAGAAGAAACCAGTTTATCTTTGGTCTGTGAGGAGAATTTAGGGTCTGGCACTTTCACGGAAACCACAGCAATCAAGCCTTCACGGGCATCATCACCGGTCGCACTGATTTTCGCTTTTTTACTGTAACCTTCTTTATCCATATAGCTGTTCAGGGTGCGAGTCATCGCCGTACGGAACCCGACTAAGTGAGTCCCCCCATCGCGCTGTGGAATGTTGTTGGTAAAACAATAAATATTTTCCTGGAAACCGTCGTTCCACTGCAATGCCACTTCCACGCCGATATCATCTTTCACGGTGGAGAAATAGAACACTTTCGGGTGGATCGGGTTTTTATTTTTGTTCAGATACTCAACGAACGCTTTGATACCGCCTTCATAATGGAAGTGGTCTTCTTTGTCGTTACGTTTGTCTCTCAGTTTGATGGAAACCCCGGAGTTCAGGAACGACAGCTCACGCAGACGTTTTGCCAGGATTTCATATTGGAATTCGGTGTTATTGGTGAACGTCTGGAAGCTCGGCCAGAAACGCACGGTTGTCCCGGTTTGATCGGTTTCGCCCACCACTTTCAATGGTGCCTGTGGCACACCCATCTTGTAAGTTTGCTCGTGAACTTTACCTTCACGGCGAATCACCAGCTCCAGTTTTTCAGACAGGGCGTTAACAACGGATACACCTACGCCGTGCAAGCCACCGGAAACTTTGTACGAGTTATCGTCAAATTTACCGCCAGCATGCAACACAGTCATGATGACCTCTGCGGCTGATACCCCTTCCTCGTCATGCATACCGGTTGGGATACCACGGCCATCATCCTGTACGGAAACAGAGTTATCCGAATGGATGGTGACGATAATCTCTTTACAGTGGCCAGCGAGGGCTTCGTCGATAGCGTTGTCCACAACCTCGAATACCATGTGGTGCAGACCGGTACCGTCATCAGTATCACCGATATACATGCCCGGACGCTTACGAACCGCATCCAGCCCTTTTAATACCTTGATACTTGAGGAGTCATAAGTATTCGACATCAACGTTTCTCGCTCATTTTTAATCCTGTGGTTGAACCTCTATTTTGCCATGTTCCACGCGGAACATCTTGCCCTTTTCGCCTACCATGTCAGCCACTTGTTCAGCACTCACTGCGCTGACAAAAACCTGTGCCTGGGTAGCTTTTAAACGCTCGGCCAATAAACGACGACGGCCGGTGTCTAATTCGGAAGCAAAATCGTCAAGCAGATACAGGCAACGCCGCCCGCTCTGTCGGGTGAGAAACTCACCCTGCGCTAACCGCAGTGCACACATCAGCAACTTTAGCTGACCACGCGATAGCAAATCTTCTACCGGCGTACCATCGGCCCGAATGCGAAAATCCGCTTTATGTGGCCCGACAGCGGTATAAGTTAGCGCTCTGTCACGCTCAAACTGGCGTTCCAGCAACTCACCATAGTCACTCTCTTTATCCCAGCCGCGCTGGAAAGAGAAACTCAGGGCGAACTCTGGCAGGAACAGGGCACATGTGGCTGAAATATCTGCCGCAATTGCGTCACTGTATGCCGCCCGCCACTCACTAATGCGCTCAGCCAGCGGGATAATTTCCTGATCCCAGGCCCGGATTTGCGCATAGCGACTCACCTGGCGCAGCGCGGCGTTGCGCTGCTTAAGTAATCTTTTCAGATTGCTCCAGGCCATAAAAAAACCGGGTTCATTATGAAAGCAACCCCAGTCTAAAAAGGCACGCCGAAATTTTGGCCCGCCATTCAATAAAGTAAACCCTTCAGGGGTAATCAGTTGCATCGGCAGCAGTTGCGCCAATTCAGCCACTTTATGACCATCAGTGCCATCAATGCGCACTTTGGTATCACCTTGCCGGCTTTTACTCAGCCCTACAGATGATTCACGCTCATTCGCATCAACTCGACCATGCAACACAAATTCGGCACATTCGTGACGAATCACGCGGCCTGCCTGCAAACTACGAAAAGCGCGGCCATGACCCAGGGTATAAATCGCCTCCAACACACTGGTTTTGCCACTACCGTTGGGGCCGACTAAAAAATTAAACCCCGACGCCAGTGCCAAGTCTGCCGATTCGATATTGCGAAAATCTTTAATTAATAAACGCGTTAGAGCCATGCTTACAGACGCATAGGCATGACAACATAAGCCGCAGCCTGGCTGGCACCATCTTCAATCTGCACACTGGAAACCGAGTCGGTGAGTAATAATTTCACCTCTTCGCACTTGAGCGCATTCAGCACATCAAGCACATAGCTGACGTTGAAACCGATCTCCATTTCCGCTCCCTCGTAGCTAACATCGAGGATCTCTTCTGCTTCTTCTTGTTCAGGGTTGTTAGCGGTAATTTTAAGCTGATTGTGACTTACATAGAGCCGCACGCCACGAAACTTCTCATTAGATAGGATTGCCGCACGAGCAAAAGCCTGTTTCAACAAATCACAACTCGCTTCCAATGTTTTGTCCGGATTCTTCGGTAATACGCGACGATAATCCGGGAAGCGCCCATCAACCAGCTTGGAGGTGAAAATAAAATCACCCACATGTGCACGGATATTGTTGCTACCAATTTGCAGGCGCAACGGCGTATCACCGCCATCCAGTAGCCTGACCAACTCCATCACGCCTTTACGCGGCACGATCACCGAATGTGACGGTAATGTCTGACCGATGGGCATAGCACAAACGGCCAGACGATGGCCGTCAGTTGCGACAGTGCGCAACTCTTCGCCTTCAGTTTCAAACAGCATACCGTTCAAGTAGTAGCGCACATCCTGATGAGCCATCGAGAACTGAGTGGACTCAATCAGACGCTTCAATGTGGCTTGCGGTAAGGTGAATTCGACTTCACTTTGCCAATCATCCAAATTCGGGAAATCTGCTGCGGGTAGCGTAGACAGCGAGAAGCGACTGCGGCCAGAACGCACCAGCAGACGGTCACCATCGAGTGCGACGGTAATTTCTGCGCCTTCCGGCAAACCACGCCAGATATCAAAAAACTTCCGGGCAGGTACAGTGGTCGCACCCTGCTCGTGGGGATGAGACAGCGCCACGCGCGCAACCATCTCCATTTCCAGATCGGTACCGGTCAGCAACAAAGAGCCTTCCGTGACTTGTAGCAACAAGTTACCCAAGATTGGCAACGTAGGACGTCCACCCAGCGGGCTACTGACCTGTTGCAGCGGTTTTAGCAGATGCTCACGTTCAATGATAAATTTCATAGCGCTAGGAGGATAATGTTCTGATTAAGTTAGAGAAATCTTCTTTGATGTCGTGACTCTCTTCACGCAATTGTTCAATCTTGCGGCAAGCATGCAACACCGTGGTATGGTCGCGGCCACCAAACGCATCGCCGATTTCAGGCAGGCTGTGGTTGGTTAGCTCTTTCGCCAATGCCATCGCCATTTGGCGTGGACGGGCTACCGAACGGGAACGCCGTTTGGAGAGCAGGTCTGCGACCTTAATTTTATAATATTCTGCGACCGTCTTTTGAATATTATCGATAGTAACCAGCTTTTCCTGCAATGCCAGTAAGTCACGCAGAGCTTCGCGAACAAAATCAATGGTGATGGCTCGCCCGGTAAAATTGGCATTTGCGATCACTCGATTCAATGCCCCTTCCAGCTCACGAACGTTGGAACGCAGACGCTTGGCAATAAAGAACGCGACCTCACCCGGCAAGCGAATATCGTTTTCATCCGCTTTCTTCATCAAAATCGCAACGCGGGTTTCCAGTTCCGGCGGCTCAATCGCCACCGTCAGGCCCCAGCCAAAGCGCGATTTCAAACGATCCTCTACCCCATTGATCTCTTTTGGATAGCGATCTGAGGTCAGAATGATTTGCTGATTACCTTCCAGCAAGGCATTAAAGGTGTGGAAAAATTCTTCCTGGGAACGCTCTTTATTGGCAAAGAACTGAATATCATCGATTAATAATGCATCAACCGAGCGATAATAGCGTTTAAACTCTTCTATCGCATTGTTCTGCAAGGCTTTGACCATATCTTGCACAAAACGCTCTGAATGCATGTAAACCACTTTGGCATTGGCTTTACGGGCCATGATGCCATTTCCCACAGCATGTAACAGGTGAGTTTTACCTAAACCTGTACCGCCATAAAGGAATAACGGGTTATACGCACCACCTGGGTTATCTGCAACCTGGCGTGCCGCAGCACGGGCCAATTGGTTCGATTTACCTTCAACGAAGTTATCAAATGTGTGCTTAGGGTTCACATTCGAACGGTAAGAAAGTTCAGGTTGAGCAGGCGAACTATCCCAGCTCGGGCGCACAGGTGCACTGCGGGTAACCGGAGCAACAGGCGCACTAACGCTGGCTGTAACTGGATGACTGTGTGCTCTCACCGCAGGTTTACTCCCTACTTCAAAACGCAGTAAGGGAACCTCGCTGCCACAGAAATCATTAAGCAAGCCATTGATATTGTTTAAGTACTTATCACGGACCCAGTCCAGTACAAAACGATTAGGTGCGTAAAGCGCCAGAGTATTGTCACTCAGTTCCGCCTGTAGGGGGCGTATCCACATACTAAATTCTGTGGCAGGTAACTCATCCTGCAATCGGGCAAGACACTGCTGCCAAAGCGAAAGTGACACGGCGGACTCCACTCGAACAAGATCAATAAAAGAAAGAAATCAGGATTTTTTGTAACTCATCGTTTTTGACACACGCCAATATGGCCTGTAGCAAGCCAAAGTGACATGCGAACCGTTTTTCGGTTGTTTTTACGACTAACATCCCCCCACGATCTCGGAGTAATGATCCCAGAGTAGTGGATGTGATCGGAATGGCGGATCATAGCGCAAAAGGAGCAATAGATCCTCCCCTTCCTCACAGATTAGATCCTTTTTATCCACAGGCCATAACTTCTGCTGGGAGTGTAACCTGGCGCACAGCTTTTCGTGCCCTTCAACAGCCACGATCTGGGGATATTTCAGAATTTACTGGTATCACCAGCCCTTTTCCAGTCGCTGATCCCTATTAATCTACCCAGGATCACACCGCGATCCTTGCGATTTATCAGGGAGTCCGTATAATCCTCAGCCCTACGTGTGATGCCTGTTCTCTTAATGACCTCGGTCAAAAAGAAAGCAGCGGTGAACACGGACAGGCTCTTGGTAAACTCCCGGTACAGAAAACTTCTGTGCGGGCGAGCGCAATGTCAATTGACTCAGGACTGTACAATTATTACAATCCCGCTTCTTTATATGTTGCGATTGAGGCGTCGGTGTCTTCACTCCGAGCAGCCAAACGCGTTTACTGAATCAGTAATTATTTTAAGTTTAGGTAGAAATCGCTATGAAACGCACTTTCCAACCGTCCGTATTGAAGCGCAACCGTAGCCACGGTTTCCGTGCTCGTATGGCCACCAAAAATGGTCGTCAAGTTCTGGCTCGCCGTCGTGCGAAAAGCCGTTCTCGTCTGACTGTTTCTAAGTAATAAAAGCTAACCATCTAAGTGGTTAAGCTCGCATTTCCTAGGGAGTTACGTTTGTTAACTCCCAGTCATTTCACTTTTGTCTTCCAGCAGCCACAACGGGCTGGCACGCCGCAAATCACCATCCTCGGCCGCCTGAACGAGCTGGGGCATCCTCGCATCGGTCTTACCGTCGCCAAAAAACATGTCAAACGTGCTCATGAACGTAATCGGATCAAGCGATTAGCTCGCGAAAGCTTCCGGTTGCATCAGCATACGTTACCGTCTATGGATTTTGTCGTTTTGGTGAAAAAGGGTGTGGCTGACCTCGACAACCGTGCGTTGACGGAAGCTTTGGAAAAATTATGGCGTCGCCACTGTCGCCAGGCTCCCGCATCCTGATCGGGCTAATCAGGGGCTATCAGCTTGTGATTAGTCCGCTGTTGGGGCCGCGTTGTCGTTTCCATCCGACATGCTCTCATTACGGAATTGAGGCATTAAGCCGGTTTGGTATGATAAAAGGCAGTTGGTTAACACTGAAACGCGTATTAAAATGCCACCCTTTGAACCCAGGTGGCGATGATCCCGTGCCGCCGAAACCCGACGATAACAGAGAACACTAACGATGGATTCGCAACGCAATCTTCTACTCATCGCTCTGCTGTTCGTGTCTTTCATGATCTGGCAAGCCTGGCAAGTGGACAACAATCCACAACCAGCCGCTCAGACCACGCAACAGACTGCGAATACTGCTACCGGTGATAAAGCAAGCCAGGCCGTGCCAGGCAGTGGTCAGGGTCAACTGATTACTGTAAAAACTGATGTGCTGTCTCTGACCATTAATACCCGTGGCGGTGACATCGAGCAGGCTAACCTGCTGGCTTACCCGGATGCTCTGGGTTCAGATAAAACTTTCGAATTACTGGAAACCACCCCTGCGTTCATTTATCAGGCGCAAAGTGGCCTGACAGGTAAAAGCGGCCCGGACAATCCAGCAAACGGCGAGCGCCCACTTTTCGAAGTGCCTCAAACCAGCTTTGTATTAGCTGATGGCCAGGACGAACTGCGTATTCCATTGACCTTCACCGGCAAAGATGGCTCCGTTTTCACCAAGACTTTTGTGCTGAAACGTAATGACTACGCCATCGGTGTGGATTATCACGTTAAAAACGCCTCTGCTGCCCCGCTGGAGCTGACGCTGTTTGGTCAGTTAAAGCAAAGCATCAACTTGCCTAAACACCGTGATACCGGCAGCAATAACTTTGCGCTGCATACTTATCGTGGTGCGGCTTACTCTTCTGATGAAACTAAATATAAAAAATATAGCTTTAGTGATATCGAAGATAAGAGCCTGGACATCACCACCAAAGGCGGTTGGGTTGCGATGTTGCAGCAGTATTTTGCAACCGCGTGGATCCCAGCAGCTAACGAAACCAACACCTTTTACTCCGCTGACTTGGGTAACGGTTTAGCAGCCATCGGCTTTAAAGGTGCGCCGGTCGTTATTCAGCCAGGTGAGCAGAAACAACTGGGTGCTACCTTGTGGGTTGGCCCAGAAATTCAGGACAAAATGGCCGCTATCGCGCCACATCTTGACCTGACTGTTGACTATGGTTGGTTATGGTTTATCTCTCAGCCGCTGTTCAAACTGTTGAAATTCATTCACAGCTTTGTCGGTAACTGGGGCTTCTCCATCATCGTTATTACCTTTATCGTGCGTGGTATCATGTACCCGCTGACTAAAGCGCAATACACCTCGATGGCGAAAATGCGTTTGCTACAGCCTAAACTGGCTGCCATGCGTGAGCGTATCGGTGACGATAAGCAGCGTATGAGTCAGGAAATGATGGCGTTGTACAAAGCTGAGAAGGTTAATCCGCTGGGTGGCTGCTTACCGCTGGTCATTCAGATGCCAATCTTCCTGGCGTTGTACTACATGTTGATGAGTTCCGTTGAATTGCGCCATGCGCCATTCATCTTGTGGATTCATGACTTGTCAGCGCAAGACCCGTACTACATTCTGCCAATTCTGATGGGTATCACCATGTACTTCATTCAGAAGATGTCACCGACTACCGTGACTGACCCGATGCAGCAGAAAATCATGACCTTCATGCCAGTTATCTTCACAGTGTTCTTCCTGTGGTTCCCGGCCGGTCTGGTTCTGTACTATATCGTCAGTAACCTGGTGACCATCCTGCAACAGCAGTTGATCTATCGTGGTCTGGAAAAACGTGGTTTACACAGCCGCGATAAGAAAAAATAATCCACAACGATAGTCATAAGTATTAAAGGGCGGTCAATATGACCGCCTTATTCTTTTAAAGAGAGGCATAACCATGAGCACCACTGATACTATCGTGGCACAAGCAACACCTCCAGGCCGTGGTGGCGTTGGTATTTTACGTGTTTCAGGTCGTGCTGCCGCCACGGTTGCGCAAGCAGTTTTGGGTAAATTGCCCAAACCACGCTATGCCGATTATCTGCCGTTTAAAGATGTCGATGGCAGCACTTTAGACCAAGGTATCGCGCTCTACTTTCCCGGCCCAAATTCTTTCACTGGCGAAGACGTGCTGGAGCTGCAAGGTCATGGCGGCCCCGTTATATTGGATTTACTATTAAAACGCATTCTGGCCCTGCCAGGGCTGCGTATTGCACGCCCAGGAGAGTTCTCTGAGCGCGCATTCTTAAATGACAAACTGGATCTGGCACAAGCAGAAGCTATTGCTGATCTCATTGACGCCAGCTCAGAGCAGGCAGCACGCTCGGCAGTAAATTCATTACAGGGCGCATTTTCAGTCCGTATCCATCAATTGGTGGAAGCACTCACTCACTTGCGAATCTACGTCGAAGCTGCGATTGACTTCCCAGATGAAGAAATTGATTTCCTGTCTGATGGCAAAATTGAAGGTCAGTTGAATGGCGTGATGGCAGATTTAGAACAAGTGCGCACTGAAGCCCGACAAGGCAGTTTGCTGCGCGAAGGGATGAAAGTGGTCATTGCCGGCCGACCGAATGCTGGAAAATCAAGTTTACTCAATGCATTAGCGGGCCGTGAAGCCGCAATTGTCACCGATATTGCTGGCACCACTCGTGATGTGTTGCGAGAACATATTCATATCGATGGGATGCCATTGCATATAATTGATACAGCAGGCCTACGGGAAGCCAGTGACGAAGTTGAGCGCATTGGTATCGAACGTGCGTGGCACGAGATTGAACAAGCTGATCGGGTGCTATTTATGGTTGATGGCACCACCACCGACGCCACTGAACCGGCGGCTATCTGGCCAGAGTTTATGGCGCGCTTGCCAGCTACTCTGCCGATCACCGTGGTACGCAATAAAGCTGACATTACAGGTGAAACCTTAGGTCTGACCGAAGTAAATGGTCACTCACTAATTCGCCTGTCAGCCCGAACCGGTGAAGGTATTGACCTGCTGCGCAACCATCTCAAACAGAGTATGGGCTTTACCAGCAATACCGAAGGCGGTTTCCTGGCCCGCCGCCGCCATTTGCAAGCGCTGGAAACAGCCGCACAGCATCTGGCACAAGGCCACGAACAGTTAGTAAGCGCTTACGCCGGCGAGTTGTTGGCGGAAGAATTACGTTTAGCACAACAGTCATTGAGCGAAATTACCGGTGAATTTAGCTCTGATGACTTACTGGGGCGGATTTTCTCCAGTTTCTGTATTGGAAAATGAGTGTGATGCCATAGAAGCATTTTGATAAGCTTGCTCTATGAGTCTGAACCGTCCATCAATCTGAACACGGCTCAAACACTTAACTATATCTATAAACCTGAGGTTTCCATGATTATAAAACCACGTGTACGCGGCTTTATCTGTGTGACTGCTCATCCGGCGGGCTGTGAAGCTAACGTCAAAAAGCAAATCGATTATGTCACCGCAGAAGGCCCAATCGCTAACGGCCCAAAAAGAGTATTAGTGATTGGTGCGTCAACTGGGTACGGGCTGGCAGCCCGCATTACAGCAGCATTTGGTTGTGGTGCCGATACACTGGGTGTGTTCTTTGAACGTCCGGGTGAAGAAGGCAAACCAGGCACCTCTGGTTGGTACAACAGCGCCGCATTCCATAAATTTGCCGAGCAAAAAGGCCTGTACGCGAAAAGTATCAATGGTGATGCTTTTTCCGATGAGATTAAACGTCTGACGATTGAAGCTATCAAGCAAGATTTGGGTCAGGTTGATCAAGTCATCTACAGCCTGGCTTCACCGCGCCGTACTCACCCGAAAACTGGCGAAGTGTTTAACTCCACACTGAAGCCAATTGGGCATGAAGTTAAGTTCCGTGGCCTTGATACTGATAAAGAAGTTATCAAAGAAGCGGTGCTGCAACCGGCAACTCAAGAAGAGATCGACAACACTGTCGCAGTAATGGGTGGCGAAGACTGGCAGATGTGGATTGATGCGCTGCTGGAAGCTGGCGTGTTGGCCGAAGGCGCACAAACCACGGCGTTCACCTATCTGGGCGAAAAGATCACCCATGATATCTATTGGAACGGCTCTATTGGCGCGGCCAAGAAGGACTTGGATCAAAAAGTTCTGGCAATCCGCGATAGCTTGTCTGCCCATGGCGGCGGCGATGCGCGTGTTTCAGTATTGAAAGCGGTTGTCACTCAGGCCAGCTCTGCCATTCCAATGATGCCACTGTATCTGTCACTGTTATTCAAAGTGATGAAAGAGAAAGGCACTCATGAGGGTTGCATCGAGCAGGTTTATTCACTGTATAAAGATAGTCTGTGTGGTAACACACCACATATGGACCAGGAAGGTCGTCTGCGTGCAGATTACAAAGAACTGGCTCCTGAAGTTCAAAATCAGGTACAGCAGTTGTGGGATCAGGTGACCAACGACAATATTTATCAGTTAACCGATTTCACCGGCTATAAAACCGAGTTCTTAAATCTGTTCGGTTTCGCTATCGATGGTGTGGACTATGAAGCCGATGTTAACCCTGTAGTGAAGATTCCTAATTTAATTCAGGGCTAAACTCAGGTTTATACCGAAACAGCCCGCTGTGTATTATGCAGCGGGTTGTTAATCTACTCATCGCGTGCCCCTCGTTATTCCATCTGGATATACCCTCTTTTTATCCTATATATAGATAATGGATAAGCTAAGTCTATATTCTTCGTTTACGGAGAACCCAATAGTCTGCAACCTTGTGAATAAATTCCTCTTTAGCGTCTGAATTAATATTTATTCCACAGGGAAATGATGATGAAAATGCGTTCGCTGGCAATAGCCTTATCTGGTTTACTTATTTTAACTTCACTGAATGCTCATAGTGATGAGAAGAAAGTCATTAAGTTAGGGTTTAATCCTGGCCCTTATAAAGAGCAATTTGAGAAAGGCGTGGCACCCTATCTCATCAAGAAAGGCTACAGCGTCGAATATAAAGACTTCAATGATGGGATTCAGGTCAATAACGCCGTCAGTACCGGTGAGATTGATGGCAACATCATGCAGCATCCCATTTATCTGCAAGCGATAAATGAGCGATTACGAATTGATAATACAGGGATTATTCAGGTTCCAACCCCGCCAATGGGCCTCTATTCTAATCAGCATAAAAAAGAAGATAAGCCCAAAGACGGTGCATGGATTTCAGTCCCAAATCAGCCATCAAACGAATACCGGGCAGCGCTGTTGCTGCAATCTATTGGCTGGATAAAACTGAAAGAAAAAATTGATCCGGCCACCTTCTCGCAAAGAGATATTGCAGAAAACCCTTATCATTTGGTCATCAAAGAAATGGATAACGCTCAACAAGTCAGAGCATTACCTGATGTCGATTACGGTGCTATCCAAGGCAATTTTGCGGTTTCTAATGGAATAAAACTGACTTCTGCCCTGCAACTTGAAAAACCCACCACTCAATTTGTTAATGTGGTGACCGTTGCCGGTAAAAATAAAGATGCCGAGTTTGCCAAAGATATTATTGCAGGGTATCACTCTCCTGAATTCAAAAAATATATTCTGGAAAACGAGAAGTACACAGGCTATATGCTGCCTGATTATCTAAACTAATGGAATAACAGATGATTGAGCTTCAGCATATTTCTAAAACCTTTGAACGTAAAGGTATCAAACTACAGGCACTTAATGATGTTAATTTAACCGTCGAGGATGGCGATATATTTGGCATCATCGGCTACAGTGGTGCTGGGAAAAGTACCTTATTACGGATGGTCAATTCGCTGGAAAGCCCAACGGCCGGAAATGTCATTATTGATGGCAAAAACCTGCATGATTTCAGCCAAGAGCAACTCCGGTTATTGAAAAAAAATATTGGCATGATATTCCAGAATTTTAATTTACTGGAATCAAAGACCGTTTTTAAAAACGTCGCGATGCCACTTATTTTATTAGGGAAAAACAAAAAATTCATTCAGGAACGTGTCGCTGAACTGTTGGATTTTGTCGGGCTGGGGGATAAAAGTCACAGTTTTCCTAACGAATTATCAGGCGGGCAGAAGCAACGGGTCGGTATTGCCCGTGCGCTGGCAACTAATCCATCTATTCTGCTGTGTGATGAGGCCACCTCATCGCTAGACCCTCAAACTACTGCTCAGATCTTGTTATTACTGAAGAAGATAAATCAGCAATACAATATTACGGTTTTGCTGATTACTCATGAAATGTCAGTTATTCAAAAAATCTGCAATAAGGTGGCGGTCATGGAAAACGGTCAAATTATTGAGCAAGGTTCAGTATTGACGGTGTTTGGTCATCCAACTCATCCTACAACCATTAACTTTGTACGTACCGTCATCAAAGATAGCTTACCCGATAGCGTGAAAAAGCTATTGGATAATAGCCATACCGGCCGTCAATTCCGTTTGGCATTTGTCGGAGCGATAGCCACCCAACCGGTAATCAACCAGCTAATTAGGAAATACGATATTGGCGTCAATATTTTGTTTGCCAATATGTCAGAAATACAAGATACCACATTGGGCCATATGGTGCTGTTATTAACCGGCGAGAATCACACCATTGATGGTGCTGTTAATTATCTGGCAGGAACAGGAATTGATATACAGGAAATAAATTGATGATCGAAACCGCAATTACGTTAGACCAATTCGTCCAGGCGCTACACGACACCTTGGTTATGGTCAGTATTTCATTGGTGATCGGTTCCCTTATTGGTATTCCTTTAGGCATTTTACTGGTAGTGACCCGGCCGGGCGGATTAATTAAGAACCGCACTTTTTATAATATTCTTAATCCCATCATCAATATCATCCGATCACTGCCTTTTATTATTTTGATGGTGGCGATTATCCCGCTCACCCGCCTTATTGTGAACACCACCATAGGAACACCGGGGGCAATTGTGCCGCTGATTATTTTTATCGCGCCCTATATTGGTCGCTTGGTAGAAAACTCACTGCTGGATGTTAATCCCGGTATTTTGGAAGCGGCGAAATCGATGGGAGCCACCCCATTACAAGCTATTTGGTATTTTTTACTGCCCGAAGCACTCTCATCTTTAATATTGGCGTTAACCACGGCTACTATTGGTTTGATTGGAGCCACGGCGATGGCAGGTACCGTAGGCGGTGGTGGGATTGGTGATTTAGCCATTACTTATGGTTATCAGCGCTTTGATACTTTCGTCACTGTGACCACGGCTATTGTATTGATTATCACCGTGCAGTTAATCCAATCACTGGGAAATTTATTTGCCAGTAAAATTCGCCGTGAGTCATAAATAAAACTGAGGTTAATGATAAAACCATTGGCAAGCCAGGTGTGTGAAGGGGCGACTGCTCCTAGGGGCGCTCCGGTCGCTTACGCGACTACGACCCCAACGGAACATTTCCCCTTCAATCGACTTAGCCAGCAGTCTTAACCCCTTCTGATATTCAAAAGGGGTTAAGTTTTTTGGCATAACAGCAATATATACCCTAAATAATTCGAGTTGCAGGAAGGCGGCAAGCGAGATAATCCCGATGAGCTTACATAAGTAAGTGATTCGGGTTATTGAGCGTAGCCAACACACATGCAGCTTGAAGTATGACGGGTATAAAATTAAACCTTAAAGCCGCTAATCACACTTTCTAACTGCAAGGTTTGATCCTGCATAGCTTGAGCCGCCGCCGCCACTTGTTCCACCAGCGCCGCGTTTTGCTGCGTTGTGTTATCTAACTGATTAATAGCCAGATTAACTTGCTCGATACCCAAACTTTGCTCCTGGCTTGATGACATAATTTCATTCATTAATGCCGCCACATTGGAAACCCCACTCATCAGGTCATCCATCGTGGTACCCGCATCTGCCACCAAACCCGTACCAATCGCAATATCAGCCACCGAGTCTTCAATCAGCTTTTTAATTTCGCGGGCAGAAGTCGCTGAGCGCTGCGCTAAATTACGCACTTCAGAAGCAACGACCGCAAAACCTCGCCCTTGCTCACCCGCTCTTGCTGCTTCTACCGCCGCATTCAGCGCCAGAATATTGGTTTGGAAAGCGATGCTATCAATCACACTGATAATATCGACGATTTTCTTCGACGAATGGTTGATTGACCCCATGGTATCCACCACTTTCTTCACTACCGTGCTGCCTTTCACCGCCACAGTGGAAGCATCCATCGCCAACTGGTTAGCATGGCTGGCGTTATCCGCATTTTGTTTAACGGTACTGGTCAGTTCATCCATTGAAGCAGCAGTTTCTTCAATCGAACTGGCTTGATCTTCAGTGCGAGCGGATAAATCCAGATTGCCGCTGGCAATTTGGCGCGATGCCGACGCGATAGCTAAGCTACTTTCACCGACCTGACGCATCATTTGCTGCAAATAGTCGATAAAATCGTTGAAACTCTGGTTAATAGCATTGAATTCCGGGCTACTGCTTTGTGGTAAGCGCTGGGTTAAATCAGCTCCTCCCGCAGATAATGCAGTAATATTCTCTTTCAAAACCGCCAAGCGTTTCATAAAGACGCGAATAGAGAACACCAGGAACAACAGCAATATCAGCATGATAGGAATCTGCACTAACCCCAGATGCAGCAAGATACTGTGGCTCTGTTTGACTAACAAACTGGTTGGCAGGTCAGTGACCAAATACCACGGGCTATTGGCGATCGGGCGGATAAACAGGGTATGAGAGGTTCCATCGACATCAAATTCACTTTCCAGTGATTTCTGGTTTTTCATCTGTGCCAACAACCGCTGTGTTTCCGCTGCCATTGGTGAGCTGGCAGCAAAGTCGGACAGATTTTTTAATTCTGCTTTGCCATCGGCCAAGGCACTGCTACCCACAACTTTGCCATCCGCTTCGACAATCAAAATGGTGCCATTGACCTTCTGTTCCATCTCCTTAACCAAGCGGTTAAAGAAGCCTAAAGTGACATCAATGGTAGAAACACCATAAGCCTCGTCACCTTTATAAATCGCCATCGCGCAGTTGGTTCTCGGTTGCGGACTGGCATCATCCTGATAGGCTTTCGCCCACGCGCAGAAGCCTTTCGGAGCATTTAAGCCATCTTTGTACCACGGTTGTTCAAAATAATTTTGTGACTCTGGCGAATTCCAGTGGGTATTTACCGTTAACTTATTTTCCCCATTACGGGCAAAGAAAGTGCTGAATTTAATCACTCCTTGCTCGCGTTTATTGGGTAATGGCCAAATCCCACCACCAAAGACATTACTGTCACCATATTGATCCACTAACCCCGGCAATAATGAGTCGATGGTATTACTGTCCATTATGGCAACGGCCTGGGTAATACTGCGGGCTTGTGCTTCTACTTTGTTCATTTGCGCCGTTATCGCTGTCGCGATTTGATCAACGCTGTTGCTAACAATGGTGCTTTCAGATTGCTTGAGTTGTGGTGTCACAAAAAGCTGAATAACCACCACGGTGATTATCAGCAAGAAAATGAAAAACGCACTTACGAGTAAGGTGAATCGGGCTTGAGTGGTTTTTAGCATTATCGTGTCGCTCAATGTAAGAGAGCTGGATAGCTCCAGATCTATTAACGGCATTCCACTCATAGACTTGATAACGGAAAGAAACGATTTTTCTGTTTTTATCCTGCGATCACAATTTCAGTGCAATAAATCCGCAACTGAGACTGATTTAAGTGAAATTTAAAGGGATAACAGGGCAGATAGTCATTGTTTTATCGCACAAGTTTGCCCTACTCTGGGGGTGGAACAGCATCTTTTATTCACTTATCGGGAGCATGCCATGTCACAACCATCCCTTAAAATAGTTACCCTATTGGGTAGCTTGCGTAGTGGTTCCTACAATGCCATGGTGGCGCGTGCGCTGCCTAAGTTAGCGCCGGCTGGGGTGACTATCGAAGCACTGCCATCTATAGGCGATATACCGCTTTATGATGCTGATATCCAGCAGGAAAATGGGTTCCCATCCACGATAGAGGCCATTGCTGAGCAGATTCGTCAGGCCGATGGGGTCATTATCGTGACACCGGAATATAACTATTCGGTTCCTGGCGGGTTGAAGAATGCCATCGACTGGTTATCCCGTTTACCCAACCAGCCACTCGCCAACAAACCGGTCGCGATTCAGACCAGCTCCATGGGGCCGATTGGTGGAGCGCGTTGCCAGTATCATCTGCGTCAGATTTTGGTTTTCCTTGAAGCGATGGTGATGAATAAACCTGAATTTATGGGCGGCGTGATTCAAAGCAAAGTCGATGAACAAACGAAAGAACTGACGGATCAGGGAACGCTGGATTTTCTGACCAAACAGCTTGCTGCCTTTGCCACTTACATTGAACGCGTTCGGGTGAAATAACTCTCGAAGGTTACAAAACCCCCATGTCATGCGGTGTTGGGGGTTTCCTCTGTATCGCGCCCCATGTTATCAATAACCACCTTCTCTTTTGTGGATGCAACCCACTCATGGCCTTTAAAATCACTGTCTGGTTTATCCTGACCCTGATGTCCACTCTCTGGCTAGGCTGGTACGGGCTGAATACACAGCAAGCTGAGCGAGAAGCCGATTTTCGTACTATTTATCGCGAATTGAGCCAACAGTTGGCGCAGCAGCAGGCGATTTTATTTTTGGCGTTGGAACCAAGCCAACTGGTGCAATTACAGCGCCATTTCCCCCAACTGGTAGCGATAAACCAAACACCAGCAGATCAATCGAAACCCGGTCAACTCACCTTGCACCTTCAGGATGGAGATTATCGTTTAGCGAACTCCTACAGCGGCAGTGGTTTGCAGGTTAATGCCCAGAAGTTGCTACAAGTGGTAGGTTTACCGCCCCATTTTGATAGTCTGGTATTGCGCTATCAGCAGCATCAACTCGCGATTTTGGGCCATTCAGCGCCTGAAAGTTTCTGGCAGTGGCAAAAACCGGTGGGCGAAGGGGCGCAATCTTTCACTTTAATAGGTCATGCCACCCCGGTTTGGCGTGATTTACCCTGGTTCACCGCCCTACTGCTTTCGCTGATAATAGCCGCCGCCTTATACAGTTGGCAGCGCTGGCAACAATTGGCTCAACACCGTTTACATGCCGAGCAGCGCGCCAAGTTTGCCGATCAAGCCAGACTCAATGCCATGGGGGAGATTGCAACCGGCATCGCCCATGAATTAAACCAGCCGCTCACCGCAACATTGACCTATAACCAGACCGCGCTACGGCTGTTACCACCGCAGGACAAGCAAGTTGCCCCACTGCTGGTGGCCTCTGTCGAGCAAATCAAACGCATTGCTGCTTTATTAGACCGGCTGCGAACCTTACTCAGCCGTGGGCAGATAAATTTACAACCGGTTGTCGTGGCTGATATCTGGCGACGAGTGAATGTGTTGTTGAGTCAGGAAATAACCGCGGCGAATGTCAAAATCATAAACATGATTCCGGCAAATCTACCCACACTACAAAGTGACCCTTTATGGCTGGAGCAGGTTTTTCATAATTTACTCAGCAATGCCATTCAGGCTCTCCAACATACCCCTACCCCGACGGTGACTTTCACAGTAAATATCACAGCCAAACAATGGGTTATTCAGATTGAAGATAACGGGCCGGGACTTAGTCAGCAGCAGTTAGATAGCCTGTTTACCCCCTTCTATACCACTCGAGAGAGCGGGTTGGGCTTAGGGCTGACTCTTTGTGAAACCTTGGTACAACGAATGGGGGGCGACATAAAAGCGGGAAACAATGAACATGGGGGCGCTTGCTTTACCCTCACTTTTCCTCTAATTGCCGGGAGTACGCATGACAAAACACATTTATCTGATTGATGATGATGAGGGTGTTCGCACAGCATTGAGCGCATTACTCACGACTATGGGCTGGGAGGTTAACGCATTCAGTAATGGCCAGATATTCCTCGATACCTTTGCCATTACTCAGCCAAGTTGTGTACTGCTCGATATTCGCATGCCGGGTAAAAGTGGCATGACGATATTAGAAGCTATTCAAGAGCGTAATAGCGCCCTGCCGGTCATCATTATGACGGGGCATGGTAATGTTGAATTATGCCGCCGGGCCTTTAAAGGTGGTGCACTGGAGTTTTTAACCAAACCGATTGATGCAGATGTCCTGATCGAAACCGTCAGTATGGCGCTGGAGCAGCATGAACAATCGCTGACAGCCCATAAGCAGCGGGCGAGCTATCAACAGTTATTCAACCAACTCTCAGCCCGCGAGCGGGAAGTTGCCGCCCTGATCATTCAAGGGGAAACCAGCAAACAGATTGCCCATATATTGTCGCTATCACCGCGCACCGTTGAGGCTCACCGCGCGAATATCTTTGCCAAGCTAGAGGTCAACTCGCTGGCATTACTGATTCATCACTATCACTTATCCTCCCAATAATCCCCAAGGCAATTGGCGTTACAGGTAGGCGCCAATATACTCTAAATAATTCGAGTTGCAGGAAGGCGGCAATTGAGCGAATCCCTTGGAGCTTACTCAAGTAAGTGACTAGGGTGAACGAATGCAGCCAACGCACATGCGGCTTGAAGTATGACGAGTATAAGTATAAGTACCTAGTAAAACGGGTAGTTAGCCGAATGTTTTTTCACCACTTTTCGCCGTAGCATAGCGTTACTGTGAGGAATTCACTTCGCTAACAATAAGGATTTTATATGATCAAGCCTATTGCCCTGACCTCTGCCTTATTCATCGGCCTGATAACTCAAGCTTCTGCTGCGGGTCTGAATACTGAACGCAATATCTCTTTGGCTCTGGCTACCGACGTAGCAAGCCGTGCCCTCGCCGTTTGCCAGGCTGATGGCTATAACGTTGCGGTAACTGTTGTGGATCGCGCTGGCATCATCAAAACTGTGCTGCGTGCTGATAATGCTGGCCCACATACCGTAAAAGCCAGTGAGCAAAAAGCCTTTACTGCGCTGTCGACCAAAACCCCAAGTGGGACAGTTATGGAAAACAGTCAGAAAACACCCGCGGCCAATAACCTGAAAGATATTCCCGGTTTCTTACTTTTAGGTGGCGGTGTGCCGGTGAAAGCAGGAGATGAAGTGGTTGGTGCGATAGGTGTTGCTGGCGCGCCCGGCGGGCATCTGGATGCACAATGTGCCACAAAAGCACTGGAGCAAATCAGCGCTCAACTGAAGTAATACGATATTCAATAAAACGGCCCACTTTCAATACTGAGAGCGGGCCGTTTCGCTATTTGCTATTAATGATCAACAGTATTTGCGATTAGTGATCAACAAACGCAATTTTCAGCACAAACAGTAGCGCAACCACCACCACGCATGGGCTGATCTCACGCCAGCGGCCAGTACCCAACTTCATCAGACAGTAAGAGATAAAGCCCAGCGCGATCCCTTCTGTAATCGAGAAGCTGAACGGCATCATCACTGCGGTAACAAACGCCGGAACCGCTTCGGTCAGGTCATCCCATTTCACACGGGATAAGCTGGATGTCATCAACACGCCGACATAAATCAACGCACCGGCTGCGGCATAGGCAGGCACCATTCCCGCCAGCGGAGAAACAAACATTACCAGCAGGAAGAGAATCCCCACCACCACGGCAGTTAAACCGGTACGGCCACCGACAGAAACACCGGAAGAGCTTTCGATATAAGCGGTCACTGATGACGTACCAATAAACGCGCCGGCAACAGAGCTGATGCTGTCCACATACAGCGCTTGTTTCATGCGCGGGAACTTGCCTTTATGGTCAGTTAAACCGGCTTTATCCGTCACACCAATCAATGTACCGGATGAATCGAACAGGTTAACCAACATGAAGGAGAAAATGATTCCCGCCATACCAATATTCAGCGCACCGGCTAAATCGACCTGCCCGACCACTGAGGTTACACTTGGCGGCATGGAGAAGATGCCAGAGTAATGGACATCACCCAGCGCCCAGCCGATTAATGTCGTCACCACAATCGATACCAGGACTGCGGCATGGATATTGCGAGAGGCCAGAACTGCGATAATAAAGAAGCCCAACGCCCCTAACAGCACACTGTGCGAGGTTAGATTACCAACCGCGACTAACGTGTCTGGGTTTGCCACCACAATGCCGGCATTTTTCAGCCCCATCATGGCAATAAACAGGCCGATACCGCTGGTGATCCCTACTCGCAGGCTTAGCGGAATGTTAGCGATCATCCAGTATCGGATACGGAAAATGGTGAGCAAAAGGAAACCGATTGCGCCCCAGAAAATAGCACCCATACCGACTTGCCATGAAATACCCATCGCGCCAACCACCACAAAAGCGAAGAAAGCATTAAGCCCCATCGCCGGTGCAAGTGCGACCGGTAAGTTAGCCAATAGGCCCATAAAGATGCTACCAAAGGCGGCAATCAGGCAAGTCGTCACGAATACGGCCTGCACATCCATACCCGCAACCCCTAAAATCTGTGGGTTAACGAACACGATATAGACCATGGTCAGGAAGGTTGTGATACCCGCAATTAACTCAGTACGGGCGGTAGTCCCATGTTGTTTCAGTTTAAAAACACGTTCGAGCAGCCCCTGCTCAGTATCAAGGTTTGGTTTACTCATTCGAGGAGTTCCACAGAAGGGAGTGATAGTTAGGGATATCCTATAACAAAAAAACTGTTGTTTAGAGCGAGATCACACTCTATTTGGCTATTTTTTATCTGCCTTGTTGCGCAACAACTGATTAAACATTAACCAGTGTTATTCAACTTATTGAATTTTATTCAGTTGATATGAGTAATATTGCTGGCAAGGTAATTATCTATCGCATTCTGGGGCAGGATGGTTAAAGTGGAATAAAGAGGGTTGGGATGATTAAAGGGAGAAATAAGTGAGTAATATTGAATGCGTTATGTTCGATTGCGACGGAACCCTGGTCGACAGTGAAATCTTGTGTTGTCGGGCCTATGTCGTGATGTTTGCCCATTATGATATTCACCTGTCACTGGAAGAAGTGATTAAGCGGTTTAAAGGCGTAAAACTCAATGAGATTGTCGCGCGGGTGAGTCAAGAAAACGGCCTGGATGAATCTATTGAAAAGCTGGAAAAACTCTACCGTGCCGAAGTTGCCCGCTTATTTGATGCGGAGCTACAACCTATTGCTGGAGCAAAAGAGCTGCTAGAGCAAATCACATTGCCGGTTTGTGTGGTGTCTAATGGGCCAGTGAGTAAAATGCAGCACTCGCTTGGCCTGACTGGCTTACTGCCGTTTTTTGAAGACAGACTTTATAGCGGCTACGACATTCAGCGTTGGAAGCCCGATCCGACACTGATTTATCATGCAGCAGAAGAGATGCAGGTTGCGGCCGAGCGCTGCATTTTAGTTGAAGACTCAGCAGCCGGCACCCATGCCGGAATAGCCGCAGGGATACCGGTGTATTATTACTGCGCCGACCCGCATAACCAACCGATTCACCATCCATTGGTCACCATGTTTGATGATATGCGGCAACTGCCTGACTTATGGCGTGAAAGAGGCTGGCAGATTACCCGCCATTAACTTGCTGGTAATACTGACTTATTTCGCCACCAACGCCATGATCGCTTCATGGCGCTTTGTTTATTAATGGTATGTTGCGGGCTAAAACGACGATTAAGTGCATTTGCCAGCAAGTCTAAAGTCAGACATAAAACGAAATAGACCAATGCCACGAACAGGAACACTTCCATCGGGTAAACCATGCTGCGGTTATTAACCTGAGTGGCCAAAAATGTCAGTTCATTTACCCCGACGATATAGGCCAGCGAGGTGTCTTTAATCAAAGAAATCCATTGATTAATGAATGATGGCACCATCATGCGTAAGGCCTGTGGCAAGACGATAAACCACAAAACCTGCCAGCGATTGAAACCTAATGACAAACCCGCCTGCCACTGCCCTGCCCCAATTGCCGCGATCCCGGCTTTCACCGCATGAGCCAGATAAGCTGATGCAATCAGTGCCAGCGCACACACCACCGTGGTGATTTCCGGTATATCCACACCAAACACAATTGGCAGAAGAAAATATGTCCAGAAAATCAACATAATCACCGGAATGGCGCGGAAAAACCCTAGAACGGCGGCCAATACTCCGGCCCAAACACCACGGGACATCGCCAACGCCACGCCCAGCACCGTGCCTAAAATTGCCGAAGCCACCCCAGCCAACAGGCTGATCAGCAATGTTAATGCCGCTCCACCTAGCGGGCCATCAGGAAAAGTGCCCCACAACAGATAAGTCCAGTTATCAGCAATAATGGTAAAATCCATCTCAGTGCCCCTTAGCGACGGCTCGCTGCTGACGCCACATGCCCCAGGCCTCAATCAACGCAATAATCGCGATATACAACACCGTCGCAACCCCGAAAGCCTGGAATGTGCGCAATGTTTCGGTTTCAACCTGACGAGAGGCATAAGAAAGCTCCGCCACCCCAATAGCCATTGCTAATGACGAGTTTTTAATAATATTCATATATTGGCCAAGTAACGGCGGCATCGCTATCTTCAACGCCTGCGGCAACACCACATGGCGCATGGCCTGCCATCCCGTCAACCCCAGTGCATGGGCAGCATACTTTTGCCCCTTCGCAACCCCGCTGATCCCCGAACGCAACTCTTCAGCAATAAATGCCGTGGAATAGCAGGTTAACCCGATAAAACCAGCCAAAAATTCAAAAGAAGGCCAGCCGAGGGTTAACCCGAAAAACGTGATTTCATGAGGAGTATTAAGCCAAGGTATCCAGGATGCGGGTAGAAACTGACTGGCAGCGAAGTACCAAAAGAACAACTGGATCAGCAGTGGTGTGTTGCGAAATAGGGTGCTGTAACCAATGGCAAGCCATTGTAGTGCTTTGAGTTCACTGTCTCTGGCGGCGGCCAGCAAAAAACCCAATAACGTCGAGGCCACCACGGTGCAGGCTGAAATCCATAACGTCAGCAGAAAACCGTGCCACAACCAGCCAAGATACTGCGGGGCCAGTAACCAGTCAGTGAGGTGATGTAGATTCATAGGGCTTTAGACCTATTTCTGTTTGACGCTTCAATAGGGTCTTTTTTGGGCACACAATAAAATCCATTTTTTACTCTTACATACCTATGAGCCATAACGTTATAGCCTAAGTCATTGACGTTGCAGGTAGGCAGCCAGCAAACGAATCCCGATGAGCTTACTCAAGTAAGTGATTCGGGTAAGTGCGCGCAGCTAACACCCCTGCAACTTCAAGGACGAAGGATATATTATGCTTTAGGCTGTTGATCCAATGGTGCAAATTTGAAATCACCACGTGGCTGAGCAGCTTTGGTTTCTGGCCCGAACCAGCGATCATAAATTTTCGCTGCTTCGCCATCTTTTTCCAGTTTAACCAGTGTCTCGTTCACTTCAGCGGTTAAACGATCTTCACCTTTAGGAATGCCAATACCTTGATATTCTTTGGTAATACTGAATGGTGAGATTTCAAAATCTGCTTTTTGTGCTTCAGGAAGGTTACCCAGTAGCCCGACTAATTTGGCATCATCCTGAGTGATAGCTTGAACATTACCATTGCGCAGAGCGGTAAATGCCACTGGAGTATCATCGTAGGAAATGACTTTTGCGGTTGGATAGCGATCACGCAAGGTTATTTCCTGTACTGTGCCTTTATCCGCACCGATACGTAATTTGCCGATATCTTCTGGCGTTTTCAGCACACCTTTATGAGCAATAAATTTCTGACCGGTGGCAAAATACGGCAAGCTGAAGTTCACTTCCTTGGCGCGGTCATTAGTAATGGTAAAGTTGGCAGCAATCAAATCCACTTTTTTAGATGTCAGTAACGGAATACGGTTAGCCGGGTTGGTTGCCCGCAATTCAACTTTTACGCCTAAATCTTTCGCAATCGCATTCGCCACATCCACATCATATCCCACCAATTTTTTGGTCTGTGGGTCGATGTAGCCAAATGGAGGGTTGCTATCGAAAACAGCAATCCGCACCACTCCTTCCTTCTTGATATCATCCAGTTTATCTGCATGAGCCGCACCAGAAAGTGTGGCCAGGCTTGCTAACAACGTCAGTGCCAGAACGCTTTTTTTTGTGGATAGAGATTGCTTCATTGAAAGCTCCTAAGAGGATTAAGATGTTGCGCTGTGTGTAAGCTATCAATTCGGCGTTAGGTCAGGAAATAATATAAAACGATATATTTATAACCAATTAATCTCAGTGAATAAGACTCGTTATATTGATAAAAAATCGCGCATTAAGAAGGGTTGGAGCATAAGAAGGAGGGAACACGGAATAGCCCCCAACCACACCTTAACTTCGGTATGATTGGGGTAAAGAGGTTACTTTTCAGCTTTATTAGAAAGCAGTTTTTCTAAATCGTCGCCGCCCAAATGACGGAAATCATGCCCTTTGACAAAGTAGAAGATGAATTCGCAAATATTTTGGCAGCGATCGCCAATACGCTCAATTGAACGGGCGCAAAACAGCGCTGTTAATACGCTTGGTATGGTGCGCGGATCTTCCATCATATACGTCATCAACTGGCGCACAATGCCTTCATATTCCTGATCGACTTTTTTGTCTTCGCGATAAATTCGAATAGCTTCATCCAAATCCATGCGGGCAAAGGCATCCAGGACATCGTGCAGCATCTGTACAGTATGGCGTCCTAAAGACTCCAAACTGACCAACAGAGGTTGGTGTTGATGCGAGAATTTTTCCAGCGCAGTACGGCAGATTTTATCGGCCACATCACCGATACGCTCTAGCTCAGAAATCGTTTTGATGATGGCCATCACCAGGCGCAGATCACTCGCTGTTGGCTGGCGTTTGGCAATGATGCGCACACAGGCTTCATCAATAGCCACTTCCATCATATTGACCTTCTTATCGCCAGCAATGACCTGTTTTGCTAACTCACCATCCTGATTGTGCATGGCGGTGATGGCGTCAGATAATTGTTGTTCCACCAGCCCGCCCATGGTCAAAACCTGGGTGCGGATATGTTCAAGTTCTGCATTGAACTGGCCGGAAATATGTTTATTAAGATTCAAGTTATCCATGATACTTCCCGTACAAGTAGGCAAAATAAATGTAGTAGCCTATGAGTAAAATCAGCCATAGCGACCGGTGATATAATCTTCCGTCTGTTTCTGCTGTGGCGCGGTAAACAGGGTATCGGTATCACTGAATTCAATTAGCTCGCCCAAATACATAAATGCTGTGTGATCTGAACAGCGAGCGGCCTGTTGCATATTGTGCGTTACAATCACCACGGTATAGTCTGACTTCAACTCACTAATCAGCTCTTCAATTCGACCGGTAGAAATTGGGTCAAGTGCTGAACAAGGCTCATCAAGCAACAACACATCAGGGCGGATGGCAATACCACGGGCGATACATAAACGCTGCTGCTGCCCACCCGACAAGCTATAGCCACTCTGGTGCAGCTTATCCTTGGTTTCATTCCACAAAGCCGCTTTGGTCAATGCCCATTGCACGCGTTCATCCATATCAGCGCGAGACAAGTTCTCAAACAGTTTCACACCAAAGGCGATGTTATCGTAAATCGACATTGGGAATGGCGTTGGCTTTTGGAAAACCATACCCACTTTGGCCCGCAGTAATGCAATATCTTGTTTATCGGTCAGGATATTCTGCCCATCCAGCAAAATATCACCTTCAGCACGCTGATCCGGGTACAACTGATACATTTTATTGAATGTACGCAGCAGTGTTGATTTACCGCAGCCTGATGGGCCAATGAATGCCGTGACCTGGTTTTTGGCAATATCCAGCGAAATATTCTTCAGCGCATGGAATTTGCCGTAGTAGAAGTTCAGATCGCGAACCTGAATTTTGCTGTTGTTGATGTCAGTAGCCATACTCATCAAGACTTCTCTCTTTTAGCCAATGCCGCCGTAGCCGCATTTTGGAATTTATTGGCGAATCGTTATTTTCTTTGCTAATTAATGGCACTTTCTCAGCCGATTAATATTTTTTCTTAGCGAAAATAACGCGAGCCAGAATATTCAGTAACAGTACACATAGCGTGATTAACAGCACCCCGGCCCATGCCAACTGCTGCCATTCGGCAAACGGGCTCATGGCAAACTTAAAGATAGTGACCGGCAAGTTCGCAATAGGCCGCGTCAGATCGGTGCTCCAGAATTGGTTGGAGAGCGACGTGAACAGCAAAGGTGCCGTTTCACCGGCAATACGTGCGACTGCCAGCAAGATCCCGGTCAAAATACCTGATATAGAGGCTTTCAACGTAATGGCCGATATCATGCGCCATTTTGGCGTTCCTAATGCGTAGGCCGCTTCGCGCAGGCTATCAGGCACCAGTTTCAACATATTTTCAGTGGTACGGATAACAATAGGTATCTGTAACAGCGCCAGTGCAATCACCCCAGCCCAGCCCGAGAAATGCTCCATCTTGGCAACCACAATGGTGTAAACAAACAAGCCGACCACGATAGAAGGAGCTGATAGCAAAATATCATTAATAAAGCGGGTAATTTCTGCCAGCCAGGATTTACGGCCATATTCCGCCAGATAAATTCCCGCCATGATGCCCAATGGGGTGCCGATGACGGTCGCCCACAGAATGAGTAATCCACTGCCGGCAATGGCGTTAGCCAAACCACCGCCAGCGGTATTCGGCGGTGGTGTCATCTCGGTAAACAGCGCCAAAGACATGCCGTCGATACCTTTGGTGATAGTAGAAAATAAAATCCACACTAACCAGAACAGGCCAAACGCCATAGTTGCCATTGAAAGTATCAAGGCAATCCGATTCTTTTGACGACGCCAGGCCTGCTTTTTACGGCGGGTTTCCATCAGCGTCGCATCACTTTGCATATTCATCGTTGTCATCTTAGCGCCCCTCTTTCTTAGCCAGACGCAAAATCATTAGCTTAGATAAAGCCAGTACGATAAAGGTAATAACGAATAAGATTAGGCCCAGTTCCATCAACGCGGCGGTATGTAAACCAGATTCAGCTTCAGCAAATTCATTTGCCAACGCAGAGGTAATGCTGTTACCCGGCATAAACAGTGAGAAGCTGTCGAGCTGATAGGTATTACCGATAATAAAGGTCACTGCCATGGTTTCACCCAATGCACGACCCAGGCCCAACATCACACCGCCGATAACACCATTTTTGGTATAAGGCAGCACAATGCGCCAAATCACTTCCCATGTGGTACAGCCAATGCCATAGGCCGACTCTTTCATCATCACGGGGGTTTGTTCGAACACATCGCGCATAACCGCGGCAATGTAAGGAATAATCATGATAGCCAGGATGACACCGGCGGCCAGAATACCAATACCGAATGCCGGGCCAGAGAACAATACGCCAACAATGGGGATGCCGGACATCACGTTGCCGACCGGCTCTTGGAAGTAGCGGGCAAACAGCGGAGCGAAGACGAAAAGACCCCACATGCCGTAAACAATACTTGGGATGGCCGCCAGCAATTCAATCGCCACACCTAACGGGCGTTTTAGCCAGTTCGGCGCGAGTTCAGTGAGAAACAGGGCAATACCGAAACTAACCGGAACCGCAATGAGCAAAGCGATAACCGAGGTCACAACCGTACCGTAAATCGGTACTAATGCACCAAACTGTTCAGCTGGCGCATCCCACTCTTTAGTCCACAGGAAAGCCCAACCAAATTTCTCGATACTTGGCCAGGAAGCAATAATCAGTGAAACGATAATGCCGCCCAACAGAAATAGCGTAATCAGCGCAGCCAGTTTAACCAGCGCACTGAAAATGATGTCACCGTATTGACTCGGTGCTTTGATTGTCGGCTTGTTCGCAGCCATAGACTCTCTTCTCATCCTACCGCTAATACTTCAAGCTGCAGGGGTGTTGGCTGCTTTCGCTCACCCCAGTCACTTACTTGAGTAAGCTCCTGGGGATTATCTCAATTGCCGCCTACCTGCAACTCGAATTATTTAGGGTATATATTGTGAATCAATATTTCATAAACCGCTTGTTGCCAGGAAATCAAAAGATTGGCTTACCGCTGCTGTCTTTAATCTGAGTTTTCCAGGCAGCACGGACTTGCTCGACAACTTCAGCTGGCAATGTTGCATAATCCAGCTCGTTGGCTTGTTTAGCACCGTGGGTGTAACCCCAGTCAAAGAATTTCAATACTTCAGCGCCGTTAGCGGCATTTTTTTGCTCTTTATGTACCAAGATGAAAGTTGTTGATGTAATTGGCCATACATCATCACCTTTTTGATTGGTCAAATCTTGAGCGAATGTTTTGCTCCAGTCTACACCTTTTGCCGCAGAGCTAAAGCTGTGCTCAGTCGGGCTAACGGGTTTGCCATCAGCAGAAACCAGTTTGGTGTAAGCCAGGTTATTCTGTTTGGCGTAAGCATATTCGACATAACCAATGGAGCCTGGTAGGCGCTGTACGAATGCGGCGATACCGTCATTACCTTTGCCGCCCAAACCGGTCGGCCAGTTAACAGTAGAACCTGCACCCACTTTTTCTTTCCATTCTGCATTCACTTTAGCCAGGTAGCTGGTGAATACGAATGAGGTACCGGAACCGTCAGCGCGGCGCACTACAGCGATGTTTTGATCTGGTAATTTAACGCCTGGGTTCAACTTAGTGATAGCCGGGTCATTCCACTTTTTCACATTGCCCAGATAGATATCACCCAGTGTTTTACCGTCTAAAGTCAGCTCACCGGATTTAATGCCAGGGATATTCACGGCCAACACCACACCGCCAATCACTGTCGGGAATTGGAACAAACCTTCAGCAGCCAGTTTGTCGTCTGCTAATGGCGCATCAGAAGCACCGAAATCTACAGTATTGGCAATGATTTGTTTCACGCCGCCTGAAGAACCGATCCCCTGATAGTTAACTTTGTTACCTGTTTCTTTCTGATAAGAATCTGCCCACTTGGCATACACCGGCGCGGGGAATGTCGCACCTGCACCTGTCAGGCTTGCAGCAGCGAACGCGGACACAGTGGTCATAGATAAAGTCGCTGCCACAATGCTGGCTACGGTGGTACGCATCAGTTTCATAATCCCTCCTAATGGGATATTAGAATTAACTCTAAAATGTTTTCATCAGATTAAGTATGGTGCAGGAGGGAAAATAGGACAGTTTAATGACAGAAAAATGTACGGAATATTACAGTTATATGACAAACAAGAAGGGTTTAAATAAATACATTATATATCAACAAATTAATCTCTATTTATAGTAATTAATTTATCCTTTATTTCGTAAAAACCTCACTTTCCCCATTTTAACACACTGTATTACTGGTTTATTTTTTGCGCGAAAATGACAGTTTATGACGGGATCATAAAAACAAAAAAGCCGACAAAATGCCGGCTTTTATTTATGCGATTTTCCGCTTATTACTCAACTGTGACCGATTTTGCCAGGTTACGTGGCTGATCCACATCGGTACCTTTAATCAGCGCGACATGGTAAGACAGCAACTGTAACGGCACGGTGTAGAAGATAGGGGCAATAATCTCTTCCACATGTGGTAACTGAATAATTTTCATGCCTTCGCTATCAGCAAAACCTGCATCTTGATCAGCGAATACATACAGTAAACCGCCGCGTGCGCGCACTTCTTCAATGTTAGATTTCAGTTTTTCCAACAATTCGTTATTTGGCGCGACCACGATGACCGGCATGTCAGCATCAATCAATGCCAATGGGCCGTGTTTCAATTCACCCGCAGCATAAGCTTCGGCATGAATATAAGAGATCTCTTTCAGTTTCAGCGCACCTTCCATCGCAATCGGGTATTGATCACCACGACCAAGGAACAATGCATTGTGCTTATCAGAGAAACCTTCAGCCAGCGCTTCAATGGTTTTATCCAGAGACAGCATCTGCTCTATGCGGGCAGGCAGCGCCTGTAACGCATGAACAATATCGTGCTCCAGACTGGCATCAGCACCTTTTAACTTGCCGATACGCCCCACCAGCATTAATAACACGGTCAACTGAGTGGTAAAGGCTTTGGTTGAGGCCACGCCAATCTCGGTACCAGCTTTGGTCATCAAGGCCAAATCTGACTCACGAACCAGCGAGGAACCGGCGACGTTACAAATTGCCAGCGAACCTAAGTATCCTAACTCTTTGGATAAACGCAGAGCAGCCAGCGTATCTGCAGTTTCACCCGATTGTGACAAGGTGATCAGCAGGCTATTAGGGCGCACAGCAGATTTGCGGTAGCGGAATTCAGAGGCGATTTCTACGTCACAAGGCACACCGGCTAATGACTCAAACCAATAGCGTGAAACCATACCTGAGTTGTAAGAAGTACCACAGGCTATGATTTGGATATGTTGCACATCGGCCAACAGAGCATCGGCTTTCGGACCAAGCTCTGATAAATCAATCGCCCCGTGGTTTAAACGGCCTTCCAGCGTATTTTTAATCGCCATCGGCTGTTCATAAATCTCTTTTTGCATATAATGGCGGTAAACACCTTTATCACCGGCATCATATTGCACCTGAGATTCGATTTCAGGGCGCTCAATTGCGTTACCCTGCTTATCAAAAATAGCGATGCTACGGCGAGTCACTTCAACCACATCACCTTCTTCCAGGAAGATAAAGCGACGGGTCACTGGCAACAGAGCCAGTTGGTCGGAGGCGATAAAGTTTTCACCTACACCACAACCAATCACCAAAGGACTACCAGAGCGGGCGGCGACCAAGCGGCTTGGGTCACGACTATCCATCACCACAGTGCCGTACGCGCCACGCAATTGCGGGATCACACGTTTGACCACTTCCAGCAAAGAACCGCCCTGCTGTAGCTCCCAGTGCACCAGATGAGCAATAACTTCAGTATCAGTTTCAGAACTGAAACGGTAGCCACGGCTAATCAATAATTCACGTAAAGGTTCGTGATTTTCGATAATACCGTTGTGAACCACGGAGATATAGTCAGAAACATGAGGGTGCGCATTGGCCTCTGATGGCTCACCATGGGTGGCCCAACGGGTATGTGCAATCCCGGTTCCACCATGTAAAGCCTGCTTTTCGGCCGCATCAGACAGCGCCTGAACTTTGCCCACACGACGTAAACGAGTCAGATTACCTTCAGCATCCACTACAGCTAAACCGGCTGAGTCATAGCCACGGTATTCAAGACGACGTAAACCTTCGATCAGAATCTCAGCGATATCACGTTGCGCTACTGCGCCAACAATTCCACACATCTGTTTTATTCCTATGTAAGGTTCTTTTAGAACCTTGTCGATGTCAGTGACCTGAATTTCCGGATTTTCCGGGTTCCCCGAGCCTGTAGAGTTGGGGATTATTATGTTTTGTTCTGTACTCTCAGCAGAAATATATATGCCAAAAATACAGGGCAAAACATCCCTTCAATGCAGAATAACGAACGTTGAAGGGACTGTTTTATATATTATTTTTTCTTAACCGGACGCTGCCATCCTTGAATATGGACTTGCTTAACACGGCTAAGCACTAACTCGTTTTCGGCGATATCACGGGTGACAGTTGTCCCTGCGGCAATCGTCGCGCCGTTTGCAACAGTGACCGGAGCCACCAGTTGAGTATCGGATCCGACAAAGACATCATCGCCGATAATCGTTTTAAACTTATTAGCTCCATCATAGTTGCAAGTTATAGTTCCTGCGCCAATATTTACGCCAGAGCCAATTTCAGCATCACCTAAATAGGAGAGATGACCCGCTTTAGAGCCTTTACCCAAGCGGGCTTTCTTGATCTCAACAAAGTTACCGACATGTGCGCCTTCAGCTAATTCCGCACCAGGCCGCAAGCGGGCAAATGGCCCAACAGTACAACCGGCATCCAAACGAGAATCTTCTAATACACTGTATGGGCTGATTTCGGAATCATCACCAATCACACAGTTTTTGAGAACGCATCCAGTACCAATACGAACCCGATCACCTAAAGTCACATGACCTTCGATGATGACATTGGTATCAATAGTGATGTCGCGGCCATGTGTTAATTCTCCACGCAAATCAAAGCGCGCTGGGTCCAGCAACATCACCCCAGCGAGCAAAAGCTTCTCAGCTTGCTCTGACTGATAAACGCGTTCAAGAGCGGCTAATTGCAGGCGGTTGTTGACCCCCTCAACCTCACTCAGACGAGTGGGATGCACCGTAGCTATCTTCTTACCATCAGCATGGGCCAGCGCAATAATATCGGTGATATAAAACTCACCCTGGGCATTATTGTTATCCAGCAGTGATAACCAACGCTTTAAATCACGACCGTTGGCAACCAAAATCCCGGTATTGATTTCATTAATTTCACGCTGCGTGTCGCTGGCATCTTTATGCTCAACAATTCCGACTACATCACCATTTTCGCGAACAATACGGCCATAGCCACTAGGGTTATCCAGCTTCACTGTCAGCAAGCCAATACCACCTTGTGGCTTAGCCGCTAACAAGCGCTGGAGCGTATCAACTGAGATTAACGGTACATCGCCGTACAGCATCAGGACATCTTCATCATCAGAAAAATGTGGCGCAGCTTGTTGCATCGCATGCCCGGTACCCAACTGCTCAGCTTGCAGCACCCAGTTCAATGCCGGGTCAGTGAGTGTTTTTTGCAACAACTCGCCGCCATGCCCATAAACCAGATGAACCTGTTGTGCACCCAACTTCATGGCAGCATCAATAACATGCTGAACCATCGGCTTACCTGCCAGTGGGTGTAACACCTTAGGAAGGTCGGAATACATACGTGTCCCCTTACCTGCGGCAAGGATGACTACACTCATTGAGCTGTTAGACATAAGCAACCTGATAACTCCAAATTAATAGACGGAAGTAAACCTGTTTAGCGAAATAATTACTACATATTTCTCAGCGAAAAACGTACTCAACCCGCATGGTTAGAGGGTTGTAGCGATGAGGCATGTAATAAAAAAATGTCGCAAAAAGTGTCTGCGATCAGCGACGTTTTTTGACCTATTTTTCTCAAAAAACAATCTACCACAGAGATTATTAACTACTTATTTTACGGCAAGAAACAAGAGTTTTTAGAAAGAAACGCTTTTAGTTTAGCTGAGGCTTAATTAAATAGCAGAAAGTCGGAAGAAGGTGGCTAACGAATGCATATTATTGGGTGCGAAGGTAAAAAAAAAATGCCAATCAGCTTTACTGACTGGCATTCTATCGTTCTTTATATCTTCGTATTTGAAGTTACGGGCGGTTTAGCAACCTTCGCTGACAACCGACAACCTCAATTACGTTGAATATATAATAACTTTACAAATTAGTGGGTTACTAAAAACCCACCATTGTAAAATTACATCGCTTTCCTGGTCAGCTCGATTACACGTAGTTTTGCAATCGCCTTCGCCAATTCAGCGGATGCCTGTGCATAGTCGACATCGCCGTGGGAATTATTGATATGTTCTTCTGCTTTGCGTTTAGATTCCAACGCCTTAGCTTCATCCAGATCAGTTCCACGAATAGCAGTGTCAGCCAATACGATCACCACACTCGGTTGCACCTCAAGGATGCCGCCAGAAAGATAAATAAACTCTTCCTCACCGAACTGCTTAACGATACGTATCATGCCAGGCTTAATGGCAGTGAGCAGTGGGGCATGACCAGGGAAGATCCCTAGCTCACCTTCACTACCCGTCACCTGAATTTTTTGCACCACGCCAGAGAACATCTTCTTCTCCGCGCTCACAACATCCAGATGGTAAGTCATTGCAGCCATGTCACCCTCCAGTCAACAGCGTTACAGTTTCTTGGCTTTTTCCACTGCTTCTTCAATGGTGCCAACCATGTAGAACGCCTGCTCCGGCAGGTGGTCATAGTCGCCGTTCATGATGCCTTTGAAACCACGGATGGTATCTTTCAGCGATACGAACTTGCCCGGTGAACCGGTAAAGACTTCTGCCACGAAGAACGGTTGAGACAGGAAGCGTTGGATTTTACGCGCACGGGATACCACCAGTTTGTCATCTTCTGACAACTCGTCCATACCCAAGATTGCGATAATATCTTTCAGTTCCTGGTAACGTTGCAGAATAGACTGCACGCCACGCGCTACATCGTAGTGCTCCTGACCAACAACCAACGGATCAAGCTGACGGCTGGTGGAGTCAAGCGGGTCAACCGCCGGGTAAATACCCAGAGAGGCGATTTGACGGCTCAGAACGACGGTTGCATCCAAGTGAGCAAAGGTGGTTGCTGGAGATGGGTCAGTCAAGTCATCCGCTGGCACGTAAACGGCCTGAACAGAGGTGATTGAACCCGTCTTGGTGGAAGTAATACGTTCCTGCAACACACCCATCTCTTCTGCCAGAGTTGGCTGGTAGCCTACGGCAGATGGCATACGACCCAGCAGTGCGGAAACTTCCGTACCGGCTAAGGTATAACGATAGATGTTATCGATGAACAGCAATACGTCACGACCTTCATCACGGAATTTCTCCGCCATGGTCAGGCCAGTCAGTGCAACGCGCAGACGGTTTCCTGGTGGCTCATTCATCTGGCCATAAACCAAGGATACTTTGTCCAGAACGTTGGAGTCAGTCATCTCGTGGTAGAAGTCGTTACCCTCACGAGTACGCTCACCCACACCGGCAAATACAGAGTAACCTGAGTGCTCAATCGCAATGTTACGAATCAGCTCCATCATGTTTACTGTTTTACCTACACCCGCACCACCGAACAGACCGACTTTACCGCCCTTAGCGAACGGACAAATCAAGTCCATTACCTTGATACCGGTTTCTAACAAGTCTTGCGAGCTGGCAAGCTCTTCGTAAGAAGGCGCTTCACGGTGGATTGCCCAACGCTCTTCTTCACCGATAGGACCTTTCATGTCGATTGGGTCACCCAATACGTTCATGATACGGCCCAGAGTTGACTTGCCCACTGGCACTTCAATTGGGTGTTCTAGGTTGATGACTTTCAACCCGCGGCTCAGACCATCGGAAGAGCCCATTGCGATACAACGAACAACACCACCGCCCAGCTGTTGCTGAACTTCCAGCACGAGCTTCTCAGCCGCGCCTTCAACCTCAAGGGCGTTGTACACTTTTGGTACAGCGTCTTGGGGGAATTCGACGTCCACTACGGCGCCGATTACCTGGATAATCTTTCCAGTAGCCATCTTGAATCCTCTACGTAATACGTTTACCCGTCATATTCCAAATTGCTGGGGCGTTGGCTGCTTTCTCTCACCCTAGTTGCCTACTTGAGCAAGCACCTGGGGATGTGCTCAGTTGCCGCCTTCCCGCAATCTGAACTATTTAGGGTAATAACCTGGTTAAACCGCGGAGGCTCCCCCGACGATCTCGGTGAGTTCCTGAGTGATGCTGGCCTGACGAGCCTTGTTGTAAACCAACTGCAGCTCTTTGATCAGACTACCGCCGTTATCGGTGGCGGCTTTCATCGCTACCATTCGCGCGGCCTGTTCGCTGGCCAGGTTTTCAACGACGCCCTGATAAACTTGCGATTCTACATAGCGACGCAGGAGGGTATCCAGCAGTGCTTTAGGATCGGGTTCATACAGGTAATCCCAGGATTTCTTCTTCAGCTCACCGTCTTCCGCAGGCGGAAGAGGTAATAGCTGCATGATCCGTGGTTCCTGAGACATCGTATTGATAAACTTGTTATTAACGATATACAGTTTATCCAAACGACCTTCATCATAGGCTTGCAGCATCACTTTCACCGGCCCGATAAGTTCTGACAGAGAAGGGGTATCCCCCATGCCAGTCACTTGAGCAACAATTTTGCCGCCCACGGAACCAAAGAAAGAAGCTGCTTTTGATCCAATCAGCGCTAAATCGCATTCAACGCCTTTTTCAGACCAACCTTTCATCTCAGCCAACAGTTTTTTGAACAGGTTAATGTTCAAACCACCACACAAGCCACGGTCTGTAGAAACCACCAGATACCCAACGCGCTTAACATCACGCTCTTCCAGGTATGGATGTTTGTATTCCAGATTACCTAGCGCAAGGTGACCAATCACACTACGCATTGTTTCTGCATAAGGACGGCTGGCCGCCATGCGTTCCTGCGATTTACGCATTTTGGAGGCGGCGACCATCTCCATGGCTTTGGTGATCTTTTGCGTGTTTTGCACGCTGGCGATCTTGGAACGTATCTCTTTTGCGCCGGCCATTTCTGCTTCTCCTCATTGCCAGACGGCCTGCTTTCCTAATGAAAAGCAGGGCCGCATAGCGTTACCAGGACTGGGTTGCCTTAAATGTATCAAGGATGCCTTTCAGCTTGGCCTCGATCTCATCGTTATACGCGCCAGTTTGGTTGATTTGTTGCAGAAGCTCGGCATGCTCACGGTCAGCAAACGCCAACAGCGCAGCTTCAAAGCTACCTACCTTCGCCAACTCGATATCACCCAGATAACCACGTTCAGCTGCGAACAGAACCAGAGACTGCTGCGCAACTGACATCGGTGCGTATTGTTTCTGTTTCAGAAGCTCGGTCACTTTCTGACCGTGGCTCAGCTGCTTACGTGTTGCATCATCCAAATCGGATGCGAACTGGGAGAACGCAGCAAGTTCACGATACTGTGCCAGAGCGGTACGGATACCACCGGACAGTTTTTTCATGATCTTAGTCTGCGCTGCACCACCCACACGGGATACGGAGATACCTGGGTTAACCGCAGGACGAATACCGGCGTTAAACAGGCTGGATTCCAGGAAGATCTGACCATCGGTAATAGAAATTACGTTGGTCGGAACGAACGCGGAAACGTCCCCTGCTTGGGTTTCAATGATTGGCAATGCGGTCAAAGAACCGGTTTTACCTTTCACTTCACCCTTGGTAAAGGCTTCAACGTAATCGGCGTTAACACGCGCAGCACGCTCCAACAAACGGGAGTGGAGGTAGAATACGTCGCCAGGATAAGCTTCACGACCTGGTGGACGACGGAGCAGCAAGGAGATTTGACGATATGCAACAGCCTGTTTAGACAGGTCATCATAAATAATCAGCGCATCTTCACCGCGGTCGCGGAAATATTCACCCATGGCACAACCGGAGTAAGGTGCCAGGTATTGTAATGCTGCAGATTCTGATGCAGTCGCTACCACCACAATGGTGTTAGCTAACGCGCCATGTTCTTCCAGTTTACGCACTACGTTTGCAACAGTAGAGGCTTTCTGGCCGATAGCAACATACACACATTTAATGCCTGAATCGCGCTGGTTGATGATCGCATCAATCGCCAGAGCAGTTTTACCTGTCTGACGGTCGCCGATAATCAATTCACGCTGACCACGACCGATTGGAATCATGGCATCGACTGACTTATAGCCAGTCTGAACAGGTTCATCAACGGATTGACGTTCGATAACGCCAGGCGCGATAGCTTCAACAGCTGAGAAGCCGTCGTTTTCTACCGGACCTTTACCATCAACAGGTTCACCCAGAGTATTGACGACGCGACCCAACAGGCCACGACCGACTGGAACTTCCAGGATACGGCCAGTACATTTAACCTTCATGCCTTCAGCAAGATCGGCGTACGGACCCATAACTACAGCACCTACGGAGTCGCGCTCCAGGTTCAGTGCGATTGCGTAACGGTTGCCAGGCAGTGCGATCATCTCGCCTTGCATTACATCAGCCAGACCGTGTACACGAATGATCCCGTCACTAACGGAAACAATAGTACCTTCATTGTGAGCTTCGCTCACTACATTGAACTGAGCAATGCGCTGCTTGATCAGTTCGCTGATTTCGGTGGAATTCAGTTGCATATGCTCCAGTCCCCTTAAGACTGCAAGACGTCCGCCAGGCGTTCTAGACGACCGCGAACGCTGCCATCTATCACCATATCGCCTGCACGTATTACTACGCCGGCCATTACGGACTTATCGATTTTGCAATTCAGCTTAACTTTGCGTGATAGACGTTTTTCCATCGCAGCGGCAATTTTAGCCAGCTGTTCGTCGTTCAATGGGCTCGCAGAGCTCACTTCAACGTCGACGGTCGACTCCAGCGAGGCACGCAGTTGAATAAACTGCTGTAGTACCTCAGGAAGAACCAGTAAACGGCCATTCTCCGCCATAACTCGAATGAAGTTCTGTGCGGGTTCATCGAGCTGATCACCACAGACTGCAATAAACGTCTTAGACATTGTTTCTGGCGCTACCGCACCGGAAAGCAATTCAGCGATCTGTTCATTGCGAGTCACTTGGGCAGTAAAAGCCAGCATATCTTGCCAACGATCAACCGCCTGGTGCTCAACAGCAAAGTCAAAAGCTGCTTTGGCGTAGGGGCGAGCTACAGTTACAAATTCAGACATCAGCCCCTCCCTCCTTACAGTTCAGCGACCAGTTTATCAACGATGTCGCTGTTAGCAGCTTCATCCACGGAACGTTCGATGATCTTCTCGGCGCCAGCTATAGCCAACATCGCGACTTGCTTACGCAACTCTTCACGAGCACGCTTACGTTCGGCGTCGATCTCTGCCTGCGCTTGCGCCACGATTTTGTTACGTTCCTGTTCAGCTTCTGCTTTAGCTTCATCAAGGATCTGAGCTTTGCGTTTACTTGCCTGCTCAATAATCACCTGTGCTTCTGCTTTGGCCTTCTTCAGTTGGTCGGTCGCATTGGCTTGCGCTAAGTCCAAATCTTTTTTGGCACGCTCTGCAGAAGAGAGACCGTCAGCAATTTCTTTTTGACGCTTCTCGATGGCAGCCATAATCGGCGGCCATATATACTTCATACAAAACAGGACAAACAGGACAAACGCGATGGCCTGGCCGAGGATTGTTGCGTTAAGATTCACAGCACAATGCCTCTTTAAAAGTTAATAGTTTGGTGTAGTTCACAGTAGAGAAAACTCTACTTACGCGACAGCAAACATCACGTACAGACCCAGACCAACAGCGATCATAGGGATGGCGTCAACCAGGCCCATGACGATAAAGAACTGTGTACGCAGCAGAGGAATCAGGTCAGGCTGACGTGCAGCGCCTTCCAAAAATTTACCACCCAGGATGCCGATACCGATCGCAGCACCGATTGCCGCTAAACCCATCATTATAGCGGCAGCCATGTACAGCAGATCCATATTCAGGTTTTCCATGACAGTCTCCAGTTTATTTCAGTTAAAACGCAGTAGTGTTATAAGAAAATCAGTGCTCTTCGGACGCCATCGACAGATAGACAATCGTCAGAACCATGAAGATAAAGGCTTGTAACGTAATAATCAGTATGTGGAAGATAGCCCAAGGTAAACTGAGCATCCACTGTGACCACCACGGCAACAGGCCAGCAATCAGGATGAAGATCAACTCACCCGCATACATGTTGCCGAACAGTCGCAGACCGAGTGAAACCGGTTTGGACAGCAGGCTGACACCTTCCAGAATTAAGTTAACTGGAATGAATATCGGGTGATTGAACGGCTGCATCGTTAATTCTTTTACGAAGCCGCCTACACCTTTCATTTTAATGCTATAGAACAGGATCAGGATGAAGACACCCAATGCCATGGACAAGGTAATACTCACGTCAGCGGTAGGTACCACACGCAGTGCAGGCAACCCAAAGACATGTTCACCAATGTAAGGCAGTAAATCGATTGGCAGTAAGTCCATCATATTCATCAATAAAACCCAAACAAACACGGTCAGGGCTAATGGTGCGATGACTTTACTTTTGCCGTGGTACATATCCCGTACGCTGTTATCGACAAAACCGATAATTAACTCAACAGCCGTCTGCAATTTGCCAGGCACACCACTGGTGGCACCTGCCGCGACTTTGCGGAAAACAAACAGAAAAGCTAACCCCAGCACGACAGAGAAGAACAAAGAGTCAATGTTCAACGTCCAGAACGTCGCAGGGCCAGGTGAGTGGGGATTGACCAACTCAAAGGTACGCAGGTCCAACTGAAGGTTATTCAGATGGTGACCTATGTAGTCCCTTGGAGTAGAGATTTCTCCTGATGCAGACATGATGCCTCTTACCCTTTTTGTAGTTAAATACGATAACTGTTA
The DNA here is from genome assembly GCF_902726545.1 of Yersinia artesiana. GTDB lineage: Bacteria > Pseudomonadota > Gammaproteobacteria > Enterobacterales > Enterobacteriaceae > Yersinia > Yersinia artesiana. The sequence continues at coordinate 20,805 of NZ_CACVAD010000007.1, read as the reverse complement.
AGTACGGTAGCCGCTTATCACGGCCGGTGCCAATATCTGCACAATCAGCACCGCTAAATAGGTTAAACCGAGTGGCGCAAACGCTGCTTTAAACAGCCCTAATGCCACGATCAGCAAAATTATCGTCATGATAATTTTTAACCCTTCGCCAATGGCAAATGACCACGCAACACGACCCGGAGCAGCTGTTTTTGCCTGATGGCGGCAAGCAAACAACATAAATATGGCACTGGGTAACCAGGCTGCCAACCCTCCCGCCAAAGCAGAAGCACTCCATTCCAGGCTTTTAAAACCAAAAACAGCACTGAGAACAACAAAAGTCATTAACTGCAACAACAGCAACTTTCGTGCAATTTTCCCACTGTAAAGGGATACAGGCATGACGTTTGTTCTCTCCGAACCACACTAAAGGTATATTGAGTGAGGTATAGAACTGCCTTTTACCCCATTGAGTCAAGCAGCAAAAAACGAGCAAATTATACGGGCCACTCAAACGAATTCAATCGATAAGTAACGAAAAGGTGAACAATTATTCAATTTTTTTACTTTCTGGCTCTTTTCAGCAGATTGCTCTCGGAATATAGGCCAAATTTAATTGTCTGACGATTCCAATTATTATCAATAAAGCGTGCAACGGATCACAAAACTTAAAACAAAACGATTTATAGCCCATAACAGCCTGATTTGTCTTTAACGAAAAGAGCCATTAAAAACTTTTATAAATCATAATGTTAAAATTAAACCATTATCAAACAACTTATCTACTTAGTAAAAACTTACCGTTGACATTTCAGATAATAATCCTGCAACACTTCGGACACATAAAAAGAATGACATCTTCGATAAAATAATGACCAGGGTGACTATTTGATCATCTTCAATATGATTATGTCGTTCATTGCTGCTGATATTGTAAACAAGCCGTTAAATATATTCTTTTCGAACTATAGCCAGCGGATAAATAATCGCCAATATTAAAAGTGCTATAGTCGACAAATTACCTTGCTTACTCTAAGGATTTATTACATTTTTTTGATAAATAACAAAGTTAGTTTGACTTAAGAATAACCAAATGACGTTCACCGTCCAACTCCGGTACCTGCAATCGAACAACCGACTCAAGAACTATTCCTTCAGGCAATGTGGCTAATTCATCATCCGGCCTTACCCCTTTAAGCGCATAAAAACGCCCTTCAGGCTTGGCTGGCAAATGATGGCACCAGGACAGCATATCTTGTAAGGATGCAAATGCACGGCTTATAACACCGTCAAATGGTGGTGTTGCGGCAAAGTCCTCAACACGGCTTTGTACCGGTTCGATATTGCTTAGTCCTAACTCATGCTGTACCTGACGTAGAAAACGAACCCGTTTACCCAAGCTATCGAGCAATACGAAATGTGCATCAGGGCGCACAATGGCTAACGGTATTCCAGGCAGTCCAGGCCCTGTGCCAACATCAATAAAACGGCTACCTTGCAAGTGTGGATTAACGACAATGCTATCCAGAATATGCCGCACCAGCATTTGCATTGGGTCACGCACAGAAGTCAGATTATAAGCTTTGTTCCACTTATCAAGCAGTTCCACATAGCCTATCAATTGGTGTTTTTGCTGATCGGGTAACGCAATACCTGCTGCATTCAGCAGGGAATCTAATTTTTTTAACACAACAGTATCCTCTGACTGAAAAAATCTGTCAGCGTGTAATGAGCCAATATGTGGAATGATAATCTAGCTTAGCAGTGGTTTGAATAGTTGGTTGTGGCCTGAATTACCGGGCCGCTTATTCTTGCAACCCGGTAAATGTTTGATGGTTACGCGCTACGGCGCAACAGACCTTGTTTTTTCAGCCAAACCAACAAGATGGAAATTGCCGCAGGTGTAATGCCTGAAATACGTGAAGCTTGCCCGATCGAATTAGGTTTGTGGTCATTCAATTTAGCGATAACTTCATTCGATAAACCAGACACTTGGCGATAATCGAGATCAGCGGGCAATAAGGTATTCTCATTCCGTAACTGCTTTTCGATCTCTTCCTGCTGACGGGCAATATAACCTTCATATTTAACCTGAATCTCAACCTGATCTGCCGCTTGGGGATCGGTTAATGCCGGGCCAAACGAAGGCAACGTTGTTAACAAACGATAGTCAATTTCAGGGCGACGCAGTAATTCTTCCCCGTTGGCTTCTTTTGACAATGGGGCTTTCAGCAGCGCATTGATTTCAGCTACGTTCTCAGAATGAGGATGAACCCAAATATCACGCAGGCGCTGGCGTTCTTTTTCAATTTGCTCAATTTTCTGACTAAAGTGAGCCCACCGGGTATCATCGACCAGCCCTAGTTTACGGCCCATTTCGGTCAAACGCAGATCCGCATTATCTTCACGCAGCATCAAACGATATTCCGCTCGTGAGGTAAACATGCGGTACGGTTCTTTGGTACCGAGGGTGCTTAAATCGTCCACCAGCACGCCAAGGTAAGCTTCATCGCGGCGAGGTGACCATCCGTCTTCATCGTTGGCGAAACGGCCTGCATTGAGGCCTGCAAGCAGCCCTTGGGCAGCAGCTTCTTCATAGCCCGTAGTCCCATTGATTTGTCCGGCAAAGAACAAGCCCTGGATATATTTACTTTCCAGAGTCGGTTTCAAATCGCGAGGATCAAAGAAATCATATTCAATGGCATAACCAGGCCGGACGATACGTGCATTTTCCAGCCCTTTCATCGAGCGGACTATCTGCATCTGAACATCAAAAGGTAAGCTGGTAGAAATACCGTTTGGATAGATCTCATTGCTGGTCAGGCCTTCAGGTTCAAGGAAGATCTGATGTGAATTACGATCCGCAAAGCGCATGACTTTGTCTTCGATCGATGGGCAATAACGTGGCCCGATCCCCTCAATGATCCCCGCATACATCGGGCTGCGATCCAGGTTATTGCGGATCACTTCATGGGTTTTTTCATTGGTGTAGGTGATATGACATGCCATTTGCTCTGGATGCTGGCTGGCATTCCCCAAGAATGAAAAGACCGGAATAGGTGTATCGCCCAGTTGCGGGGCCAATTGGCTAAAATCAATAGTTCGTGCATCAATACGTGGCGGAGTGCCGGTTTTAAGGCGATTTACCCGTAGCGGTAATTCACGCAGGCGTTGTGACAAGGAGATGGATGGCGGATCACCCGCACGGCCGCCGCTGTAGTTCTCAAGACCAATATGAATTTTGCCATCGAGGAAAGTGCCGACAGTTAAAACCACAGCTTTAGCGCGGAATTTTAACCCCATTTGGGTCACAGCACCGACCACTCGATCGTTTTCAACAATCAGATCTTCTACTGGCTGCTGGAAAATCATCAAATTAGGCTGGTTTTCCAATGCGGTACGTACAGCCTGGCGATACAAAACACGGTCGGCTTGGGCTCGAGTTGCTCTTACCGCTGGCCCTTTGCTGGCGTTTAGTATCCTAAACTGAATACCCGCCTGGTCAGTTGCCATTGCCATTAACCCGCCCAGAGCATCGATCTCTTTTACCAAATGCCCCTTACCGATACCGCCAATCGCTGGGTTACAAGACATTTGTCCCAGAGTGTCGATATTGTGCGTCAGCAATAAGGTCTGACGTCCCATGCGTGCCGCTGCCATTGCAGCTTCCGTGCCGGCATGGCCACCACCAATGATGATGACGTCAAATTGATCTGGATAAAACATGGTACTGCACCTCGCCGTTATGCGAATTTCTGTGTTTGCCCTGGGGTGGGGGATTCTACTCAAGTTTAGACGATCGACCAAGCAGCTTAGGATCGCTCTTAATTAAAAGAAGATCTTTTTATTTAAAGATCTCTTTATTAGATCTCTTATTAGGATCGTGATCCTCTGTGGATAAGTGACTATTCACATTTAAGATCATGTAATTAAGGAGGATCGTTTGCTGTGAATGATCGGTGATCCTATTGCGTATAAGCTGGGATCTAAATGGCATGTTATGCACAGGCACTTTAAGTCACTAAGGTTGTTATGTGGATATGTACTGCTTATACCCTGCTTTCAAGCTTACTTATCCACATTCGTTCGCATGATCTTTAAGCAAATTAGAGTAAATTAATCCAATTTTTAACCCAAATCTCTGCCGGGTCCTCAGGAATTTCATGTTGAATGACATCAATTTCTAAAATATCACCCACACGAATCGCTCCTTGAGTGATCAGTTGTTGATCCAATTTCCTGACCGCACCACAGAAAGTGTCATATTCTGAACTGCCCAAACCAACAGCACCAAAGCGAATCTGCGAGAGATCCGGTATCTGCTGCTCGATTTGCTCTAATAAGGGTTGAAGATTGTCTGGCAGATCACCCGCACCATGGGTGGAAGTGATAATTAGCCACATACCATCCAGAGTAAGCTCGTCTAATTCCGGGCCATGCAGTGTTTCTGTCGTGAAACCCGCCTCTTCTAATTTCTCAGCTAAATGTTCAGCAACGTATTCAGCACTGCCAAGCGTACTGCCACTGATCAAGGTAATGTCAGCCATAAAGAACCCAACCGAAGTAATGAACCGGTATTGTACGCTGTGAATCAGCTGGGATCTACCTGTGGATAATGTGGGTATAGTTATTTAGTGCTCAGGGCACGATGGTACGCATGATGGGGTTTTGCAGGGAAATAAGCGTCTCGGTTGACTGGATCTCATCAATGGTTTGGATCTTGTTGATAAGTACCTGTTGCAGTGCATCTATCGATTTACACATGACCTTAATAAAGATGCTGTAATGGCCAGTGGTGTAATAGGCTTCGACAACTTCTTCTAAACTATCCAGTTTTTTTAGGGCCGAAGGGTAATCTTTGGCACTTTTCAAAATAATGCCGATAAAGCAGCACACGTCATAACCCAGTTGCTTTGGATTAACATGAACACAGGCTGCGGTGATAATCCCCGCCTGACGCATTTTCTCAACTCGGACGTGAATTGTTCCTGGGCTGACACCAAAATTTTTAGCTAATTCCGCATAAGGCGTACGCGCATTTTCCATTAACGCGTTCAGGATGCCGCGATCGAGATTATCGATTTGATAAATTTCACTCATATTAACCCCGTTTTTTTATCGATTATCTAATTATAGATGCATAAAAATGAATGATTAAAAGTGAAAAGGCAATATTGTTTGTTGGATATTGAATTTAACCCTCATTCTGTTGCTTAATCGATGACAAGCCAAACGGCACAACAGACAATTTGCATAATCGACAGCAACGAATTGAGAAAACGACAATGAAAAAGCAATTTATCCAAAAACAACAACAGATCAGTTTTGTAAAATCCTTCTTTTCCCGTCAATTAGAGCAGCAATTGGGCCTGATTGAGGTGCAGGCACCTATCCTGAGCCGTGTGGGTGACGGTACCCAAGATAACCTGTCTGGTTCAGAGAAAGCCGTTCAGGTAAAAGTAAAAAGCTTGCCAGATGCAACTTTTGAAGTTGTTCATTCATTGGCTAAATGGAAACGTAAAACCTTAGGTCGCTTTGATTTTGGTGCTGACCAAGGAATTTACACTCATATGAAAGCATTGCGTCCTGATGAAGATCGCTTGAGTGCCATTCATTCTGTGTATGTCGATCAGTGGGATTGGGAGCGCGTTATGGGTGATGGCGAGCGCAACCTGGCTTACCTGAAATCCACTGTTAACAAAATCTACGCGGCTATTAAAGAAACCGAAGCCGCGATCAGTGCAGAATTTGATATAAAACCTTTCTTGCCAGAACAGATTCATTTTATCCACAGTGAAAGCCTGCGCGCTAAATTCCCTGATCTGGATGCGAAAGGCCGTGAACGCGCCATTGCTAAAGAGTTGGGTGCCGTCTTCTTGATTGGGATTGGCGGCAAATTGGCTGACGGTAAATCTCATGATGTTCGTGCCCCGGATTATGATGACTGGACCTCTCCGTGCGGGGAAGGTTTTGCCGGGCTAAACGGTGACATTATTGTTTGGAACCCCGTGTTGGAAGATGCTTTTGAAATTTCATCCATGGGAATTCGCGTTGATGCAGAAGCGCTGAAACGTCAATTGGCGCTGACATCTGATGAAGATCGCCTGAAACTGGAATGGCATCAATCGCTGCTGAAAGGTGAAATGCCGCAGACAATCGGTGGTGGCATTGGGCAATCCCGTTTAGTGATGTTATTGCTGCAACTGCAGCATATTGGTCAGGTGCAATGTGGTGTATGGGGGCCAGACGTCAGCGAGCAGGTAGAAGGCTTGCTGTAATTCCCTCCAGGTTATCTCTGAATTATTTCAACCCGTTATGGCTTATGCCGCTATAGCGGGTTTTTAACATTATAAACATAAGCGAGTTCTTTCATCTATGCTGTAGGTGGCATAATACTGAGGTATTTCACCTATAAGGTTGTTGATATTATGGCCCGATTTCACCCTCTTAAACACTACTCACATGCGCGTCCAAGGCTGCTATTATCCGTTGGTGCTGGAATAATCACTTACTTCCTGTTGCCATCGCATTTCACTGTATTACTGCGCTTGATGGTGAGTTGGAATATATTTGCGTGGCTCTATTTGTTCTTTTTATGGCTGCAATTATTGCGCAATGATCCGAAAAAAATCAGATTAATAGCTCGTGTGCAGGATGAAAGTGCCACCATGGTGCTGAGTATTGTCAGCATGGCGTGTCTGGCGAGTATTCTGGTTATTCTGTTTGAGTTAAGCACGGCGAATCAATTATCGGGTTCGGCCAAAGCATTCCATTTAGTCCTTACTGGAATGACGTTATTGGTCTCTTGGCTATTATTGCCAACTGCTTTTACTATGCATTATGCCCATCTATTTTATTTATCCCGCGATGAGTCAGACGCTGTTCTCCCGTTAATTTTCCCTAAAGAGGTTACTGAACCTACTTATTGGGATTTTCTTTATTTTTCATTCACTATTGGTGTCGCTTCCCAAACCGCTGATGTCTCGACCGGCACGTCAGATATCCGTCGTGTGGTGCTTTTGCAGTCAGTGTTATCCTTTATTTTCAATATGACGATCTTGGGATTATCAATTAACGTCGGGGCAGGGTTACTGAACTAAAATAGTTTCTTAGCGCTTCCAGCGGCGCATTAAACGGCTTTTTAACCCGGTATCAAAGCGCCAGATATGATCGAAAATCCGCATGATACCGGGCTTGCCATAGGCCGACATCGCCACGGCATGAAACCGGTGTTGATGAGCTTGCTGCTGGATTTTAATTTTTCGGATCAATTCCTCGGGTAAGCGCTGGGCAATGAAATCTGAAATAATCACGGCATCGGCATCATACCAGTCTCGCTCTTCCATTTTGCTCAGAGTGCTGGCTAAGCAGGCTGCCAGGTCAGTGCCGCCACGAAAATGTTGGCTGAGAAAGCGTATCGCCTGCTCAATACCACTGGCTGATGATAGCTCGTAGTGAATGATTTCTGTCGCGAACAGCATGATGTAACAGCGGCGATTATCCTCCAGCGCAATACGTAACAGCGCTAAACAGAAAGCTTTGGCACATTGTTCATTGAAGCCTCCCATCGAACCGGAGGTATCAACACAGACGATAAAAGGGCCGCGCGGGTGTTCGTCATGACTTTTAAGGCTGACTGGCCGCTGCAAGGTCTTTTCCTGCCAATTATCACCTTGTAGGCGATAGGTGAGTAAACGTCGCTCCAGTAAGCGGCGATAAAACTCAAACTCCAGCTCGCTCATCCCCAACATAACTAATTCGGTCGGCAATAATCGTAGAATATCATTGCTCTGGTGAATGCCACTGACCTCTTCTGGCACGGTATCAGGTTGGCGAACCATGACGGTGTAAGGTTCAAAGCGGGCATCAGGAGTAGGTTGCGCTTTAGCACTGCGGCTGCGCCCCAATTGCTCTGCAAGTTGCTGTAATTCCGGCTGCTGTTGTAGAAAATCGCCATATTGCAGCAATAATTGATAATCACCACGCTGCAAATGTCCCTGGCTCATATCCCAAAGCCGGCCTGCCGCCCCATCATTGGTTGCAAGAATGGGTTCCAAAGCACCACTGAGCGCAAGTCGCTGTTGTAACTCAGCTAAAAGTTGCTCTCGCTCTTGCTCCAGTAGCTGATGATGGATGGTGATGGTTTGTAAGGTCAGGTTGACACGCCAGCGCTGTAAAAAGAGAGTTTGAAAACTATCACCGGTTTGGGGATTTCTTTCTAAATCAGCGGTATGCAGCAATGTTTTAGCTTGTGTGGCGAAAGGGGAATGCCATTGTTGCAGTTGCACCACAATCTGCGGGAGATGGGCATAAAATAGTGAGCTATCTTCCAATTGACTCTGTTGGTATAAAGCAAACTCGTTTGCCAGACCAGCTGGGACTTTTGCCTCCCGAATTCGCTGTTGTAAGTTTTGCTTCCAGCCAGGGATATCCTTCATTAATGCCCGTTTAATGCGCGGAAATTTTTCAAAGAATATGGCTAACTGCGGTGAGGCCAGTAACCCCACCACCATCTCTTCGATAAGCTCACTTTCACTTATCGATAGCAGCAAATCCAGGGTTGCCAGGCTGAGCATAGATCAATGACCACGTAGTTTTTGTTGTAGCTGTTTCACTTGTTCAGCCACATTCAATAAGCTGGCTTCTATTTTCGCCAACCAAGAGGACGGCGTGAATAAGCAAGGTTGATGTTGACTGAATAGCCGCCGTTGCTCAGCCAGGCTATTTTCCAATTCCGCCAACTCCACCAGCAACTCGGGGGGCACACTGGTGCTGGAAGCTCCGGGTTGCGACAATATTGATGATTGGCGGCTGACATCCAGCACCGTGATATGTAGTTGATCATCAACTTCAGCATCAATAGATTGGGCATAACCGACACCATTTAATTTGGCGCGTAAAACCCCACCTTTATTTAACCACTGCGCCAGTGCCTCTTTCTCTATTTGCAGATGATTGACCTGAATGTCATGCAAGTTAAGCGGCTTTTGCAGGAATAGTGTCAGGGTGCTATCAGTAAGATGGTCTGGCAGGGAATATTGTGGTTTACGGCTGAACATACCGCTTTGTTTGTTCACTGTCAGCGCTTGATGGTCACTTTGTTGCTGTTGGTGTTTCAACCATTGAGCATGGATATGCTGGAGCTTCATCAATAGGCTCTGTTGCTGATATCCCTGCTCTGTTAGCAACTGTTCAAGCTGTTGCTGTAGCAATTTAAGCGAACTTAAATCATGCCATAAGCAATCTTTCAGCAAAATTAAGTCTATTGGCGCTATTTCATCTCGCCCGCTGAAGAAGGCGCTGGCTTGCAGCAAACGCAGAGCCTTTTTCCACCGCCGGTCAGAGACATACGGCGCTTGTTCTTGTGCGCTGAGCTGCTGACGTAGCTGAAAAATAAGCTCAAAACAGTTATCCGGTAGGGCTATTTTGTCTATTAAGGGCTGCCACTGATAAAACTCTTCATCGCTGATACTGAGATTTTCCGCTACCGGATTATGATTTTCATTTTGTCGGCTGAGCAGCAATGAGCGGAAGTTCTGTTTTTCTTGCACGCGATCCAGCCACAGGCGGATCAGCATTCGGTCATAAAGCGCTTCCAGGCTGCTGTCTGCATCGGGTAATTCGTTAGAGGCCGTCACCAACAAGCGCATCGGGATACTGTCTTCCCGATCACCATTACGAAAGCGTCGTTCGTTAATAGCGGTCAGCAAAGTATTCAGAATAGCTGGGCCAGCTTTCCAAATTTCATCCAGAAAAACGATTTCAGCTTCAGGTAAATAACCTCCAGTCATGCGCTGATAGCGCCCCTCTTCTTTCAGAGCTTGAATAGAGAGTGGGCCAAACACTTCTTCTGGTGTCGAAAAACGGGTCATTAGATATTCAAATGCCCTGGCATTGCGAAAAGCAAATTTTAGGCGTCGAGCAATCAGACTTTTAGCAATCCCCGGAGGGCCGAGCAGGAATACGCTTTCGCCACTCAGTGCGGCCAGCAAACATAAGCGGATAGCTTCCTGTCTTTCATACAGACCACTTTCAAGGGCACTGCTCAAGCGGGAGATTCTTTCAGCTAATTGTGATGATTGCGCCATAATTGCTCTATATGTTCCGTTAGTTGATTGATTGTTACCTGATCAGGGGGAATAGATCCTCTTTTTCTTAGTGGTATAGCATGTTTTTCTTAATAGGATAGCTCATTGATTAGTAATATTTTTATATCACCAGCTATTTGTAGTCGATCTATTTTCGTGCTTTTTGTTGTTTGATTTAAGAGTAGGCAATCTATTGAAATGGTGCATACTGTGCGCCTTTTGGCAGGTGTATAAGAATACATAACAGGCAGTAGCGATGACTAAGTGCACGCATCGGCTTATGGATGTTCTAGCAAAAAGAAATCAATTATGAGCACAGAACATAAAAAACAATCTTTATCGGCGGTAACCCTGGCTGCAATAGGGGTCGTTTATGGTGATATTGGTACCAGCCCACTCTATACCCTGCGAGAGTGTTTTTCTGGTCATTATGGTTTTGATGTCCGCCCTGATGTGGTATTTGGTTTTTTATCACTGATCTTCTGGATGTTAATTCTGATTGTCTCGGTTAAATATCTGACCTATGTCATGCGTGCGGATAACGCCGGTGAAGGGGGGATTTTAACATTAATGTCTTTGGCTGGGCGTAATACCTCTTCCAGAGCCACTTCAATTTTGGTTATCCTCGGTTTAATTGGCGGCAGCTTCTTTTATGGTGAGGTGGTCATCACGCCGGCCATATCCGTTATGTCGGCCATCGAAGGGCTGGAAATTGCCGCGCCTGCACTTGATCCTTATATTGTCCCCTGCTCGATTGCCGTTTTAACCCTACTGTTTGTTATTCAAAAACACGGTACCGGTAGCGTGGGTAAATTATTTGCCCCGGTGATGCTGGTTTGGTTCCTGACACTGGCGCTGCTGGGGTTGCGCAGCATTATCGCCAATCCAGAAGTATTGGCTGCACTGAATCCTAAATGGGCAATCAGCTTCTTTACTGAATATAAATCTGTTTCTTTCTTTGCCCTTGGTGCGGTGGTGTTGGCAATTACCGGGGTGGAGGCTTTATATGCAGATATGGGGCACTTTGGTAAATTTCCTATTCGGTTGGCGTGGTTTACTGTGGTTTTACCGTCATTGGTGCTGAATTATTTTGGCCAGGGCGCGTTATTATTGAAAAACCCGGAAGCTATCAAAAACCCCTTCTTCCTACTCGCCCCTGACTGGGCATTGATTCCACTGTTAATACTGGCAACGTTGGCGACGGTAATTGCCTCACAGGCTGTTATCTCCGGTGTCTTTTCCCTGACCCGGCAAGCCGTCCGTTTAGGTTATTTGCCGCCGATGCGTATTATTCATACCTCAGAAATGGAGTCAGGCCAGATATATATCCCGGTGATTAACTGGACACTGTATCTGGCGGTGGTATTGGTGATTGTTGGCTTTGAACGTTCCAGTAATCTGGCAGCGGCTTACGGCATCGCGGTGACGGGCACGATGGTTATTACCAGTGTTCTGTTCTGCACCGTGGCACTGAAAAATTGGCACTGGAACCGCTTCTTTGTCTACTTATTGCTGGTGGCGTTATTGGTTATTGATGTGCCAATGTTCTCCGCTAACGCATTGAAATTGTTCTCCGGCGGTTGGTTACCACTGTCACTGGGCCTGGTGATGTTTATCATCATGACCACTTGGAAGAGTGAACGTTTCAGCTTGCTGCGCCGTATGCACGAACACGGTAACTCTCTGGAGGCGATGATTGCCTCATTGGAGAAATCGCCTCCGGTACGGGTTCCGGGCACGGCGGTGTATATGTCTCGGGCGATGAATGTTATCCCGTTTGCATTACTACATAACCTTAAACATAACAAAGTGTTACATGATCGGGTTGTTCTACTGACACTGCGAACTGAAGATGCGCCTTATGTTCATAACGTTAATCGAGTAACTATCGAGCAGCTCTCGCCGACATTCTGGCGGGTAGTGGCGAGTTACGGTTGGCGCGAAACCCCGAATGTGGAAGAGATTTTCCATCGCTGCGGTTTGGAGGGGTTACCTTGCCAGATGATGGAAACGTCATTCTTTATGTCCCACGAGTCACTTATCCTGACCAAGCGGCCGTGGTATTTGTTCTTGCGCGGCAAGTTGTTTGTGGCCCTTAGTCGTAATGCGCTGCGTGCAGCCGATCAGTTTGAGATCCCTCCGAATAGGGTTATTGAGCTGGGGACGCAGGTAGAGATTTAACTTAGAAGGCCGTTAAACATAACGGACTGAAGTTAATAATAAAGTCGCTGATAGTTCAGTGATTGAAGGGGGGATCGCACCTAGGGGCACTTCGGTGGCTCACGCCACTACGACCCCAACGGTACGATTCCCCTTTATTAGATTTTGTCAGCAGTCTGGGCCGTTAAACATAACGGCCTTTTTTACATTCATCATCCCGCTTTTCATTTGTTCAGCGAAACGTTTCGATGGCGATCACAATTTCATCAAATTGGGTTTGCCTTCTGCTGCCATTTTTCTAAACTCAGTATCAGCGAAACGTTTCGCTGTTGGAGTAGAAAATGAAAAAAGGCGCGTTACTAAATTCTGATATTTCCGCTGTTATCTCTCGCCTGGGCCATACCGATCAGATTGTGATAGGTGATGCGGGGCTGCCAATACCGGCAACCACCACACGTATCGATTTGGCACTGACTCAAGGCGTCCCTGGATTCCTCCAGGTTCTTGAGGTGGTAACGCAAGAAATGCAGGTTGAGAGTGCTTACCTTGCGCAGGAGATTGTTAAAAATAATCCGCAACTCCATGAAACGTTACTCGCACAATTATCACAACTTGAGCAACACCAGGGAAACCAAATTGCTTTGCACTATATCAGCCATGAGGCTTTTAAAGAGCAGACCAAACAAAGCCGGGCAGTGATTCGTAGCGGGGAATGTTCCCCCTTTGCTAACATCATTCTCTGCTCCGGCGTAACTTTCTGAGGCGTTTATGCAACCTTTGCTGCAACTGAAAGGGATTGATAAAGCCTTTCCCGGCGTCAAAGCACTCTCAGGTGCTGCGCTAAGTGTCTATCCTGGCAGGGTGATGGCACTTGTAGGCGAAAATGGGGCCGGAAAATCGACCATGATGAAAGTGCTGACTGGCATCTACAATAAGGATGCCGGCAGTCAGCATTTTTTGGGTAAAGAAGTGGTGTTTAATGGCCCGAAAGAGTCGCAGGAAGCGGGTATTGGCATTATTCATCAGGAACTTAACCTGATTCCACAGTTAACCATCGCAGAAAATATCTTTTTAGGGCGCGAGTTTGTAAATCGTTTTGGCGGCATTGATTGGAAAAAAATGTATGCCGAAGCTGATTTACTGTTGGCGCGCCTTAATATCAGCTATAGCAGCCATCGGCTGGTGGGCGAGCTTTCGATTGGTGATCAGCAAATGGTGGAAATCGCCAAAGTGCTGAGCTTTGAATCCAAAGTCATCATTATGGATGAGCCTACCGATGCGCTGACTGACACCGAAACAGCTTCTTTATTTAATGTTATTAAGGAGCTGAAAGCGCAAGGTCGCGGCATTGTTTATATTTCCCACCGTCTTAAAGAAATCTTTGAGATTTGCGATGACGTCACGGTATTCCGTGATGGGCAGTTTATCGCCGAAAAACCGGTTAATACACTCACTGAAAACTCTCTGATTGAAATGATGGTTGGCCGTAAATTGGAAGAGCAATACCCGCGTCTGAATTTACCGCGCGGCGAAAAACGTTTACAGGTCAAACAGCTATGCGGCCCTGGGGTCGAGAATGTCAATTTCACTCTCTACAGTGGTGAGATCTTGGGGGTAGCGGGCTTGATGGGCGCAGGCCGCACTGAGCTGATGAAAATCATTTATGGTGCGCTGCCGCGTAAATCGGGCTTTGTGATGTTAGATGGCCGCGAAGTGGTGACTCATTCGCCGCAGGATGGTTTGGCAAACGGCATTGTTTATATTTCCGAAGACCGCAAACGGGATGGCTTAGTGCTCGGAATGTCAGTTAAAGAGAATATGTCTTTGACTGCATTGCGTTATTTCAGTCGTTCAGGCGGTTCGCTCAAACATGCTGATGAGCAGCAGGCGGTGGCGGATTTCATTCGTTTATTTAATATCAAAACGCCTTCCATGGAACAGCCTATTGGCCTGTTATCCGGTGGTAATCAGCAAAAAGTGGCTATCGCTCGAGGTTTGATGACCCGGCCAAAAGTGTTGATCCTTGATGAACCGACTCGTGGTGTGGACGTCGGGGCTAAAAAAGAGATCTACCAGCTAATAAACCAATTCAAACAAGAAGGGCTGAGCATCATATTGGTCTCCTCGGAAATGCCGGAAGTGTTGGGCATGAGTGACCGCATCATTGTGATGCATGAAGGCCAGCTAAGCGGCGAGTTCTCCATTGAACAGGCTACCCAGGAAGTGTTGATGGCAGCTGCCGTCGGCAAGCAATACAGCGTAGAGCAGGAGTAATCAGATATGAGTTCCCAAACTATCAATACCAAGCGCTGGTTCAGTAAGGAATGGTTATTAGAACAAAAATCACTGATTGCGCTGCTGGTGCTGATTGCTGTGGTTTCGTCACTAAGCCCGAACTTCTTTACCCTGAATAACATGTTTAACATTCTCCAGCAGACTTCCGTCAACGCCATTATGGCCGTCGGGATGACACTGGTTATCCTGACTTCAGGGATTGACCTGTCAGTGGGGTCATTATTGGCGCTGACCGGTGCGGTTGCGGCCTCCATTGTCGGGTTGGAAGTTAATGCGCTGGTTGCCGTGGGTGCCGCGCTGGCATTGGGGGCGTTTGTCGGTGGCATCACTGGGGTGATTGTGGCGAAAGGTAAAGTGCAGGCCTTTATTGCTACCCTGGTCATGATGCTGTTACTGCGTGGTGTCACCATGGTTTACACCAATGGTAGCCCGATAAATACCGGTTTTACTGATGTGGCAGATACCTTTGGCTGGTTCGGTATTGGTCGCCCATTGGGTATCCCAACACCTATCTGGCTGATGGCGATTGTCTTTATTGCGGCATGGTACATGCTGCATCACACGCGTCTGGGTCGTTATATTTATGCGCTGGGGGGCAATGAGTCCGCAACACGCCTCTCTGGTATCAGCGTTGATAAAGTTAAAATTATTGTTTATTCACTCTGTGGATTGTTGGCGGCATTGGCGGGAATTATCGAAGTTGCCCGCTTATCATCAGCACAACCTACTGCCGGTACCGGTTATGAACTGGATGCGATAGCAGCCGTGGTTCTGGGGGGTACCAGTCTTGCTGGGGGTAAAGGGCGGATTGTTGGCACCCTGATCGGCGCATTAATCCTCGGGTTTTTAAATAACGGTTTGAATTTATTGGGTGTCTCCTCTTACTACCAAATGATCGTCAAAGCAGTGGTTATCCTGCTTGCGGTATTGGTAGACAATAAAAGCAGCAAATAACCTCTCTCCCTACAGGAATTGCGACCATGAAAATGAAGAAACTGGCTACTTTGATCTCTGTTGTTGCATTGAGCGCTACTGTCAGTGCTAACGCGCTGGCAAAAGACACGATTGCGTTGGTTGTTTCCACGCTGAATAACCCGTTCTTTGTTTCAATGAAAGACGGCGCGCAAAAAGAAGCAGATAAACTGGGCTACAACCTGGTGATTTTGGATTCCCAAAACAACCCAGCTAAAGAATTAGCCAACGTGCAGGATTTAACGGTGCGCGGCACCAAATTGCTATTGATCAACCCAACTGACTCCGATGCCGTGGGCAACGCGGTTAAAATGGCTAATCAGGCAAACATTCCCGTTATAACTCTCGACCGCCTGGCTAATGCCGGTACGGTGGTGAGCCACGTTGCCTCTGACAACCGCTTCGGTGGCAAAATGGCTGGTGATTATATTGCTAAGAAAGTCGGTAGTGATGCCAAAGTCATTCAGTTGGAAGGGATTGCTGGCGCGTCTGCTGCTCGTGAGCGCGGTGAAGGCTTCAAGCAATCAATGGAAAAAAACAAATTCCAGTTGTTGGCTAGTCAGCCAGCAGATTTTGACCGGACTAAAGGTTTGAACGTCATGCAGAACTTGCTGACTGCTCATCCAGATGTTCAGGCCGTGTTTGCTCAGAATGATGAAATGGCACTGGGTGCTTTACGCGCCTTGCAGACTGCGGGCAAAACTGATGTGTTAGTGGTTGGTTTTGATGGTACTGACGATGGTATTAAAGCTGTCGAGAGTGGCAAAATGGGCGCAACTATTGCTCAACGCCCAGACCAGATTGGTGTCATTGGTGTACAAACTGCGGATAAAGTATTGAAAGGCGAGAAAGTCCAGGCCGTTATCCCAGTAGATCTGAAGTTAGTGACTAAATAATATCGTCATTCACTAATAATATCGAAAAGCATGGCATATAACGCCGCTGCCTTAAAACGGAAAACAAAACGTACCGGCAGCGGCATCATTCACAAAGGAATAAATACGATGGAAGCAGGTAAACTGGTGGTCCTGGGCAGCATTAATGCCGACCATATTCTGAATATTGAGCAGTTTCCGCGTCCAGGTGAAACGGTGATCGGGAAGCAGTATAAAGTTGCTTTCGGTGGCAAAGGTGCTAATCAGGCCGTTGCTGCTGGCCGTAGTGGGGCGAATATCGCGTTTATTGCCTGTGTGGGTGAAGATGATATTGGTGACCGGGTACGTCTGCAATTAGCCAGTGACAATATTGATACCGCACCTATTGAAGCGGTAGCAGGCACTACCACGGGGGTAGCGCTGATATTTGTTAATGGTGAAGGCGAGAACGTCATTGGTATTCATGCTGGGGCAAACTCGGCAGTAACACCAGAGTATCTTGGCCGTTATCAACAGCAAGTTATTGATGCCGATGCATTATTGATGCAACTGGAATCTCCACTTGAGACGGTTATCGCCGCCGCTAAATTGGCAAAGCTGCATCACACTCAGGTTATCCTGAATCCAGCTCCTGCCCGCGAACTGCCAGATGAGCTGTTATCGCTGGTGGATATGATTACTCCAAATGAAACAGAAGCTGAGCACTTAACGGGCATTCATATTGAGCAGGATGATGACGCAGCGAAAGCCGCGCAAATTTTGCATGATAAAGGTATCGCCACCGTCATCATTACCTTGGGTAGCCGTGGTGTATGGCTTAGTGAGCAGGGCCTGGGTAAATTGGTCGCTGGCTTTAAAGTTAATGCAGTAGATACTATTGCCGCCGGTGATACATTCAATGGCGCATTATTGACTGCTTTACTGGAAGGCCAGGCAATGGATTCCGCTGTCCGTTTTGCTCATGCTGCGGCTGCGATTGCAGTGACTCGCCCTGGCGCACAACCTTCCATTCCTTGGCGGGCCGAGATCGATAGTTTCTTACAAGGTCGGGTATAACTTTGACCACCATGAAAGATGTCGCCCGTTTAGCGGGCGTATCAACCTCTACAGTCTCGCATGTTATTAATAAAAATCGTTTTGTTAGCGATCCTATTCGCGACAAAGTGCTGGCTGCCATCAAGCAACTTAACTATGCCCCATCTGCGTTAGCGCGCAGTTTAAAACTCAATGAAACCCGGACGATCGGCATGTTAGTCACTGCCAGTAGCAACCCGTTTTACGCCGAAGTGGTTCGTGGTGTGGAGCGTAGTTGCTATGAGCGCGGCTACAGTTTGATTTTGTGTAATACCGAGGGTGACATCGATCGCATGAGTCGTAGTATTGAAACTCTAATGCAAAAACGTGTCGACGGTTTGCTGCTGATGTGTACCGAAAGTCACCGCCCATCGCAGGATATTCTGCGCTGCTACCCCTCTCTACCGATTATTATGATGGACTGGGCCCCTTTTGAAGGGGTGAATGATGTCATTCAGGATAACTCTTTATTAGGTGGGGAAATGGCAACCTCGTACCTGATTGCCAGAGGATATACTCGTATCGCCTGTATTGCTGGCCCACAAGATAAAACACCGGCGAAAGAACGTTTGCAAGGATTCCGCCAGGCAATGGATCGCGCGGGTCTACCGGTGCTTCCTGATTATGAAGTGATCAGTGATTTTGAATTTAGTGGCGGATTGGTTGCCATGAAGCAGTTACTGGCATTGCCGCAGCCCCCTGAAGCGGTCTTTACCAGTAATGATGCGATGGCAGTTGGGGTTTATCAGGCCTTACATCAGGCTGGGTTATCGATTCCGCAGGACATGGCGGTCATTGGTTATGATGATATCGAAATTGCACAATATATGACGCCACCGTTGACGACTATTCATCAACCAAAAGATGATCTCGGTGAGCTGGCTATTGATACTCTTATTCATCGACTAAATAACCCGGAAGCGGAACCACAAGTTCTGATTCTCACTCCCGAGCTAATCGAGCGCGGCTCAGTCGCCGTCCGTTAAACTTCACTCTCTGCGGGTTGCGTAATTTTTTTCACATTACGGCCCTGAATCAAGTTATCTCCATCTTTAGGTTTGAGTAATAAGAACACCACGGATGACAGCAATGTCACGGCACCCATCGTAATAAAGGTGTAGTGGAAGTGGTCAATATTATCCCCAAACGACAACCCATCGTAAAACCGCAAAACTACGGCACTGATGGCAACGCCAAAGCTAATCGCCAGTTGCTGGGTTACCGCCAAAACACTGTTACCTGAGCTGGCATTGTTATCGGTTAAATCAGCCAGAGTAATAGTGTTCATTGCCGTAAATTGTGTCGACATTGCCATACCCAATATAAACAGTGGCAATATCATCATCCAAGGTGACATGCCCGGCGATTGAAAAGCAAACAAGGCTATCAGTACGCCGATAATGGCCGTAATGCCCACTAATACGGTGCGATAACCCAGCGAACGTAAAACTTGAGTTACCGCTGATTTTGCCATCATTGAACCAATGGCGGTGGGGGCCATCATACAACCAGCAATAATAGCGGAATAACCAAACCCGACTTGTAACATGAGTGGCATCAGGAAAGGAACGCAGCCAGTGCCTAAACGTGAAGCTACGTTACCCGCAATACCGACGGAAAAGGTTCGGGTTTTAAACAGCGGCAAACCAATTAGCGGATTAGGATGGCCTTTGGCGTGGAATATATAGAAGAGCAGCATTAATAAACCGCCCAACAGCACTGTGGCTGGCAGGTAACTGGCAATATCTGGTCGGCCCATTATTTCCAGACTCACGGATATCATAACCAAGCTGCTACCGAATAACAGGAAACCGATAATATCAAAGGCGCGTTTCGGCATGGTGAAGTCGGGCATATATTTACGGGCATAAAAGATACCCAGTAAGCCGATGGGAATATTAAGGATAAAAATCCAGTGCCATGTGGCGTAGGTGACCAATAATCCCCCTAATAATGGTCCCATGACAGGGCCGATTAATCCGGGGATGGTGACGAAATTTAATACTGGCAATAACTCACTGCGCGGATAAGCCCGGATAAGTGCTAGCCTGGCGACGGGCATCATCATGGCACCACCCACCCCTTGAATAACTCGGGATGCCACCAAAAATGGTAGAGAACCAGAAAGCGCACACAGTAATGACCCCAGCGTAAATAATGAAACGGCCAAAATGAAAATGCGCCGAGTGCCGAAACGATCGGCCAACCAACCACTGACCGGAATCAACATCGCCACCGTGAGGGTATAGCTGATAATAGCTGACTGCATGGTTAGAGGTGAGCGATTAAGGCTTTCAGCGATTGAAGGGAGTGCCGTATTCAATATGGTGGCATCCAAAGCCTGCATAAAGAAAGCCATGGCGGCGATCCAAGGGAGACCCGCCATGCTGCGCGCAGATTTTATCATTGTCCGTCCTGATTATATTGGGTGGGCGTGAGTACCCTCTCTATATAGATATAAAGAATATCTGACCGTTAGTCTTTCTCTTTTAATAACACCTGACAAGCCACCAATGCACCTTGGCTATCGCCAGCCAGAATGGTATCGACAATATTTTGATGGTGTTGCAGCTTAATCACCTCATCGCCGGTAATAGAACGAAAGTAACTGTGATAAACCGAACTGAACAAATTAGCGAAAGACGTTAAAAATGGATTACCACTGGCCTCATAGATCAATTGATGAAATTGGGCATCCACTTGAATCCATCGTTCGCGATTAAAATGGGTATGCAGCTCGTACATTTCTGTCATTAATAATGCTAACAGGGCTTTTTGTTTTTCACTGGCATTGATAGCTGCCAGATAACAGGCTTGAGGTTCGAGTGACCTCCTTAATATAAGGAAGTGTTGCATCACTTGATCGAAGTTCTCTCGGGTCATCCACCAGGTCAGCAACTCTTGGTCAAGGAAGTTCCAATTGGTTTGCGGCATCACTCGGGTACCGATACGCGGACGCGGTAATAACATCCCTTTCGCAGCGAGCATTTTTACCGCTTCACGTACAGCGGTGCGGCTGACACCAAATTGCTCCCCCAACTCTATCTCGCCAGGCAATATACTGCCGGCTTCATATTCCCCTGCGAGAATGCGCTGGCCAATTTTTTCGGCCAGCAGATACGAAAGATTGCGCTGGGCGGCCTGCTGTTGGGTATTTAGTTGCATGGTGTTTTGTCCTATCTATCTTCTTATACTTCTATTTTACTCTACTGTTTAACTTGGGTAGTTAATGTTTAGCTTAATAATTGTTTAAATTCTGGCCTTTTACCCCATTTTTGCTGAAAAAAAACACGGTTGAAAAGTTTTTTGAAATTAGGGGTTGCAGGCTGTCAGGAACTCCCTATAATGCGCCTCCACTGACC
>NZ_CACVAD010000006.1 GCF_902726545.1 Yersinia artesiana | reverse complement strand
GTTTAAATAACCTCGTGATTTTTTTAGTTTTTAAAATGAAGATTTTAACTTGTTGTTTTTAAGAATTAATTTAATTAAATCTCTATTTTTCATCATTTTTCAAGTGTGATCTTAAGCAGAAAATTCAAAATGGAATTAAGTTTTGTTTTTTGTGGTGTAGTTTTTTGTTTTCCTCTGGGTTCTAATGTTGTCGAGTGTTTCGTGATTTTATTCTGTTATTTAAACTTCTGGGTAAATTCATAAAAATTAGATTTCAACGAGGACGCTGAGATGAAGACAAAAATGATAATGTCAAAAGTAAAAATAAAATCTTTGCTGTTGTTAACTTATTTAGCCATGGGGGTTCCTTCTCTTCACGCAGCAGAAACATTACAGGTGTGGATACGTGCCAGTAATGATTCCAAAAATATTTATAAAACAGAAGCTGAAACTTTTGAGAAGAAAAGCGGCATCAAAATTGAATATTTTAATGCCACGACCGATTTTGAACAGCGCCTGGCACGAGCCGCAGCTGGCAACGCGCTGCCAGACTTGATTTTCAATGATGCGGCGGCTATCGGGCAGTTTGTCCAACTGGGGATTGTGGAGCCAATTGAACCGAAAAATATCATTGGCGGGGCAGACATCTTAGATACCGCTTGGGAGAGCGCTCAATATATTGATGGCAAATATTACGGCGTCCCCACTTCAGCACAAACTTTTGCGCTGTTTATCCGTAAAGATTGGCGAGAAAAACTGGGGTTAGAGCTACCCAAAAGCTGGGAAGATATCAGCACTCTGGCGAAAGCATTTACCTTTAATGACCCCGATGGTAATGGCAAAAATGACACTTACGGCTTTATTTTGCCCGCCTCTACCACCCGTGGCTACACCAGTTGGTTTATTAGCTCCTACCTCTGGCAAGCCGGTGGGGATTTCATTCGTCCGGCCGGTGAGGGCAAATTTAAAGGCTCACTGGAAGAACCCGCAGCGGTTGAAACTCTGAGTTTCATACGCGGCATGGTGTGCGATAAAACGGTACAACCGGGGGCGATTAACGCCACCACCGCAGATGCCATTCCTTCTTTCCGCTCCGGTCAAAGCGGCATGTTCGTCACTGGCCCATACCATATTGCTCTATTTGATAAAGACCCTGGTAAAGATGTTTTTGAAGTGATCCCGCCACCAAAAGGGCCAAAAGGGCAGGCAACACTGGCTGAAGGCACCACGGTATTTATGATGAAAAGCAGCCAGAAAAAAGCAGCCGCTCAGAAATTCATAGAATTCATGATTTCACCGGAAGGGCAACAAATCGGCATGGGAATGGGCAGCAATAATATGCCAGTAGTGCGCTTATCTATTAATAAACAGGTTGATACTAAAGCGGTTTATAACGATCCGCGTTGGGCAATGTTTGCAGATTTGTACGCCGAACATGGCCGCTATATTCCGCAAGTTCCTAACTGGACGCCGATTCGCCAGGTGACTGCTGAAGGTTTCAACCGCATCTTAGCCAACTGTGAAGGTGATATCCCTGCTGAATTAAAAGTAGTGAATCAGAAAGTGAATGATGAGTTGGCTAAACAGAATGTCTTAGGGCAGTGAGTAAATCATGATAACGCTAACCCCCCGACTAAAACGTAATCTGGTTCCGTGGCTGTTCCTGGCCCCGGCACTGGTCATCTTCACCTGGTTTAAATTCATCCCGATGCTACAAGGGCTGGTGATGAGTTTTTACAAGGTTAACTTTAACCAGCCAAATGAGTGGGTCGGGTTTGACAACTTTTCCCGCGCGATGGGTGATGAAGCACTGCATTCTGCGGTTTTCAACACCCTGTTATATGTGGTGGTCACCATGGTGGTGGCCGCTTTTATCGCCTTCTTCTTAGCCATGCTATTGGAAGGTCCGGCGCGGCATTTGCGTTTTATCCGTACCGCTATCTTCTTGCCTGCGGTGACCAGTGCGGCGATCGTCGCCGAAATGTGGCGAATTCTGTTTAACCCGACCAGCAATGGGGTGGTGAACCACATTTTGTCGTGGTTCAGCATTGAAGCGCAGGGTTTTCTGGCAGATACCGACCAGGCGCTGTGGACCGTGATGTTGCTGCATATCTGGAAAGCCGTGCCTTACAATATGGTTATCTTTATTGCCGGTCTGGTGGGAATTAGCCGTGATTTGTATGACGCCTCGAATGTGGACGGTGCTAACTGGTGGAACCGCCTGCGTTACGTCACGTTGCCCGGCATGATCCCTGCACTCTCTGTGGTGCTGATGCTGTCATTCATCCGTGGTTTCCGGGTGTTTGCTGAAGTCTATGCCACCACTGGCGGCGGCCCGTCTAATGCGACAGAAATGATCATGACTCATATCTACAAGCTGGGCTTTGAGCAGTTTGATTATGGGTATGCATCAGCGGTGTCCTTCCTGTTATTCGCCTTCACTGTGGT
The DNA here is from genome assembly GCF_902726545.1 of Yersinia artesiana. Classification (GTDB taxonomy): domain Bacteria; phylum Pseudomonadota; class Gammaproteobacteria; order Enterobacterales; family Enterobacteriaceae; genus Yersinia; species Yersinia artesiana. Next base: position 108,340 of record NZ_CACVAD010000006.1, on the reverse strand, counting down.
GCTGACCATCTGTCATCTCACCTTGAAAAAGCGCATCGCCCGTTACTAACCGAGCCGGAGACTGGTAATGAAAAGTAAAAGTTGGAACAGTATCGGCCGCTGGGTAATTTATGGCCTGTTGCTGGTGGTCTTTGTCGGCCCGTACTGGGGCATTATCGCCACCGCATTCAGCGGCGCGCCGGTCAAACCTGGTGAGTTATTAGCCTGGCCCAATCAATTCTCGTGGGATAACTTTATCTTCGCCTGGATGGATATCGGCGTCTGGCAATACCTGCTGAACTCGATCGTCGTGGTGTTCTTCGGCACGGTGTTACAGGTGTCGGTCAGTGCACTGGCAGCCTATGCGCTGGCGCGTAAAAAGTTTGTCGGCGTCTCGCTGACCAGCCTGGTTATTCTGTCGACCATGATGCTGCCGGAAGAAGTGATCGCCATTCCGCTGTATATGATAATCAACTGGCGACTGCCGCTTATCGATGCTTCGCTATACAACAGCTATCTGGGCATGATCTTGCCGGTGGTGGGCTGGGCTTTCTCTATCTTCGTGTTGACCGAGTTTATGGCGGCTATCCCGAAAGAGCTGGAAGAGGCGGCGCGTATTGATGGTGCCAGCGAATGGCAAATCTTCTTCCACGTCATCCTGCCGCTGGTCAAACCGGCATTGGGCACGGTGGTGACCTTCGGCTTCATCATGATTTGGGACCAATACCTGTTACCACTGATTGTGGTGAATCAGGACAGTTTGAACACTATTCCGGTGATCCTCGGCACATTACGTACTGACGAAACCATCACACCAAACATCTTTATTGCCATCACTCTGTTGGCGATGTTGCCAAGCATCATCGTGTATCTGGGTCTGCAAAAACATTTCAATCGCGGGATCATGTCTGGCGCGGTTAAAGGCTAGGGAGAAACAAAATGGGATCGGTTGTACTTAAAAATGTCTGTAAATCTTACGGTGACACCCATGTGATCCGCGATGTATCGCTGGAGATCCCTGATGGTGAGTTTTGCGTGTTGGTTGGCCCAAGTGGCTGCGGAAAGTCTACCTTACTGCGTATGATTGCCGGGTTGGAGGAGATCTCTGGCGGCACGGTGGGCATCAATGATCGAGATGTCACTGATGTTGAACCCAAGATGCGCGACATTGCTATGGTGTTCCAAAGTTATGCCCTTTATCCGCAGATGACGGTGCGCGAGAACATGGGTTTTGCATTGAAAATGGCTAAAATGTCCAAAGCCGATATCAATCAAAAAGTGGAATCCACCGCCGAGTTACTGGGCTTACAGGCACTGTTGGAGCGGCTACCGAAAGATTTGTCCGGCGGCCAGCGCCAGCGGGTGGCTATGGGGCGCGCCATCGTGCGTAACCCACAAGTGTTCTTGTTCGACGAGCCTTTGTCGAACCTGGATGCCAAATTGCGTACTCAGGTGCGTGGTGAGATCCGTGAATTACATCAGCGGCTAAAAACCACGTCGGTGTATGTCACACATGATCAGATTGAAGCGATGACCATGGGGCAGATGATCGTGGTATTGCGCGACGGCCGTATTGAGCAAGTGGGTTCGCCATTGGATCTATATGATCGCCCAGCCAATCTGTTTGTGGCCGGTTTTATCGGATCGCCGGAGATCAATCAACTGAAAGGCACTGTAGTGCAGCAAGATGGTGAATTCCTGCTGCGGCTGGAAGATGGCTCTTTACTGACATTGCCTGCCGGTTTGCAAGTGACGGATGGGCAAAGTGTGGTGTATGCCATTCGCCCGGAACAGGTCAATGTGGTGGATGAAAGCCACAGCGCCAGTGCGCTGAAAGCGACTATTACCGCGATTGAGAATACCGGCTCGGATATGCAGCTATTTTGCAGCACCGGCGGGGGGCGCTTTACCTCGGTCTTCAAACAGCGTCTGGCGGTGAATGCAGGGGAGACGGTGTATTTACAACCCAAGCTCGCCGGTATCCACATTTTTGATGCCGCCACTGGCGTGCGGGTTGCTTGTCAGGCCGCATAAAGGAAGCAACGCGATGACGCCGATGAAATTGTACACGCTAGATGTGGACTGCCTGATCAAGGCAAAAGCGGTATTGCAGCAGCCATTTTCACCACTACAACCGGCCTTGCGCCGGTTATTAAGTGAAGCCGATGCATTGCGCGATCAACCGCCGGAAAGTGTGACCCACAAAACGCTACTTCCCGTCAGTGGCGACATTCACGATTATTACAGTTTTGGCACTTACTGGTGGCCGAACCCGCGTAAGCCCAATGGATTGCCCTATGTGCGCCGCGATGGGCATACCAATCCACAGAGCCAGAATGACGATACCGATACTCAGCGCATTGAGCGGATGTGTGACCGCTGCCTAACCCTCGGGCTGGCATACTATTTTACCGGTAATAGCCGCTATGCTCAGGTGGCGGCAGAACAGATCCGTTGCTGGTTTTTGGATGCCAAAACCCGCATGAACCCACACCTGAATTATGGTCAGGCTATCCCCGGCATTGTCTCTGGCCGCGGGACGGGGTTAATTGATACCCGATTGATGTGGATGGTGATTGATACCATCGGGTTGATATTGCCCGCCAAGTTGCTGGATACCGAGGATACTGCGGTGTTACAGCAGTGGTTCCGCGATTTTAACCACTGGATGTTCCACAGCGAAGTGGGTCATTCAGAGTATGTCTGGCACAACAACCACGGCACCTGGTATGACGTCCAGCGCGCGGCCAATGCGATGTTCTATGGTGATCGTGGATTGGTTTCCACCATTATCCGTCAAGGGATTACCCAGCGGCTGGCGGCACAAATAGCGCAAGACGGTAAGCAGTGGATGGAACTGGAGCGCACTGTGCCTTTCCACTATTCCTTATTCAATATGGAGGCGCATTTGCTGCTGTGCCGTTATGGCGAACATGTTGAAATTGACCGCTGGGAGTGGGTACAGGATGGGCGTAATGTGCAGCAAGGGATTGATTATTTACTGCCATTTATTGCTGAACCTGAATTGTGGCCTTACCGCGATTTGCGGGGAATCGACTATGACAGTGCATTGCGGCTGTTATTACAGGCGGCGCGCGGTTATCCAAAAGAGGCGCAACGCTATCAGGCGGTACTCGCGACTCTGCCGGCTGACACCCTGACATCACGTGACCGTCTGATGTGGCAAAGTTAGTCGGGTCAAGGTTAATCAAGCTAAAGTTGATATACACTCAAGGCTGTTTTTCTGCTGGAAAGTGATGTGAACAATGAGTGATGTGAATAACCCTGATGACCTGATCTCCATTACCCGCTTCCTGCGCCAGCAACATGTTCTGACGCTGTGCGCTGGCAGCGGTATGGATATGTGGTGTGCCAACTGTTTTTATGTCTTTGATGAAGCGAAAATGGCGCTTTATCTGATGACAGAAAAACACACCCGTCACGGCGAGTTGATGCAGATAAACCCGCAGGTGGTCGGCACAATTGCCACCCAGCCACGCACGGTAGCGTTGATCAAAGGCATCCAATATCGCGGTGCAATAACCGAATTAAAGGATGACGCCGAACAGATCGCCCGCCAGCGCTATTGTCGCCGTTTTCCGGTAGCAAAAGTCGCATCCGCCCCCCTCTGGCAGCTTAATTTGCTGGAAATCAAGATGACCAATAATACTCTTGGTTTTGGCAAGAAATTGCATTGGCATGCCCTTCTTCCTTGAAATTACAGGGTGTTAGCTACTCTCACTTACCCGAATCACTTACTGGTTGTTGATCTTAAAGTCAGTAAGCTCATCGGGATGAGTTCACTTGCCGCCGACCTGCAAAACGCCAATGACTTTGAGCATAGTTTCTTCGCTATGTTCTGGTGTTTCTGGTATTTATTATTCATATCAATTGATTTGATGATTATCTCCATGTCGGGGTGGCACTAGCGTTTTTATCAGGAGGTCAGATGGCGAAGGTATTATTACTGGGGGCAAGTGGCCTGGTGGGGGGCGAGTTACTGCGCTTGCTGCGTTTGGATGCCCGCGTAACTTCTATTATTGCGCCAACCCGCAAGCAGTTGCCGGCCATGAATAAACTGATTAATCCGCAAGGCGAGAATATCGGCGAGTTACTAAAAACTCTGGATGAGCCGGTGGATTTGGTGTTTTGCTGTCTGGGTACCACCCGCCAGCAAGCGGGCAGTCAGGCGGCATTTCGTCAGGTGGATTATCGGCTGGTGTTGGCTGCGGGTGAAACCGGTTTGCGACTTGGCGCGCGGCATTTCCTGCTAGTGAGCGCGATGGGGGCTAATCCTAACTCGTGGCTGTTTTATAACCGCACCAAAGGCGAGGCAGAGCGGGATTTACAAACTCAGGGCTGGCCACAACTCACTTTCGCCCGCCCCTCAATGCTGGCCGGTCAACGCACTAAACCGCGCTTAATGGAAAATCTCAGCGCGCCGTTGTTTGCCTTATTACCTGATAAATGGCGCTTAATTAAAGCCAAAGATGTGGCACAAGCGCTGCTTGATCAGGCTTTCGCTCCGCCGAAAGAGGGGGTGACAATTCTGTCATCCGCACAGATGCAGCAACATTAATCATTATAAGCTAATTATCTGATTGTCCTGCCCAATAGCGATGCCGTCGGGCAGTGTGTTGTCGAGCGCCCAGGCATCCAATTGGTGGCTGATATGGGTCAGCAAGGTGGCTGCCGGTTTTAGTAACTCACTGATAGCGAGGGCCATTGTCACATCATTATGATTACGTGGCGGCGGACGGTGTGGGGAAAGATGATGTGGCGGATGGCTGCAATCTTGTATCAATAAATCAATATTCTTACTGGCTAAAAATAGCGCGCTATCGGCGGGCAACCCAATGGTGTCGGTGAGATAGGCGATAGTTCGGTTAGGGCTTTGCAGCAGGTAGCCGAAGGTGATTTTTGAGTGATTGAGGGGCACTGGTGTCACCCGTAAATCGCCAAATTGAATTGGGTGAAATGCGCTGAGTGGCGGCTGAAAAGCCAATATTCCCGGATGCTTATACAGATCGTCGCAGCCATCAGGATCTGGCGGCCCGTACACTGGGATCGCATTTCCACACCCCCAACGTAACGGAAATAACCCCTGAACGTGATCCATGTGGTAATGTGTAAGCAAAAAACGCTGAATTTCCCCTCCAGCAAACAGTTGATCCAGTGTCGGCAACCCGGCATCAATCAAGGTCGTTTCCCCCTGATAACGCAACATTGCACTGCAAGGTTGACGGCGCAGCGCGGGTTGTAATCTGGCTTTGGTACAAATCACACACTGACAACCAAACACCGGCACCTGTTGGGCGCATCCGGTTCCTAACAATGTTAGTTCCATTTTTGCTTCCCCTCCTGCTGTGTGGTGGGGGGAGTTGCCAGCAATTGCTGTAATTGCCCCAGCGTGTGGTGCAATTCGCCATCATTACAAAGTCGCTGGCAGTTAACCGGCAGTTGCTGTTGATAATGTTGCGCCCGCTGTAAACGCGCCTTGATTTGCTCACTGTTCTCACGCCCGCGTTGCAGTAAGCGCTGGGCCAAAATTGCCGGCGAAACGGTCAGACACAGTGGCAGTAATTGGTGGTGATAGCGCCGCTGGGCTTCGGGTAAATAGGCTCTGGAGCCATTCACGATGACATCCAACCCGTGTTGTAGCCAAATATCAATCTCAATTCCTACCCCATAATGGTGCTGATGCGCCTGCCAAAACAGCGCAAATAGCCCTTGTTTGGCGCGCAATAAAAACTCCTGTTCACTCAATGCGATATGATTTTCAGCGCCCGCATTGGCTGCGCGGGTAATATAACGATGCGCGACCATAACGTTGGTGGGCATGGCCGCCCGTAGCGCGGACAGCAGGCAATCCTTGCCTGCACCGGAAGCGCCCATCAGATAGATTAAGCGCGCCATCAGAACACCTGTATTCCCTGCCGCCAGACGTTTTGTACATACACATGCTGATGGTGTGAACCCTCATGGGTGCGCGCCAATATCAAATCAGCCCGCTTACCTTCGGCAATCACGCCGCGATCCGCTAACCCTAAAGCTCTGGCCGGGTTACGTGTCACCAGATTGACCGCTTGCGCTACGGTGAAGCTGTTGCTCTCGTCATGCGCGATACGGAATGCGGCATCCAGCAGGCTGGCGGGGTAATAATCGGAAGATAAGATATCCAACACGCCCAGTGATGCCAGTTGGTGCGCGGCGACATTGCCTGAATGGGAACCGCCGCGCACAATATTGGGTGCGCCCATCAATACCTGTAACCCATGTTGATGTGAGGCTCTGGCCGCCACTTCGGTGGTGGGGAATTCAGCAATGACACTACCCAATGCCTGTGATTCCGCCACATGTTCAGCAGTGGCATCGTCATGGCTGGCCAAAGCTATTCCCCGCTGACGACAATGAGCGGCAATGGCCTGTCGATTCGGCCCCGACCAGCGGGCGGATAGGCTGATTTGCTCTTCTTCAAACTCTGCCATTTGCTGATCGTTAAGGTGATATTTACCCTGATAATATTCACGGTACTTAGCGCGTGAAGCGAACTGGCGCTGGCCCGGTGAGTGATCCATCAGAGATACCAATGAAAGCTCTGGCTGCATCATCAGTTCTTCAAAAAGCGGTAAGGTGCTGTCATGGGGTAATTCACAGCGCAAATGAATTCGATGCTCGGCTCGATTCAATCCTGACCGCTGGCTCTCCACCACGGCATTAATCATTTTTTGCAGATTATCCAGCCGATGACCGCCATCCCGCACATCGCCAACCGCCACGGCATCCAACACGGTAGTTATCCCGCTGGCAACCATTAGCGCATCGTGGCTACTCATGGCTGAATGTGCTGGCCAATCCACATTGGGGCGGGGAGTAAAAAACTTGTCGAGATTATCGGTATGCAGCTCGATCAACCCCGGCAACAACCAGCTATTTTGTCCATCAATTGCCGCTGCAAGTTGTGTCGGACGATCACTATAACTACGGATCACCCCTTGGTGGATTTCCAGTGATCCGCTGACCACCTGATCCTCAAGAATAAGATTGACGTTGTTGAAGATCATGATGGGATCTCTGTGCTGACGTGAGCGGGGGGCGGTGTCATGGTCAGTAAGCGGTCACTGACATGATTGCGTACTTTTTCATCGTGGAAAATACCGACAATTGCGGCTCCGCGCTGTTTAGCTTCATCAATCAGGCTGACCACTGCGGCGCTGTTGGTGCTATCGAGTGAAGCCGTCGGCTCATCCAGCAGCAAAATGGGATAATCGACAATAAACCCTCGCGCGATATTAACCCGCTGTTGCTCGCCGCCGGAGAAGGTAGAAGGAGCCAGATCCCACAACCGCGGTGGCACATTGAGTCGCGTCAACAGATCCTGCGCCCGCTGTTGGCAGATTTGCCGATCAACCCCCAATTCCAGCAACGGCTGCATCACCACATTCAATGCACTGATTCGCGGGATCACCCGCAAGAATTGACTGACCCAGCCCACCGTATGGCGGCGCACCGCCATAATTTGCCGGGCTTGCGCGCTCACCATATCCAGCCATTCTCCCTGATGTTTCACCCAGATATGGCCGCTGTCGGGTAAGTAATTGGCATATAAAGAGCGCAGCAGGGTGGATTTTCCGCTGCCGGAATGGCCGTGCAGCACCACACATTCGCCACTGCCAACTTCTAATGAAGTTTGATGCAGCACCGGCAGGCGAATACCATGCTGGTGGTGTAACACAAAGGTTTTACTGAGATTTTCAACTTTCATTTGTAGTATAGGCAGTTGTAGCATAGGCAACTGTAGGGCGTTCATAGTCAGTTCTCACTCAGTTTTGTAATACCGATGAAACCAGTAGCTGGGTATACGGATGGTGCGGGTCATCCAGCACCCGGTCAGTCAGGCCACTTTCGATAACGTGCCCCTCTTTCATCACCAGCAGACGGTTAGCCAATAAGCGGGCAACCCCCAAGTCATGGGTGACAATCACCACCGCCAATTGCATTTCCACCACCAGATTGCGCAGTAAATCCAGCAACCGTGCTTGCACTGACACGTCGAGGCCACCAGTCGGTTCGTCCATAAACACCAGCTTCGGATGTGTCACCAGATTGCGGGCAATTTGCAGTCGCTGCTGCATGCCGCCGGAGAAGGTGGTGGGCAGGTCATCAAGACGGGATAAGGGGATCTCGACATCTTCCAGCCAGCGGCCTGCTTGTTGGCGGATCTCGCCATAATGGCGTTGACCGATAGCCATCAGCCGCTCGCCGATATTGCCGCCCGCCGAGACTTGTGACCGCAGCCCATCGAGTGGGTGCTGATGCACCACGCCCCATTCGGTGCGCAGTAAACGGCGGCGTTGGCTTTCGGCCATCTGATACAAATCAACCGCTGATTGGGCATCAGGCCGATAAAAAATTTGCCCATGTTGCGGTGCCAGACGGGCTGAAATGGATTTCAGCAAGGTGGTTTTACCCGAACCCGATTCACCGACAATCCCTAACACTTCACCGGGATACAGTTGGAAAGAGACATCACTGAACCCCTTACCCGGCGCATACAAATGGGTAAGATTCTCCACCGACAACAGCGGGTGAACAGCAGCGGTTTTTGAAATAACCTGTTCAACGATCATTGAATATTCACCTCTTGTGGGGCGGCCTGAGCCAGTTGCTGCTGGCAAAAATCAGTATCCGAACAAACAAACATCCGGCTGCCCTTATCGTCCATTACCACCTCATCGAGATAACTGTGGCGCGAGCCGCACAAAGCACAAGGTTCATCCCATTGCTGCACGCTAAAGGGGTGATCGTCGAAGTCCAGACTTTCCACTTTGGTAAAAGGTGGCAGGGCATACAGGCGTTTTTCACGGCCGGCCCCAAACAGTTGCAGCGCGGGCATCATGTGCATTTTGGGATTATCAAATTTCGGAATTGGCGACGGATCCATCACATAGCGATCATTCACTTTTACCGGATAGGCATAGGTGGTCGCGATATGGCCGTAGCGGGCGATATCTTCATATAGCTTGACTTGCATTACGCCGTATTCCTCCAGCGCATGCATTTTGCGCGTCTCGGTTTCACGCGGTTCAATAAAGCGCAGCGGCTCCGGGATCGGTACCTGATAGATAAGGATCTGATCCTCCGTCAGCGGTGTTTCTGGGATGCGGTGCCGGGTCTGGATTAAGGTAGCGTCAGTGGTTTTTTCGGTAGTCGCCACTCCGCTGACTCGTTGGAAGAAGCGGCGGATCGACACCGCATTAGTGGTGTCATCGGCTCCCTGGTCGATCACTTTCAGCACATCGTAACGGCCAATCAGACAGGCGGTTAACTGAATGCCACCGGTGCCCCAGCCATAAGGCATCGGCATCTCACGGCCGCCGAATGGCACCTGATAACCGGGGATAGCCACGGCTTTCAGTAATGCGCGGCGCAAGGTTCTTTTGGTTTGCTCGTCCAGATAACCCAGGTTGTAACCGGTGAGAACTTCAGTCATGGCGCGGCTCCTGCTGTTCTGTGGCTGAATGCTCACGGCGCAGGCGCTTGAGTAACTCCAGTTCCGCTTGAAAATCAACGTAATGAGGCAATTTGAGATGAGAGACAAAACCGGCGGCTTCGACATTATCGGAGTGGGATAACACAAACTCTTCATCTTGCGCCGGACTGGCGACATTTTCATCGTATTCCCGGCTTTGTAAGGCGCGATCCATCAAGGCCATCGACATGGCTTTGCGCTCACCACGACCAAACACCAAACCATAACCGCGGGTGAAATGTGGGGGTTCTGCTGCCGGGCTGACAAAACCATTCACCATTTCGCATTCGGTGAGTAAGATCTCACCGATATCAATCGCAAATCCCAGTTCTTCCGGCTCAATTGAAATGGTCAGCTCGCCGGTGCGGATCTCGGCGGCGAATGGATGAGTTCGACCATAGCCGCGCTGGGTGGAATAGCCCAGCGCCAGCAGAAAGCCTTCATCACCGCGCACCAGTTGTTGCAGCCGGGCTGAGCGATTACAGGGGTAAACCGGCGGGTTGCGGGTGATATCTTCCGGCGGGGTGCCGTCATCCTGCTCAACTTTCGCTAATTGCTGTTGTGCTAATAAATCAAACACATGAGCGCAATTGTTTTCAGCTTCTGGCGATATTTCCCGGCGATTAAGCGCGGGTGGCGCTTCACCCGAGGCCAGCAGGGTGAAATCCAGTAGCCGGTGGGTGTAATCGTAGGTAGGGCCAAGCACTTGCCCGCCGGGCAAATCTTTGTAAATGGCGGAGATGCGCCGCTCCAGCCGCATATTGCCAGTTGCTAACGGTTGGCTGACCGCCAGACGCGGTAATGTGGTGCGGTAGGCGCGTAGCAGGAAAATCGCTTCGACCAGATCACCGCTGGCTTGCTTGATTGCCAATGCAGCCAGTTCGCGATCATAGATACCGCCTTCAGTCATCACTCGATCTACCGCCAGACCTAGCTGTTGCTCAATCTGTTCGCAATCGATAGCCGGGATCTGTGTATCACCACGGCGCTGGTGTTCGAGTAATTGATGGGCTGCCGCAATGGCTTTTTCGCCCCCTTTGACTGCAACGTACATCAGCACACCTCCACATGGGTGGTTCGTGGGATAGCCATTAGGTTCTCACCGCAGGTCAACAGAAAATCGAGGCCGGCAGGGAATGCGGCAGGGCGGTTAAGCAGGTAATTCAACACCGTAGAGGGCAATTGCGGAGCCACGGTGCGGTGGTGCTCAATGCCCGGCCCGCGCAAGCGCAGAGGCACACCATGGTGCAGACTTGTGGCCTGAAGAATAACGGTGGTGGAGTGCTCTGGCGACAGTTCATTACCCGTCGGGCAGTTAATCAAAAGTTCTTCTTTTATCTCATTGTCGAATAAAGAAAAAAGTGAATTTTTGATACTGGTTGTCAGCGGCGCTCCACAATGAAAACGTATATTCTGTTGTACGGCATCATGGTTGAGCGGTTCATCCAGGTAGAGCGGCGTTTCCTGATCAACCAGGGTCAGCAGGATGCTGGTAGTGGCGGGATTTAATGGCTGCCAGCCGCTGCCATGGGGCAGTGAAACGACAACTCCCGGTTCGCTTAATGCCTTGAGAATACGGCGAAAAGCGTGCTGAGCATCATCAACCGGCTGGTCAAAATGGTTTAACAGGCTCATTAGTCTTCTCCTCGCACCAGGGTGAAGAAATCCACTTTACTGGTGGCGATCGCGCGGGCGCGCAATTCCCGCCGCTCCTGCTGTATGGCCGCCAGCGGATGTATGACGGTTTTCAGCAGCAACTCACTCAGACCGGCTGGTTTTCCATTTATGCTGGAAAGTTGTAATAACGCATCTAATAGCGCGCAGAGTTCTGCATGAGGTTTATTGCGCCCGGCAATGTAGCTGTAACCATAGATATCGGCGCTATCGTTGAGCCTGATTACCGCGCGGGTGAGGGTCATATCACCCAAAATAAACCGCTGGCCAGTGCTGCCCATTCGCGCCTGTAATTGGCTCAAACCAATCTCTGGTGCACGGATCACCTGATACTGCGGTGCCAAATTCAAGGGTTGCCAATGTGCCAGCAATTGCGCCGGTTGACTGTGGGCCAACACTGACATCCAGCCCTGCCGGGTGTTCGAGATACTTTCCATTTAGTGCTCCATGGTCAGTTCAATCATGTCGGCGCGCGTCAGGCTGACGGAGTACTCCGCCACCTGCTGGTTATCAACACGGATATTCAAGGTGCGCACACAGAGCAGCGGCGCATGGGTGGCAATCTCAAGCAAACGGCTCTCTTTGGCCTGAGCACGGCGTGCGCTAATGCGGGTTTGGCTACGGCTTAAAGGCTGTTGCAGATGTTGGCTGATGAATTGATGCAGTGAGCCGGAGTTAAACTGCTGCAACGCGGGCCACCAACTCAAATCCGGCAGGTAGTGATCGATAACGCAGACCGGTACACCATTGACTCGCCGCAGGGTGCGTAAATGGATCACTGTCGTCCCTTCATCCAATGACAGCGCTTTAGCGACATGCTCAATGCTCGGGCGTAAGACGGCGAGTAAGCGCTCACTGGTGGGGTCACTACCCTGATCTAATAAGTTTTGGCTAAAGCGCGCATTGGCATGCAGCGGATAGTCATAAGGGCGCATTAACACCAGAATGCCGATACCTTGCCGACGTTGCAGCCAGCCGCGCTCGACCAACTCATCGACGGCCCGACGCAGGGTATGGCGATTGACCTGATAACGTTCGGCTAACTGCTGCTCGGACGGCAGATAATCCCCGCAGCGATACGCACCGCGTAGTTCCTGTTCTAACTGGGCCGCAATTTGTTGATAGCGGGTGGGATAACTGGTCGGTGGTCTAGATAAGTGCATGGCAGATATACCCTCTGAGTGCATCATCACGTCTGACGGCCATCCACAATGAAATATCAGGAGCAATACGGATAAGCAGGTGGTGGATTGTCATGGTGATAACCAGTAAGTTTTCTCACCCACTATGTTGGCGGTTTTTAATGACAGTAGGGTTAAGCTGAGATGGCGGAACGATGAAATCTTGCGGCGTGATAAACCGTTTTTCAGAAGTGAGGGAATTTAAGGGGAGTAACTGCCATTCTGGCTCTGAAGAGTGCGCAGAATGGCTAAAATAAATTAGCGCAGAAAATGGATAACCTGATTACCGCTGCCGCGCCAAAGAAGTGACGGATCTTTTAGATCTTGGACGAATTTGCCATCGACCAGCACATTGATTAAATCAACCACTTGATGTTGGTCGGCGGTCAGTTCAGCCATTGTATAGCCAGTCCAGAGCCAAATATCTTTACCGTCGCACTCCTGGCGTACGCGTTTGACCAGTTGCAGAATGGCGGACAGATTTTGTGGATGCAGCGGATCACCGCCAGAGAGGGATAACCCTTGCCGGCGGATACGGGAATCGTTCAGATCCGCGATGATTTTATCTTCTATTTCTTGGGTAAATGGCTTACCCGAATTCAGTCGCCAGGTGCTTTTGTTATAACAACCCACACATTCGTGTACGCAGCCAGAGACGAACAGCGTACAGCGAGTGCCGGGGCCATTTATAACATCGACGCTATAATATTGATGATAATTCATAATCAGTGCCTCCCTCGTACTTGAAGTCGCAGGGGTGTTCGCTACGTTCACTTACCCGAATCACTTACATCAGTAAGCTCATCGGGATAAGTTCGCTTGCTGCCTACCTGCAACTCCAATTACTTTGGGCCTTTGTCTTTAGTGGGTTAGCCCAGTTGTCCGTTTGCCAAATGCTTAACGCGGCGCTTCACTTCTTCTTGTTTGCCGGCGTTAAATGGCCGTGCATCCGGGCTACCCAAATAGCCACATACCCGACGGGTGACTGACACTTTTGATGGCTCATGATTACCACATTTCGGGCAGGTGAAGCCCTTGCTGGTACAGGAGAATTCGCCGGTAAAACCGCACTCGTAGCATTCATCAATTGGCGTGTTGGTACCGTAATATGGCACCCGGCTGTAGCTGTAATCCCAGACATCTTCCAGCGCTCTGAGGTTGTGCTGCAAGTTAGGGTATTCGCCGTAACAGATAAAACCGCCGTTAGCCAATGGTGGGTAAGGCGCTTCGAAGTCCAGTTTGTCGTACGGATTAACTTTCTTTTCAACATCCAGATGGAAGCTGTTGGTGTAATAACCTTTGTCGGTGACACCTTCTACTACACCAAATTCGGCGGTATCCAGGCGGCAGAAGCGGTCACACAGGTTTTCGCTCGGCGTACTGTATAAGCTAAAAGCGTAACCCGTTTCTTCTTTCCAGCTATCCGTGGCTTGTCTCATGCGCTCGACGATAGCCACGCCTTTTGCACGTAACTTTTCGTCATCAAATACATGGGATTGATTGCCAAACAGAGCATTAAGCGTTTCATGAATACCAATAAAGCCCAGTGAGATTGATGCGCGGCCATTTTTGAAGATTTCGGCGATATTGTCATCCGCTTGCAAGCGCACACCGCAGGCCCCTTCCATATATAGGATTGGTGCCACGCGGGCTTTGATCCCTTCGAGTCGGGCAATGCGAGTCATCAAGGCTTTCTTGGCTAGCAGCAGGCGCTCATCCAGTAATCGCCAGAATTTCTCTTCATCGCCTTGAGCTTCCAATGCAATACGCGGCAGGTTGAGGCTGATAACCCCCAAATTGTTACGGCCATCGTGGATCTGTTCGCCATTTTCTTCATAAACGCCAAGGAAGCTGCGGCAGCCCATTGGTGTTTTGAAGGAGCCAGTTACTTTAACCACTTGATCATAATTGAGAATATCTGGGTACATGCGCTTGGTAGCACACTCCAGCGCCAACTGTTTGATATCGTAGTTGGGGTCGCCAAATTTATGGTTCAGGCCATCGCGGATAGCAAACACCAGTTTTGGGAACACGGCGGTTTTACGATTTTTGCCCAAACCGGCGATGCGATTACGCAGAATCGCCTGCTGAATCATGCGCGACTCCCAACTGGCACCCAACCCGAAGCCGAAGGTAACAAACGGTGTTTGACCATTGGCGGTATGCAGGGTATTCACTTCATATTCCAGCGATTGGAAAGCGTCATAACACTCTTTTTCGGTGCGTGACCGGGCATAACCGTCAGCATCTGGAATCTGCCACTCTTCTGCGACTCGCTTGTGTTTATTAAAACTTTCGGTGACAAACGGTGCCAGAATTTCATCGATGCGGTTAATGGTTGTGCCACCATAGATATGGCTGGCTACCTGCGCGATAATCTGCGCAGTCACTGCGGTAGCGGTAGAAATGGATTTTGGCGGCTCTATTTCTGCGTTACCCATTTTAAAACCTTGGGTCAGCATCCCCTTGAGATCAATCAACATACAGTTGAACATCGGGAAAAATGGCGCGTAATCCAGGTCGTGATAGTGAATTTCACCACGTTCATGAGCCAAAACCACGTCTCGCGGCAAAATATGTTGTTTGGCATAGTGTTTCGCGACAATACCGGCTAGCAAATCACGCTGAGTCGGGATGACTTTGCTGTCTTTATTCGCATTTTCGTTCAGCAGCGCTTTGTTACTTTGCTCGACCAAACCCCGGATTTCCTGATTCAGGCGACCACGCAGTTCACGCGAGATATCCCGGTCATGGCGATACTCGATATAGGCTCGGGCGAGCTGCTTGTATTGACCGGCCATCAGTTGGTTTTCTACCGCAGTTTGGATATCGCGGATATCAACTTTCGGCTGGTTCTCCATCGTCTGAGCGACCACACGGGCAACAGTTGCACAATAATCTGCGTCTACCACGCCAACCGCCAGCGCTGCGCGCTCGACAGCTTCCTTGATTCGCACCTCATCAAAAGGTACCTGACAACCGTCCCGTTTAATCACTACTGTTTTCACAATGTCGCTCCTGTATCCTGCCGCGTAGGATTAGCCCCAAAACAATCTTATCCACAAGACAAACCGCAGCACATAAGGGCTGCGAGGGGATGTGGATGGTTTTGTGGATAACTACTACATATAGGTGTGTTAATTCCTATAGACACTATATATGGGTAATGACAGAAGTGACAGTCAACATAATTGACCTAGAACAAGGAAATCAGCTTTAGGTTTATTCCTTGTTCAGTGCATCACAAAATGGACATTTTTATGCCACTTTTTTTTGCACTAAATAGGATTAGTTAGCGCCTCATTGGGCGGAAATGTTCCTGTAAAAAATCGACCCAAACGCTCACCATCGGAGGTAAATTGGCAGAGGTATAGATGATTAAAGGTTTTTCGTTGATATGATTATGCGTGTACAAATTTAGTATAAATTTGATATTTAACTGCGCGGGTAATAGTTTGCTTAGAGTATGAAAGATCATTGAAGGAGCAACTTATATGGCAACGACTATATCCCAAAAAGCGGCGCGAGAAGGGCTAGGTTCTCCCGAACTTTTTGACGGCGGCGTTTTCGTCACAAAAAATGGTGTCGCTGAGCTGTTTGTCCAACCCGCAGCAGAAAGGGAGGCGGAGATTAAAGAACGTAATCTTGAGCGCCAATCAAATGCTCTGCTGAAGCTGGTTATGCTGGCTAAGCAGGATATTAAAAACCAGCAAGGCATGTCGGCGGAAGACACGTTAAGGAAGCTGCGCGCTGCACGCAAGTAATAATATTGAGGTTAGGAATATCCCAAATAATTATATCACCAGCAGCAGAATGGGTTCTTCAGGATATCGAATCCTTTAAAAGCGCTACTATGGGGCCGGTTAAGGCTGGGAGTTCGTTGATAATTTATTGATATCATCAATAACAGCGATCAGTGAAGATCCGGTCCGCTATCGTTTTAACTCAATGTTATCAGATAGCGGTGTGCAATTGTGTGAGCGGCTGGATCCCGACAGTGAGTACCGCGTCATCTATGACTATGATGGCCAAACTGTGGAAATACTGGCTTTTGTCAGTATGAAACAAGATTTGGAACGGCTTCTCTACCGCTACCTCATGTTTCGATAGCATTCAGTACTCGATTTTGCCGGGTACTGAACGGCTTTTGTTGTCCTATAAAGTGCTACCCCATAAAATGTTCCGCTAACTCAAGATCCCGCCGCGTAAACTCTCTCACAATTTTCCCACTCTCCATCATGGCTGCGCGCTCGGACATATGTGCCACCACATCACTGTCATGGCTGACCAACAAATAGGTCATACCGTGTTCGCGTTTCAAATGATTGAGTAGATTGAGGATTTCCGCTTGCACTGACATATCTAATGCTGAGGTCGGTTCATCCAACAGCAGCAGTTTTGGTCGCAATAGCAGGGCGCGAGCAATGGCAATGCGCTGGCGCTGACCACCGGAAAATTGATGCGGATAGCGCTGTGCCGCCGATGCCGGCAAGCCCACTTGTTCTAAAGCCTGGTCAATACGTTGTTGGATGTTTTGCTCACCGTGAATCTTTAGCGGCTCACCCAGTGTGCGCTGAATATTATGCTGTGGATGCAGTGACGCATAAGGATCCTGGAATACCATCTGCACATCTTTACGCAATTGGCCGATGAAACGTTGCCCCGGTTGCAATGGTTGGCCCAGCAAGGTTATCTCGCCTTGCCACTCCCGCTGTAAACCGGCCAAGGTACGCAATACGGTAGATTTACCGCAGCCAGATGCCCCAATCAGGCTGAATGTTTCACCTGCTTCAACCGCAAAACTGACCGACTCAACCGCTGTTTTTAGCTGATTCTTTTGGGCAAAGCTGACGCGTAGATTTTTGACTTCAATCAGTGCCACGGGAACCTCCTGAGAAATCAGCGCTGCGATCTAATACCGGCAGATCAGTGCCATAGGTACTGGCATTCGGGCGGCAAGCCCATAAAGTATGGGTATAAGGATGAGTCGAATGGGGCAGGTCAGCCGCCGCGCCTTGATCCACTAGTTTCCCCTGATACATCACCAACACGCGATGGCAATGCTCGGCGACTAACGGCAGATCGTGGCTGATCAACAACAAACTCATATTGCGCTGCTCAGTCTGTTCGACAATCAACTCCAGTATTTGATTACGCAATTTGGCGTCCAATGCGGAGGTTGGCTCATCGGCAATTAATACCCGTGGGTTATTCACTAAAGCGATAGCTAACATGGCTCGTTGGCCCATACCGCCAGAAAGTTGGCCGGGGTAACTGTGCCAGGCACTTTCATTGAGCCCGACCGAGGCTAACGCATTCAATACCCGCTCGCGGGTATCCGCGCGGGAAAGCGTATTATGTAGCAGCAGGGATTCTTCAATTTGTTTCCCCACGGTTCGTACCGGATTCAGTGCATAGCGCGGATCTTGCAGCACCATAGCAATTTCGCTGCCACGTAATGCGCCCCATTGTTTCGGTTTCAACTGCAATAGGTCGTGTTCGATAACCTGACCTGAATTGCCCTGTTGATCGATGTTATCAGCATAATAACTGAGCTTTTTAGCACTGACTTTGCCCGGCGCACGAACTAATCCCATCAATGCTCTGGCGGTAATGGATTTGCCCGAACCGGACTCACCCACCAGTGCAACCCGTTCACGGCCGAGATGGAATGAAATATTATCCACCACTCGCAGCTGCTGGAAATCGACACAGAGATTGTCGACGGCAAAAATTTTATCAGTCATGGTGAGGGTCCAAAATATCGCGCAGGCCATCGCCTAACAGATTAAATGCCATACTGCTCAGTAAGATAGCGCAGCCCGGAATAGCGGCAATCCACCATTGGTCAAAGATAACCTGCATGCCATCCGCGACCATGGAACCCCATTCTGACATGGGTGGGCGCGCCCCTAACCCGAGGAAGCCAAGACCTGCCGCAGCCAGAATAATACCGGCTAAATCCAATGCCAGACGCACCACCGCAGAAGGGAGGCACATCGGGAGAATATGCCCCCACAGTAACCGCAACCCTTTGATTCCCATCATTTCAGCGGCGGCCAGATAATCACTTTTACGCAATAACTGAATCTCAGCTCTGGCCTGACGGGCATAGGCCGGCCAAGTGGTCAGGGCCAATGCCAGCGCGCCGTTAATTAATCCGGGGCCAAGCATGGCAACAAAAGCAAAAGCCAGAATCAGCCGTGGCATCGACATCACCACATCGGTAACGCGCATCAGAATACGTTCGAGCCAGCCGCCGTAATAACCGGAAAGTACCCCGACCAGCAAGCCGAGCGGCAAGGTTATGACGGTAACCAGCAGCACCAGCCCCAAGGTAGGGCGCGTGCCGTAAATCAGGCGCGACAGCATATCGCGGCCATAACTGTCAGTTCCCAGCCAGTGAACTGCGCCCGGAGGTAGCAACCGGTCGGCCGCGTTTTGCCAGTTGGGATCAAATGGTGCCAGCCATGGGGCGAAAATCGCGATAAACACCAGTGAGGAGAGAATCAATAGCCCAATGCTGGTGGATGGCGAACGCTTTAGCGTGTGGCAGATTTTTGTTATCGGTATCGACATATCAGCGCGTTCTCGGATCCAGCAAGCGGACCAGCAGATCCGTCACATTGTTAATCAAAATAAAGCACATACCGAGCAACAGTGTTCCGCCCATAATGGCCGTGGTGTCGCCGGCAAACAGCGCGCTGGTCAGATAACGGCCAATGCCCGGCCAGGCAAAAACGGTCTCGGTGAGCACCGCGCCTTCCAACATGCTGGTATAGGCCAGAGCAATCACTGTCAGCAAGGTGCCACGGATATTCGGCAGCACATGCGTCAATAAAATCCGCATCTCACCCGCGCCTTTGGCTCTTGCCAGCGTGATGTACTCTTTATTCAGTTCACTCAGGCAAGCTGAACGTGTCAGGCGAGTAATGCTGGCAAGCGCGTAATAAGAGAGCAGGGAGACCGGTAAGATCAAATGAGCGATGGCATTGCCAAAGGCACCAGCATCATCTGAGCGCCAGGTATCGATCAGGGCAAAACCGGTTGTCGCTTCCACGGTATATTGATAAATATCATCGAGACGGCCAGGGCCGGGGCTCCATTGCAGGCGGGCATAAAATAGCAATAGCATCAGCAAGCCAAGCCAGAAGATAGGGACCGAATTCCCCAGCAAGGTGATAAAGCGGATGGTGGCATCCAGTTTGCTACCCGCCCAGCGCGCGCACAGTAAGCCGAGGATAACCCCCAGTGCTGCACCAATCACGAGCGATAATGTTGCCAGTTCCAATGAGGCAGGGAAAACGGTCAGTAGATCTTGTAATACCGGCTGACCGCTGGCGCTGGCGACACCCAGATCCCCATGCGCCAGCCGCTCCAGATAATGCCAGAACTGAACTGGTAAAGGTTTATCCAACCCAAGTTGTTGTTTAACTTGCTGATAAGTGGCCTCACTGGCGTGGTCGCCCACGATTTGCAGCACCCTGTCCACCGGCGACAGCGCCGACAGGAAAAAGGTGATAACCAGTAGACCGAATAAGGTCAGGGCCAGGGTGAATAATCCCTGTAAAAACCCCCAAAGACGACGCCGGGATAGGGTTCCCGGCGTTTGATTTAGTGCGACAGACATCGACTAGCAACCTACTTATATTTCATAAGACTTTATTGATAAGCCAGCACTACTTGCTGACGCGGTCATAATAGACCATATCTGCATTCAGACCTTGTTGATAGCCTTTTACATTATCTCGTAGCACAACTTGTGCTTTGGCTTGATCAATAAAGATATAAGGCGAGTTCTTTTGCAGCTCTTCTTGTAACTGAGTGTAGAGCGCGGTGCGCTTGGCTGGATCAGCCTCGGCGACTGCTGCCAATGTTTGTTTATTCAGCTCAGGAATAACCCAGCCGTTTAACCCGGCAACAGTGCTGCTCTTACCGTCATTATAGGCAAAGGCGCTGGCATTTGAGTGTGCATCGAAGTAGTCCGGGATCCACAGACGGATAGCTGACTGATGCTGTTTGGCGCGCACGCGGCCATACACCTGGCTACCAGCGGCTGGCAATAACACCAATTTCACGCCACCCTGGGCAAAGCTGGCTTGCAACGACTGGGCAATCGTAATAAATGGCGGTTTGTTCTCCACATCCAGAGTCAGCGTGGCGTCTTTAATACCGGCTTTGGTCAGAATTTCTTTGGCTTTAGCAGGATCAAAGGTAAACGGATTGCTTTCCAGCGCACCCGGTAAACCCACTGGCAAGAAACTTTGGTGTACAAAATACTGGCCTTTCAGCAAATCTTTGGTAATTCCCTGATAATCAACCAAATAGCGGGCGGCTTGCCAGAATTCAGGTTTGCTCAACAGCGGATTGGCCTGATTGGCCGTATTAAAGACCAGATAGTTTTGTTCGGCAGACGGGATTTCGACAACCTGAATACCCGCCTGGGTTTTCAGCGCCGCAGTTTGGTCTGGCCCTAACTCACGCGCGATATCAGCATCACCTTGCTGGATCAACAGACGGCGAGCACTTGGATCGGGAACGTTTTTAATAATGATATTTTTAATCAGAGGCTTATCGCCAGGTGATGTCGGATTGGCATCCAGTACAATGGCCTGATGCGGCTGATAAACACGCATTTTGAATGGGCCACTACCGGCTGAATGCATTTTCAACCAGGCATTACCATAGTCGTCATCTTTCACATTAGCGGTCACCGCTTTTTTATCAACAATTGAGGCAATGGGGGTTGATAAAATATTCAGTGCAACCGCGGGGCTGACATCTGCACTCCAGCTCAGTTGCACAGTATTGTTATCAATCTTCTTCAAATGCTGATCGATATTACTCGCATCCCAGCCCAAGACATTCAGTATAAAGGCCGGTGAACGGTTCATTTTGACTGCGCGATTAAAGGAATAAATCACGTCATCAGCTTGCACCGGATTACCGGAGGCAAATACTGCCTGCGGACGTAATTTTACTGTCAGGGTTTTTGCCGCGGCATCGCCTTGCCAGCTTTGTGCAAGAACGGGTTCTATTTTTGCCGGGTTATCACGATCGGCTTGCACCAGTCGCTGATAAAGACTTGGGACGGTCTGAATACTGGATAGCTCATTACTTTCAGCCGGATCAAGGCTAACGATATCATCCAGGGATTGCACCACAACCAGAGTATCTGGCGGCGTTGCTGCCAGTGCACTGCCAGATAGTGCTGTAAAAACCAACAGTGACAGAATTTTAGCTTTCATTGAGACTCCCTGAAATGGATTAAACCATCGTGTTTTTAAAATATAGCGGGTGCGGTAACACCAATAGGAAATTATTGTTTTTTCGACTATTTCATCGCAGTTTCTCACGATAATAGCTTTGCCGTCTGTGGTCAAAGTCTCAACAGTTATTTGTTATAACAATTAGTGATAAAGAAATATTGTAAAAATGTAATGATTCTGCGGCGATTTAATTCTGGTGGTAGAAACCCATGTAAGCAACACCACAGGCTGTTTCGGCATAAATAAATGTTAGAGACTTCCCACTAAAGATAGAATGAAATGGTTATAATGGAACGTCATTTCATTTTACTTATATGAAGGGAAAACCATGATCACCGGAAACATCCATCATTTGGAATTATTGCCTTATCTGCCGGCGCAATTAAAAGAAGCTATTGAATATGTGAAAAGTCACATCACAGCAGAAACGCCATTGGGTAAGCATGATATTGATGGCAATAACTTGTTCGTATTGATTTCCAATGACAGCACTGACTATCTGGAAAACCGCCGCGCGGAATATCACGCTAAGTATCTGGATATTCAGATAGTCCTGGCGGGTGTTGAGGGGATGACTTTCAGTAACTTACCTGCTGGCAAACCTGATACCGACTGGTTGGCAGACAAAGATATTGCGTTCTTACCGGCAGGAGTTGATGAGAAGCAGTTTGTCATGCAAACCGGTGATTTCGTGGTGTTCTACCCAGGAGAAGTGCATAAACCATTATGTGCGGTGGGCGAACCGGCTAATGTACGAAAAGCCGTTGTGAAGTTGGCGGTAAAATAAGCTATTTCACTTGCCAGCTTGAGCTTCGGGCAGTGCTCGCCGCCGTCACATACTCCGTGTATGCTCCGTTGGCTGCGCGCTGTCCGCACTCAATCTGCCTGCGCCAATAACGCTTATTGATTAGGTGTAAAAATAATTAAAAGCCGACACATCAGATGGTCGGCCTTTGTTGCTATGCTATTCCCAGAGTGGCAACCATCACGGCTTTGATGGTGTGCAGGCGGTTTTCGGCCTGATCAAACACAATGCTGTGAGCCGATTCAAATACTTCGTCGGTCACTTCCATGCCCCCCGGTAAGTCATAAAGTTCCGCCATTTGTTTGCCGACGGTAGTTTGGTCGTCGTGGAACGCGGGCAAGCAATGCAGGAATTTAACCTGTGGGTTGCCGGTCAATTTCACCACATCCATATTGACCTGATAGGGCTTGAGCAATGCAACCCGCTCTTGCCAGACCTCTTTCGGTTCACCCATTGAAACCCACACATCGGTATACAAGAAATCAGCCCCTTTTACCCCTTCGGCAATATCTTCGGTCAAGGTGATTTTACCGCCGGTCTTTTTGGCCTGGGTCTGACAAGTGGCGACTAATTCGGCCTCCGGCCAGCAGGCTTTTGGCGCAACCAGGCGTAAATCCATCCCTACCAAAGCGGCCGCTTCTAACAGGGTATTCCCCATGTTGTTACGTGCATCACCAAGATAGGCAAATTTCATTTCACTCAATGGTTTGCCCGGCAAGTGTTCCTGCATAGTCAGTAAATCGGCCAGTAACTGGGTTGGATGGAATTCATTGGTCAGGCCATTCCATACCGGCACGCCGGCAAATTCAGCCAATGCTTCAACCACCTTTTGGCCGTGACCACGATATTGAATACCGTCATACATCCGACCTAATACTCTGGCGGTATCTTTAATTGATTCTTTATGCCCTATTTGGCTCCCGCCTGGGCCGAGATAGGTCACCCGCGCACCTTGATCATATGCGGCAACTTCGAAAGAGCATCGAGTACGGGTCGAGTCTTTTTCGAAGATGAGCGCGATATTCTTACCTGCCAATTTTTGTTGCTCACAGCCGGATTTCTTGGCTTGTTTCAAATCAGCCGCCAACTCTAGCAGGGCTGTAATCTCGGCGGGGGTAAAATCCAGTAACCTTAGAAAGTGACGTTTATAGAACTGACTCATGGTGTTCATCTTTTGCATCCCGAATAGTCCAATTGAATTTAAATTCAATTTATACGTATAAATATTCAATTACAACCCCAATCAATAAATCTTTCTCGTTTGTAGTGGAGGCAACAGCGTGGGTGTGGGAAAATAGCGTCATACTAAGCCCATTGACTGAGGATAAAGGCATGGCAAACCGCGAAATGCTGGACGAACAACGTGACGAGACCCGCCTGATCATCGAAGAACTTCTGGATGATGGCAGCGATCCGGATGCGCTCTACACCATTGAACACCACCTTTCCGCCGAGAAATTCGAAGTGCTGGAAAAGGCTGCCGTTGAAGCATTCAAGCTGGGTTATGAAGTGACAGATGCTGAAGAGCTGGAAGTCGAAGATGGCTCAGTGGTGATGTGCTGCGATGTGATCAGCGAAGTTGCGCTGAATGCTGAAATTATTGATGCGCAGGTTGAACAGCTGATTGCACTGGCTGAAAAATGTGGCGTGAATTATGACGGTTGGGGCACTTACTATGAAGATCCTAACGCAGAAGATGATGAAGACGGCGAGTTCGACGACGAAGAGTTGATCGATGAAGACGACGACGGTAAGCGCCACTAATATCCCCTTCATACTTGAAGCTGTAGATTGTTCGCTAATACTATCAGGGCGCTTGATGCGCCCTCAGACTGCAGACAAAGTCAGATGAAGGGAAACGTGCCGTTGGGGTCGTAGTCGCGTCAGCGACCAGAGTGCCCCGAGGTGCGGTCAACCCTTCACTCACAGTACTATAAAAGTGCTGTCAATAACCTCAGGATGCAATGCACTCTGAATAATCATAATGTTTTCAGCATAGTCACTTCGCAATCCACATGACCGGTATTTCCCATCGGGCCATTGATATGCTCAAAACCTAATCTTTCATATAAACCTACGGCACTGGTCAAACTGGCCGTGGTTTCCAGATAACAGCGGTTGAAGCCCTGTTGACGGGCAAACTCCAGCGCTTGTAACGCCAACTGCTTAGCCAACCCTTTACCGCGCAATATCGGCAGGAAATACATTTTCTGCAATTCACACAGAGAGGCTTCACCACCCGACAAAGGTGCCACGCCGCCGCCGCCTGCAATATTTCCGTCGACTTCAATCACCCAGTAAGCGCTACGTGGCTGGCTGTACAGCTCATATAAGTGATCCAAATTGGGATCAGACACGGTATAGCCTTTATCGGCAGTCAGGCCGAACTCAGCCGAAACTTCCCGAATGACATTAGCGATAGCGAGGTTGTCTGCTACGGTGATGGGGCGTACCAGCAGGCGGATAGGTGTGGCTGTGGTCATACTCTTTAAACCTAAAGGTAATAACTTAGTAATAATCTGTAATACCACTGAATGATGTCAGGCTGCAATGATAAAAAAACAGCGGCTACCTAAATAGCCCGCTGTTTCTATTTTGCTGCTGAATCTCAGGTTAATTACAGTGCGGCGATAGTCGCCTGTTGCTCAATTAACTTCTGCTTGGCTTCAGCACAGGTTGCCATTCTTTCGCGCTCTTTGGCAACCACGGCTTCTGGCGCGCGCGCCACAAAACCTTCATTACTCAACTTGCCTTCGATACGCTCAATTTCAGCTTCCAGCTTGGCCACTTCTTTTGCCAGCCTTTCCAGTTCGGTGGCTTTATCAATCAGGCCAGCCATCGGGATCAGCACTTCCGCACCTTCGACCAATTTAGTCACAGATACCGGGCCTTTATCACCTTCAGGTAACAGGGTGAGAGAGGACAACCGCGCCAGTGACTGGATGAAACTCTGGTTTTCCAGTACGCGGCGCTGAGCTTCAGCATTGGCTCCACGCAGCATCACTTCCAGTGGTTTACCCGGTGCGATGTTCATTTCTGCACGGATATTACGCACCGCAATAATGGTTTGCTTGATCCATTCCAGATCACTCAGTGCTTTCTCATCAACCTGACTGGCATCATATTCCGGGAAAGGCTGCAACATAATGGTGTCCGCAGTAATACCTTTCAGGGTTTTGACTCGCTGCCAGATGGTTTCTGTGATGTAAGGAATGATAGGGTGTGCCAGACGCAGCAGGGCTTCCAGAACTTCAATCAGCGTATGACGCGTCCCACGCAGTTCCGCTTCAGAACCGCTGTTCATCACCGGCTTGGCCAGTTCCAGATACCAGTCACAGAACTGGTTCCAGGTAAACTCATACAGAATATTAGCGGCCAAATCGAAGCGGTAAGTGTCCATCGCTTCGCGGTAGGCTTTGATAGTCTGATTGAATTCAGCCAGAATCCAGCGGTCAGCCAGTGACAGCACCATTTCGCCGCCATTCTGCCCGCAATCTTGCCCTTCGGTGTTCATCAGCACGAAACGGCTGGCGTTCCACAGCTTATTACAGAAGTTGCGATATCCTTCCAGGCGCTTCATGTCCCAGTTGATATCACGGCCGGTAGAGGCCAGAGCTGCCAACGTAAAGCGCAGAGCATCTGTGCCGTGCGGCTCAATACCGTTCGGGAACTGCTTCTCGGTACGCTTGCGGATTTTCTCCGCCAGCTGCGGCTGCATCATGTTGCCAGTACGTTTTTCCAGCAATTCTTCCAGCGAGATACCATCAACCATATCCAGTGGGTCAATGACGTTACCTTTCGACTTGGACATTTTCTGCCCTTCGTCATCACGGATAAGACCGGTCATGTAGACGGTTTTAAATGGCACTTGCGGCTTACCATTTTCATCTTTCATAAAGTGCATGGTCAGCATGATCATGCGGGCAATCCAGAAGAAAATAATATCAAAGCCACTGACCACAACACTGGTCGGGTGGAAGGTTTTCAGTGCTTCGGTTTGCTCAGGCCAGCCCAGAGTGGAGAAAGTCCACAGGCCAGAGGAGAACCAGGTATCCAGCACGTCTTCATCCTGGCGCAATACAACATCAGCGCCCAGGTTGTTTTCACGGCGTACTTCAGCCTCATCACGGCCCACATACACTTTACCTTGCTCGTCATACCAGGCTGGAATGCGGTGGCCCCACCACAACTGACGGGAGATACACCAGTCTTGGATATCGCGCATCCACGAGTAATACATATTTTCGTACTGCTTCGGTACGAATTGGATCTCGCCGTTTTCGACAGCTTCGATTGCCACTTTAGCCAGCGGAGCGGTGCGAACATACCATTGGTCGGTTAACATCGGCTCAATAACCACGCCGCCACGGTCGCCATAAGGCACAGTCAGGTCGTGGGCTTTGACTTCTTCCAGCAGGCCAAGTTTATCGAATTCAGCCACTACAGCTTTACGGGCAGCAAAACGCTCCAAACCTTGGAACTGTTCTGGAATGGCACCGCTGCACGCATCAGTCGCTTCGCCATTGGTATCAAATACTTCCGCTTCGGCACGGATATCACCGTCGAAAGTCAGAATGTTGATCATCGGCAGGGCGTGGCGTTTACCAACTTCATAGTCATTAAAATCGTGCGCTGGCGTGATTTTCACACAACCGGTGCCTTTTTCCATGTCGGCATGCTCGTCACCGAGGATCGGAATACGGCGACCAACCAGCGGCAGGATCACTTCTTTGCCGATCAGATCTTTATAACGCGGATCTTCCGGGTTGACTGCCACGCCGGTATCACCCAATACAGTTTCCGGACGCGTGGTGGCGACTACCAGATAGTCTTTGCCATCCGCAGTTTTAGCACCATCGGCCAGCGGATAACGCAGATGCCACATGGAGCCTTTCGATTCGCGGTTTTCGACTTCCAGATCAGAGATAGCAGTGCGCAGTTTTGGATCCCAGTTCACCAGGCGCTTGCCACGGTAAATTAAGTCTTCTTTGTGCAGACGTACAAACACTTCTTTAACCGCATTGGACAGGCCATCGTCCATGGTGAAACGCTCACGTTCCCAATCCACGGAGTTACCCAGACGGCGCATTTGGCGAGTAATGGTGCCGCCAGATTCGCCTTTCCATTGCCAGATTTTATCGATAAATGCGTCACGGCCGTAATCGTGGCGAGTTTTGCCTTCTTCTGCGGCGATCTTGCGCTCGACCACCATTTGGGTCGCGATACCGGCATGGTCAGTCCCGGCTTGCCACAAGGTATTTTTGCCCTGCATACGTTGATAACGAATCAAGGTATCCATGATGGTTTGTTGGAACGCATGGCCCATGTGCAGGCTGCCGGTGACGTTCGGCGGCGGGATCATGATGCAGTAGCTTTCTTTACTGGTATCGCCGTTCGGCTTGAAATAACCCTGTTTTTCCCAGTGTTCATACAGCGGCTGTTCGATTTCCTGCGGGCTGTATGTTTTATCGAGGGACGGCTCAGTTTTGTCGATATTAGAAGGTGTGTTTTCCATTTTCTTTTTTAGTTCAATTAGTTGGCGGCGTTGCCGTGGTCAAGTGGAAGCCGACGCTGCGATAAGACTTATATCGGTCGCGCGCCAACTGTTTCAAATTTTCTTCGTAAGGAACGAAGTCTACCACTTCATGGAAAGCGGTGGCAAAACCTGCGAACTCTGGTAGCAGGCTGATAAGCAGGTCGCGGGGGGAATTTCCACGTCGTTCCGGCCATGCCAGTTCGACTGGTGCGCCATACTTTGGCCCTTCACCCGCCAAATTATGGGGAACAAATTGCTCAGGTGCCCGTTGCCATAGCGCTTCATCCAGCCGCTGGGCCTGCTCCTGACTTTCACAGGCGATCAGTACCCGTTTGCCTGCCCGCCAACGCTCAGCCGCAATTTCGCAGGCCAACGCCTCATGAGCACGCAGCTCACCAGCGGGCGTGTCGTGTTCGAGCAGATAAAAAGTGGCGTTTTTCATAAATTCTCTCACCCTTCGTACTTGAAGCTGCAGGGGTGTTCACTGCGTTCACTCACCCGAATCACTTACTGGCGTAAGCTCATCGGGATGAGTTCGCTGGCTGCCTACCTGCAACTTCAATTACTTTGGGTGTATATCAAATGGAATACATCAAAACGATTAATCGTCGCCGTTTAACCCTGCGCGGTTAAGCAGGAACTGGGATAACAACGCGACTGGACGGCCAGTGGCGCCTTTGTTCTTACCTGAACGCCATGCCGTACCCGCGATATCCAAATGCGCCCAGCTGTATTTGCGAGTAAAACGTGACAGGAAGCAACCGGCGGTAATCGCACCGCCCGCACGACCACCAATATTTGCCATGTCGGCAAAATTGGAATCCAGTTGCTCATAGAACTCATCACCCAGTGGCAAGCGCCATGCACGGTCACCCGCTTGTTCGGATGCCCCGATAAGCTCGTGAGCCAATGGATTGTGATTCGACATCAAACCGGTGATGTGATGGCCTAATGCCACAACACAGGCCCCTGTCAGGGTCGCGATATCAATCACCACTTCTGGCTCGAAACGCTCAACATAGGTCAATGCATCGCACAGCACCAGACGGCCTTCGGCATCGGTATTGAGCACTTCAACTGTCTGACCAGACATGGTGGTGAGGATATCGCCTGGGCGATAAGCACGACCACCTGGCATATTTTCACAGCCCGCCAATACACCAATCACATTCAATGGCAATTGCAGTTCGGCCACTACACGCATGACGCCATAGACAGTTGCAGCGCCACACATGTCGTATTTCATCTCATCCATGCCTTCGGCAGGTTTGATGGAAATACCGCCAGAATCGAAGGTCAAGCCTTTGCCCACCAGCACAATTGGCTTAGCGTCCGGGTTTGGATTACCCTTATATTCTATCACCGACATCAATGATTCATTCTGCGAACCATGGCCTACAGCAAGATAGGAGTGCATGCCCAACTCTTTCATTTGCTGCTCACCAATCACGCGAGTGATGATATTGGTGCTGAATGCATCGGCTAACTGGCGTGCTTGCGAAGCCAGATAGGCGGCATTACAAATATTTGGCGGCATATTGCCCAAGTCTTTCGCCGCTTTAATGCCGGATGCTACCGCCAGACCGTGCTGAATGGCGCGCTCACCGCTGGTCAGTTCGCGGCGAGTTGGTACATTGAATACCATCTTGCGTAATGGGCGACGCGGCTCGGTTTTATTACTTTTAAGCTGATCGAAGGTATAAAGCGTCTCTTTCGCTGTTTCTACTGCCTGGCGCACTTTCCAGTAAGTATTGCGGCCTTTAACATGTAGCTCGGTCAGGAAACAAACGGCTTCCATTGATCCGGTGTCATTAAGGGTATTGATGGTCTTCTGGATCACTTGCTTGTACTGGCGCTCATCAAGCTCACGCTCTTTGCCACAGCCAATTAACAAGATGCGCTCGGAGAGAATATTCGGCACATGGTGCAGTAACAGCGTCTGCCCGACTTTGCCTTCAAGTTCACCACGGCGCAATAAAGCGCTGATGTAGCCATCACTAATTTTGTCGAGTTGTTCGGCAATGGGAGATAGACGACGAGGTTCGAAAACGCCGACTACAATACAGGCACTGCGCTGTTTTTCCGGGCTGCCGCTCTTTACACTGAACTCCATGCACTCTCCTGAATCTTAAAGACAAAGGCGGGAGCTACCGCTAGAATGTAGCGCTCCGCAACGATCTCTCTCCGTTGTGTTAACGACGTGTGTTAACCTTAACGGCATAAGTTGTTTTGTTTTGGCGACTATAAGCATGTTCCTATAGGACACCTAAACGCTAGATGCTGTAATACTATTTTAGCTGTGAAGGTTGCCATATGATGAGAATAAATGGCGGATTAACGATGAAACTATCGATTTTCCTGCAAAAAGACAAGTTTTCACAGGCGTATTAGCGTGATCATCATTAGATATCTGGTACGGGAAACACTTAAGAGCCAAATTGCGATTCTGTTCATCCTGCTATTAATCTTCTTTAGTCAGAAGTTAGTACGGATATTAGGCGCTGCGGTCGATGGTGAAATCCCGACAAACCTGGTTTTATCCCTTTTAGGGCTCGGTGTGCCGGAAATGGCACAACTTATCTTGCCGTTAAGCTTATTCCTTGGCTTATTGATGACGCTAGGTAAATTGTACACGGAGAGTGAAATCACCGTGATGCATGCCTGCGGCATGGGCAAGAAATCCTTGATTATGGCTGCATTGATCCTGGCGTTGGTCACTTCTGCGCTGGCGGCAGTCAACACTATTTGGCTTGGCCCCTGGTCTTCTAAACATCAAGATGAAGTGCTGAATGACGCCAGAGCCAACCCGAGTCTGGCTGCCTTGGCCGGCGGGCAGTTTAAATCTTCAACCGATGGTAATTCAGCCTTATTTATCGGTAATGTGACGGGCAAAGAGTTTAACCGTGTATTTCTGGCACAATTGCGGCCAAACGGTAATCAGCGTCCTTCTGTTGTTGTTGCTGACAGCGGTCACATGACCGAACGGCCTGATGGTTCACAAGTGGTTATCTTAAATAAAGGTACCCGCTACGAAGGCACGGCCTTATTGCGCGATTTCCGTATTACTGATTTTGTCGATTATCAGGCCATTATTGGTCATCA
This sequence comes from Yersinia artesiana, assembly GCF_902726545.1. GTDB lineage: Bacteria > Pseudomonadota > Gammaproteobacteria > Enterobacterales > Enterobacteriaceae > Yersinia > Yersinia artesiana. Next base: position 77,262 of record NZ_CACVAD010000006.1, on the reverse strand, counting down.
GGAAGTACAGCAAAACAATAATGTGGCAGAGCAGATGACCATGAAACAATTGTGGCACTCAAACGAGCCTGATGCCCGCGCCGAGTTTCATTGGCGTCTAACGCTGATTGTGTCGGTTATCATCATGGCGTTGCTGGTGGTGCCACTCAGTGTGATCAACCCACGTCAGGGCCGCGTATTGAGTATGTTGCCTGCTATGTTACTGTATTTAATCTTCTTCCTGTTACAAAGCTCTCTGCGTTCTAACGCCAGTAGCGGCAAGTTAGACCCCTTGATCTGGATGTGGACAGTAAATGGCGCTTATCTGGCTCTTGCGGTGATATTGAACCTGTGGGATGGCCTGCCGGCTCGTAAGTTACGTGCTCGATTGAGAGGTGCAGCCTGATGTTTGGTGTATTAGACCGTTATATCGGACGGACTATCCTCAATACTATCCTGATGACGTTATTCATGCTGGTATCGTTGTCCGGCATTATCAAGTTTGTCGATCAGTTACGTAAAGTCGGGCAGGGCGATTACTCTGCGGTATCCGCTGGCATGTACACCTTGCTCAGTATCCCGAAAGATATCGAGATCTTCTTCCCGATGGCAGCACTGTTAGGTGCATTGCTGGGGTTGGGTACATTGGCTACCCGTAGTGAGCTGGTGGTGATGCAGGCTTCGGGCTTTACCCGCATGCAAATTGCCGCCTCGGTGATGAAGACAGCTATTCCGCTGGTGTTGCTGACCATGGCCATCGGTGAGTGGGTTGCGCCGCAAGGCGAGCAGATGGCGCGTAACTTCCGTGCGCAGCAAATGTATGGCGGTTCATTGTTATCAACGCAATCTGGGTTATGGGCAAAAGACGGCTCTGACTTTATTTATATCCAGCGTGTTTCGGGTGATAAAGAACTGACCGGGGTGAATATTTATCATTTTGATCAACAAGATCGCTTACTCTCGGTTCGTTATGCTGCCACCGCAACTTTTGAAGACAACCTGTGGCGTTTATCGCAGGTTGATGAGTCTGATTTAAGCAATCCAAATAAGGTGACTGGCTCGCAGACACTAACCGGTGAATGGAAGACCAACTTAACACCAGAGAAGTTGGGGGTGGTTGCCATGAACCCAGATTCGCTCTCTATTAGCGGGTTGCACGACTACAGCAAATACCTGCGGCAGAGTGGGCAGGAGTCGAGCCGGTATGAACTGAATATGTGGGGTAAGATATTTGCACCATTCTCAGTTGCCGTAATGATGTTAATGGCGTTGTCATTCATTTTTGGCCCATTACGCAGTGTACCAATGGGGGTTCGGGTAGTTACCGGTATCTTCTTTGGTTTTGTTTTCTACGTGTTGGATCAGATTTTTGGCCCGCTTAGCTTGGTTTACAACATCCCACCGGTCATCGGCGCGCTGTTACCAAGTATACTTTTCCTCCTAATCAGTGTTTATTTGCTGCTAAAACGGCGTTGATGGCGGTTTTTTCAACACTTAGACTAAACTTGGTGGGATAACAGTTGCATGCGGAGTTCGGGTAGGTATAATTCACCTCGTTCTCCGCATACTACTTCAGTGCCGAAGTGGCGAAATCGGTAGACGCAGTTGATTCAAAATCAACCGCCGCGAGGCATGCCGGTTCGATTCCGGCCTTCGGCACCAACAGTATGTAAATAGACCTCAACTGAGGTCTTTTTTTATGCCTAAAATCCAGTCCCCGCAAGGCTCTTCTCGCTTTTTCACTCAACATAAGTCAACCTGATTCAATCTACATCAACTTACTGATGTGGGTACAATTGCGGGTATATCCCGGTTCGATAATGTTTGTACCCACGCAGAACCCTTGAAAGGATACTCAACATGGCTCTGAGTGATGTGAAGGTTCGTACGGCCAAGCCTGAAGAAAAAGCCTATAAGCTTACCGATGGTGACGGCATGGTTTTGCTGGTTCACCCTAACGGATCCAAATACTGGCGGCTACGTTATCGCTTCGGTGGTAAAGAGAAGATGCTGGCGCTGGGGAAATACCCTGAAGTGTCGTTGGCGGATGCCCGGGCACGGCGCGACGAAGCCCGTAAGCATCTAGCTAACGGTGTAGATCCTAGTGAGAACAAGAAAGCCGTTCAGGTAGAGCAGGAACAAGAAGCGATAACTTTTGAAGTGGTAGCTAGAGACTGGCACGCCAGCAATCAGAAGTGGTCTCCATCGCACAGTGCTAGAGTGTTGAAAAGTCTGGAAGACAATTTATTTGCCGCAGTAGGGAAGCGAAATATAGTAGATATTGGTACTCGCGATTTACTGGTTCCAATTAAAGCTGTGGAGAAGTCAGGACGTCTTGAAGTAGCTGCGCGTCTTCAACAGCGAACAACGGCAATAATGCGCTTTGCGGTACAGAACGGTTTAATCGATTACAACCCCGCACAAGATATTGCTGGAGCGATAGCTACTGCTAAACGGCAGCATCGCGCTGCGCTAGATCTCAGTCGTATTCCTGAATTGCTTCATCGTATTGATACATATACTGGAAGACCATTAACTCGGCTGGCTGTGGAACTCACGCTGTTAGTTTTCATTCGTTCAAGCGAACTGCGTTTTGCGCGCTGGTCAGAAGTGGATTTTGAAACCGCTATGTGGACGATTCCGGGAGAGCGTGAACCACTGGAAGGCGTTAAACATTCTCAGCGTGGTTCAAAGATGCGTACGCCTCATCTTGTTCCCTTGTCGCGTCAAGCTCTCACCATTTTGGAAAAGATCAAAAGCATGAGTGGAAACCGTGAGTTGATCTTCGTTGGTGATCACGATCCGCGTAAGCCGATGAGTGAAAACACAGTTAATAAATCACTACGAGTCATGGGCTACGATACGAAGGTTGAAGTGTGTGGTCATGGTTTCAGAACAATGGCATGTAGTTCATTAATTGAGTCGGGGTTGTGGTCAAGAGATGCGGTAGAGCGGCAGATGAGTCACCAGGAACGTAACTCTGTGCGGGCGGCTTACATTCATAAGGCCGAGCACCTAGGGGAGCGCAGGCTAATGCTGCAGTGGTGGGCGGATTATCTGGATGCTAATCGGGTGAAAGGGGTTAGCTCGTTTGATTTTGGAAAGAAAAAATAAATAATCAAGGTAGCTTTGTTTTTCGTTAAAAAGTGATACCTCTCATAAGGTTAGCAGTTCGGTGGAGCACTATGTTCAATCATTACATAAAAATAGTACGGCCCTACTATTGCTTTGTAAGCGTATAGGCTGCTGTAGTCTTTTCACTTTGTAGTAGATGGCTACTACAAAGTGAGAGAGTGAGTAAATAACAGTTCCCGCTGCTATTTACTCTTAACATTCTGCTCAAAACCGCTATGAGAGGCTCTAAGAAAATGAATGAGAAAAAATATCAACCCCTGCGTAAAAAGTCAATGAGTAAGAGGGGAGGCGTGGTGTGTATCGTCATGCTGATACACGCGTTATCCATTTCTTCATTGCGGATGGATTTCGACGTACGTATGGGGGATGTGAATTGGAAACACTCAATTGTGCTTAAAACTACTGGAGAAAAGGGAGAGTAATCTCCCTAACTTAATTATGCATAAAATTGTTACATTAGAGAGTGTTGCAGAGATCCGCTTAGGGATGCCCTTTAAATCGGCGATACAAGATGCTGGTGAGCAAGGCTCTTGTTATCTTATTCAGACGAAAGATATTGGACTTGATGGCATTCTAGATCTTGGTGGTTTAACCTCTGTTATCCCAGAAGGTAATCCCGAGAAACATTATCTTTTCCCTAATGATATTTTATTACGTCTGCGGGGGCCTGTGTTTTCAGCTGGAATTATCGAAGGGAATCCAGATAAGCCAATTATTACGTCCAATCAGTTAGCAGTGATTAGATGTAATGAAAATATAATACTACCACATTATTTACATTGGTATATAAACTCTACTTCTGGAAGTAAATATATTCGTAGTTTGAGTGAAGGTACTAGTATTAGTAAAATTAGTTCAAAAACAATTTCTAAAATGACTGTTAAACTCCCAGCTTTGAAAGAGCAAGATAAGATTGGTTTTATTAATAGAAATTGGATTAAACAAAAAATCATTTATAATTTACTAATACAGAATGGCGATGTGCTCTTTGATGGTATATGTGAAAGTATCATTAATAACGAGGGGTTAGAAAATGAGTGAAATGATGGCACTCCGTAAATCACTTTGGCAGGCTTGTGATTTGTTAAGAAAGAAAGTTGACTTATCTGCTTATCAAGATTATATATTTTCAATTTTATTGCTTAAATATATTTCTGATATGAAGAATAGCTTCGCGGAAAATTCTATTCCTGGAAGCTATTCTGAGTTGCTGGGAATTGTCTCTCGAGTTCCAGAAGGTTCTGATTTTTATCATATATATCATGAGGCTAATAAACATGGTGGATATATCGGTGAGAGAATTGATGACTCGTTGAGACTAATTGATCAGGCTATTGACTCGGTCTGTAAAAGTAGAGGTAGTTATTTATTCGAGTCTATGCAGTTCGCGTCAGTTAATTTTGGTGAAAGATCAGAAAGAGATAGGATGCTTAATGATTTACTCACTATTTTTGCGCGTCCTGAAATGGATTTTAGTTATAGGTAAGATGGTTTTAACAAGATAAAAGTTGCTTGTAGTTATCTTTTTGAAAAATTTTCATCTGATTCTAATGGCCGAAATTCAGAGTTTTATACTCCAGAAGGTGTTTCATGGTTAATTGCAGAATTACTACAGCCTAAACTAGGAGATAAAATTTGTGACCCCATTTGCGGTTCAGGTTCTCTTTTAATTACCTTAGGAGAAAAAATAGAAAACTCCTATGGAAGCAATGATTATATATTGTTCGGCCAGGAGTTTAATAGATCTAGTTGGATCTTGGCTAAAATTAATATGCTTCTGCATAACGAGATGAATAGCAGAGTAGAATGGGGTGATATTATATCTAATCCACATTTTCTAGATTCCGATAATAGGTTGATGAAGTTTGATGTGGTTGCTTCTAACCCTCCGTTAAATATTAGCGGTTGGAATTATGATGATTTAGTACGTGATAGTTATGGTCGTTTTAATTTAGGTTTCCCACCTCAGAATAAGGGTGATTATGCATTTATTTTGCACATGGTTTCAACACTTAAGAGTGCAACTGGGAGAATGGCCATACTAGTTTCTCACGGAGTATTATTCCGTGGAGGTCAAGAAGAGATCATAAGGAAAAATTTAGTTGATGAAGGGTTATTGGATGCGGTAATCGGTCTACCAGATAGACTTCTTCCTGGGACAGGGATACCAACTGTCATTTTGATCTTTAGGAAAGATAGAAAGAACTCCAATGTCATATTTATTGACGCATCTGATTTGGCTAAACCTGTAAAAGGGCGTAATTTAATTACAAGCGAAATTATTGGGAAAATATCAAAATGCTACTTTGAAAGGATGAGTGTTGATAGCTTTTCGCATGTGGCTTATCTAGATGAAATTCGTCAAAACGATTATAACTTAAACATATCTCGATATGTTAAGAAGCATGAAGAGTTTGCTCCTGTCGATCTTAAGAGCTTACGTCAACAACGTGAAGAACTACTATCAACATTGCATGAATTAGAAAATGAAATGAAATATTTTATTGATAATTGATGGAAATGGTTGATGCAATAGTATCAACCACTTTCTGATTAAACTTCAATACCCCCAATGATTATAAGCCAAGGGCATCTTATTCAACTTTGCTCTGTGTTCTCGCCAGTTCGGTAGGTACATGTTCATCAGGCCGATAAAACGCTCATTGTGCTTACGTTCATGAAGATGAACGAGTTCGTGGACCACAATGAATTCAAGGCATTCAGGAGGCTTTTTAACCAGTTCGAGATTGATCCAGACACGCGCAGACTGAGGGTTGCAGCTACCCCACTTAGTCTTCATTCGCTTGATACCAACAAAGCTCGCTTCAACCTTCATCTCGGGCTGCCATTTTGCCATTAACTTAGGCAGTCTTTGTTTCAAAATGCTACGATACCATTGGTTGAGAACGGCTTCCCGTTGGGCTGTGTCGTAATGTGGAGGTACCTTCATGCGTATCCAACCGCCCTGAAGTTTCACCTCAGCGGACTTATCTACCAAAACTACATCCAGCCGATATCCCTTTCCCCAGAGGTAGTGGGTCTCGCCACTGCACATCTCTCGTTCACTTTGGCGGGGCTGAGCCTGAAATTGTGCTTGCTGCTGTCGGATCCATACCAGCCTTCTTACTACAGCCATCCTAATAGCGGTGTCTGACAGTGAGACGGGGGCCGATACCCTTACTCGGCCATCCGGAGGCAGTACGCTGATATGCAGGTTTTTAATTTTTTTACGCTGTAAATCCAGAGTTAGCTCACCAATGGTAACCAAAGGCATTAGCGATACTCCTTCTGCGTCTTCACCAGTTTCATCACATCTGCGACCGTCACTGCATAACCTTTAATTTCTTCCGCGATAGCGAAGCTGATCTCACGCTCTTTAAAACGATCTCCATACCAGTCGGCCTTTTTAGTGTGGCGTACTGCAGTATCTATCTTTATAACTAACACTTCATCCTGCCCGAGGTTGTCATACAACGCTTTCTTGGCGAGAGTATCAATGCTTGCTGGATAAGTACTTTTACTATCTGACTGTGGATGTTTAACCTGCTTCGCTAGTTCACGTACGTGCTCCAGATACTCTTGATAGGAGATAGCCTGTTGACGACGAAGTGCGATCAGTTCATCAAGCAACACCGACATTTTTTCGTAGTATTTCGGGTTGACCGGATTTTCATCAACAATGGTTCTGCGAACGTTATTTTCAATCGCTTCAGCCATGGCCTCCTGATTGCCACGCATGTCGGCTGGAAGTCCATCCAGTGCATCTTCTCCGCGTTCAATAATCAGCTCAAGTAGCCCTAGCTGCTCAAAGTCCATCAGCGTTTCACTAGGATCGGCATCCACCCAAAGATCTAGCATCTGCCGCATACCTGGCTCGAACTGCTTCATATCCACGAGATCGCCACTTGCTATTTTGATTTCATCGCGAACTTTCGAGTAAAACTCAACTTCGAGGCGGATTTTCTCTGCCTGCTGCTCACTATAGCCAGCATCTGTCAGTTCACCTGCCAGACCAGTGAAAGTGCGGATAAGCCTCGCCACAGATTGATAAAGTGTTAGTCGTAACGCTTCTTTCTCGGATAATTCTTCGGCTACTGCACCGGGTTCACCACAGAAATAGTGCTGATAATCTAGCTGATGTCGTGGCATCCGAACTGGTTCGCAAAGAGTGCGAACTGCGTCAAGCGCGCCATCCAAATCAATTTTGGCCTGTTGCAAACGATCTTTCAGTAATCCGGCTACATCTTCTTTGTCGTAGCCATCAAAAGCTTCTGCGGTGTAGTCCTGAACTGTTTTTTCCAGTGAGCGGAAAAGATCTTTATAGTCGACAATATAACCGTATTCTTTGTCCTCCCCATCCAGTCGATTAACCCGGCAGATCGCCTGGAAGAGGTTATGGTCAGCCATTTTTTTGTCGATATAAAGGTAAGTAGCAGAGGGGGCATCAAACCCAGTCAATAACTTATCAACGACTATCAATAGGCGCATCTGGCCAGGTTCTTTGATAAAGCGTTGTTTGACCTCTTTTTCAAAATCACTCACGCGTTTGGCTGCCTCAGCCTCCGGCTGCTCAAAATACTCCGCAAGCATTTTGCGATAGATGTTGTACTTGGCTAGTTTCTCAGTCAGCCCTTCACCACTTTCCTCGCCTTTAATCTCACTGACATTCGGTTGATAGCTAGTGACGATGGCACATCTACCGGCGAAACCTGCCTCACTGAACATCTCATAGCACTTGCAGGCCTGATAAACACTAGAACAGACCAACATGGCATTACCGCAACCGTTGGCGAGTCGTGGTTTTTGTTCAAAATCGAGAAGGATATCAGCCACAATCTGTTCCAGTCGCGAGCGACTCGACAACAGCTTCTGCATTGAAGCCCATTTCTGTTTGAGTTGCTGCTGACCAAGGCGAGATAGTTTAGAGGTTTTGGCATCAAACCACTGGTCGACTTTTTTCTGAGATTTCACTCGTTGATCGATGTCACGAGCCTCGTAGCGTAAATCCAGCACAACCCCATCATTCACTGCTTCGTCGAATTTATAAGTGTGAATATAGGGCCCGAAGATTTCGACTGACTTCTTCTTGTCTTTCTTCATCAGTGGGGTGCCAGTGAAGCCGATAAACTGCGCATCTGGAAGTATGCTTTTCATTGCCGAATGCAATTTGCCGGACTGGGTTCGGTGGCACTCATCCACAAATACGAACAATTTTCCCTTCGGGCTAAAATCGGCAGGAATACTTCGTTTCATTTGTTCGATGAAATCGTCAGTGTCGGCCTCTATGTCATCCTCTTCGTGACGGCCGAATTTATGTACTAGCGAACATATAAGCCAGGGTTTGGTTTGATTAAGGCGAGTTACCAAATCTGCTCCGCTTCGGGTGCGAAGGATTTCCTCTTCCACGCCGTTGAAGACTTTTTCGATTTGTTCATCTAGCTCTGTGCGGTCGGTTATGATCAGCACTCTACTATCGGTGATATTTTCTCTGATCCATTTTGCCAGCCAAACCATAGTCAGACTTTTACCGCTGCCCTGGGTATGCCAGATGATGCCGCCTTCATTGCGCTGAATAAAAGGTTTCGTTGCAGCGACGCCAAAATACTGGTTATGGCGGCAGGTTTTTTTCACCCCAGCATCAAAGACGATAAAGTCATGGATCAATTCCAGCAGGCGCTGTTTATTACATATCTGGACCAGATGACGATCGAGCATGTTGGAATGGGGGGACTCAGCGGCTTCTTTCCATTGGAGATAATATTTCTCCGGTGTTTCGATTACACCATAGCGAAGCCCTTCTAAATCATTACCGGCCATCACCAATTGGATAGTGGTGAAGAAGTTACGGATAAATGCTTTTTGCTGGTTATCGAGGTTTTGGCGTATACCTTCTGAAACTGACACTGTAGAACGTTTCAGCTCAATCACACCAAGTGCAATACCGTTAACATACAGAACCAGATCCGGGCGTTTCTTATTTTCGCCTTTGTGTGTTACTTCTTCAGCAATAGCAAAATCATTCACTTCTGGATTTTTCCAGTCCACCAGCCAGATGGTCTGGTTCTGCTCGCCTGCAACTTCCTTATCCTTCACACCGTAGCGCAACAGGCGATAGACCTCCTTGTTGGCATCATAGAGGATACGGCCTTCACCGAGACTTGCGGCTCGATCAAGTTGTCGCAATACACGGTCGATAAGCATTTCTGATACGCCACATTTTGTTAGCCAGGCAGAGACTAAGCCAGGTTCGATGTTGCGGTTATCTTCGCGTTTATGCCAGTTTCCCAGATAGCGATAACCTAAGTGCTTGGTGAATAGTTGGATAACACGTTTTTGTGTTATGCGTTCACGCTGGCCGACATTATTCATAACACCTCCTTAAATACGCTATCCATACCACCGGCACCGGTTAACACTGCCAGCATTTCCGCTTCGTGAGTGACGATTTCCTCCTCGCCCCACTGATTGTTCTTCTTCATCAGCTCGATCATTGCGAGCAATTTCAGGCTATCGATTTCATTACGTTCAAGGCTCGCTTCGAAATGCTCTTGCTTTTGTTTTGGCTGGAAGTTGCTAAGTCGTGAATTTTTGCTGTGGCTAATCAGACTGAGGTTGCCGAAGGTATGCAACGATGTATCTGGTAATGTCCTGTAGCCATCCATGGGGTGCTGAGGATAGAAATGCTCTACCGAACTTCGGAAGGTAAATTCAAAACGTTTGACTATCTCAGCTTTATTTCTGTCACGACACCAGAGTAAGTAGTCCAGGTAATTGAATACCAAGTTGTTTGCTATCGTACCAAAGCGCATCTTCTTCTGAATCTGATCTGGCAGTACAACAGGTTGGATATGTGACTCATTGCCGTAGATAATCTCAAAATATGATTTTGGCGTTTCTTCTGCCAGGAAGTTCTGAAAGACAAATGCGGAGGCAAGATGCTCCAGATATTCGAGATACTCCCTTGCTTCGATCTGGCTTACAGCGGAATGGGCATTAAACAGATAGAACAAAGCCCCATTCAACCAGTGTTTGTAAACCAGAGTAGGGGTTGAAACGTGGAATGCGGAAAGCAGCATCAAGATCTGTCGGTTGATCTCTACATAGCTACCATCATCTTCATTAAACGTATTGGTATAGCTGGTGCTCTTTTCCGAATACCAACGCAGGCGCTTAAGGCTCCACCCATCGCTACCTTTAGCGAATTCTCGTTTTATCACGAACTGATCAAAAAGATATTTGCATTTGAGAAGTGCAAAGGTGAAATTCTGTACCGCTTTAACTGGGTCATTCTGCTTTAATAACCGAAGTTCGAACTGGTCGATTAATTGTTTGTCATCAAGCGGAACATCCACTCTGTCCTTTCCAGTTTGGCTACAGACACGCAACACATGGAGCAGGAAGTTGGAGAAATTGATAACACTATTAAAACGCTCTGAGCTACCTTCATCTTCTTCACCTCTATCACCACTTATGGTTGAAGATGACTTGATAATGTCAGCCAGTGTGCGGTTTGTTTGGTTCTCTCTTGTGCCAAGCTCCGAAGCCGATGGGATAAGCATGTCAGCTAGAGAATTAAAATCAGCAGGCACAAATTGCCCCCAATTTTCCTGCCCAAATAATTGATGACGTTCGGCTGGTGTAAAACCGTACTGGACATAACGTCCCATGTTGGAGCAAGCATCCCAAACTCGTGAGAGGGTGTTCAGGCTGTTCTGCCGATCTTGCTGGTCCGTTATCTCGTTGAGCACAGCCATCAGTCGCGCTTTCACCACCTCATGTTTTTCAAGTTGCTCGCCTCGGTTGTTCATCACCTCAAAAAAATGATTGAGGTCGGTATCGGCAGGCACTTCTATTCGGGCAATTTGTACATGGTCGAACAGATAGGTACAAAAATGAATTAATGACTCATCAACTAATTTCAAGTCGCGTAGTACCTTGCCAATAAGTTCATAGCCATTGATCAGCCCTTCATTAAATTCCTTGCTTCGTAGTTTATGCAGTTCCACACCTTGCCAGAGACGAGCAAAAGTTTCGCCAGACTTGGGTCTGCTCTCAAACCCTAAGTTAATGCCCTGGTACCAGTTCATATCTAGCGTGGAGCCAACATGTTTTTTTAACCAGTTCGCCAGAAGGGATAGGGTAGTGAAACGCTGCTGTCCGTCGATTATCTCTGACTGCCCATCAGGACGAGTGAACACGACCAACGTACCGATGTAGTAAGTTTGAGGGAATGGGCTAAGCAGGCTTTTTTGCTGGTAGTCGAGTATGTCCTGCACAAGTTGAGTGATTTCACCCTCTCCCCAGGCATAGTTACGCTGGTACATGGGGATAAGATAACGAGATGCATCGCCCAGTAATGATCTGACCGTAAAGGATGTTACCTTTGCATCACTCATAGTAGTTCATCTCCTTGAACAGCCTCACCAGCTCATCTTGCTCATGGTTACCGGTACGGCGGTTATTATTATTTTCTGAAGCCCGAATTGTGAGTAATGGCATAGATAGCACATCGCCAGGTACTCTGGCTTCTTTGATCACCCGGAACAGATTGTTATCCAGCACATACTTGTCCATGGTTGCAAGTTGTACCACTTGCTGCCGAATTCGGCATCTGTAGGCCCAGATAAAGCTTTTTTCAATCGCTACAGATAAGGACTGCCCGCCAAATTTGTCGATATAAAAGATCAGAGCACAGTCAAACATGGTGCGTATATATTGATCCCCTGTTCGATAGCGATTTCGATAGCTATTTAACGTTCTTAGTATCTGTGTTGCCATTTCACTCAGGACTATGCCCTGAATTGCTAAAGGTTGTTGGGTGTGGCTGGTAGCATGCTCACATGAGATAATTGCCGATACCTGTTGCTGGTAGTGTTCTGCCATTTCGAAAAAGCGTCTTCCATTGATAATCATCTGATCGAGATGGAAAGGGAAACGCATTTTCTGGCCATCAATCTTGCGCTGGTACTGATTGTTATAGTCATCCACAAAATGGTGAGCCATGCGCAAAGATTCCACATAAGGGAACTGGCCAATCTGGTCAATATTGATCCCTTTAAATAGGCCGACTTCATCCTTACCAAAGAAACGAGCGGAATTCCCCTGCGACCACTGACGTACCCTGTAGAGATAGGATGCGAAAAGATTAGCTAGGTCATCACTGGGCAATCCTTCCCAATGGGCAACGGATGCAGCTTTTAATTCTACCTCATGGCTAGCGAATTCACGTAGATGGAAGGCTTTAAGCAGATCGTGAGGATCCAGATCCCGTCCACGGGCATTTTGTGAGTCGAAGAACTGAAAGGCTTCAGACAGATCCGTCAGCACAAAGACCACCATCTGGCAGCGATTGAGAAGAAAATCAATATGCTGCTCGCTGAATTCTCGGTGGTTAACCCTGCGTTTTAGCTCCTGATAATTTTGGTACAGATTGTATTCCGACACTTGGCTAGCAAAGCGTTGCCGTACCATAAAACCTTCAACGGAGGGCCTTAGCTGGGTTAGAATTTCTTGCAAATCCTGACGTTCCAGCCCAGCAAGCCGGGTTTCGATAAGGGCCCATACGGCCAGTATTAATGTCAGTGTTCGTTGCTGGCCATCGACGATATCAAGTCTGTTTTCTTCATCGCCCTCAGCTTGATGAAACACTACTGAGCCCAAGCGGTAGGCCGATTTATCGAGATGACTGTTTATGTCCGCAAACAGTTCGCTGATATTTTTCACCGTCCATTTATAAGGACGTTGATAGGTAGGAATTGATACGTCAGTCAGGCTCAGTAGACCCTTGACCGACAGAACTGTCTTATCAAGGGTATGTTTCATGGCTGGTGATCCAATGGTAAACGAATACGTCCGGTCAGCAGCTGTTGCATCATTCCTTGTTTTATATCGCGGAACTTGGCGAGTTTTTGCTCTAGCGCTGTGAGTTCAGCATCCATATCTGAGAGGATGTTGGCGATTGCGATTTGTTCAGCTTTTGGTGGTAATAGCATAGTCATGTCAGCAATCATTTCTCGACGCACAGAATCCACAGAAGATTTTGCTGTCATCGACATTATACGATCATAGAAATTATTGCTGAAAAAGATATAAAAAAAGTAGCCGTCCAATTTATCGGAAAAGTTGAACATCAAATAAACTCTTTGGTGGAAGTCAAACTTGCCGTTTATATAATGAAATATTTTTCCTGTGCCAACACCATCTCCAGCAGTTAGCACACCCTCACAATCAAATGAGTATGAGTTAATTTTTTCCACCGTTTGAGAGCGGACAAAAAAAGGATAGCTTCCATCTACAATCTTGTCTTGAGTGTTCTTACCTCCTGTTGTAATGGATAGTAAACTCCCAATTCTCTCTAATGCCCAATCCTCAGGGATATTCCCTAGCTCACTAACTTTATAACCCTTGAGCTTCCCATTTGAGTATTTAGAAAATTGCGATAGGCGAGTACTACCATTCAGCAGTTGTTGCATGGTGGCGGTTTTGATGGCCTTTTTTTTTGTGATTAACTGCTCGAGGGCAGTAATCAGTGTATCGGTATCAGAAAGTACCTTGCCGATCGCACTTTGCTCTTTTTTATTAGGGGCAGGCGCAATAACCTTAGACAGCATTGAGCCATTAGTCAGTGCTCTAGTTGTGTAGGAGGCAGTGTTTTTAATTTGTCTCCGTAAACTCTCAGCTCGAAAACAATACTTCATAAAGCTATGAACGAAAACATCTGTTTTCTGTCGGCCACGCAGAATGAATCCACTAAAGACAGCATCTTTAATTTCATCTAATAGAACAGAAGATAATCCAATCTCTTCGACAGTTTCTGATGTCCGAGTAAAAAACACATCTCCTTTGCGAGCGCTGTAATTTTTTTTCTCTTCCTGAGTAACTAATACTTTTCCTTGAACAAAACTGGAGTAGATGCCTCCAGAAATGTAAACATCCATATAGTTTATTATGGGAGTTCCAACTCCAAAGTATTCTTTCCCTTTATTAAGTCCATTTTTGAAATCAAATACATCCCCTAAAAGAAATACATCCCAATCCTCTGGGATTATCCCAGCCTCAGTTTGCTTATAACCTGTTGGGATCGCTTTTATATTGTTCATTTCATTTTTTTTCACGATCATGCCCATTCTAGCCCCATTGACTTAAGATGAGACGCAACTTTGGCCTCCAGTTCAAGTGCGCGCTGTGTGATATCAGGCAAAGTAGCCTTATAACGTTCTTCCAGTTCAATAACTCTGTTCGCCAATCGCTGTGTGACACGATCAATTTCTGTTTCTAAGTTACCAACTAATCTGACCCGCCATTTATTTTGTATCAGAAGAGTTTTTATGTCGCTTTCTGTTAGTTTTGGATAATGAGCAAAGACCGCAAGATCTAGTTTTTCCTGTGCTTCTTTATACACTTTTTTAGCTTGGGTTTCGGCCTCGAACAATGCCTGAGCTGCTTTCAGTGCAACCTTTTCTTCTCTATCAGTGGCGACTTTAAGTCGAGCCTTAATGCTGGCAGCAGTTAACTTTTCTTTATCGTTCATCGCATCGGCAAGTAGTCCATCTTCACCGCTGTTTTCTTCAAGGAAGCGTTCAAGTGCTTGGGCGGCTTCATCATATGCGATTTGAAGTTGATCGATCTGTTTCTGCTCAGAAGCAAAATAGCGAACTACTAAAAGTGCTGGCGGCAACAGTTCAGCCTTATACTTCTTCTTACCAATTACAAGATCCGGCGTCTCTTTGAGTTTTTCGCCTTTTTCCACAACCAGCTCACGTAGTACTTTGCCGGCTTGCCAGCCATCTTGGCTCAGGACATAAACATCGTCCTGCATCACATCCATCCAGTAGTCCATTAATAACTGATATATAGCGTAGTTCTCGAGCAACGGAGTGTCAGCAGTGGCTTCAGACGCATATGCGGAGAGAAGTCGCTCGCCAATTTCTTCAATTAGCTGTTTAGGCGAGTCACCGCGAGCAATTTCTTCAAGCTGACAACCTGCAAACCACTTTTCAAAAGGGATTAGTGCTCCTGCTTTGAATGCGGTAAATTCCGGGTGCGCCAGAATAGTACTTTTCACTTTAACTGCTTCTACTCGAGCATTGCTGTAGCCTGGGCGGGCAGGTTCGAACAGATCCTGACGTAAAGTCGGGAAAATTTTCCAGTAAGCACTGAGAGCATCAATATCGCGATCAGGAATGCCACCAGCCAAATGGCCTGAAAGGTCGTGTAGATCTTCAGGATCACTGCTGTCGATATAGCGAGGGATATTGAGGTTGAAGTCGTTGGCTGCAATTTCTGACAGCGGTACCATGCGACTGAAGCGAGAGATTTCCTGTTCACGATTAAATGCATCGACTATTTTATGGATGTCTTGGGCGCGTAGGCGATTTTTATTGCCGTCTTTAATAAAGCCCTTACTGGCATCGATCATAAAGATGCCTTGCTGACTCTCGCCATTAGTATTGAAAGCTCGGAGCTGGGCATCTTCTTTATCGATGACAATAATGCATGCCGGGATACCCGTGCCGTAGAACAAGTTAGCGGGCAGGCCAATGAGGCCTTTGATGTAACCCTGCTTGAGTAGATTTTCACGAATACGTGCTTCGGCATTGCCCCGGAACAGTACGCCGTGAGGCAGGATCACTGCGCCTTTACCTGTGCTCTTGAGACTCTTGATGATGTGCAGCAAGAAAGCGTAGTCGCCGTTCTTTTCGGGTGGAGTCCCCCAGACAAAACGGTCAAAAGTATCATTCGCAGCATCTAGCCCGCTGGTCCAGTTTTTGTTGGAGAAAGGGGGGTTAGCTACAGCAAAGTCGAAGGTTTTAAGGTTATCGTTGCCATCCTTCCAATGTGGATCGGCTAAGGTGTTACCTTTCCAGATTTTAGCGGTGGCGTTGTCATGCAGGATCATGTTCATGCGTGCCAGTGCGCTGGTCGCATAATCCATCTCTTGGCCATAAATGGTCAGTCCCTTGGGGCCTGCTTCATCACTGGCTTTCAACAATAGTGATCCTGAACCACAGGTAGGGTCATAAACGGTAGCATCTTGTGGTGTCTGTTTGCTGATGCCAATCACCTTCGCCAGAATGCGTGAAACCTCTGCAGGAGTATAAAACTGCCCCTTGGATTTACCTGACTCTGTAGCAAAGTGGCGCATCAGGTATTCATACGCATCACCCAGCAGATCGTCTCCCTCGACACGGTTGGCAGAGAGATCCAACCCTTCGAAGATTGCTACCAGCTTGGAAAGACGGTCGATCATTTCCTTGCCTTTACCCAGCTTGTCTTCATCATTGAAGTCAGCGATGTCTATAACACCTTTAAGGTCGTTAGCTTCAGCCAGTAATCTGATGGTTTTATTAATTTTTTCGCCAATTTCTTTGTTGCCCTTGAGAGCAACCATATCGTCAAAACTTGCACCTTCCGGCACTTCAATCATCGCGTAAGGGTTGCCCTTAGCTTTGTCAGAGACGTACTTCATAAACAGTAGGGTCAACACATAGTCTTTGTACTGTGAAGCATCCATTCCGCCACGCAACTCGTCGCAGCTCGCCCAAAGGGATGAGTAAAGTTCGTTCTTCTTGATAGCCATATGGTGTCCGGTGAAAACAATACTGAGAACGCGACGGGGGGTAACAAGCACCAGTGCTGAAACGCTGCCTGTCGCGTGAGAAATTGGGTAAGAGTTTACCAAGTTGGAAGCGATGAGACTATGCCGGTGAGGGTGAAGTACGATGTAGCCAGTGCACTATAGCTTGAGCTTGGTCCTAACCAATGTTTATCGTGTTGTAATATTGAGCCTATTAGCTCTGGCTGCATCCAAAAGACCGTTCCTCCCTGTTGTAATCTTTAGTACGTTCTTTCGCAAAATAACTTAACCGAAACGTCAGTTGACCATAAACCTCACTGTAACTGGGTGAGTTAATATCCAGGTAATAAAGTGGATTATCGGGAAAGCGGGCTAGCGTCCAGTGCTCCAGGCGGTGACTAAGCTGTAAAGCACTCAGCCAGGCTTCCCGTATCAGAGACGCCAGGCCTGTCCCGTCTTCTTTGTAACTCCCCAGTCCATTGAACGTATCGTTATTCACGAACAACACCATGTGGTAATGCGACTTCTGATTAATCTCACCCACCTCCCGAACCCAGGCATCGCGAAGGTGGCATGGATATGTTCGTTTACCCTGCTTCAGCTTACTTCTGTAGCGCGCTGCAATCTTCGCATCGAGGGATTCAATGAAGCGAGATATCAGGCCCTGTCGGTTAATGAGCATATTGTCAGGAAGACGCAGGTCTACCCGCACCGCCATTGTGCGTGCGTGTTCTGCAGTCGCGTTATCGATAACGCGTAGAATACGTTGCAGGTAAGTGGTGTTGAATGGTGCATGCCGTCTATCGAGACAGATATTGCCAAACATATAATTTTCCTTGGGTAATGAAATACGGGCAGGGCAAAGCCTTACCCGTAATAGGCAGTTAAAGGGATTAAGGATTTAAAGGGTGGTAAGACCAGCCATT
This sequence comes from Yersinia artesiana, assembly GCF_902726545.1. GTDB lineage: Bacteria > Pseudomonadota > Gammaproteobacteria > Enterobacterales > Enterobacteriaceae > Yersinia > Yersinia artesiana. The sequence goes on along the minus strand of NZ_CACVAD010000006.1, from coordinate 59,646 downwards.
AAGGCTATCGTGTATGAGTGATCGTATATGGGGGTAATATTGAGATAATATTGTTTATATATCAGTTGGTTAATTAATATTACCAACCCGTCATGGGTTATGAATTACGAATCCACCAGCGCCAGGGGCTAGATGATAGAAAGTGATTGATTTTTACTCCGAAGTTATATGCCTCCATATAATAACTTTCTGGTGTACCAATCAATCCCATGATTGCCTGGTACGTACCACTAAATTCGTATCTCCCGACTGTATATCCCTTTTCTACATTGAGGGCAGCGTTTCTCACCACCATACGACAGGCCACACATCGTACATTGCCATTGGGTTGTTGTAATGACTGGGGGCAGTTGGGCCACGAGTTGCTGAAGTTTCTCTATGGTGGAAGATTTCCCACTTGCTGGTGCCAACCAGGGGCACTGCAAAAGGGCTTCCGGTTGTCCCCGTGGAATATCGTGTTCAAACCATGACGGTGAAGTTCTGGTGGGGTGGTGGAATATCAATGGGCACTGACAATGGTGGCAGCGCCACTCTTCACTTTCTGCCATATTCACCTGGCGGGCAGGCACAATTTCGCCGGTTCTACGCTGTGCGATATAACATTTTTGTACTCGCATTTTCCAGACCTCACATTGGCCTGGTGGCACGAATATAATTTTCAGTTAGTGTTTTCAGTCCCCAGTATGATTTTTGTTTTTCTGACATCCATTGCTTCAGCGTGTCAGGGAGCGGTAAGTGCAGCGAATACCATTCATCCAAATCCCGGCCTGCAACCAGTTCACACCAGCAGAGTAGTGTCAGCGTTTGTCGAAAGCCCGGTTGCGTATGCAGCCGGAATAACATCTGTAATTGTTCCGCCAGTCTGCTTTTCCCAAGGCGGTAACATTCACTGAGCAAAACTCCAGGTAACAGAGAATAGTCAGTACGTTTGTTCAGTCGGGGGATAACAGCACACTCTTCCTCCTGGGATGTTTGAGTGACCTGTAACAGACACTGTGGGACGACAATTCCGATTCGGTATGGTTCCATTTTTGCCGAAGGGAATTTCACTGACAATGGCCCTGTTCTGTGAAGTGGCTGGACGGGACGGACTGACCATCGAGCAGTTCTACACTTCGCTGTGGTTTGTTGTCGAACGAGAGTAATATTACAGGGAGATTAATGAAATCAGAGCCGCTAAATCCTTGTTGCCAGTCACCGATCTCTGAAACGAAAAAAGCCACCCCGAAGGATGGCTTTCTGAATATGAGGCCCTGAACCTTCCCGGGACTGAGCCACTGACGGAAGGGAGAGCCGTTTTTTTCGGTGACATCCCCCGCATGGCGGCAGATGATTTAAATATGGTATGAATGAATAATAACTCACTGCACAAGAGATTTCCAGACCTATGCGTATCGACCGACGTCTGAGCAGGGATGTACTCACCGAGCGTCAGCTCTATTTTATTGAATGCTGGTCCAACTTCTGCCATAAAAACAGCCCGGATACCGACCGGGTCGGATACAGCAATCCACTCAGCACCATCCGCGAACTGCTGTTTCTTTATGAAATGGAAGATCGTTTCAGTGCCGATAAAAAAAGACTCCGGGTGGCCACTGAACTGCTCGAGTTACTCGAGACCGATCAAATTTTCAAGAGAGAGGCATTTAAGGGTATCCCCGCTCAACTGGTGAGTCTTCTGGACAGAGATTTGCTGGTTGACCCCACTCGCAGCCCGGTGGAAAAACGTCCTCGTCTTATCTGTAGCCTCTGCGTACAACTGGCGGATATCACCGAGGCCAGTTATATCACTGAGGCTCTTGAGATGCTTGAACAGGAGCTGTATTCGGCACACCCCCTTGAAAATAGCGATGCGCAGGAGATTTACGCCCTGACGAACGGGATCATGAGTGTCCTACTCACACGGGGAATGACGCTCACGGAGTGTTATCTGCTGTACATCAATATTTTCCGAAACGTGAGTGCTGAACCAGACAGTTTCCAGGCCGTATTTCATTCGTTCCGGCAGAAACTTGTGACCCCGACAAGAAATATCACGGTCCGCATGTTTATTACCAGTGAGAAACTGCATACCCTGCTGAGCACGCAGGGACCGACACTGGAGTTTAACGGCTGTGTATTCCGCCCACTTGATGATGCCCGTTCCCGCTTTTCCCTCTCTGTCGACATCCCGGTCTGCTCAATGTCTGACGCATCAGCGCGTAATATGGCCGGGCAGATGCTTCGCGAATCCCTGGATGTGATTGCCTACATGGCGGGTAAGGGGGAAATCTCCGTCCAGAAGCAGTTCATCATCATCCGGGAGGAGGGTGAAACCGAAGTGGCACGTTTCGATAATGAAATCGAGGCGAATGCGGATCGGTTAACTGACGAAGAATTTGCACGCTTTATGGTGGCGATGAATCGACTGTTTACCGATACCTCGGATGTGTCCCGCAAAAAAATCAGTTCCGCGTTTCGTTTTTTCCGTAACGGTATTGAAAGTCAGGTTCAGGAGAGCCGTTTCACCGCTTACTGGTCTGCCCTTGAATCATTAACCTTAGGCGTGGCACCCGGCACACCGTCACACGAACAGCATGTCATCAGCGTTGTGGTTCCATGTATGGTACTGGATTATATTGTCAAACAGCTGTTTTCGTTGCGCCAGGTGCTCCGTTTTATTCTGCGGGAGCCGGGTCACTCCTTACGCGCAGAGCAAGTTGCCTCGCTACCGCTAGGCCAGCTGTACGCCTTTCTGAAAGATACGAACCGTGCCCGGGAGCTGCAGGTCGATTTGCAGCGCTACCCCTATGTTATGTACAGGGTGCGGAAGCTTGCGGGGATCTGCGCTTCACCCGAAAAGATGGCGGATAAACTGGAGCTGCACGCCAAGAAAGTCACCCGGCATCTCCACCGCCTGTACCTGCTGAGAAACACCATTGTGCACAACGCAGGTACCAGCCCGCATATTGATCTGCTGACGGTAAATCTTGAACACTATCTGCGGGCAACCATCAACGCGTTGTTTAATGTTGTGGTGATCCACCCGACCATCAGTAGCGCTGAGGAAGCATTTACCCGGTGCCAGTTCACCGCGGAGTCGGTTTTCAGAGAACTGAATCCATTACATGAGATCACAGAAAAGAAAGCGGTCGCAGCCATTGAGAAACAACTGAATGAGAGGACACTATCCCGTAGCGACACCTGTTTGATTGCATGGCTGAATGCACATCACTGATATGCAGGCGTCCTGGCGGAGTGGGTGATGAGGAAATCAGAGGCCTGGGGGGAAACAGGAGGGTCGCACCGTGATTAGGGAATAGACGCAGAGGATTCCGGTCTGACCTCTGCGTCTAATACTAGGCGCCTGCTGTAAGGATGGTTCCATCCCTCAGCTCAGAATGCGTTCATACCGCGAACGAAACGCTTTCTCACCTCCTTCCATTTGCCGGCATATCAGTGCCTTCAGCGGCACTTCCTGCAGTGCTCCACAGAGCCCCGGGTACAGGCCAGTCCGATCGTGCTGCATACTGATAACGTATTCTGCATCGCCGTTAACCACGATAGGGGCAGAGTGTGACACAATAATCAGCTGGCGGCGTTTTTTGTTAGCCATGATGGCAGGGATCACGCTCATGCTCAGCATCAGGCAGTCCAGGTCATCTTCTGGTTGATCCAGCAGGAGAGGATCGGTGCCATACGACAGCAGGAACTGCAACATGCTCGCCCCTTTTTGTCCCGGTGAGGCAGAGGAAATGTCTTCCATCCCTCCTCCGGGCGTCTGGTACCGAATGTGGATCCCATCATCCGGATACCAGCATTGCAGCGCATCCATCTGCTGGTCAGTCAGACTTCTGAGCCGATTTCGGAACGTCCCGTGCAGTGCTGCACCTGCTCCTGAAGCCTCCAGGCGTATGTCATGATGCAGCGCTTTCAGCTCGTCCAGAGCTCTGTATTTATTCTCTGTTGCAGCAGGCAGCGGACTGAACGGACGCTGGCTGATAAAATCGTGCAGCAGCCCACTCCCCTCATCGTTGTCGTAGATACGTTCGGCAAAGTTATTGATCCCGGTAACCGCCTGGTAACCCGATACAATGTCATCATGCGGCGCGCACAGGGGCAGGATTTTGATTTCAAGTGCGCTAAGCGACAGGGAAGAGATAAATGCTTTGCGGTTATTAGTCAGTGTCATCCGGTGCTCACGCATCTGGGTCATCAGCAGCTCAGACCGTGTCACTGAGGCTGCAATCGCGCCGTCCAGCCCGTCGTAATTTCTCAGCTCATGTTGCAGCGATTCAATGCGTGCCATCAGATCATTGAGGACATCAGGATTCAAACCCTGCTCCCGGAGGGCAATAGCTTCGCTTTCTACTGCAGTCTCCTGGTCACTCACAGCTGTTCCGAGCGCAGTGAAAGCCTGTTCTCTCCTGATACTATCAAGCGTTGCTGCACATTCTGACAGAAGAGAACAGAGATGCTGATCATACTGCTGTTGCACAGACGACAGTCGCGCCATAAATTCTGCCAGCTGACCGGAGGGGGCCTGCAGGGTTGCAGTTAACGGCTGCGTTTCTGCAGCAAGAGCCTGAAGGTTGGCAATTCGCTGTTCATAGTGCTCCAAGGGCAAGGTGGCCGCAGACAGTTCGGCCTTGGCCTGGGCCAGTCGGTTGCAGACCGGGTAATAGGCGCTTGACTGCAGCTGGCTGACAGCACGTTGAGCATCGGATAATTCCCCCTGCAGTGTGCCTGCACTTACCAGCTTTGCCCTGAGGCTCCGCAGTGTGAGCTGTTCATTCAGATAGTCCCTTTCCAGCTGATCCCAGCGCTCCTTCCACGCTCGTTTGTTAACCCGCGGACTGTCATCACAGACGCGCAGGAATGCGCCAGTGTCCGAGGCCAGCTCATAGAGCATTTTCTGGCTGTAGATCGAGAGGGGAAAACGATCGGCCGACCAGTGGGTGTCAGGAACCCATTCACCATCACTCCGTATATGCAATTCATGACGACCGCCGGGCCGCCAACTGAGCCTAAAATCGGTGCCTTCTTTGCGGAACACACACTCGATGAAAGAATCCGCATCCATGCCCGCCCCCGTCTGACTAAACTGGTTAAGCTTGTTGCTTTGAGACACGGTCAGCCCTTCGATTTTTCGCATGGCCAGGCGGATACTTTCGATAAGCGTGGACTTACCACTACCCCGGGAACCAATCACCGCGTTGTAAAACGGGCTAAACTCAATGAAAGCTCCATTCTGATCCGCCGGCTGGCAAAGACGGGTCCTGAATGTCAGGCTGCGCAAATGTGAAGCTGGTGCCTCCGGTGGATTATCATCGAACAGCACGCAGTTTTCCGGATCGAGTAATGCATGTCTGAGACCGTCAAAATCAGGGGCGGACATCTTCAGCCAGCAGGTGCGCACTCCCGCTTGTTCAGGGTGGTGTGCATCTGATCCCCGGAGCCATGGCAAATCCGCAATTAGACGTCGGTGAGTCCCGTTGGTTATCTCCTCCTCCCGGTGCCTGATCTCCACTGCATGAGGCTTTGACTGAAAAGCGGCCGTCAGTTCCCCCTGATTAGTAAGGCTTGTCAGAACGCCTTTCGCTGCATCAATGTGTGCGAGGATACAAACCGCTTCGGGGTTACGGCGGATATTGCTGATGATGCCCGCGGGTCCCAGCTGAAGAACAAGCTCATGATTGGGTGTTTCACGCGAAATAGGGCAGTTGTTGTTGCACTGTGCCAGTAGCCGTTCCACCTCGGCGCTGGTGCTCTGTGTGTGCAACACGGCGAGGATATGAACGTTGCCGGTGGCCGTGAGCTCCACCCCCGGAAACAGAGTCAGCGGCCGGAAGTCTGCCAGTTCACCGGAACTGGCATCCCGGGACATGTTCGCCAGTTCCGCTTTCAACACGTCAATCCAGGCCCCACTGTTATGGTCACTGATGACAACACAGTCGACCTGCTGTCGCATGTAAGCCAGCAGCCATTCCCGGGGCTGGAGATCCGGTACTCTGTAGTCATCTGAGGCTGGGGTATGGTTATGAAAATCAAATTTAAACCAGCACGATCCTACCGTCATCGTTTCTTTTCCATGTGATTCCTAAGGTCATTCTACTATAGAAGCATTCACCTAGTAATTCAGTAACCGTTATGGTTGCTGTTGCCATTAACTTCAGTTGGCCTGGCAGAACAGTCAGAGGGCAGATAAGATCTTCTTCCATATCAGTGGCCTACATATCGACTGCCTTCAGTGACTTAAATGACCATGCTCCCCGTTCTCCCCTTTTGCTGAATTCACTCCGGCGTACTTTTACCGTATCTGCGGAGATCACTTCACTATGATCCAGCGTTACAGTGGCCAGCGTAGCCAAACTACTGTCCGTCAACGTAAACTCTTTCGGCAGACCCCATGGGCCGGTCTGACGTTCTCGATGCTACTGAATAATTCGCGGAGATAATCGGGGGGCATTTTGCCGCGCCCGTTAATGATGGCCCGATCACTTTCTGACAGACATCAAATTTCCGGGTGCTGCCTGGCTATAACTTGCAGGATGCCAGGGAGCCCCGGCCAGTATTTTCGGTCATAACGACAGGTCAGGCTATCGAGCGTTTCATGAAGATAATAACGGTAAAGCCCATCATTATCGAAACCCACGAAGGCTGGCTGTATCTGGCCGTAGTTGTTGGCCTGTTCTCGCGCAAAGTTATCGGCTGGTCAATGCAACCGCGGATGACAAAAGGTATTGTTCTGAATGCACTTTTGATGGCCGTGTGGCGACGTAATCCCCAAAAACAGGTGCTGGTTCATTCTGATCAAGGTAGTCAGTACACAAGCCATGAGTGGCAGTCGTTCCTGAAATCGTACGGTCTGGAGGGCAGTATGAGCCGTCTTGATAACTGTCACGACAGCGCAGTTGCAGAAAGCTTTTTCCAGCTACTGAAGCGTGAACGGATAAAGAAAAGATCTACGGAACACGGGAAGAAGCACGCAGCGATATTTTTGATTACATCGAAATGTTTTATAACAGTAAGCGTCGGTATGGTTCGAGTGATCGGATGCCACCGACGGAATATAAAAATCAATATTATCAACGGCTCAGAAGTGTCTAGATAATCCGTGGCGATTCAGTTACGGAGAAAAAACTCTGCTTTTTTTCCTGGGAGTAAAGCAGTTCGGCACAGATCGGAACTGATATTAGTGGCCGGTAAATAGCAGATATTCATCCATCATTTGCGTGAGGGATATGTTTTCCTCCTGCCGTCCAACCAGCCACAAGCCTAGATCTTCAGGTGCCTTACGTTTCAGGTTATCCAGCCAGTCTTCCAGCGTCGCACCTATCATCAAATCGTACCAACATAGCCAGACCAGTTTGTGGCGATGCTCCGGTGAACTGAATTGTTGTAATAGGCTAATCAGCCTATTTGCCAGTGGACGCTGCTTCAGGCGGATACATTCACTAAGCAATATACCTTCCAGCATTGGGTGGTGCAGTAAAGTTTTTTGCTTTGTCTCAAGGCTGATTTGCATATCAGTCACAACCGATACTGGCTCTGGCTGCAGACTTCCGTAAATCAGTCGGTAAAGGCATTGTGGTACCACTGCAGTCATCTGCCCTGCGCCGGGAAAGTACAGGCTGCCCACCATCAGATGATGGCTGGCCTGAATATTGGGATGACACATGCCATTTATGATGGCTAGTTTTGTGAACCCGTTTAGCCAGCGTTGATAGCTGTCCAGCAAACTGTCATATCGCGTCTTTGTCTCTTTCATGGTGAATTATCCCTGAATACTGAATGACAGGCAGCCGCAAACCTCCGCAATGAGCGGATAAAGAGTCTGCCAGTCAGGAAAGTGATATGTAAGGAGAGGTATCTAGCTGTGTGATTCGTCGATTCTCGCCTGTAGCCAGGCTTCCACTTCACTTTTCCGCCAGCGAGAACTGCGTCCCAGCTTTATCTGTTTAGGGAAAAGCCCCTCCTTGATGAGTCGGTATATCCATTTATCACTAACCCCAAGTAGGCTGGTGATAAACACCATATCGATAAACTGATCTTCGAGCAGGGAAGGTTTAACGGTCATGATTTGATTCTCCGGTAGCTAAGTGGGAACCGGAGATGGGTTAAGAATTACTGCAGCCCTCTCCGGCATAGCAACCGGTGCTGCTGTAAAAAACTAACTAAACTTTCTTGGTCTACCCTGCCTTGCAGGCGAAGGAACCTCATATACAACCCCAAATTAAATAACCATATTTTTGGTCTTCTTTTGTTAGATAACTGGCTATACGTCTGAGACTGTTTATGGCTTCGTTATTGTGATACTCAACAACATTGTTAATGTTGTCCTGATGATATTCCTTTGGTTTGCATCGCTGGTATTTTCCCTCGCCATAGGTAATTTGATGCCACTGTTCCCCTGCCTGTAAAATGAATGGGAATGATTTCTGATGTTCCCGGCCATTAAGATAAAAAATAGCATGGGCATTAACTGCCCCTTCTGATGTCCATTCCAGTACCCAGAAACTACCGACAACGCCAGGAAGGCTGATCATTGTCTGAGTAAGCTCTCTGAGGTCATCCTGTATTTCGACCGAGGAGTTACGAATGAATCGATTAGTACCCCGCTGGTAATCAAAATCCATTCGAAACGCCAGTATCTTGGCGTGACATGCCAGGATCTGATTAAGATGATGGTTGATCAGGTTCAGCAGGAAGTCATTAGGGATGATTTTCTTTAAATGTGGGTAATGTTTTTGCATTGCTCTGTTCCTTTGAGTTAATCCAAAGGAATTGGTACATCTTTTTTTTCTGTCACTTAAAGGATGCCTGCAAGGCAGGTTTTAATCACTTTTGACGGCTATATATCATCCCATGGCGGGGATGTTAGATGTCTATCAATTGGGATCTACTCTCTATAATACCAATTAACCTTAATTATTCTTTAACCTGATAACATTCCTCGGTTTCCCTACTGTTTTCTACAAGCTGCCCGTGGCAGTCATCTGAGGCACATAGTCAATTTCTAGTGTTTTCGGGATACTCATTTATATGATGCATATCATACCTCTTAAGTATCAATAGATTCAAGGCTTGAAGAGCTGTTACAGAAGCTTATTACAATCAAAAAAGAACGTAGTATACTACGTAGAGTGCTACGTCTTTTTCTACGATTGTTGTTACGTTTGAGGTTATGATGAGTGCAGGAAAAAAAGTGACCAGTCTCTGGATGAAAAGAGTAAATTTATGGCTTTACTGGGATATCTTTCGCTCAGCATTAATGCATGTTGATGAGTCTCGTGAATTAGTGGAAAGAATAGATGATGCCACTCTTTTCAAAGAGTCTTGCATTAAGCATATGAATAAAAAAGAAATGGTTAAATATTGGAGTGCGGAGGATTTCTTTGAAAAGAGTAAGCGAGAGGTTGAGGGTAAGTTAATACCTTTTAGTGAACTTGAGTGGATTGATTGTGAGCGTTCGTTGTCATTTGTTGCTAATTATATTCATGCCGAATATAAGCTATATACAAATAATAATACCCCCTCTCTTCTTGATATCACTTTACCTGAATGGAGCCTTGATTCTGATAAGGGTGGCGTAAATTATGACGGGTTAATTCTTTTGATCGACTATCAATGTCGTGTATCAAGCTTTAACCATATCCGTTCAAACTTAGAGCGTTTGAAAAATTCTTGGCTCCGTATCAAGAAAAAATTTGGCAATCCGTTCTGGTTCTCATTAACCAGACATGATGCTAAATACCAGGCAGATTATCAGTGGGTGATGTCTTACTTCGATAAGAACAAAATGATTAATGGTAATGTGGATTATTGGTTTAAAAAAAATATGAATCTGAAAGTTCATTCAATCTTTGATCAATGGGTTGAGAATAAATCTGATGCTGAAGGTGAATTGTTTATTATAAAAACAAAAAAAGCATGGGGTCAGAAAAAATTCAGAGATAGTGTTGCAAACAAAAAGGTTCTCAATACCTATATTAGCAAAGGCAGTAAGAGACAACTTGATTATCTGGTCAGTAAAAATGAAATGAAAATCAATGAATTGATTGAGATGCTGATCAATGATGCATACGCAAAAGCTAAACTGAAAAGTTGGGAGAATTAAAAAAGATCACAGATATATATCATCACTCTGAACACACCCCATTAACGGCAGAACCACGAGGTTCTGCCGTTTTTGTATTCTTTTTCAGAGGAGCAGTAATGAAACAATTTGACGGTCTGCAGTCACTGCAGCAACCGCTTTCCGGCCTGCCCCAATGGGTCTCTGAACGCATTCTGCAGCAGATAAATCAGCTTACTCACTATGAGCCGGTGATAGGCATTATGGGCAAAACCGGGACGGGAAAGAGCAGCCTGTGCAATACCCTGTTTGCTGGGGATATATCACCGATCAGTGATGTGGCGGCATGTACTCGAAAACCACTGCAGTTTCGCCTGCAGCTCGGCAAACGCTTTATGACAATTAGGGACCTACCCGGCGTTGGAGAGTCCGAACTACGGGATGCTGAATATGCCGCACTCTACCGTGAACAACTTCCTCGGCTCGACCTGGTGCTGTGGTTGATCAAGGCCGATGACCGGGCGCTGGCGGTGGATGAACATTTTTACCGGGAGGTGATTGGTGAGGCATACCGGCATAAGGTTTTGTTTGTTATCAGTCAGTCCGACAAGGTTGAACCCACCTGCGGTGGTGAAAAGCTGTCTACAGAGCAGAAACAAAATATCAGCCGCAAAATCTGCCTGCTACATGAGTTGTTCCAGCCGGTAAACCCTGTCTGCGCAGTGTCGGTACGTTTGCAGTGGGGGCTGCGGATGATGGTTGAACGGATGATTCGTTGCCTGCCGCGGGAGGCCAGTAGTCCGGTAGCGGTACAGCTTAGTGCTCCACTTCGTACCGATGCCGTTAATAAAAAAGCCCGTGACGATTTTGGTGAAACGGTCGGCTCGGTACTGGATACAGTAAGTTCCATGCCCCTGATACCGGCCCCGGTTCGGGCAGTCATCCAGTCTGTGCGCGATATCGTGGTATCGGTCGCTCGTGCAGTCTGGAACTTCTTCTTCTGAACATTAACCCTTCTAACTCGTAGTTTCCTGAGCCCTGCCGCGATTTTGCGGCGGGGCTTTTTGTATTTATTTTCCATCATGAGGAGTCTGCTTATGACCCGTCTGGCTTCGCGCTTTGGCGCAGCAAATCTTATCCGTCGTGACCGTCCGTTAACCCACGAAGAGCTGTTTCGTGTGGTGCCCAGTGTCTTCAGCGAGGAGAAGCATGCGTCACGCAGCGCACGGTATACCTGGATACCAACCATTACCGTTCTTGAAAATCTGCAGCGTGAAGGCTTTCAGCCTTTCTTTGCCTGCCAGACTCGAGTGAGAGACCCTGGTCGCCGTGAGCATACAAAGCACATGCTGCGCCTGCGTCGGGAGGGGCAAATTACCGGCAAGCAAGTCCCGGAAATCATTCTGCTTAATTCCCATGATGGCACCAGCTCGTATCAGATGTTGCCGGGATTATTCCGTGCGGTATGCCAGAACGGACTTGTCTGCGGTGAGTCGTTTGGTGAGGTGCGGGTGCCGCACAAAGGGGATGTGGTGAGTCAGGTGATTGAGGGGGCGTATGAAGTGCTGGGGATTTTTGACCGCGTGGAAGAGAAGCGTGATGCCATGCAGTCTCTGATGCTACCGCCACCTGCACAACAGGCGCTGGCACAGGCTGCACTGACGTACCGTTTTGGTGAGGACCACCAGCCGGTGACAGCACCTCAGATACTCTCCCCACGCCGTTGGCAGGATGAGAGCAATGATCTGTGGACCACATACCAGCGTATTCAGGAGAACCTGATTAAGGGCGGGCTCAGTGGCCGGAGTGCAAAAGGCGGGCGAACACATACCCGCGCCGTGCGTGGTATCGACGGAGATGTGAAGCTCAACCGGGCTCTCTGGGTGATGGCGGAAGCGATGCTGAGTGGGTTTCAGTCCTGAGAGTGTTATCTCCATGTTAACAAAGGACACTCCCTGTCCGTTTCCCCCTCATTGGATTGAGTGTTTTATCACCGCATTTCACGGTGTGCCGCGTCGGGCCTGCTTCCGGAGGCAGATAAAAAATAGTTCATTCCATGTCCATACCCTGTCCGCCCCCCTCTTTAGAATCATTTCATATTCAGTCAGTTAACTATTACGGAGATTTAAGATGGCACAGGCAGAGCGCCGTCATGACCGGCTGGCTGTCAGGCTGTCACTGATAATCAGCCGCCTGGTTGCCGGTGAAACGCTGAACATGGCGCGGCTGGCTGCAGAGTTTGGTGTGTCAGTCCGTACCCTGCGACGGGATTTTCGCGAACGGCTGATGTACCTCGACCTTGAGTATCGACGGGGGCAATGCCGCCTGCGCAGTACCGGTGGAGGAGTACAGGGCGAACTGGATGCGCTGACCTTTGCTCACCGGGCAGGACTGGCCGATATTTTTCCGGGGCTGGACCGGCGTCTGGCGGGCATGCTGCTCACTGCAGGAGGGATGCCGTGTCTGGTATGGCAGCCGCCACAGTCTGTGTCCCCGGCCAGCTCACTGGTGTTCTACCGCCTCGTCAGTGCCATAACCGCCTGTCAGCGGGTGCTGCTGTTGGCCGAGGGAGAGCGCTGTGACGGGTTGGCCCCATACCGCCTGATATCACTCGAAGGCTGCTGGTATCTCACCGGTGAACTTAACGGGCATATCACCGTGCATCCTCTGGCGACTATCCATGCGGTGACAGTTCTGAACACCACTTTTACCCCGCGAAAACGTCTCAGCCAGTTAACCACACAGGCGGGCTTTATCCGGGCTCTTCCGCACTTCAGCTGTATTCGCGAAGTCCTGTCTCCTGGCCCCTCTGAGGAGGAGCAGGGCAACACACTGATTTAATAACCTCTGTTAAGAAGGAAAAGCTATGACCTGGCATTACGAAAAAAATGGCATACGTCACGACAATGTGACCGAAGACGACATCACTGGCCTGATTGCGCGCGGTGAACTCACCGCTGCCACGCTGGTGTGGCGACAGGGCATGACGGAGTGGCAACCGGTCTCCGCCACCCCGCTGGCTTCGGTGCTGCTCCACAGCACCACACCACCCGCGCTGCCGGGGAGCCGCATTCCGGGCGGAGTGGTATGGACGCTGGCATTTGCTCCCTTCATTGGTTATGCGCTCGAGCTGTGGACGGCAGGGTTGAACGGAATGTCTTTTGACGAGGCATATGAAGCCGTCTCGGGCGGGCAGTACTGGTTTATCACGCTGCTGCTCAATATCGCTCTGGGGTATCTCGATGAACGACGTCTGCGTAAGGCCGGAGTGGATACCGCCATGTTCGGCAAACTGGCCTGGCTGGTGCCGTTCTATTTGTGGCGTAGGGCGAAAACCCTCGGTCAGAAACCGGCTTACTTCTGGGTATGGCTTGTGATGCTGGCCCTGACCGTCTGGGCCTGAATCACCGCTACCTGATACTTTCTCTGTTAAGGACCAACGTAATGAAAATACTGATTAAAATACTGGGTATTACCGGCAGCCTTCTGCTTTGTACAGGGGCTCAGGCTCAGCCTTATAACCGGACGCTACCTGCGGTAGTTAATGACAATAACGGGAATATTTTCTGGTGTGATGCGCATCGTCAGGTTACCGGCAAATGTGAAGCCATGTCTGTTGACCGCCTGGGTGGAATGGTCACAGTTCGTTCAGCACCCTTTAAGGACTGCGAAGGCGGCCTGTGGGGCTGGATAACTATCATGCGCAACGATGTGTCGAAGGGATTCACCATTACTCCGGACAAGAAATTCGGTCTCACCGTAAAAGACCTGTGCCGTCCGGGCACGGTAGTGACCTTTAAGCCCAACCAGAAGAAGCCGGAATATGACGACCTGGTGGCACTTTACCAGGGCAAAGAGCTGTTTCGCTACCGGCGCTTCTGATAACACCCGATATCAACCACTCTTATTTTGCCCAACTGCGGGCTGGATTAATTCAGGACGAAGACCATGCTGAAAATACTGACCTCTGCTGTACCCGCCCTCATTCTGTCACTTGCCGCATTCAGTGCCGGTGCCGCTCAGCTTCCGGCAAGCCTGATGGATAAAGACAATCCCGGCCAGGAGTACTGGTGCCAGGGAAACGACATCAACACCTCCATGTGCTCACTGACCAGTGTCAGCGACGACCATAAATTTGCCCTGATTCAGGACCTGCCGGGCCCGGCCTGTGAAGACTTAAGCTTCGGGGTTATTGATCTGGTGCGTCAGACCGGCGTCAACATTCCTTACGACGGTGGTGACTGTAAGGGTGATGTGCAGGCCGGTTTTGTGCGAGGCACGAAAGATAATGCCCTGTATGTGAAAATTGTCCGGGGCAGTAAAACCCTGCGGTTGTATAAAGTACAAACCGGTTACTGATAATCACCCCATACCTGAATACTCCCATAGCCCCTGACGCGTCTGCGTCAGGGGCTTTTGCTTTTAAGGTACACCGAATGCCTGAATCTCACATGCTGCCACCGGGACCTTTTACCCGACAGCAGGCCGAAGCGGTTACCCGTCGGTATCAAAACATCGCTATTGAAGATGACCAGCGCAGTCACTTCCGCCTGGTAGTTCGCGACTCTGAAGGTCGAATGATCTGGCGGGCGTGGTGCTTTGAACCGGATGCCGGTGAAGGGCTTAACCGTTATATCCGCAAGTCAGGCATCCTCAGAGCATTCTTCTCCTGATTACACCCATCCATCATCCCTGCATGTCCTTTATTTCCCATACGCCAGCCATCGTCGCTGGCGTTTTTATTGACGGAGAATATCCATGACGACACAAACTCAATGCGAATTGATGTCCGCTAATGAACCTCAATTTGACCTCACTGCAACACCAGTACCTGACGAACAGCGCCTCGATTTCTGGCCGCTGTACTTTGGCGCTATCCCGCAATGGCTAACGCTGGAACCGCGTATTTTCGCCTGGATGGAGCGCTTCTGCGATGAGTACAGCGGTGGTATCTGGTCCTTTTACACACTCAGCAATGGCGGCGCGTTTATGGCTCCTGATGCAGACGGTGATGATAAATGGCATCTGTTCAACAGCATGAACGGCAATGGTGCGGAAATGAGCGCGGAAGCCGCAGGTATCGCGGTCTGCCTGATTGAATACAGCCATCACGCCTGTCGTACAGAATGTGACGCAATGACCGCACACTATTATCGCCTGCGGGACTATGCCCTGCAGCATCCAGAAGCCCACGCCATTCTGCGTATCATCGACTGACCAGAGGTATAACGAATGAAACAGCTTTCCTTTTTACCCGGCGAGATAACGCCACAGGACCGGCGTCTCATCCAGCGTGCTCTCAGAGTTCTGGACCGGCACTTGCATGAGCCCGGGGTGGCCTTCACCTCCACCCACGCCGTCCGGGAGTGGCTGCGACTGCATATGGCCGCGCTTGAGCGGGAAGAGTTCCGGGTGTTGTATCTGGACAACCAGAATCAGTTGATTGCCCATGAGACGCTCTTCACCGGCACGATTAACCGCACTGAAGTCCATCCCCGGGAGGTGGTTAAGCGAGCCCTGTATTTCAATGCGGCGGCGGTGATTCTGGCGCATAACCATCCTTCCGGCGAGACGACGCCCAGCCATGCTGACAAAGCCCTCACGCAGCGGCTGGTACAGATACTTCAGATGGTAGATATCCGTGTCCTTGACCATCTGATTATCGGCGGCAGGCAAATCTATTCGTTCGCAGAACACGGTCTGCTGTGAGGTATTACATGAAAATTATCAGTAAACGCCGGGCAATGACGATATACCGCCAGCATCCTGAGTCCCGAATATTTCGCTACTGCACCGGAAAATATCAGTGGCACGGTAGCGTCTGCCATTACACCGGCAGGGAAGTTCCGGATATCACAGGAGTCCTGGCGGTATATGCCGAACGCCGCCAGGACCGCAGCGGACCGTATGCCTGCCTGATGAGTATTACCCTGAACTGACAATAAAGGAGGTTATCAATGAGCAACATCACATGGGGCCTGCAGCGGGATATCACGCCACACCTGGGAGCCCGTCTGGTGCAGGAGGGGAACCGGCTGCATTATTTGGCTGACCGGGCCAGCATCATCGGTAAGTTCAGTGACGCCGAATGCCGGAAGCTGGATGAAATATTCCCGCACTTTATCAGCCAGATGGAATCCATGCTGACCACGGGAGAACTGAATCCCCGTTACACCCACTGTATTACCCTGTATCACAATGGTTTTACCTGCGAAGCCGATACCCTTGGCAGTTGCGGCTACATATACATCGCCGTTTATCTCACTCAACGCTAACTAATTTCACAAGAGCAAACATGAAAACTTTACCTGCAACGACTCCGCAGGCGGCGAAGCTATGTCTGTCGCCCGTGTCTGTCTGGCAAATGTTACTGACACGCCTGCTGGAACAGCACTATGGCCTGACACTGAACGACACACCATTCAGTGATGAGACTGTTATTCAGGAACATATCACTGCTGGTATTACGCTGGCTGATGCCGTTAATTTTCTGGTGGATAAGCACGAACTGGTTCGTATTGATCGCAGGGGATTCAACTGGCAAGAACAGTCCCCATACCTGCGGGCTGTCGATATTCTGCGGGCGCGACAGGCAACTGGTTTATTGAAAAGAAATCGTATTAACGCAACACGTTGAATATTGGCAATAGCCTCCCTGATTCATATTCCAGATATATTTACTTATTACAAAAGCATCAGCTGAAGCGGGCCGGTGCTTTTGCTTATATGGACGAAATATCATGCAAATTGAAGCTGTAATTTTAACTGGGCACATCATCGCAAACACAATCCGGGAATGCTGGTCCGTCGTTGTTGATGGTTTTGACGCATGCGGAGAACAAGCTTATGATCCAGCTTAATTTCTTTTCCTCATGAAGGGACGGGTATGGGCAACAGAATGTGGATGATTCGCGGTGACGGCGGCAAACTCTATGACGATTTCCGCGATAAACAAATTGTGGGAATCGGTTGGCCTCAGCTGGCTCCTTTGGTCAAACCAGGTCTGTCCCGATCCCAGTTGCTCGCTTTATACCAGGAAGCAGACCCCTTAACTAAGCTAGGAACAGCCCGTTCTGGAGCATCGCAGGTCTGGCGTTTTGTGAACGAAATCCAAAAGAGTGATTGGGTTATTACCTATTCTCCAGCCAACCGTACTTATCTGCTAGGCAAAGTTACATCAGACTTCCAATATCATCCTGAATGGGTGGAAGAGGGGATGGGGATCGCTCGGCAGGTTAAATGGAATACTCAAGAAATCGATCGCGATCGATTGTCTGTTGCTACCAAAAACACATTGGGTTCCACGTTGACGGTTTTCCAGCTTCCAGAATATGCGTTAGAGGAGCTTTTGCAGGATAAGAAACCCACTGCAGATGTTATTACTCAGAATCCAATTGTGATAGATGAAGATGAGGTCGTTTCTGATCCGCTTCGCGATATGGAAATGCTGGCATTTGAGGGTATCAAAGATCGCATCAACTCTCTTGATTGGGATGAGATGCAAAATCTGGTTGCTGGAGTTTTACGCAGTATGGGCTATAAAACGCAGGTTTCACCTGCGGGTGCCGATCGGGGTAAAGACATCATAGCTTCACCTGATGGATTCGGTTTTGAAAATCCACGAATTATCGTTGAGGTAAAACATCGTAGGGAGCAAATGGGGAGTCAGCAGATTCGCAGCTTTATCGGCGGTCGCCATAAAGACGATCGCGGGCTTTATGTCAGTACGGGGGGCTTTACGAAAGATGCTCGCTATGAAGCTGACCGTTCGACGATACCTCTGACGCTCTGGACGCTTGATGATCTCGTCCGTGCGCTTATTGAGAACTACGAGCAAGTCGATATCGAGACCAAACTTTTGGTGCCTCTGAAGAAAACTTTCCTTCCTGCCTGAATCTTGCTTCGATAGCCATATTGGTGTTCCACTAGTATGGCTTTATACCCACTATTGATGTCTGTTTTTTGTACGGATTTTAACTTGTGGGTACAAGTGCGGGTATAACTATTTATGCCTTTTTATAAACTACATTTATATCAGTCTATTGAGTGAAAAATTCGAGTCCGGCCTTCGCACCATTAATATGAAAATCAAGTCACCGCAGGGTGGCTTTTTTTGCCTGTCGTTCAGCAAAGTCCATTATCTTCCGTAAAAGTCTATATAAAACAGCATCTAACATTCTGGTGATTTTTGCCACTTCTCCATTCTGGTATTTCTACGTCCATTAGCAGCCATCATCACTGGGGGCAAAATGGGGGGCAGCTCGGTTCGGAAAATTTGTGTCCCCAAAATATGCGCCAGATATAGGTGGTATCAGCCTTTGTGAAGATGTTGGCAGGGTAAGCTAGCAGTAATTGAGACTTCGCCTTTTTTGAAACCATAGATATAAATAGCTTCCTATTTTATAGATAAAATTACTCCTCTACGTAGCATCCATATGAAGAAATTTTTTTGCCAAAACTCAGTTGCAAAACAATGAACATCAATGCCGTGCGATGCAAAATGGCTTATGTATAATCACTGTTATTCGTCACATTCTTTGGTCATTCTCATGACTAACACGAACAAAAGGATTTGCGCGGGTAGTCTTTGATATGTTGAAAGGAGCTTGAATTTTCAGCAGGCTGGGCGTGGTTGATTCTTAACCACATACTGCGTTTATATCAGCGAAATCAATAATTTTATTTAAATCACGGGATGAGTAATGGACAATAATACTCAGGGATTTGCATCATACTGGCGTAACTCGTTAGCAGATGCTGAGTCAGGCAAAGGGGCATTTGAGCGTAAAGATGCGGATAAATTCACTCGGTGGGTAGATATAACCACAGGGTGTCTGGATGAGGAGATTGTTCGCGCCTTCTTTGAAGGTGAAGACGACGCAGTTAAAATCGTCGAAGTGCTATTACGTCCAAAGGTCTGGATCTGCCAGCTAAAGCATGGCAAAGAGCGAATGGCTGGCGCGCCAGGTATTGTCACGCCGTTAGTGACTTCCGCTCTCCTGAACCGCGAAGGTTTTTTATTCCCCACTTCACCTGCCACCATTCCCCGTGACTTACTCGAACCGCTCCCCAAAGGCACCTTCTCAATTGGCGAGATGGCGCAATATGACAAATACAAAACCACCCATAATTCAGCCACCTTTAGTGAAGATGACGAACAGCCACGCCGCGAGGAAAATGACGAGCAGCGGGCAGAGCGGTATGCCAGATATCAGAAGCAGTGGCAAAAATATCTTCAAGAGTCAGATGATCTTTTAAAAAACGTGGCCGAAAAATGGATTGCTACCCACGAACAATACGAACCGGCTGGGTATGGCTATGTTATCAAAGCGAACCAGCCCGGCGGGGCCAGCATCCATATCCTCCCCCTGTATGAGCATCTGCTGATGTGTAAAAAAGAGGTTCCGTTACTGGCGCGCTTTGCTTCAACGGAAATGCCTCCTGTAGAACCTCTCCTTGCCGCTAATGCAAAGCTCAGCGAGCGTCTGGGGCATTCCGGAGATGACTTCCCGCTGGCAATGGCGCAGCGCGATGCCCTGAGCCATTATCTCACCCAGCAGCCGGGCGATATCCTTGCCGTTAATGGCCCACCGGGAACAGGGAAAACCACTCTGGTTCTCTCTATCATTGCTACCGAATGGGTAAGAGCTGCCCTCAATAAAACCGAGCCACCGGTGGTGATTGCCACATCAACCAATAATCAGGCCGTGACCAACATCATTGAAGCCTTCGGCAAAGATTTTTCCACTGGCACTGGAGCAATGGCCGGGCGTTGGTTGCCTGAGCTGAAAAGCTATGGCGCTTACTTCCCGTCTTCGAGTCGCAAGGCCGATGCGGCGAAAAAGTACCAGACGGATGACTTTTTCAATCGTGTTGAATCTCTGGAATATGTTGAAGATGCGCAGGTCTTTTATCTTGAAAAGGCCAGAGCGGCGTTCCCATCGGCGGATTGCAGCTCGTCCGAACACGTCGTGGAGTTGCTGCATGAGCGTATAACCGAGCAGTCCGTACAGCTTAAGCACGTCGAGACAGCATGGCATAGTCTGAATCGCATCCGGCAGGAACGTAATGCTATCAGCGAAGATCTCGACCAATACATTCAGGACAAAAGTAGGTTATTACTCGACAGTACGAATGAAATTGCGCTGTTAACTCAGGGCAAAAAGCAGTGGCAGCAATATCGTGCGGGTGAGTCGATGGTGTATGCGTTCTTTTTCTGGATCCCCGCAGTTCGTACTAAGCGCCACTATCAGATTAGTCTCTTCCTGGACGAGACGTTTGGCACAAGAATGGCCGCGTTCCAAGGGACAGCGCCGGAAGGTATTGACGCGTATATCGACGGTTTGATAGCGCAAGCGCAAAAAGAGCAAGGTGGGTACCAGCAGCTAATCGCTCTTGCTCAGGATATTTCCCTGCGCGAAAGTACGGCTATCCGATGTTGGCACGACCTGACTCAATCACTGGGGCATACGGGCGAAAATGAACTGAGCCTGGCTGGGGCCGACGAACTTGCTGATATGCACATCCGCTTTCCGGCGTTCCTGCTGGCAACTCATTACTGGGAGGGACGCTGGCTGATGGATATGGCAGCCATCAAAGATCTTCAGGGCGAAAAAGGTCGCAACGGAGCGAAAACCGTTAAGGCCCGCTGGCAGCGCAGGATGAAGCTCACCCCTTGTGTGGTGATGACCTGCTACATGCTGCCTTACCATATGAAAACCAGTGAATTTGCGGGCAAGGGCAAGCCATATGATAAAAGCTATTTTTATAATTTTGCCGATCTGCTGATCGTCGATGAAGCGGGACAGGTGCTTCCAGAAGTGGCCGCGGCCTCCTTCGCGTTGGCGAAAAAAGCGTTAGTGATTGGCGATACGGAGCAGATCGCACCCATCTGGAATAGTTTACCCGGCATTGATATCGGCAATATGGTGGAGGAGAAAATCCTCCCCGGCGGCACTCAAGAAGAGTTGATGGATGCCTATGCGCTGATAAGTGATTCAGGTAAAAGTGCTGCATCGGGCAGTGTTATGAAGGTTGCTCAGTTTAATTCGCGCTATCAATACGACTTAGATTTAGCGCGTGGAATGTACCTGTACGAGCACCGTCGCTGCTTCGATAACATCATCGGCTACTGTAACGCGCTTTGCTACCACGGCAAGTTACAACCGAAACGTGGGATCGAAAAAGAGGCGCTTCTTCCGGCGATGGGTTATCTGCATATCGATGGTAAAGGTATGCAGGCAAATGGCGGGAGCCGTTACAACACCTTTGAGGCTGAGATGATAGCCGCCTGGCTAGCAGCGCACAAAGAGAAAATAGAACTCCATTACGATAAGCCATTGCATAAGGTGCTGGGGGTCGTTACGCCATTTTCAGCACAGGTCAGCACCATTAAGGCGGCATTGCGTAAGATTGGTATTAACTCTAGTGGTGATGAAGATTCGCTGACGGTCGGCACGGTACATTCTCTGCAAGGGGCCGAAAGAGCGATCGTGCTTTTTTCCCCGGTCTACTCCAAACATGAAGATGGCGGGTTTATTGACAGCGACAGTAGCATGCTGAACGTCGCCGTCTCTCGCGCCAAAGATAGTTTTCTGGTCTTCGGTGATATGGATCTGTTTGAGATCCAGCCTGGCTCTTCGCCGCGAGGATTGCTGGCAAAATACCTGTTTGCCTCAGACAGCAATGCATTGCAGTTTGAGTTTCAGGAGCGCGAGGATTTAAGCGCAGCGCAAACACAGATATCTACCTTACACGGGGTGGAACAGCATGATGCGTTTCTAAACCAAACTTTAGGTACTCTCGGGAAGAGTATTACGATTGTTTCCCCTTGGTTAACCTGGCAAAAGCTGGAACAAACCGGCTTTCTGACGTCGATGCTTCAGGCACGCTCGCGCGGCATTGATATCACGGTGGTGACAGACAGAAGCTACAATACCGGACATGTCGATTATGAAAAGTACAAAGAGAAACAGCAGCATCTTAACGCTGCTGTGGAAAAGTTGAATGAGATGGGCATCACCACGAAGTTGGTCAATCGCGTTCACAGTAAAATTGTGATTGGGGATGAGGAGCTTCTGTGCGTCGGATCGTTTAACTGGTTCAGCGCTGCGCGAGAAGAGCAGTATCAACGGTACGATACGTCGATGGTATACCGTGGCGATAGCTTAAAAGGTGAAATTAAAACGATTTATACCAGCCTGGAGCAGCGCCAGTTGTAAGACGAGAAGTCATGATTTTAAATCTGGTTGCGAGAGAGTCATTGCTAACAGCTCTGAATATCAATCAACGGAAAGCAGGCCAACCTAACGACTCAATATTAAGTAGTAAACTTAATGGATTGGAAGAGAGATGAGCGGCTCCCCCTATGGCAAGTGACTCTTGCTCTGCGGGTGGAGCCGTAAATTATGGATAGATTTCCCCGATGAGGCCCTGGTGAGGCGATATCAGCATTTGCAGGCAGAGCTGGAAAAACACTAATAACATTACAAATCGTATTGGTATTTTTTAGCTCCGTCACAATAACTATAAACACTTAACCGGATGGCTGGAACGGGTGAAAACCACTCTTGTAACACTTTAAGGAAAATGATATTACAAGCAGTTGTGATCAATTAATTTAATTGTAATTTAAATTATTAAAATAGGAAGGCATGTTCCAAAAATGAAGATAAACGTTACAGACCAACCAAACCCACAGGACGAAGAGTATGTTATTGATGGCCTGTGGGCCCACAATGATAAAACCCAAAAGGTAGATATTCATCCGCTGTTCTTAACTGTGACCGATGACGATGGAAAAATTGTTGCGGGATTGGTTGCCAGAACCTGGTGGGGCGGGCTTGAAATTCAATATCTTTGGGTGAGTGACGACTATCGTAAAAGTGGTTATGGCCGCCAGTTAATGGAAAAAGCGGAAGAAGAGGCTTTGAAACGTGGATGTCATATGGCTTATGTTGATACTTTCGATTTTCAGGCCAAAGGCTTTTATGAAAAATTAGGCTATCGTGTATATGGCAATTTAGGCGGGTATGCTAAAAAGCATACGCGACACTATCTGGCAAAAGAAATTTAACCCATTCTTCGTCGGCGAGGTCGCCATGGATTTGCCCGATAAAAATAATGAAACTTATTTCAAGGGCCTTATTGCCATGATGGAGCACTTAAGTGAGCCATGGGGCATTAAAGATCTGAATTCCCGCCATATCTATATGAATAAGGCTGCCTTTCTCTACACCAATACACCCTTGGATTTTGAGGTTGAGGGGAAGATGGACCATGAATTTCCCGGGAATTGGACTGAATTTGCGCCCGACCTGATAGAGCATGACAAGCGGACAGAAGAAACGCAGGATCGGGTGACGGTAATAGAAACCCATTATTGGTATGGGAAAAATACCCTGACTCCGTATATTAGCGAGAAACTACCCGTTTATAACGACAGAAAAGAAGTTATTGGTGTGATGTGGAATGCTAAACCATTTAATACATTATCCCCATTAAAATATATCAACCAACAAAAACCCAGCATTCTGACAACTGAGATTAATAACAGTATGTTCACTCGTGCTGAGCTTGACGTTATATTTTTAATGCTGCAAAGGCTTTCCGTTAAAGAAATTGCGAAGATATATAATATCAGCACTAAAACGATAGAAAATAGAATATATACAATTTATCAAAAATCTGATGTCCACACGCTGCAACAGTTTGAGGAGTTTTGCAAATTTGCGCATTTGGATAATTACATTCCGGATCGCCTGGTGGCAAAAGGGATCCAATTTATCTGAACAACAAGCTATCTGAACAACAAGGTACAGCTCATCGTGATCAAAATTGAAGATTATCCATTAAGTCGGGTGCCACAGGATAAGAGAGTTTCTTTTTTAAGCGTTGCAATTGTTCATATGGGTATGTTGACCGCGCTGGATCAATTTATGCTCGGTGCCGTACTCGGTAATTCCATGACGCTGGCTGATGCGTTTACCGCGATTCTCATCGGTAGCATTATATTTGGTGTGGTAACTTACGGCCTTGGGCTAGCGGGGATGCGCGAAGGGATTTCTGGCAGCTTGCTAGCGCGCTGGTGTGGTTTTGGCCGCTTGGGGTCAGTACTGATTGGGATTGTGGTTGCGGTCAGTTTGTTGGGTTGGTTTGGTATCCAAAATGCTATTTTTGCCAAATCACTTGATTTTGCTCTCGGCCATAAATTGGGATTCGGATTAGCAGCGGCTTTATCGGGCAGCTTGCTAACTATCTTGGTTGCTTTTGGTTTTAAAGCATTGCGTATTGCGGCTCGAATTGCGGTACCGATGTTTATATTACTGGTAGCTTATATCTCTATTAGTACATTATCTGGCCATAATCTGAATGAAATTATCCAGTTGATTCCACCGGGTGAATCCTTGTCTATCAGCGCGGGTATTACTATCGTGGTCGGCGGCGCTATTGTGGCCAGCCTGATGACACCTGATCTGACGCGCTATTCCAAAAATGGCAAACATGTCCTGGGTGTGACGATTTTCACCATCGTTGCAGGCGAGTTTGTGGTCAATGGGTTGGCTATATTGATTGCTAAAACCCTTGGGACGGCGGATGTCGTGACGATAATGTCTCAAGCCGCGGGGGGCGCGGGTTTGCTGGTGGTGGTGTTCTCCACCTTAAGAGTCAATGACCTTAACTTGTACTCTTCTTCACTCGGTATTGTTAACGCGGTCGAGGGGTTAACGGGTAAAAAACTCAAATATATATCAACCACGCTGGTCATAGGTGTGTTGGGTACCACACTGTCTGTTTTGGGAATTCTCGACCGGTTTGTTGATTTCCTGACGGTACTTGGCGTGGTATTCCCACCGATTATTGGCATCATGCTGGTGGATTATTATGTGCTGCGCTCCCATCGTAAAATTTTGGATAAAACCCGGCAGGAAGGGACGTTACCTGATGAAAAACAAACGCCTGTTATTGGTTGGGTGGCGATTATAGCCAGTATTATCGGCAGTATTGTTGGGCTAGTTACTGAGTGGGGCATCCCGACTATTAACTCACTGGTTATTGCGAGCTTTATCTACTGGGCGTTCAAAGTGGCTGTTAGTCGTAATCAACAGTCAATTGAATCGGAAGAAACGGTTTAATTTTATCCCAAGCAGCTCACTCCTCTATTTGAGAGGGGTGAGCTTTGAGTCGAACAATAATTCTCGTTTCGCCACGTATTAAGTATCATTATGCATATAATAGTTTTTTAATATGGGTTAGTGAGCATTACACCTGTCTGGCATTGATGAGATGAAAACTGTATCTACAGGATGAAATATAACCAGATAATAATGCCATATTCATGATTTTAATTTGTGTTTTCTTATTAAGAAATAATAAATATAAATGCTTAATATAATGGCAGAGATGGGTGAAAGCCATCCTTGTAACTGATTAGTAAAGGTGATATTAGAATAGGGGGAGTTGAATGGTGTTAATCTGACTGTAATTTTAATCATTAATTCCGCAGGGGTGTCATACCTTAAATATATAAATAAAAACCATATTCTAATAGTATAGTTATGTCACATCAGCGTTAATGCGTTATTAAATATAACTTCACCTATTTATAGAAAGTATAATACTCAATCATTAATAGCTTGAGTGGTTTGGCAACTATTTACGTTGTGATAATTAATCTTTATATGGTTTTTTGATTAGTGACAAAAGGGATTTAATTTATTTGAATAACAAAGGGACATTTGATCATGATCAAAACAGAAGACTATCCGTTAAGTCGAGTACCGCAGGATAAAAAAGTGTCATTTTTCAGTGTTGCTATCGTTTATATGGGCGCGCTGACTTCGCTGGATCAATTTATGCTCGGTGCTGTACTGGGTAATTCCATGACGTTAACCGATGCTTTCACCGCGCTTTTCGTCGCCAGCATAATATTTTGTGTGGTGACCTACGGCCTCGGGGTCGCGGGCATGCGTGAGGGGGTTTCCGGCAGCTTGTTGGCGCGTTGGTGTGGTTTTGGACGCTTGGGAGCGGCGCTGGTCGGGATGGTCGTCGCAGTCAGTTTGCTCGGCTGGTTTGGTATACAGAATGCTATTTTCGCTAAATCCCTGGATTTTGCTTTAGGCCATAAACTGGGCTTTAACCTGGCTGCAATTTTATCAGGTGGCCTGCTGACAATATTGGTCGCCTTTGGTTTCAAGGCACTGCGCATAGCCGCGAGAGTTGCTGTACCGATATTTATCTTACTGGTGGTTTATATTTCCTTTAAAATTCTAACTGGACATAATCTTTCTGATATCAGTCAGTTGCCAGAAGCTGGTGAGACTCTGTCTACCGCTGAGGGTATCACTATCGTGATGGGAGGAGCCATCATGGCGAGCTTAGTTACCCCTGACCTGACGCGTTATTCCAAAAATAATAAACATGTGCTGGGTGTGATATTTATTGGCATCATCGTTGGGAAGTGTACGGTCAACGGCTTGGCTATTCTGATTGCTAAGATACTGGGCACGGCAGATGTTGTTAGTATTATGTCTCAAGCTGTGGGGATCACCGGCCTGCTGGTGGTCGTGTTCTCTACATTGAAGGTCAATGACCTCAATCTGTACTGTTCATCACTGGGTATTGTTAATGTAGTCGAAGGGCTCACCGGTAAGAAACTGAAATATCTCTCAACTACGTTGGTTATTGGTGGGCTGGGAACCACGCTTTCTGTGCTGGGTATTCTGGATAGATTTGTTGATTTCCTGACTGTGCTGGGAGTGGTGCTGCCACCGATTATCGGTATCATGCTGACCGACTATTATGTATTGCGCTCCCATCGCAAAATTCTTGATATGAGCCGGTTAGAAGGGAAGCTGCCTGATGAAACTCAAACCCCAGTTATTGGTTGGATTGCTATTATTTCCAGCATTGCTGGCAGTATTGTCGGAGTGGTGATTGAGTGGGGCATTCCTACCATCAATTCATTGCTTGCCGCCAGTTTGATATATTGGCTGTTCAAAGTGACCGTCAATCGTAATCAAAAACGAGTAGGATCGGAAAAAGCGAATTAATAATTTTGTGAATATTATAAATCCTCCCCAGAAGTGTGGGGAGTGTTATCAATCTTAATCCTTTATGCATCATCCATACCCTTTTTCCCCTATACCTGGCATAGTTAACCTATTCAATAAGGTGACTCACTCATTCTGGATGGCGATGCATGGCAGCAGCAAATCACTGGACGCGAGACCAACTGTTAGTTGCATTTACACTGTATAGCCAAATTCCCTTTGGCAAATTGCATTCCAGGAATCCTGATATTATTCATTACGCCGCATTAATTGGTAGAACGCCTTCAGCACTTGCGATGAAATTAGTTAATTTCGCCAGTCTGGATCCATTTATTATCGATTCGGGCCGAAAAGGGCTCAGTGGTGCGTCTAATGCAGATCGCGCCTTGTGGTTAGAAATGAATGAAAATACTGAAGATTTTGAGCGACAATGCCAGCAGGTGATGAGCCAGTTAGAAATGCCCGTGACCAAGCTATTTGATAGTGGTATTAAAGATTTCAGTGGTAAAGAAAGGACGACTATTATTAAGGCGCGGGTGGGTCAGCAGCTATTTCGTAAAAACGTATTGCATGTTTATGAGAATCGCTGCTGTATTACCGACTTAGAAGAACCCATATTATTAGTTGCCAGCCATATTCGCCCCTGGAGCCACGGTGCAGAGCATCGGCTTAATCCGAGTAATGGCCTATGTTTGTCGAGTTTACATGATCGAGCTTTTGATCAGGGATTAATAACCTTTAATGAACATCTGGAAATGGTGTTATCTCCCCAGATCAAAAAACTTAAAAGCAGTATCAGTGAAGAGAATTTCGTTAAGTATGAGGGGCGAAAACTGCGGTTACCGGTTCAATTTTTCCCTGATGAAGGGCAGATGGCCTATCACCGTCAGAATATTTTCTTAAGCAGTAAATAGGCCATATATGGAATACAGCCTATTACTTAAGCCAAATTTTGCTATTTCTTATCCCATTATTTCAACAAGAATGACTGGCCCTGTTTCAGCACTAAATCGCAGGCTTTGGTTTTAATCTTTTCTGTAATTTGTTCATTACCCAGATCGTTTAGATTCAGGCTTTTCCCTTCACCGGTTTTCAGCAACCCACCGAGGCCTTCCTGGTAGTCTTGGCTCTTGGCATTTTCAGTGCTGGTGATCCCCAGTTTGCTCATCAATTGATCTTTAATCGCCGTAGTTCCGTTGGCGGATAGCACATTATTTTGCACGCAATACTGCAAAATACCGGCGGCATTGGTCATGGTGCTGGCACTCAGAGCTTTATCGCCGCCATTGAGTAAACCGGTCAATGATGACAGTGAAGATGAGCTGTCGCCTGATTTACTGTATTGATCTGCTGCGCTTTTTACTGAGTCTAATAAGCTATTTGCGCTAGCAGTACCAACCAGCAGTGTACTGGAGAAAGCGAAAGCCAGCATCAGGCGCTGAGTTGTATTCATAGAAACTCCTGTTTTACGGTGGGTATCACGGCACTGGAGCGTCATACCAGAATCATTATCTTCGGCACTAAGAATAACTCAATATATTCATTTTTATGATAGGCGTTATCTGATATCAACACCTTCGGTCATCCTGAACTGTAAAGTTAGGGTTATTGGGGGGGATTTCAGCGGGGAAAAATAAAGGGCAGCGTGGGGGAACAACTGCCCATTTTGGTTAAGGCATCAGGCCAATAAAGGTCGTTTTCTTGCGCGGGCCGGTCATTAAACCCTCAAGTGCTTCAACGCACTTGAGGTAATGAGGCGTTTTCTTATGCGCCGCGACGGCGACCTCATCAACATAGGCTTCATAGATATAAAAGCGTGTTGGGATGAGTTCATCTTGCAAGACATCAAAGCGTAAATTCCCCGGCTCCAGGATAGAACCCTGATGATTAGCGCGGAAAACCTCAATAAATTGCTCAACTTTGTCTTCTTTTACATTAATTTCGACGAGGGTGACATGCATACCTTTCTCCTTGTCATCGCCGTTCAGTCAACGGCCAGTTGACTCAACCTTTTTCATGTAAAAACAGCTTATACGCCGTTTCTGCATTCTCATTTTTATGCACCACGGCGTGAACCGCCTTCAGCATGGCAATCGGGGCTTCTGATTGGAAGATATTGCGGCCCATATCCACCCCGGATGCGCCTTGATCAATGGCTTGATAGCACATTTCCAGCGCATCCCTTTCAGGGAGCTTTTTACCGCCAGCAATCACGATAGGTACCGGGCAACCGGCAGCAATACGTTCAAAGCCACTGTCGACATAATAGGTTTTGATCACCTGAGCGCCCATTTCCGCTGCGATACGGGTCGCCAGTGAGAAGTAGCGCTGGTCGCGCGCCATATCTTTACCGACACCGGTCACCGCCATGGTTGGCATGCCGTAGCGAATGCCCTGATCGACCAACTGGATGATATTCTTAATGGATTGATGCTCGTGCTCGGTACCGATATAGACCTGGGCCGCGACGGCGCAGGAGTTGAGCCGCAGGGCATCTTCCATCGCGACCGCCACCGCCTCGTTGGATAAATCAGTCAGAATTGAGTTCGCCCCAGAGGCGCGCAGTACCACCGGGCGATTGGCGGCGGCAGGCACGATGCTACGCAAAATACCACGGGTACACATTAAGACATCGGCATATTCAAACAGCGGGGCGATGTTGATATCAATTCGCTCCAAACCGGTGGTCGGCCCCTGAAAATAGCCGTGGTCAAATGCCAGCATCACCGTGCGGTTGGTTTTTGGGTTAAAAATCCGCGCCAGCCGCGATTGCATCCCCCAATCCAGCGAACCGCAGCCTTTAAGTGTAAATGCAGGATTCTGCTGGGGTACGCCAATACCGAAATCTTTACCGTCTTTGATATCGTCTAAATCAGCCATCTGTCATAACTCCCTTAGGTCTGTTCAAGCCCGCCAGTGAGGCGGGCCGCCGAGATTAGAAATCGTATTTATCGATGTTTTCTTTAGTGAAGATGACCCGTTGTGGCAGTAACACAATGCCGCTGCCTTTAGCTTCATGGTCATAGCCCTGAACACTGTTTGGTGCGACTTCGACCACACCTATGTTCGGGATATCAATTTTATCGCCGACATTCAGGTCGCCTTTTTTCAGCATTTCATTGGCGACATAGACCGAGATCTTGCCTTGGTTAACCACATCCCACAGGCCGAACTCTTTGACCGTGCCGCGCTCAACATAGGGGCGCATCACATTCGGGGTGCTGAAACCGACGATAGCCACATTGTCGCGTTTGAGGTTTTCCGCTGCCTGTGCCGCAGCGGGCAAGGCGTTGGCATCCGGGGCAATAATCGCATCAAGATCGCTATAGGCTTTCAGGATACCTTCAGCGGTTTGCAGTGATTTGGTGGCGTCGTTATAGCCAAATTGGGTGGTGACAATTTCCCAGCCGGGGTGCTCTTGCTGGATTTTTTTCTTCGCTTCATTCACCCATTGGTTCTGGTCGGTCACCGTCGGGCTGGAATAGAAGAACGCCACTTTGGCTTTGTCTTTTTTCACCTGATTTGCTGCCATATCGACCAGCATTGATCCCAGTTGATTCGGGGTTCCCTGGTTGATATACACCGAGCGGCATTCGGGTTTGGTGTCAGAGTCCCAGGTCAGAATTTTGACGCCCCGCTGCATGGCACGTTTCAGTGCCGGGCACAGGCCATCAGGCGAAACCGCAGAGACCACAATGGCGTTATAGCCCTGATTGACGAAGTTATTGATTAACTGCACCTGGCCGGAAACACTTGGCTCGGTTGGGCCATCATAGGTGACATCCACACCCAGCTCTTTACCGGCATCGACGGCACCTTTGCCGCCGCTGGTGAAGAAGCCAACCCCGACCAATTTGGGGATAAATGCGATGCGTTCCGCCGCTTGCACGGCATTGATAGAACTAAAAGTGATACAGGCAAATCCGAGGGCACAAACCAGCGCCAGTTTTTTTAATCTTGGTGTTTTCATGGCTATCTCCGATATGGGTAGAGAGGTGTTGGCAATTTTTTATAAAAAAGAGCAGGTTAAACCACGGTATTTCTGCGACGTTGCAGCCATTCATAAATCAAATGTCGATGCAGGCTGATGGAACGCCCGACCACCACCAGAATCAGTAAGGCACCAGACAGCGCGCTGGATATCTGATTTGGTGTGCCAATCATTTGCAGGCCTTGTTGCAAGTAACCCACCAGTAGAACTGCCAGAGCCGTACCGAGGATGGAGCCGGAGCCACCATAAATATTGGCCCCTCCCAATACCACGGCGGTGATAGCGGGCATCAGGAATGATGCCCCTAAATCAGATCGTGCCGAGCCAAAGTAAGAAACCAGCAGGACGGCGGCAATGGCGGAGGCCATGCCGGTCAAGGCATACAAAAGGCATAAGGTGCGGGCGACGGGCAGGGCGCTGTATCGTGCCACCCGGCTGTTTTGCCCGATAAGAAAGACGTTACGGCCACTGTGGGTGCGGTGCATCAGCAACCAGAACAGCAACACGCAGACCATAAAGATCACCAGCGGCACCGGCAGGCCGAAGAGGGTTTGGTTGGCAAAATCGGTAAAAGCGGTTGGGAAGCCACCAATCCCCTCATAACCGGTTGCGCCGGAAATGCCGGATAACAACAGCGCACTACCGCCAAACAAGTACATGGTGCCGAGGGTGATGACCAGTGGGTTGACGCCGGTATACAGAATTAGCCCGGCATTAATCAGCCCGCACAGCGCGCCAACCAGCAGGGTCAGCGGGATGGCGATGCTCATCGGCACGCCCGCCTGAAACATCACGCCAAGGAATATTGAACACAACCCAATGGTGGAACCAAATGAGATATCGATGCCACCACTGACAATCACCATTGTCAGCGGCAGGGCGACGATGCCGATGCAGATAAAATCACTGGTGCTGAACAGCAACACATTGATATCCAACATGCGCGAGTTGGATAAACCAAACAGCCCGATCTCCAGCACCAACAGTGCAGCCAGAGCCAGTTCCCATCCATAACGCTTATAAATACTCATCGCGCCACCTCTTTCTTAGTGAATGATTTGCCATTAGGCGCTTTGCTATCAGGTGTTTTTGACGGGGCGGCGGCAGATTTTTTATCACTCGCTACCGGGCGAGCTGTAAAGCGAGCATATTTTTGCTGGCGGATATTGCGCTCAACAGCGCAACGCAGGCGGCCATCGAACACCAGTACACCCAATAACACCAAACCGGCGATAAAATCATTCCACCATGCCGGTAGGCGCAGCAGTACCAGCACACTGTCGATTTGTGTCAGTAAATAAGCCCCGAGGATCGCGCCGATAATGGTGCCGGTGCCGCCAAGCAAGCTGATCCCGCCGAGCACACAAGCGGCAATGGCTTTCATTTCCAGGCCGCTGCCAGTCTGATTGGGGATAAAACCAATTTGTGAGGCAAAGACTATCCCGGCCAGCGCCGCCATCACACCATTCATGGAGAAAGCAAAAATACGAATGCTATCAGTGCGAATTCCCAGTTGGCGTGCGCCCTGCAAGTTATCACCGGTGGCATAGAAGCTGCGGCCAAAGGCGGTTTTACCCAGCAGCAAGGCCATGGCGACAATCAGCAACATAATCAGCCAGCCAATGGGCGAGATAGAAAACAGAATTGGCGTTGATAAACTTTTCAGATCCGCTGGCAACCCTTCGATCCATTTGCCGCCGGTCAGTAGCAGCATCAGGCCGCGATACAACCCCAGCGTACCGAGTGTGGCGACAATTGCCGGAATGCGCAGCCAGGTCACCAGAATGCCATTAAAGAAGCCCGCCCCCATGCCAACCAATAACGCAAACAGGCAAGACAGTGCCAGCCCGAAACCGGCATTGAGCGCCATGCCGACCGTCACCGCACATAAGCCGGTGATCGAACCAACAGAGACGTCGATATTGCGGGTTAGCATCACCATGGTGGCACCGATCGCCAGTAGGATCAGGATCTGCGCGCTGCTAAAGATCATGGTGAAGGTTTGCAAATTGAAGTAGTTACGGTCGATCACGCCGAGCAGGGCAAATAAGGCGAGAATCGCCAGCAGCGCGGTACCTTCGCGATTGTTCTGAATAAATTTCAACATGATGCGCCCTCATTTTCAGCCGACTGATGGGCGTCGGTATGATGTTCACCGAAGGCCAGATGCATAATGGTGTCGACATTCATGGCACTGCCTTCCAGCGCACCACTCATTTCCCCCTGGTGCATCACCAACACGCGATCCGCCATTTGCACCACTTCTTCCAGATCAGATGAGATAAAAATGATCGCCACATGCTGAGCCGCGATGCTGCGGATCAATTGATAAATATCGCTGCGGGCAGACACATCCACGCCACGAGTTGGTTCATCAATAATCAGTAATAGCGGATTGGCTTCGAGACACTTGGCAATCAGCAGCTTTTGTTGATTACCGCCGGATAAGGTGCGAACCGGCTGTTCGAGGTGACTAAATTTGATATTTAACGCGCGGCGATAGCGCTCTAAAATGGCGGCTTCCTGTGCCGGATGAGTCCATATCCCCTGGTTACCTTGAGTGAGTGAACAGACATTCCAGCTCAATGGGGCGTCGAGATAGAGGCCGGAGGCCTGCCGGTCTTCGGGCAGATAAACCAGGCCGGTAGCCAGTCGATTGACGGTTTTCATCGTGGTGATGTCGCTCTCTTCCAACATGACTTTGCCCCCGCTGGCGGGGCGTAAACCATAGAGCGTTTCGGCTAATTCTGTTCTGCCAGCGCCAACCACCCCCGCCAGCCCAAGAATTTCACCGGCGCGTACCTCAAAAGAGATATGAGCAAAACCCTCGCCACTCAGGTCGCACACTTGTATCACCGGTTGATTGGACTGCGCCCGAGCCTGAGAACGGCGATTGCCCGGCAGCTCTAGCCATAACTTCTGGGTATCCGTTAACTCACTGTTTTTGGCTTGTGGGGTAATTGCCTGAATAATGGTGTCAGTTGAGAACTCTTGAGTGGCACCACTCAGCGCAATTCCGCCATCGCGCATCACACTGACCCAATCAGCCAGTTGGCGAATTTCAGGGAGTTTGTGGGAGATAAACACCACTCCAACCCCTTGTTGTAATAACATTTTTATTTGGCTGAATAAGCGATTGGTTTCCGCTGGTGTTAGCGAGGCGGTGGGTTCATCAAGAATCAAAATTCGCGAGTCACGCATCAGGCCGCGCATGATCTCGACTAATTGTTGATCAGCGACATCCAGCGAGCCGGCATTGACCGCCAAATCCAAGTGGCAGCCTAAACTTTGCAGCAACTGCGCCATCTTCTTTTTGTCTGCCTGATGTTTTGGCAAGCGGAACAGAATATTTTCCTGAACCGACAAATTAGCAAATAGCATTGGCTCCTGCGGCACCAGATAAATTCCTAGCTGATGGGCTTTGGCCGGGGTGAGATTGAGACAAGGTTGTCCATCTATCTCAATGCTGCCGTTGTCGGGGGGAAGCACTCCGGCAATGATCTTCATCAGCGTTGATTTGCCTGCCCCGTTGCCCCCCAATAGCGCGTGGACCTGACCCGGCTGCAGAGTAAAGTCGATACTTTTCAATACCACTACGCCGGAAAACTGTTTGCTGATGCCGCGCACTTGAAGCAGCGGTGGCGGTGAAGCTTTAGTGTGCGGCATTATCATCCCCGTAATGAACAAAAATAATTTAAAATTAAAAGTGTTCAAAAAAGATAGCTGCATAATCCCACTAATGGCGTAATCAAGATCACAATTCTGTGAATAAAAAAATTTAAATTAAAATGTGTTCAAATATGTGGTTTAAGCTGTTAGCGTAGTTATCAATCAAGATTTAACATTCATGACGTACACATTTGAGTCGATAAGTGGTTTGCATCGCTAAGCAGTGAGAAGAGAACAGCCGGTAATGATGAAAGAAAAATCAGTAACAAAAGAAAAACCTATGTCGTCCAACGATGAATACAAATATCCGGGTAATAGCATGAGTGAAGAGGAACTGCTCGCTCGCATTGCGTGGTTTTATTATCACGATGGCTTAACACAAGGGGATATTGGCGAACTGCTGGGGCTGACCAGATTGAAGGTTTCCAGATTGCTGGAGAAAGGCCGTCAGTCTGGAGTGATCCGGGTACAGATTAATTCGCGCTATGAGGGTTGTCTGGAGCTGGAAAATGCGCTGCAACAGCATTTCGGCCTGAAGCATATCCGCATTTTACCTTCTTTAGCTGACCTTAGTATCAGCAGCCGGTTGGGTATTGGTGCAGCACATCTATTGATGGCATTGATACAACCGCAGCAGCTATTGGCGGTTGGTTTTGGTGAAACCACTATGTGCGCTTTGCAGCATTTAAGTGGCTTTATTGCCTCGCAGCAGGTGCGTTTGGTCACCCTCTCCGGTGGTGTAGGTTCTTATATGACTGGGATTGGGCAGCTTGATGCGGCCTGTCAGGTCAGCATTATTCCTGCGCCGTTGCGTGCTTCCAGTGCCAAAGTTGCTGAAACATTCCGCCAGGAAAACAGTGTGCGCGATGTGATGCTGGCGGCGTGTGCGGCTGATGTTGCGGTAGTGGGGATTGGCTCAGTCAATCAACAAAAAGAAGCCACTATTTTGCGTTCCGGCTATATCAGCGAAGGTGAACAGCTGATGTTCAGCCGCAAAGGCGCGGTCGGCGATATCCTCGGTTACTTTATGCAGGCCGATGGCGCGCTGGCCGCAGATATGCAGATTCACCAGGAATTAATCGGTATTTCACTGGCAGATTTGAAAAACATTCCTACGGTGATTGGCGTGGCGGGCGGGGTGGAGAAATCTGAAGCCATTGTAGCTGCGCTAAAAGGCCAGTATGTGAATGCTTTGGTAACTGATGAGTTGACGGCAAGATCAATCATCAAACTGATTTAATTGGCTATTTTACTTGCCAGCTTAGGCTTTCGCAGTGCTCACAAAATGCTGGCATTTTGAACGCTCTTTAGAGCGGCCCAGAGGGTGAGCGAAGCGAGTAAAATCCTCACGTACTACGTGTACGCTCCGGTTTTTCCGCGCTGGGCGCACCTAATCTGACTGCGACAATTACGCCAATAGTCAGATTGCTGACAAAGTCGATTGAAGGGGAAATGTTCCGTTGGGGTCGTAGTCGCGTAAGCGACCGAAGTGCCCCTAGGGACAGTCGCTCCTTCACGCACCAGGCTTGATACTGGGTTTGCCATTAACCTCCAATAGTTTTTGTTTTTTCGAGAAAAGGCAGTAGAGGACAGGTTTATACACGAATTTATATAAAAACACATTGAAGCTGAGGATCGAACAATGAATCAACTCTCATCGGCTGAATATCTGATGGCTTTGGATGCAGGCACCGGCAGTGTCCGGGCGGTAATATTTGATCTTAATGGCAATCAGATAGCAGCCGGACAGGCTGAATGGCTACATCTGCCAGTACCTGATGTCCCTGGGTCGATGGAGTTTGATTTAACCACCAACTGGAAGTTGACCTGTCAATGCATCCGTCAGGCATTGCATCAGGCCAACTTGCCCGCTAGTGCTATCCGCGCGGTTGCGGCCTGCTCAATGCGCGAAGGGATTGTGCTCTATGACCGCAGCGGCAAACCTATTTGGGCTTGTGCTAATGTGGATGCCCGCGCCAGCCGTGAAGTCAGTGAATTGAAAGAGTTGCACAATAATGGCTTTGAGCTTGAAGTCTATCAGTGCTCCGGTCAGACACTGGCTTTAAGTGCGATGCCTCGATTATTGTGGCTGGCGCATTACCGCCCTGATATTTATCGTCAGGCCGGGACACTCACCATGATAAGCGACTGGCTGGCGAATATGCTCAGTGGCGAACTGGCAGTTGATCCCTCCAATGCGGGCACGACCGGAATGCTGGATTTAGCCACGCGCAACTGGCAGCCGAACTTACTGGAAATGGCCGGACTGCGCGCTGATATCTTATCGCCAGTCAAAGAAACCGGTACTTTGCTCGGGCATGTCACGGCAGAGGCCGCACAAGAGTGTGGTTTGTTGGCAGGAACGCCAGTAGTGATGGGCGGCGGTGACGTACAACTCGGTTGCTTAGGGTTAGGGGTGGTACAACCGGGGCAGACAGCGGTGTTGGGGGGCACTTTCTGGCAGCAGGTGGTTAACCTACCCAAACCGATTACTGATCCCAATATGAATACACGCATTAACCCTCATGTCATTCCCGGCATGGTGCAAGCAGAATCCATCAGCTTCTTTACCGGCCTGACCATGCGCTGGTTCCGTGATGCATTCTGTGCCGAAGAGAAATTACTCGCCCAGCGGTTAGGGATTGATACTTATAGTTTGCTGGAAGATATGGCGGCGCGGGTGCCCGCTGGTGCTTACGGGGTGATGCCTATTTTCTCTGATGTTATGCGCTTTAAATCCTGGTATCACGCCGCACCTTCCTTTATTAACCTGTCGCTCGACCCTGAAAAATGCAACAAAGCCACTTTATTCCGTGCTTTGGAAGAGAACGCAGCAATTGTTTCGGCCTGTAATTTGGCACAAATTGCGGAATTCTCCGGTGTCAAAGCCTCGTCAGTGGTATTTGCCGGCGGCGGTTCAAAAGGCAAACTATGGAGTCAGATTCTGGCGGATGTAACCGGCATTCCAGTTCGTGTACCGGTGGTGAAAGAGGCCACCGCTTTAGGTTGTGCGATTGCAGCAGGTGTCGGCGTTGGGCTATATGAAGCGCTCGATACAACCGGAGAGCGGCTGGTGCGCTGGGAGCGAGAATACCAGCCCAATATTGAACATAAAGCGCTATATCAAGCGGCCAAAACCAACTGGCAAGCAGTGTATACCGATCAGTTGACGTTAGTAGACAGTGGGTTGACGACTTCTCTATGGAAAGCCCCCGGTCTTTAAAATTGACTATCTTACTTGCCAGCTTGAGCTTCGGGGCAGTGCTCATCACCGTCACATACTGATGTATGCTCCGGTTCTTGCGCGCTGTCCGCACTCAATCTGCCTGCGCCGATGACGTCAATTGGTTATATTGTTTGATAAGGGCAGACAACCCAAATGTGAAACGGCGGGGAAACGTGCCGTTGGGGTCGTAGCGACGTAAGTCGCCGGAGCGCCCCTAGGTGCGGTCAACCCGTCGCACACGATCAAATAAAGAATTGCCATGCAGTAAACACTTGGATAGCATTACAGCCCCTCTTTCGTTGCCGATGATGGCGCATCCTATGATGAATACATCAAATAAGACAGAATCACCTGCCGGGCAACTTTCTGCTCCTGCTCGCGTTAGTGCCGTTAATTTACCGGACATACTGCGAGAGAAAGAGAATGTTAAACGCATTTTGGTCATCAAATTACGCCATTTCGGCGATGTTCTCCTCACCACGCCTTTACTCAACACACTAAAAGCCAACTACCCTCAGGCCAAAATCGATGTGCTGTTGTATGGTGGAACGCAAGATATGCTGCGGGAGAACAAAACGGTTAATCATGCATTTATTGTCGACCGTGGCCTAAAACATGCGGGCTTAACGGCTCAAATCAGCGGCGAAAAGGCGCTGTTTAATGCATTGAAAGAGCACCATTATGATCTGATCCTCAATTTATCTGATCAATGGCGAGCCGCCGCTTACTGCCGTTTATTAAAACCGGGTTTTAGCATCGGTTTTCATTACCCAAAACGCGATACCTGGTTATGGCGCTACTGCCACTCCACCTTGGTCGATATTCCCAATGCCGCCGAACGCCACACAGTTCTCAATAATTTGGATATCCTCGCGCCGTTACAACTGACCAATATCAGCACTGACGTCACCATGGCTTATGGCCCGCACGATATTGAGCGAGTAAAACAACTGTGTCAGCAACGTAATATTGCGGATTACATCCTGATTCAACCTTCTGCGCGCTGGAAGTTTAAAACCTGGGCCAGTGAATCATTCAGTCAACTGATAAACCACCTCACTGAGCAGGGCGAGACTGTGCTGTTAACCGGCGGTAAAGACAACGCTGAACTGGACTATATCGCTGACATTATTGCTGGTTGCGCGCAGCCCGAAAAAGTTATTAATTTATCCGGCCTTTTGGCACTGCCGGAACTGGCGGTTTTGATAGATAACGCTAAGTTATTTATTGGTGTGGATTCCGTGGCAATGCATATGGCGGCTGCATTACAAACCCCCGCAGTGGTGCTCTTTGGCCCCAGTAACCTTAATCAATGGCACCCATGGCAGGCTCCGCACACTTTGTTATGGGCGGGTCATTACCGCACATTGCCACACCCTAACGAGATAGATACCGACACGACGGATCGCTATTTGAACGCTATCCCAGTAGATGATGTCATAGATGCCGTTGACGCCTGGCGCACTCAAAGCCAGTAGTATGCTAATAATGGGCTTGTGTCAGCCAATTTTGAGTCTTCCAACCAGCTTAAGCTGAGAGAATTATGATAACTCCATCGACTTCCACGCCGGGCATATCCCCGGCTAACCCGCGTGGTGAAATGCTCAACAGTATTGCGGCATTACTGTTAGGTATCGCTTTACCCACCTCCAACCCACTTATCAATATATCGCTGGTTTTAATTCTTATCAGCTTGATCATTAACCGTAAATCTCTGCCATTAAAACCCTTGCTGACCAACCCATTAGTCTATTTGCCCGCCGCCATGTTTGCACTGTTAGCGCTGTCATTATTGTTTCATCACAACAGTTATGGCCCAGAGATGGTGAGTAAAGATAAAAAATTTCTTTATGTTCTGCCGCTGGCTCTGTTCTTTATTAACCAACCGCAGCGGGTAAAACTGTTTTGCATGGGGTTTCTGGCGGCGAACGCCCTGATATTAGTAGGGTCGCTGGCAGTTGGATTATTGCACATTCCTATTGGTCATATTGATCCTGCCAATCCTACTATCTTTAAATTGCAAATTACCCAGAACTTCTTTCTCGCTCTGTCGGCTATGCTATGGCTGATGCTCGCGGTCAAAAGTCAGGGCTGGAAACGCTGGTGCTATGGCTTGCTGGTGGTAGCAGCCTGTTACAGCATCCTATTTTTGGTATTGGGCCGCACCGGGTATGTTGCTCTGGTTGTTGGCTTAGGGGTATGGCTATTTTTCTCGCTAGGCAGTCGCCAACGCTGGCTCCTGGTGCTGCTGGGAGCCATTGCATTTACGGCACTGCTGCTAATTCCCAATAAAGCGACTCAGCGGATCACTCAAGGTGTGGATGAAATTAAAGTCTGCATGGCGGCCTCTGCGGATAACGTCAATGATGCATGCGCTACGTCAATGGGGCAGCGTTCTGCCTTTGCCATTGAGGCGGTTCGATTAATTAAGGAAGCGCCTATTCTGGGCCACGGTGCTGGCGGCTTTTATTATGAGAACCCGGAAATCAACTACAAGATAAACAACCCACATAACCAATATCTGTTGGAAACTATCCAATCCGGTGTTGTTGGTTTGATTATCTTTCTGGTATGGATTGTCTGCTGTTACCGTGTTATTTGGCAGCAAACACCCGCGCTACGTAATGTCTTGCTGGCGGTATTAACCAGCTATATGGCGTGTAACTTCTTTAATTCATTCTTGCTGGACTCTTCTGAAGGCCATCTATTTATGATTTTTGTCGCTATTTTGGCGGGGTATTCTGTGACAGGTACCCAGCCGCGTTTGGATCATAGGACGACAACGTAGCGGCCATTTTGAGTGAACATCAGCGATAACTGATGAAGTCAACGGCTCCCAATGGGGGCCGTTTTTCATGGTGCTACCGTTGTTATCCTGAATTAGGTCATGATAATAGAGACTTTGGAATTAAAGATATTCTTTAATAAAACCGCGAAGATGTTTATTCAAATAGGGGGGTGTTTAATGAAATGTGAGTTTTACAAACGTAATTAACCAGTTTTATTTACGTCATCTG
Organism: Yersinia artesiana; assembly: GCF_902726545.1. Classification (GTDB taxonomy): domain Bacteria; phylum Pseudomonadota; class Gammaproteobacteria; order Enterobacterales; family Enterobacteriaceae; genus Yersinia; species Yersinia artesiana. The sequence continues at coordinate 18,635 of NZ_CACVAD010000006.1, read as the reverse complement.
TGGTAGAGAGGGGAATAATGCGTTTTTGTGTGGGTGAATTCCTACCTTATTTTCATCGCGATAGTCTTTCTCTTTGTCAGATATTTCAACATGAAACATCAATCTTTCTAATGTCAGCATTAAGAAAACTCAGTGTTTTCTTTATTTAAATTAATTAGTTATTGCAGCGTTTTATCTTGTATTGATTGATGCATTAGAAATAAATCACCAGATATTAAATGTAACATGGCGTTAGATCCCATTGATTTCAGTTAGTAGGAATGTAAAGATTCAAAATTAACGACCTTGTAACAATTGTAAGAGAAATTTAAATGAATCCTAAATAGAATCTAAATAATGATTATCCTATTGCCAGTTTTATTGATTTTTTTGATAGGAATGACTATGGCTGTGGCTATAAGAAAGGCATATGACTTTATTTTATAAAAACTAAAAAATCTGCTATGAAATTGGCGATTTTTGGGGTTTTTATCTGTAATTTTAAAGGCTGTGATAAAGTCTGTAATGCAAAGAAAGAGACAATTTTTCTAAGAAATGGCCTATTTTTCCATATGACTTTGCACGGATTAACCTGTTGAATTTATTTGTGTTTTTAATTTTGTTTTCAATGAGTGATCATTAAGCTTAGACCATGAGATTATCAAGTGCAATATGGCGTGAATTCTATTCTTTCTCACACAATTGAAAGCGTGTATCTATTGGGGTTACCCTAAATGACACATATAAAGAAAACAGATTTCTATGCTAATGGAATAGCTTTTATTTAGTGAATTAAACTGGAGAGTTTTCCTCTGAATATTAAAAATGATGATTTAGATCACTATTAGAAAATTCTGATGTGTGTGATAATTTTTGCAACAATTTACATATTGTAAGATTTGGTCTACTTTCCGGACATTATGCAATAGTTTTAAAGGAAGCTATGATAACTATGTATTTATATCGCTAAGTGGGTCCAGGTGAATCTGTTTGTGGGATAAACTCGTCATACTTCAAGCTGCATGTGCGTTGGCTGCGCTTATTACTCGGCCCGTCCATGGGCCTCGCCTCTGCGAGGCCGCTGCAAACAGCGTTCAAATCGGTTCCTGACCGATTTGTCACCCGAATCACTTACTCATGTAAGCTCATCGGGACTCTCTCCCTTGCCGCCTTCCTGCAACTCGAATTATTTAGGGTATAGGCAGAATTTACATTTAACTTAATTTATCCAACGTCATTGAGAACATCATGGCCAATTCATCTACGAATAAATTATCTTTACCGGCCCTAACTTCTTTAGTGGTCGGCTCAATGATCGGTGCCGGTATATTCTCATTACCCGCAACGTTCGGCAGGGCAACAGGTGGTTTTGGTGCACTCATTGCCTGGTGTATCGCTGGTGGTGGGATGTTAATGCTGGCTTTTGTTTTTCAAACATTAGCTCAGCGTAAACCTAATCTGGATTCCGGTGTATTCATATACGCAAAAGAGGGATTTGGTGATTATCTTGGTTTTGCATCTGCATTAGGCTTTTGGGCCGGTACCTGTATTGGTAACGTTTCTTACTTTGTCCTGATCAAATCAACATTAGGGGCGTTCTTCCCAATCTTTGGTGACGGTAATACCATTCCAGCGGTATTAGTGGCCTCGGTTATTCTATGGGGATTCCATATCCTGATATTGCGAGGTGTCAAAGAGGCGGCGGCGATTAATACCATTGCCACCTTCGCAAAAATAATCCCCATTTTTATCTTCGTCATCGTACTGATTTTTGCCTTTAAAGGTGATGTGTTCGCACTGAACTTCTGGGGCACGCCAGATGTAGTTAAGGGTGTTGATTTATCTCATCTGAATGACTACGGCTATGTTGGTCATGCAGCGGCGGTCATGCCAGCGGTTGTTGAACCTGAATCTCTCTTCTCCCAAGTTCGTAGCACCATGTTGGTGACGGTCTTTGTGTTCCTGGGTATTGAAGGCGCGAGTGTGTATTCGCGTTACGCCAAAGAACGTAGCCATGTCGGTATTGCCACGGTTCTGGGCTTTATTGGTGTGCTGTGCTTGTTGGTATTAATCACCATGTTGTCTTACGGTGTGCTGTTGCGTCCTGATTTGGCGGCATTACGTCAGCCATCCATGGCCGGGGTTTTGGAAGCCATAGTCGGGCGCTGGGGAGCCATCTTTATCAGCGTGGGTCTGATTATCTCAGTATTGGGTGCGTATTTATCCTGGTCGCTGTTGGCAGCAGAAGTGCTGTTCTCGGCGGCGAAAAGTAAAAGTATGCCCAAAATATTTGGTACCGAAAACAGCAATGCGGTGCCTTCAGCGGCGGTATGGCTGACCAATATCTTTATTCAAGTGTTCTTAATTCTGACACTGTTTACTGATTATGCTTTCCAACTGGCCTTGGAGTTAACCAGCTCATTAACCCTGATCCCTTATCTGTTGGTGGGGGCTTACGGGCTAAAACTGGCCTGGACCGGTGAAACTTACGAAACCAATGCACGCGGCCACAGAAAAGATCTCATCTTTGCCCTTATTGCCACTTTCTATTCCGCACTGATGATTTATGCCGGTGGTCTGAAATACTTGCTGCTGTCGGCCATCATTTACGGCCCAGGTACGATTTTGTATCTGATTGCCAAACGTGAACAGCATCAGAAAGCGTTTAATACCTACGAAAGAATACTGTTTATCGTTCTTATTGTGGCTGCGGTTGCTGCGATTTATAGCATTGCCACCGGAATCATCACCATATAATTTATTGGAGTTCTTATGTCAGATAAAGCTAAGAAAACTCACACCAAACCCAAATTTGGTGTTCACTCTGAAGTTGGCCAGTTGCACAAAGTTATGGTCTGCGCACCAGGGCGTGCCCATAACCGCCTGACCCCCAGTAATTGTGATGAATTATTATTTGATGATGTTCTGTGGGTTGAAAGAGCCAAACGCGACCATTTTGATTTTATGACCAAAATGCGTGAACGCGGTGTTGATGTGGTGGAAATGCATAATCTGCTGGCCGAAACCGTGGCTATTCCTGCGGCCAAAAAGTGGATTCTGGATCAACAAATTGTACCGAATGAAGTGTCACTGGGTATTCTGCAAGAAACCCGCAGCTATCTGGAAAGCCTGGAGCCGCGCTTGTTAGCTGAAGTGCTGATTGGCGGTTTATCTACCACTGAACTCCATAAAGATGGCAAATGTGACAAAGAAGAGTTGAAGCTGATTCGCGAGGCGGTTGGCATCACGGAATATCTGCTGCCGCCACTACCTAATACACTTTACACCCGCGACACCACTTGCTGGATTTATGGCGGCGTAACGCTGAATCCGCTGTATTGGCCAGCACGTCATGAAGAAACCATTCTGACCACGGCTATCTATAAATTCCATCCAGACTTTGGCGACGCCAATGTGAAGGTGTGGTGGGGCGACCCAACACAGCACCACGGAACCGCGACATTGGAAGGTGGCGATGTGATGCCAATTGGTAACAAAACTGTGCTCATCGGTATGAGTGAGCGCACCTCTCATCAGGCTATTACTCAGTTGGCTCAATCACTGTTTAAAAACAGTGAAGGGCAAGTTGAACGCGTGATGATTGCCGCTATGCCAAAATTGCGTGCTGCCATGCATCTGGATACTGTGTTCACTTTCTGCGACCGCGATGTGGTTACCCTTTATCCGGCGATTGTTAATCAGATTCAAACCTTCTCATTGCGCCCAGATAATGGCCCAACCGGCATTAAATTAAGCCGCGACAAAGGCACATTTGTGGAAGCGGTAGCCGGAGCATTGAACCTGAAAAAACTGCGGGTGGTTGAAACTGAAGGTAATGATTACGACACCGAGCGCCAGCAGTGGGACAGCGGTAATAACATGGTTGCGCTTTCACCAGGAGTGGTGCTGGCTTATGACCGTAATACCAAAACCAACACCCAACTGCGTAAAGAAGGGGTGGAAGTGATTGAGATTGTCGGCAGTGAGTTAGGTCGCGGACGTGGCGGCGGTCATTGTATGACTTGTCCAATCATCCGGGATGCCGTTGATTACTAATTCCCTTCGCCCTTGAAGCCACAGGGTTGTTAGCTGCGCGCACTTACCCGAATCACTTACTTGGGTAAGCTCATCAGGATGCGTTTGCTGGCTGCCTACCTGTGGCTCCAATGACTTTGGGAACCCCCTTCGGCCTTGAAGCCACAGGATTGTTAGCTGCCGCCTACCTGTGGCTCGAATTATTTAGGGTATAGCGCGGTTGCTCTTAAAAAATAGCTGATAGTGAATAGCAGAATAGCGCTATTTCGCTATTGGCTATTTGTCCGTTAAGTTATCTTTATTTTTCACGCAAATAACACTACCCATTTTAGTGCTAATTGTGCTGATCTACTTTTAGGGATATTTACAGGGGGATTATTAATCACACTTTTAAAAAAGCTGGTGCGTCGTATGCCACAGCAAAATGGCGCAGAAAACAGATACAACAGTGTGAATAACTAATCTGCAATAATTTTGAAAATCTGACTCAACGAGATCTTATAGTGAAGATAAAAACAGTCGTCACCTTGCTATTAACGTTTCTTCTCGCTGCTTGCGACAGAACTCCCCCAGAAGTCGTGGAAAGTGTGCGTCCGGTAAAAATATTTACCGTGGAAGACAGTGGACAAAATGGAACGCGTTATTTCCCTGCGCGGCTACAAGCGGGTGATGAAACGCAACTCTCCTTTAAACGTAGCGGGCAACTGCAACAATTACTGGTTCGTGAAGGCGAGCAGGTGAAAAAAGGTCAGGTCATTGCCAAGCTGAATGATACTGATCTGACTCTGCGTGTCAGGGATCGTCAGTCCACCTTTAACCTGGCACGAGATCAGTTTAATCGTTTCAATACCTTGCAAGGTCAAAGGGCTGTCTCACGCGCTGAGTTAGATGTTCGCCGCGCTGAGATGGAATCTGCCCGTGCAGCATTGGAAATTGCACAAAAAGAACTCAGTGATGCCACGATTACCGCCCCGTTCGATGGCATTATCGCCAATGTTAATGCGCGAAACCATCAGGTCATGGCCCCAGGTCAGGCGGTGGCGACCTTAAGCGCATTGGATACGCTGGATGTGGTTTTCAGTGTGCCAGAACGCCTGTTTACCACTCTCGACATAAGCAACCGCAACTACAAGCCAACGGTATTACTTAATCATCTGCCGGGGCGCGAATTTGTTGCGGAATATAAAGAACATACCACCTCAACCACCTCAGCTTCCCAGACCTTCCAGGTCACTCTAACCATGAAACGCCCGCCAGATATGCCATTGCTTTCTGGCATCAGTGGTCGGGTCAGAATCAACTCCGGCAATCTGTCTGGTACTGACCACCCGACGATTGTGGTGCCCGTCGAAGCGGTATTTAACCCTGACAGTGCCCAGTTGAATGATGCGCGTGTTTGGGTCATCAAGAATGATGATGGTCAGATGCACGTTGAAGAACGCAATGTGCAAGTGGGTCAGTTGACAGCGAACGGCATTCAAATCACTTCTGGGTTGGCCGACGGTGAGCAAATTGTCGCTGCCGGCACTGGTGAGCTTCGCCCTAATCAAGTTGTTCGGGCTTGGGTACGTGAGCGGGGTCTCTAATGAAGCTGCTTGATAACTATATCAATAATAGTACCCGTATCTGGTTAACGATTCTGTTGCTGGGTATTGGGGGTATTATTGCCTATCTCAATATAGGCAGGCTGGAAGATCCGGCCTTTACCATCAAAACGGCAGTGGTTGTCACCCGCTATGATGGTGCGTCGGCACAACAGGTTGAAGAGGAAGTGACGTTACCGCTGGAGAATGCCATTCAGGAACTCTCTTATGTCGATGACGTCACCTCCATTTCCAGTGCGGGCTTATCGCAAATTACTATCAATATTCGCGCGCAATATGGGGCGAATGAGTTACCGCAAATCTGGGATGAATTGCGGCGTAAGATAAATGATAACAGTGTGCGGTTGCCACCGGGGGCCAGTGCGCCGATGGTCAACGACGACTTCGGTGATGTGTACGGCTTCTTCTTCTCTCTCACCGGCGATGGCTACAGTAATCAGGATTTACGCAACTTTGCCGAGCAGTTACGGCGTGAGCTGGTACTGGTGCCGGGGGTCGGTAAAGTAGGGATTGTCGGTATCTTGCCTGAAGAAGTTCAGGTGGAGATTTCTCGCGCCCAGATGACCGCCGCAGGTATTACCCCACAACAGTTATCCGACTTGCTGGCTCGTCAGAATGTGGTGTCTGATGCTGGTCAGTTACAGGTTGGCAGCGAGTCGATTCGCCTGCACCCAACCGGTGAATTCCAGAGTGTGCAAGAGCTGGGGAACTTACTGGTCAGTCAGCCCGGTAGCCCAAAAAGTGTGTATTTACGTGACATCGCGACAGTGACGCAAGGTTTTGGTCATTCACCGACCAATATTTACCGTGCTAACGGTAAGCCTGCATTGGCGCTGGGGATCTCATTCGCCCCGAACGTCAACGTGGTGAATGTGGGCAATGCCATTAAAGCTCGACTGGCGCAGTTGGAAGGTGAACGCCCGTCAGGTATGCATATCAATGTGTTTTATGACCAGTCCCATGAAGTAGAGGGGGCGGTCAACGGCTTTATCCTTAACTTCCTACTGGCACTGCTGATTGTTGTTGTCACCCTGCTTATCTTTATGGGGGTGCGCAGCGGTGTGGTGATTGCCATCTCGCTGGCACTGAACGTACTTGGCACCTTGCTCATTATGTGGCTGTTTAATATCGAGCTACAGCGAGTGTCGCTAGGGGCGCTAATTATCGCGCTAAGTATGTTGGTGGATAACGCCATTGTGGTGGTGGAAGGGGTTGTGGTGGGCCGCCAGCGCGGCGAAAGTCTCTCGACGGCGATCGGCAATGTCGTGAAGCGCTCCATGATGCCGTTGTTAGGCGCAACCATTATTGCCATCCTGGCCTTTGCCCCGATTGGTTTGTCCAACGATGCGACCGGTGAATATTGTAAATCGCTATTCCAGGTGCTGTTGATCTCGCTGATGTTGAGCTGGATTACCGCACTGACGCTGACGCCGGTATTTTCTAAGTGGGCATTCCAGAACCAAAAGCCTGCGAAGGTGGATGAGGATAAACCGGCTAAGCAACCTTATGATGGCTGGTTGTTCCGCTATTATCGGGTGGTATTGAATAAATTACTGCAATACCGAGCGGTCACTTTGGTTCTGTTGGCGGCGATGTTAGTGGCATCGGTCGTGGGCTTTGGTAACGTTCGCCAGAGCTTCTTCCCGCCGTCTAACACACCAATCTTCTTTGTTGATATTTGGCTGCCGTATGGCACAGATATCGGTTATACCGAAGGAGTGGCAGATAAGGTCGAGCAGTACATCAAGCAGCAAAAAGGGGTGGCTGACACCATGGCGACAATCGGTCAGGGCGCGATGCGCTTTATGCTGACTTATAACGCCCAACGGCATTATCCTAACTATGCGCAGGTGATGGTTCGAACTGAGCAGCTAGACCAAATACCGGGTTTGATTGATGAAATTGAAGCCTACATGCATGACGAATACCCGCAAGTTGATGCACAGGTAAAACGCATCATGTTCGGGCCGTCAAACAACAGCTCGATTGAAGCCCGCTTTATTGGCCCTGATCCTGAGGTGCTGCGTTCTTTGGCCGCCCAGGCGGAAAAAGCGATCATTGCCGATCCGATGGCCGATGGCGCAAGGCATGACTGGCAAGATCGTAGCAAAATGATCCGACCTCAATTCTCTGATTATCTGGGCCGCGAGCTGGGTGTAGATAAACGCGAGGTTGATGGCACCTTGCGCATGAGTTTTGGTGGCTTGCCGGTTGGCTTATACCGCGATGGGACGCGCCTGATGCCGATTGTGTTGCGCACACCGGATTCCGAGCGACTCAATGCTGAACGGCTCAATGATGTGATGGTCTGGAGTCAGGCACGCCAGGCCTTTATCCCGATCGATAACGTCGTGACCAGTTTTGAGACCGAGTGGGAAGATCCACTTATCATGCGGCTGGATCGCAAACGGACATTGACGGTGCAAACTGATCCAACTCAGCAAGGGGGCGAAACCTCGGCTGAGTTATTACAGCGCATCAGACCAGGGGTTGAGTCTATTCAATTGCCGCGCGGCTATGAACTTGAATGGGGCGGTGACTACGAAAGTACCAAAGAAGCACAACGAGGTATTTTCATCAGCTTACCGATAGCATTCCTGATTATGTTTGTGGTGACCGTCTTGATGTTTAGCTCTGTGCGTAATGCGCTGGCTATCTGGCTGACGGTGCCATTAGCACTGATTGGTGTGACCGTGGGCTTCTTGCTCACCGGTATTCCATTTGGTTTTATGGCCTTACTGGGGCTATTGAGCCTGAGTGGGATGTTGATACGTAACGGCATTGTGCTGGTGGAAGAAATTGGCCTCCAGCGGCAGGAAAAACCACTGCGTGATGCCATTATTGATGCTTCCACTGCGCGTTTGCGCCCTATCATGTTAACCGCATTTACCACGGTCTTGGGGCTGGCCCCGCTGCTCAGCGATGCTTTCTTCCAGAGTATGGCGGTGGTGATTATGTTTGGTCTGGGCTTTGCAACTGTACTGACCCTACTGGTGTTGCCAGTGATATATAGCTGTATGAACCCGGAACCAAAAGAAAAGGCGCATGATGAGCCAGTTAGTGAATAACTGAGCGTCTCGTGTCTGAAATAACTTCAGCAGCTCCATTCTTGGGGCTGCTTTTTTTTTGCCTTATAACAAATGATGCTGATTCATCTTGCTGCTAATAAAGCATTCTGTGCACTAGCTCTCTTCCTGCCCCTGACCTTTCACACGTTCGTTTCACTATGAAACCCCATTAAGCGATCACCGTTTCATTTTGGAACGTTTTAATTATCGATTTTCAGCCTGTTTTTTGCGCTTATAGTGGTTCCAGTTTCATCAAATTGACCCTAAAAAAAGATTCATTCTTACGTTCTCTCTTACGCTATAGGAGCAAGGTATGCTGAAAGTCATTCAATCTCCGTCTAAATATATTCAAGGTGCCAATGCACTACAGTCCATTGGCGAATTTGCTAAGTTACTGGCTAATAACTACTTTATTATTGCTGATGATTTTGTAATGAAGCTAACGGCGGATGCTGTTGGCACCAGCTTGCAAGACAGTGAGCTGGAAAATCATTTCAGCCGTTTTAACGGTGAATGTTCCCGCCACGAAATTGAGCGCTTAACGGTTGAACTGAAAAAACATAAATGTAATGGGGTGATTGGTATCGGTGGCGGTAAAACCCTCGATACAGCAAAAGCGATTGCTCACTATCAGCATATCCCAGTGATTGTGGTACCGACTATCGCTTCTACCGATGCGCCAACCAGTGCGCTGTCAGTGATTTATACCGAACAGGGTGAGTTCGCCGAATATCTGATTTATCCAAAAAACCCAGACATCGTGCTGATGGACACCGCGATTATTGCCAAAGCGCCGGTACGTTTGCTGATCTCCGGCATGGGCGATGCGCTTTCTACTTACTTTGAAGCTCAGGCCTGTTTTGATGCCAAGGCCATCAGCATGGCGGGCGGCGCATCGACATTAGCCGCCGTCACTCTGGCCCGTTTGTGTTACGAAACCTTGTTGGCAGAGGGCTACAAAGCCAAACTGGCTGTTGAAGCTGGGGTGGTTACCGAAGCCGTGGAGCGCATCATTGAAGCCAATACTTATCTGAGTGGTATTGGTTTTGAAAGTAGTGGCCTGGCAGCAGCTCACGCCATTCATAACGGTTTCACTGTATTGGAAGAGTGTCATCACCTGTACCACGGTGAAAAAGTCGCTTTTGGCACCCTGACCCAGTTGGTATTACAGAACAGCAGCATGGAAGAGATCGAAACCGTGCTCTCATTCTGCCAACAACTCGGTTTACCAATCACATTGGCCGAAATGGGTGTTTCACAGGATATCGAACGCAAAATTCGCGCGGTCGCCGAGGCCAGCTGTGCTGAGGGTGAAACTATTCACAATATGCCGTTTGCCGTCACAGCAGACAGTGTTTATGCCGCTATTATTGTGGCTGACCGTTTAGGCCAGGCTTTCCTCAATTAAGTGATTCGACAGACAAGTTAACTGACTGAGTATGCCGATGTCCCTCATCATCGGCTGCTCTCTTTCCCAGGCATTCCCGTTCGCGGAGCATAAAATGAAAAAATTAATTAACAGCGTTGAGAGTGTATTGCAGGAACAAATTAAGGGGCTGGTAGAGGCCCATCCTGAGCTGGTATTGCATCAGGAGCCCGTTTTTGTCACCCGCAGAGATGCGCCGGTGAAGGGAAAAGTTGCGCTGATGTCTGGTGGTGGCAGTGGCCATGAGCCTATGCATTGTGGGTTTATCGGTGAAGGCATGTTGGATGGGGCTTGCCCCGGTGAGATTTTCACCTCACCCACGCCAGACCAAATGTTTGAATGCGCTAAAGCCATTGATGGCGGGCAGGGCGTGCTGATGCTGATTAAAAACTACACTGGCGACATTCTGAATTTTGAAACGGCGGCAGAACTGCTGCATGCCGAGGGTACCGCAGTGGCAACACTGGTGATTGACGACGATGTAGCTGTTAAAGACAGCTTGTATACCGCCGGGCGGCGGGGGGTGGCCAATACCGTTATTGTTGAAAAGTTACTCGGCGCGGCAGCGGTTCGTGGTGATTCATTGGATGAATGCGTAGCACTCGGTCAGAAAATCAACAATCAAGGGCATTCTATTGGTATCGCGCTGGGAGCTTGCACTGTGCCAGCCGCGGGCAAACCATCCTTTACCTTGGCCGAAAACGAGATGGAATTCGGCGTGGGTATTCATGGAGAACCGGGTATTGAACGGCGACCATTTACCTCTTTGAATGACACCGTGGATGCAATGTTCGAGACCTTGATTGAACACGGTCACTATAAGCGCAAACTGCGTCATTGGGACAGACAAGCTGGCGACTGGTGCGAAACAGAACAAAGTAAGTTGCCATTGGCGAAAGGTGATCGAGTCATTGCTATGGTCAATAATTTGGGGGCGACACCATTATCAGAATTGTATGGTGTCTGGCACCGTCTGGCCGCTTGCTGCGCTGAATTCGGTTTGATCGTCGAGCGCAAACTGATCGGCTCTTATTGCACTTCACTGGATATGCAGGGCGTGTCTATCACACTAGTAAAAGTTGATGATGAACTGTTGTCATTGTGGGATGCGCCGGTCAATACCCCTGCGTTGGTTAAAAAATAATGCATCAGGAGAAAACCATGGGACTTACCAAACAACAAATTGTCAGTTGGTTACAGCTCTGTGCTGAGGTGTTCAGTGAACAGCGGGATTTCCTGACACAGCTGGATACCGAAATCGGGGACGGCGACCACGGCCTGAATATGAATCGTGGTTTTAATAAAGTGGTCGAAAAACTGCCCTCTTTTGCGGATAAAGACATTGGTTTTATTCTGAAAAATACCGGTATGACTCTGCTTTCAAGTGTTGGTGGTGCCAGTGGCCCCTTATTCGGCACCTTCTTTATCCGTGCCGCACAAAGTACCAATGCCAAACAGAGCCTTGATCTGCCAGCCGTTTGCCAGATGTTTAAAGATGGTGTTGAAGGGGTGGTGATGCGCGGTAAAGCTGAACCGGGCGATAAAACCATGTGTGATGTTTGGTGGGCTGTGGTGGCGCAACTTGAACAGGCAAACCAGCAGGGCGTGCCACTGGTGGATGCTTTGCAGCAAAGTGTCGAACGCGCACAGCAGGCATTGGCGGGAACTATCACCATGCAGGCCCGCAAAGGCCGCGCCAGTTACCTTGGCGAGCGCAGCATTGGTCATCAAGACCCAGGGGCGACGTCAGCGATGTTGATGATGCAGGCTCTATGGCAGGTTGCCAGCCGCTAATGTGGTTTAACCGACAAGATTATCAGGAGAAAAGATGGTCAATCTCGTTGTAGTTTCTCATAGCGCGCTGCTGGCTCAGGGGGTGGCAGAACTGGCACAGCAAATGACACAAGGGGGTTGCCAGTTAGCGGTGGCCGCCGGTGTAGACGACGTGGATCATCCTATTGGCACGGATGCCATCAAAGTGATGGAAGCCATTGAATCCGTTTACTCCCCCACAGGCGTATTGGTGTTGATGGATTTAGGCAGCGCATTACTCAGTGCGGAAACAGCACTCGAGTTATTAGACCCAGAGATGGCACAAAATGTGCAACTCTGCGCAGCCCCACTGGTCGAAGGGACTCTGGCCGCGGTGGTGGCAGCTTCATCCGGTGCTTCACTGGCGGAGGTACGTGCTGAAGCTATGGGGGCATTGGTGGCAAAAGCTGCGCAATTAGGTGAGGACATTGCGCCCGATGCTAACAGTGCGGTGGCGATCAAGGCGGCCCCCGATGCACAAAGTGTCTGTTGGATCGTCCGCAATCCTAACGGGTTACATGTTCGGCCAGCGGCCAAATTGGTCGAAGTGCTAGCGCCATTTACCGCAGATTTGTTGCTGGAAAAAAATGGTCAATGCGTTAATCCGCGTAGCCTGAATCAGCTCGCCATTTTGCAAGTACGTAAGGGCGATACCATTCGTCTGTTAGCCAGTGGTGAACAGGCCGGTGAGGCGTTGGATGCTTTTATGCAACTGGCTCACCAGCATTTTGGCGAGTCCGTAAGCACCATCAGTGATAGTGGATTTACTGGCGTAATGGTTCCTCGTGGGGCTATCACTGCACCAGTATTCCAGTGGTTACCTGCTATTCCAGTGTTCGTACCGCAAACCATTAATGCCGGGAGCATTGCTAATGAACAATTGCGTTTGCATCAGGCCTTAGCTCACACCGTGGCTGATTTGCAGCAATTGGCACAGCAGGCAGAGCAGCAAATTAGTGCTCAGGCAGCAGCTATCTTCAATGCCCATGCCATTCTGATTGATGATGAAGAGTTATATGTATCGATGGATAAGCGGATAGAACAGCAGTTGGTATGTGCAGAATCGGCATTGCGGGATGAGTTGATGAGCATGGTGGCAGACTATCAGGCACTGGCTGATGACTATTTGCGTGTCCGCGAACTGGATATTCGTGATATTCTTAATCGTGCTTTGGGCCATTTGACCGGGTTGCCGCCCATTCCCCTTTCAGTCGACCGTGAAATTTTACTGTTGGCAGAGGAGCTATTCCCTTCGCAAATGATTGGGTTAAATCGGCAGCAAGTAAAAGGTATCTGTTTAACTAAAGGACACATCCTCTCTCACAGCGCGATTTTGGCAACAGAATTGGATATCCCGATGTTAGTCGGGGCTGTGGGTTGCCTTGACGCCAGCCGTAATGGTCAAAGCGCCTTATTGGATACCGCAACTGGAGTATTCAAACTCCAGTAAGCGGCATAAGTCTTCAACACACATAATCTCTTTGAAATAGCAGTCTCAACCCAGGGCTGCTATTTGAGGAATTAAGTGACTCAGTGGCGTTAGAATTTGTTTTTTCCAGTGATAGCGCGTTTTTATTAATGTGGCGCTTGCCAGCCTGATATCCGCTATTTCACGTTCTGTTAATTGGCATACATGGTATATCACTTTTGCTAAATCTATAGCGTCACCTGGAATATGTAGGAACCCATTAATACCGTGCTCAACTTGTTCTCGCAGACCACCTGAGTCGGCGACAACTAATATTGCACCCTGCTTTCTGGCTAACCAGCGCGACTCCATAGGAATTAATCCATTCGGTTCATTTTCGGCAGAAAGAACACACACCCGCGTATTACGCCACTGAATCAGGCAGGCCATCAGTTCGCGATCAAAAGAATTTATAACTGAAGCGTGTATATCAAGCTGGCTGGCTAATACTGATAACTCTGGCAACACAGGATCACAGACGATAACGGTATGAATATCATCACCCAGATAACTGGCTGCCGTCAGTAACAAATCATAGCGCTTATAATGCACACCTCTCCCAAGCGTAATAGCCAACGGATTATCGAGTGGTATTCCGTGAGCAGATAGTGTATCGCAAATCTCTTGTTCACTACGTATCCGAAACCATGGATCGTTAATATTTACCCCAGCGGGAACCGGTATCATTGTTCGAGGATCAGCACCATATTGTGAAACTAAATGATCGGCCAGAAAATTACTGATAGTACCTAGCTTGATATTAGGATCAATCTTCGCCCATTGAACAGGCAATGATTCGGCCATAAGCCTGTCAGGATTAGGTAATGGCATTTCATGATTGAATGCTGTGCCATGAGAAACATAGATGACCTTTAAATTTTCTCCTTCAACAGCAGTATGTAAGCTGACAATTAAAGGGGTAAACGAAAATGGTAACTCATGGCAAAATGCCAAGGTAATATCGTAATTCTCACTAATATCAATAATCTTTGCTGCTGCGGCGGCAGAGGATATTTTCCAGTTTTGTAAGTTACCGAGAAAAGCATCACCGTAAGGCCATAAACACCCCGTTTCGTTACCCAACGTCATGTTGGGTACCGTTGAGAATGTTCCTCCTATCTCATGAATTTCTTCTATATAATGGGCGTGGCAATCAATATCAAAAAATGCATTATATTTATTGTATGCAATCTCAATAAAATGTGGTTCCAGGCAGATATTATGGGTGGATAAAAAATCTATCACCTCAGGTAGTGCCTGAATTTGTCCTCTGATATAAGAGCCGACACCCCCAACGAAGATTTGGATACCTTCTGTGGATAAATGGATAATACCTATTTTTAGTGTATTTTTTTTGTGAATGAGGAATACATTTTCTTGCATATAAAACCTCGCGATTTTAACGAGAAACACCATTGATTATTTTACTTCTTCGAAACCTTATAATTATTGATAAACAAAACATCTAAACCGCAATGCAAAAATAGTTCAATGACATCTTTGGGTGTTTCTACTATTGGCATACCTCTAATATTGAGTGAGGTATTTAGTAATAGGGGTATTTTAGTCTGTTCAAAAAAAGAAGTTATCAATTTATGGAATTTTCTATTGATATCTTTTTTAACAGTTTGAACGCGAGCACTTCCATCAATATGGACGATTGAAGGAAGATCAGTTCTGTATTGTTCTTTTACATAGGCAATAAATAACATGTAGTCACTGTCATGATTTAAGTGGAAATATTCCTGCACTTTTTCATGTAAAATAGCGGGTGCAAAAGGTCGGAAATCTTCGCGAAATTTCACATTGGTATTAATGTGATCTTTCATCTGTGCGCTGCGGGGATCGGCAAGAATGCTTCTGTTGCCCAGCGCACGCGGCCCGAATTCAGACTCCCCTTGAAACCATGCAATGACCTGACCAGATGCAATTGAGTCGGCTGCCATGGCTTCAATATTTTCGCAGTAAGTGTATTCAATTTTATCGCTGTATTTTTCAAGCTCAGTTATTACACTAATATCATTATAGTTCTTACCAAAAAATGGTGAACCAGTATGTTTGACTCGTTCTTTTTTAAGGACTTCCAGCCAACCATAATAACAACACCCGATGGAAAGCCCATTGTCACCTGCCGCAGGTTGAATATACAAGTTATCAAAATCACACCCATTAATGAGTTTTTCATTTGCGGTAGCATTTAACGCAACCCCTCCGGCATAAGCGAAGTTCTTCATCGGATGAAGTTGGTAGTAATAGTTAAACAGGTAGAATAAAGCCTCTTCAAGTTTGGTTTGTGCCCAATAGGCCAAGTCTGCATAATATTGGAAGTTATTTTGAAAATGTGCTGGATCAGTATTTAACAATGGGTCTATATTTGTCCACCAGTCATTAAGTAATATTATTTTTCCTGAATTGAAAAAGAACGGTTGCCAATCAATCGCATTTGCTCTGCCGTAGGGAGCCAGACCCATTAACTTCCCTGCACAGTCAAGTTCACCAAAAATATATAAGGCAATGCCCTCGTAAAATTCACCAATAGAATTTTCTATTTCCCATGTTGAAACGGGATAAGTTTTTCTATCCTTCCGATTAACCCAGCGGGAGAAGTCTTTAAAGATGGGTAGCATTTTGCCATTTTGATACACGTAGTAACTGCATGTTTCCCAATAACGGTAACGATTATTATAATGTATATTATCCGTGTTGTAGACATTACCATTAATATCATTACAGTTATCTACGCTGCCACCATGTCCATCAATAACCACAACCCCCATATCTTCAAAAGGAGATGTACCTATTGCACTATAAGCATGGGCTAAGTGATGTGAAAGTGTCACCACAGGTACCATAGCAGGTAAGATCCTGTTTTTACGGTATTCTAATTGCTCACTAAAGATTGGATTATGAGAATTTTGCTCTACGATTAATGCCAGATCATTATATTCAATACCCGCCGCGTCTAAACAGTATTGAATGGTGGCATTATCATTGAAACCATCATGTTTGATTCTTGATATTCTTTCTTTTTCTATTGCAAATATAATTTCTCCGTCTTTCATTAGACAGGTTGAACCATCATGGGATAGGGCAGTGCCAAGAATATAAATGGGTTTATGCATAATTAATATCCTTATTAATTTACAATAAAGTCAGTTAAGTATATAAGCGAGACGCCGAGATAGTGCGAGTGTCGTTAATGACGGGTTGGCTGCACCGGGTCGCGGAAATGTACTAGGGCCGATAGCAAATAGATTATTAATTTGATTAAATTCATGATTATCATTTAATATTTCACCTAAGGGTAATGTGCTACCTTCATGGTTTTCTGTACCCAGAGGACTAATCCATGTTATTGGGACATTGTAATTGACGATCCTTAATGGCGATCTCATTTGCTTGTGGACATCTCCCATTGTGCGGGCATGGATAATAAATTCTGTTTGAAAATCTAAACATTCAAATGGGATTTTTGTATTGCGGCATACTTCACGCCAGAATATATCTAATTCATGCTTCTCTTTTTTAATCAGCGCATCATCTGCATAGCCCAAATCACACGAAATGGATAATGGCAAGGTTTCCCCATTCGTTGCTATGCTGATATTTGTATGAGCAGAAGGGATTTGTTCACCCATTGTCCATGCTTCTAATTCAATACCAATATCTGACTTGTTGATAGTAAAAAACAAATTAAAACGCTCACCACTTAAGCTAGGGCTAAAAAATATAGTGTCGGGATGACTCTCAATTAACTTTTTGAGTTTATCTGAGGCTTTATCGTGCTCAATAGTGACATTAAATCCTTGAACAATATGATCAACAAGGCCGGTTATTTTTTTCTCTATCAAAATCCCCGAATCATAAAGTGCTTGAGTGGCTAAACGTGAATTTTCAATTGTCCCTAAGGCAAGTACGCATTTATCTGCCAATACATGGCGTATCTCATTAGATGCCATATTTCTTAATTTAGCACCGATGCATTTCCCATTTGCAATAATAAGCGCGACAGCTTCATGCCCGGCGATAATGAGTGGGGTTGTGCTGAGTTTATTATCTTGCTTCCAATAGGATAGGGGAGAATAGGCTTCCCAACGCTCATCTTTTCCTAGTGTTCGGGTGGCCTGCGGGGCGACTTTGAATTCAAAATTAGCAAATTTAAAGCAATAGTCTGCATCATAGTTCTTTTCTGCCCAAGCTAAGATTTCAGACTGTACCTGTGTATAAAGGGATGGGCCTTCTAACCAGTTCTCGGTGAGATCACTGACAATCTTTGCTGGCCAGTATTTGAGCGTTTCGGCTTCAATTGGCAAAATAACACCATGCCAATAGAGTGACCTGCCACCCACTCTGCGTCGCAAGCATGTTCCTTTTGAATAATGTGGTTCACTTAAAGATCGCCACGAACGGTAAGCATATTTATCTGATTCCTCATTCTTCCAAAATTCATCAGCTCGCTGAAACTCTTCCCCTGCATTTATATGGTTGCAATCATCAGCTGGCCCTGCTTCTATAATGACAATATTTTCTATCTCTCTATTATTTAAATGTTTTGCTAATTCTAAACCTGACATCCCTCCGCCTAATATTAGAATATCAATTTTATCAGGAATTTCTGAAGAATTTTCAGATATTGCCGTCTTCGTAATATTCATAATGTATCCTCTTAGGTATGATGTTTATTTATAAAGCAATGGGTTGACGTCAAATTCGTGTGATTCACTCCTTAATTGATATATAAAATCTTGCCATGGATTTATAGGAAACTTTGATTGAATAAGAAGCTTATTACTGACTAACTGCATTTTTATTCCTATCTCGCCGGCAGCATGCATACACATCCATTCAAATAGTTGTTGTGCCGCATCTCTGGGGAAATCGGGATCAACTTTTATATGGTGGTATTCGGAGCCATAGAATTCAGTAAAAGCAGAGTATTCGGTTACGGCGCAGGGAATAGTATAAATAGCTGCTAGTGCGGGGCCTAAACCAACGCTTTCAACATTTTTTACATTTGGTGTAAATAAAACAGCACCAGACAAAGCATGACAAATAATGAGCAAATCAACTTCATTTAAACACCATTTATTATTTTTATTTCTATAAGTTTGAAGAGGAACCTCATCCAAAAAAATGATATCATCATTAAGATGTAATATATTCACCTGCTCTTTTAGATAATCTGCATACTCAGGGTCTTCATTCATATTCCCGAATATAAGTAATTTTGGGAGGAGTAAATC